>JAETTM010000012.1 GCA_021769135.1 Lachnospiraceae bacterium | reverse complement strand
TTGCGGCAATCCCTATTTTTGGGAGAAGCGCGGATAATATTAGAGACCACAGGCATGTTACGTCTCTGCTTCACCGCATCAAAACTACAGATTATGGGGTATATGTAAAGCCTGCTTTATCCTTTGATGAGCGCGGGCATAGAAAAAATGATTTGACTTATTTTGTGTGCGGAATAGCTGGGGATGGGGAAAAGCCCATGGACTTTTATCCGATTACGGAAGAATATATTGGCGAAGGGGGAAGCTATACGCAGCCCAGGAAGGTGATGAAAAATGAAGCCGGTATACCCGGAGGGAGCTTCTATGAAGGAAAAGAAGCGCTGGGGGGCATCCGTTTTCCGGCAGCCGTTTTAAAACCGGAGGGAGAAGCGTCATATACCATCATAATGGGAATAACGGGAAATGAGGAAGAAGTAGAAAACATCCTTTCCGCCTATAAAACCAGGGAAAAGGTGCAGAAAGCCTTAAAGCGGACGAATGACTACTGGCAGAATAAAGTAAATGTTATATATGATACCGGAAACGAAAGGTTCGATAACTGGATGAGATGGGTAAGCTTCCAGCCCATTTTGCGGCGGATTTATGGATGTTCCTTTTTGCCGTACCATGATTATGGCAGGGGCGGGAGAGGATGGCGGGATTTGTGGCAGGACTGCCTTTCGCTTTTGATTATGGATCCCGGCGGCGTACGGCGGATGATTCTCGATAATTACGGGGGCGTAAGGGTAGATGGAACAAATGCTACGATTATTGGAGAGGGGCAAGGGGAGTTTATCGCGGACAGAAACGGTATTGCCCGCGTCTGGATGGATCATGGGGTTTGGCCATTCATGACGACAAAGTTTTATATCGATCAGACCGGAGATGTTGAGATATTAAAGGAAAAAGCGCCTTATTTCAAAGATGGGCAGATAGAACGCGGCGGCGGCCTGGATGCCGGGTGGAACCCCGCATATGGCTTGAAGCAGAAGTGCGGAGATGGCCGGGTATATGAAGGGAGCATTTTGGAGCATTTGCTGTTGGAGCACTTATGCGCGTTTTATGAGGTGGGGAACCACAATCATATCCGGCTTCGCGGGGCGGATTGGAACGATGCGCTGGATATGGCGGCAGAACGGGGAGAAAGCGTAGCTTTTACATGCGCATATGCCGGAAACCTTATACGACTGTCCGAATTGCTTATAACCCTTGAAGAAAAATTTGGCTGGAAGCAGATAGAATTGCTTAAGGAAGCCCGGATTTTGTTGCAGGATGATGTCCGGATATATGGAGAAGCGGATGCGAAACGGGAGCTTTTGAAAAGTTATCTATCGCTTTGCTCCCATAATATCAGCGGGGAAAGAATACAGGTGAGCATCAGGGAACTGGCGGATAATTTGCGGCATAAGGCGGAATGGATGGGAGAGCACATCCGAGGAACGGAATGGATAGAGGGGGATGAGTCAGAGGGTTGGTTCAACAGTTATTACGATAATGATGGAGCGGCTGTAGAGGGATACTTTGAGCAAGGGGTCCGGATGATGCTTACGGGCCAGGTGTTCGCGATTATGGGTAAAATTGCGAAGGATGAGCAGATAGAAAAAATTTGTAAAAGTGCGGATAAATATTTATACAAAAAAGAAATCGGCGGTTACCGCCTGAACACAAATTTTGGCGAATTGAAGTTTAACCTGGGCAGAATGTTTGGGTTTGCATATGGGGAAAAGGAAAATGGGGCTGTCTTCTCGCATATGACGGTTATGTATGCAAATGCATTGTACCAGAGAGGGTTCGTAAAGGAAGGCTATAAGGCTTTGCAGACATTGGCGGATACCGCTTTGCGGTTTGAGACAAGCAAAATCTATCCCGGCATCCCCGAATACTTTAACGGTTCGGGAAGGGGAATGTATCACTATTTAACGGGAGCGGCGAGCTGGTACATGCTCACAATGGTTACAGAAGTATTTGGGGTCCGCGGGGAAAACGGCGATATGGTAATCCGGCCCAGGCTGATAAAGGAACAGTTTGACGAAAAGGGCAACTCAAGGCTGCAGCTTTGGTTTGCAGGAAAGGAGTTTCGCATATCGTTTGCAAACCCGCTGCATTTGACCTATGGGGAATATGCAATAAAAGGGGCGTCATGCGATGGAAAGTTTGAGCTAAAGAATGACGGGAATGGGGTATTTTTGGAAAGGGAGACGATTATATCCCTGCCGGATGAAAGACATGAAATCCAGGTGGAGCTTGGTGAAAAAAAAGATGGATTGGCAAAGGAGAAGCAGGTATGAAATTTGGATATTTTGATGATGAAAGACGGGAATACGTAATTGACAGGCCGGATACACCAGCGCCATGGGCAAATTATCTTGGCTCGCCGGAATACGGCGCGATTATTTCCAATAATGCAGGCGGGTATAGCTTTGCAAAATCGGGGGCAAACGGAAGGATTTTAAGATATGTTTTTAATGGGTTTGACCAGCCGGGAAGATATATCTATATCCGCGACAACGAGAGGGCGGATTATTGGTCCGCTTCGTGGCAGCCGGTAGGAAAGGACCTTGCGGTTTATAAAAGCGAATGCCGGCATGGAACCGCATATACAAAAATAGCTGCGGACTACAGCGAGATTCATTCGGAGGCGCTTTATTATGTTCCCCTGAACAAAACGTATGAAGTCTGGAATGTGAGCATAACCAACTGTTCCGGCGATTCGAGGGATTTGAGCGTCACGGGGTATGCGGAATTTACGAATAACAGCAATTACGAGCAGGACCAGGTGAACCTGCAGTATTCCCAGTTTATTACAAGGACCGTTTTTAAAGGGAACAGGATTTGCCAGCTGATTCACGGCAATCTGGACGGGCTGGAAGAAGGGAAGGATGTGGACGACAAGATTATGACGGAACGCTTCTTCGGCCTGGCAGGGGCGGATATCTCTTCCTATTGCGGAGATAGAGAAAAGTTCCTGGGGCGTTATCATGGATATGGAAACCCGGAAGCAGTAATTCGGGGAGAACTTGGGGGAGGAATTAGCTATAACGGAAACGGGTGCGGCGCGTTGGCTGCCCGGATAACGCTGGCTCCGGGGGAAACAAAGAATCTGGCGTTTGTTTTGGGCATGAAGTCTGATCCGGAGGCGGAACGGATATTAAAACAATATGAAAGTGCGGAAAATGTCTGCAGCAGGGAGCTGGAACAGCTGATTTCTTACTGGCATGAAAAGCTTTCCCGCTTTAAGGTAAATACGCCGAGTCCGGAGTTCAACACCATGATTAATACATGGAATGCCTATAACTGCTTTATACGCTGATTACTTCCATCATCGGCGGGCTGCAGATGTTCGATGTTCCGCAGATTTTGACAAACGGGCAGGGAAGCCCGGACAGGACATCCATGACATTGATTATGTTCCTGAACAGCCACCTGAAGAGCCGGAACTATGGTATGGCAGGCGCGTTATCGGTTTATCTGTTTATCGTAAGCGGTATCCTATGCTTCTTTGTATATCGGATGACCAATGACAACGACCCTGATGGTTCGAAGGCGGCGGCAAAGAAAAACAAAAAAAGAGGAAGGAGATAATAGTTATGGATTCAAAAGGATTGAGCCGTGGACGCAGTATTTTTGCCCATGTATTACTGATTATTCTGTCATTTATGTGCCTGTTTTTCTTCTATATCCTGTTTGTCAATGCAACGCATTCCCATGCGGATTTGCAAAAAGGGTTTTCGGCTCTGCCAGGGAAAGATTTATTGCGGAATCTGAGCAATGTGGCCAACGATGGAACTTTCCCCATGTTCCAGGGAATTATAAACAGCCTGATTGTTTCCGGCTGTTCGGCGGCAATCTGTACATATTTCTCCGCGCTGACGGCATATGGGCTGTATGCATATGACTTTAAATTCAGGAATGTGGCGTTTACCTTTATCATGGCCATCCTGGTGATGCCGACACAGGTAACGGCGATGGGCTTTCTGCGGTTAATCACGAAAATGGGGATGTATGATTCCCTGCTTCCGCTGATTATCCCGTCGATTGCTTCGCCGGCAGTGTTCTACTTCATGTATAGCTATATGCAATCTTCGCTTCCTCTTTCGCTGGTAGAAGCGGCGAGGATAGACGGTTCCGGGGAATTCTTGACGTTCAACCGGATTGTGCTTCCGATTATGAAGCCGGCTATTGCGGTACAGGCGATATTCACATTCGTAGGTTCATGGAATAACTACTTCGTTCCGGCATTGGTTATACAGTCAAAGAATAAAATGACGGTGCCCATATTAATAGCAACGCTCCGAGGTGCAGATTATATGAATTTTGACATGGGTAAAATATATACTATGATAATGGTGGCAATCGTTCCGATTATTCTTGTATATCTGTTTCTTTCCAAATATATTATTGCCGGGGTGACGCTGGGGGGCGTTAAAGGATAATATGTTTTGATAAAAGACTTCCGTTGCGCAAAGCTTTTGTAAACAAAGAAGGGGCTATGGAAGTCTTTTTTGTGCGTTTTACGGCTTCATGTCTGTAACGTTCCAAGCCGAAGTGGCATTGATATCCCGATATTTTTTAGGCGTCATGCCTGTAAAGTCTTTGAACAGCTGTATAAAATGGCTTTGAGATGAGAAGGAGAGGTAATTGGATATTTCCACGAGGCTGTAATTGCAAAATTTCAGCAGGTGCTGTGCCTTTTCAATTTTTTTCTCCCGAATGTAATCGCTTACGGAAACCCCCGTTTCCTTTTTGAAGAGACGTGATAAGTAACTTGCGGACAGCCCGGTATATTGAGCGAGATCCTCAATGGTAATCCGTTCCTTAATATGGGCATAAATATAGTCAATGCAAGTAGTAATAGGCTTTGATGTGCCGGATTGTTTTACCAGAATCTTCATTTTCCCTGTAAAGTCCAAAACCATCCGGTCATGAAGGTCGATAATGGCCTGGAGGGTATGGAGGCCGTCAAGCTTTAAGATATAGAAATCGCTTAGACGCATAGCCTGTTCCATTTCCATACCGGATTCTATGCAAAGCCGGGTTACGAAAGCAGTGGTAATAACGAAGTGATATTTTATATTCGTTACCGGATCCCGGGAAAGGATGCCTACCCCGTCGGTTTCGGCAAACTTTTGCTGTCTGCAGTTTTGGCGGACAAAATCGATATCGCCATTGCTGACAGCATGAAAAAAAAGCTGTTCCTCGCTTATGGGACGGTGAAAGATTTCTGCCTCGCTGTCTTTTGTTTCCTGCGTATACCATTCCTGTAGCAATCCCATACAAAACATTCCCTTCTCAAATTAGGAAATTTAGATAAAAATATCATACCATGAATTTGCCGGGGTGGCAAATTGATTCGTTGTTGCATATTGCTGTATTTTTCTCTTCGGCAGCAGTTCGGCCCTGGCTGCACTATCGCTTTCCTTTGTGGTTTCAGAGGAAAACGTTGAAAAGCAGTTGCGCTTCGGATATAATAAATGAAAAACAGAAGGTATGGGGTATTATGGGGAAAAGTTTTAATGTAAATGGAAATTGTATACCGGGCTTGCACTACATGGTTGACCTTACGGACAGGCTTGTGCAGATTAAGGCGATGGTGGATGCCGGGCAGTATTTTACCATAAATCGAGCCAGACAATATGGAAAGACTACGTTGTTGAAGGAATTGGCTAAATTCCTGCGCGAAGATTATATTGTGGCCAGCTTGGATTTTCAAAGGATGAGCTATGCTAATTTTGAAAACGAGCGGGCATTTGTGATGGCATTTGCGGATGAATTGCTGGATAGCGTAGAAAATATGCCGGATGAAATACGAGAAAAATTGGATTTGTTTGCGGAGGGGAATAGCGGGAACTTCACGCTCCAAGCATTGTTCAGGGTAATAAATAAATGGTGCGGCCAGGCAGGAAAAGGGGTTGTGTTGACGATTGACGAGGTGGATAGCGCAACGAATAATCAGGTGTTTTTGGACTTCCTTGCGCAACTTCGAGGCTGCTATATTGGCAGGGATGTTAAGCCTACATTCCAGTCGGTGATTCTTTCAGGGGTGTATGATGTCCGCAATATAAAGGGAAAATTGCGCCCCGAGGAGGAACATAAAACCAACAGCCCATGGAATATAGCGGCAGATTTTCTGGTGGATATGAACTTTTCTGTAAGCGATATAACAGGGATGCTCGCAGAATATGAAGAAGATTACAAAACAGGTATGAAAATCCATAGTATTGCGGAGGAAATTTATGATTATACATCGGGCTATCCGTTTTTAGTTTCGCGTATTTGTAAGCTGATTGATGAGCGCGTTACGGGTGGTGAAGGGTATCCGGATAGGATAAAGGCATGGACAAAAGAAGGGGTAACAGAAGCGGTAAAAATACTTTTATCGGAAAAAAATACATTGTTCGAATCTCTTGTGGGGAAACTGGATAGTTCTCCGGAACTGCGCAAATTGATTTATGGGTTGCTGTTTAATGGGAATGCCATCCCTTATCATTCGCTGAATAGAACAATTGAGATGGCAGAGATGTTTGGGTTTGTAAAAAATGTGTCAGGCAATGTGGCCATTTCGAACAGGATTTTTGAGACGATTCTATATAATTTATTCCTTTCGGAAGAGGCGGTGTCCAGTGAAATGTATAAAGCGGCTTTACAGGAAAAAAGCCAGTTTTTCCATGATGGGCGATTAAATATGGACTATGTGCTTGAAAGGTTTGTAGTTCATTTTAATGATTTATATGGAGAACTGGAGGAAAGCTTTTTGGAGGAAGCCGGACGCAGATATTTCCTGCTTTACCTAAAGCCCATTATTAACGGAAAGGGCAATTATTATATCGAGGCCCAGACGAGGAACATGGAACGTACGGATATTATTGTAGATTATTTGGGCGAACAATTTGTAATAGAACTTAAAATATGGAGAGGGAATGCCTATAATGAAAGGGGAGAGGCGCAGCTGTTGGACTATCTTGACCATTATCATTTGAAAAAAGGATATATGATAAGTTTTAATTTTAATAAAAAGAAACAAATAGGGATGAAGGAGATTGTATTTGGAGGAAAAGTGCTTGTGGAAGCCATTGTTTGAGACTAGCTCAAGTGAGTTCCGAACATTTTGGTAACGGTTTAGCCCAGAATTGAACTGTTATATATGCCCTTATAGTTTCAGATGAAATCATTGAAAAGTAGCGTCGCCTCGGATACAATAAATGAAAAACAGAAGGTATGGGGTATTATGGAGAAAATAATTAAAGAAACGATTCATGCAAATGGAATAAATATTGGAATTTATACACAGGATTTTGAAAATGAATTTATTTCATTGACGGATATAGCTCGATATAAAAGTGATGACCCGACAGCAGTTATACAGAATTGGATGAGAAATCGTGATGTGATAGAATTTTTGGGATTATGGGAAAAACTTCATAATCCAGATTTTAAACCCCTCGAATTCGAGGGGTTTAAAAAGCAGGCAGGAGCAAATGCATTTACGATGTCACCAAAGAAATGGATAGAGGCTACAGAAGCTATTGGCATTGTTTCAAAAGCAGGACGTTATGGTGGAACATATGCCCATAGCGACATTGCTATGTCTTTTGCAACATGGATTTCTCCTGAATTTCAATTATATATTATGAAGGATTACAGGAGATTAAAAACAGATGAGAATAGCCGATTGTCCTTGAACTGGAATTTGAACAGAGAAATTTCTAAGTTAAACTATAGGATACATACGGATGCAATTAAGGGCAATTTAATCCCACCAGAATTAACGCTTGCACAGATATCTTATACATATGCCAATGAAGCAGATATGCTGAATGTGGTTTTGTTTGGAAAGACTGCGAAACAATGGAAAGATGAAAATCCGACTGTCAAGGGAAATATGCGGGATGTGGCGACGCTGAATCAATTATTGGTACTTGCAAATTTGGAAAGTTATAATGCAGTCTTAATTAATCAAAAGAAAACGCAAAAAGAGAGAATGGGATTGCTTCGTCAGTTGGTTGTAGAACAATTAAATGTATTAGAAATGGTAAGTTTAAATAATTTGCCGAAATTGGAAAATAAAATTTTGCATAAGGCAGAATAACGGAACCATAAGTGTTTAGGATTAAGGAAAACAATTAGGAGAAAATATAGTGAAATATATGTGTATGTTAAGTGCAACAGCTAACTTGGCAAATAAACAGATTGTTATGAGCGATGATTTAAAGGGAGCGATTATTACTGCTTTAGTAACAGGAATAATTTCGATTGTTGGATTTATTGTAACTAACACTTCCATGAAAAAGAGTTTTAAAAATGAATTAAAACAACAACGGGATAATATAGCATTAGAGAAAATGACTACAATGCCATATGAAGTACTTGTATTGATGGATGAAATGATTGAATCAGGGAAGATAAAAAATGATGTACAAAAGAAGAAAAATATGGAACAAAATTTGAAACATGGTTTCAAATGCGAAAAGTGCTTGTGGAAGCCATTGTTTAAGCCTAGCTTAAGCGAGTTCCGAAGAATTAATTTACAAAATTGCCTGATTGCATAATAACGAAACAGCTAGTATAATCATTGTGTAAAAAATGATATATAATTTGTAAGATATGTACATATCAAATATGGGATGGGGAACAGGGAAGGAGTACTAGGAATCTGAACTGTTAAAAATAGGGAACTAATATGCAAAAAGAATCAAATATTTACTTGGACTTAAAATATGGGAACAGGAACCGGGTTTTTAACCAAATCCGCGAAGCCGGCAGTATTTCCAGCTCGGCTCTTTCTTATGAGCTTCAGCTGAGCAGGCCCACGATTAAGCAGAATGTAGATGAATTGATGGGGATGGGGTTGATTTATGAAAGCGGCACCTTCGGGCATACCGGAGGAAGGCGGGCAAAAGCATATTCTATTGTCAAGAAAAATAAGGTTGCAGTGGGGATTGACCTGACGAAGAATCACGTTACAACGATTGTAATAGATTTAAGCGGAGATTTGATTTATGAAAAAAGGGTGCGCCTCGCTTTTTCCCAGGAAGATAATTATAAAAGGGAATTGGGAAGACTGGTGGAGGAAGCCATAAAAGCCCAGGATATCGAAAACGATGCGGTAATGGGGGTTGGCATTGCCGTTCCGGGGCTGATTACCGAAGACCAGCAGAAAGTTTTTTATGGGGAGATTCTTAAGTTTACCGGCATGACGGCGGAAGAACTGGGAAAATATATCCCTTATCCATGCAGGCTGTATAACGATGCGGATGCGGGAGGATATGCGGAAATTTCCCAAAGCGAAGAACTGACGGATGCGTTTTATATTAGTTTGAGCAATAATATCGGGGGTTCGATTTTAATCGACCACAAAGTGTATAAAGGGGAAAGCCCCAGAAGCGGTGAAATCGGGCATATGACGGTGCTGCCCGGCGGAGGGGAATGTTACTGCGGGCAGCAAGGCTGCTTTGAAGTATACTGCAATGCGACGATTTTATCGGGGCAGTATGAAGGAGACTTGGCCATGTTTTTCCAACAGCTGGATGAAGGGGAGGAAAAATGCAGGGCGATATGGAAGGAATATCTGCATTACCTTTCCATTGCGGTCAACAATATCAGGATGCTTTTTGACTGCAAAGTAATCCTGGGCGGTTATGTGGGGGCGCATCTGGAAAAATATATGGATGAGCTGAAAAGGCTGGCGACGGAAAGGAATACGTTTGAGGATAACGCGGATTACCTTAGGGTATGCAAGGTAAAGAAAGACGCCCTGGCGCTGGGAAGCGCCCTGCCGTTTATACATGAATTCTGGAAAACCTTATAATGGAGCTGTGAAGCATTTTTTGGAGTTGGCCGCTGGGTCAGCTCCTTTTGTTAACATGAGGATAGCTGGCGAAGCCTGGCATCCGATGTTTGTGAATTTTTTATAATCGAACTAACTTTTTAACTATTCTTATTGACAGAATTGGCAAATAGATATATAATGCTAATATGTAAAACGGATTAACAAAACGAAATGACAAAATATTAAAAAGACAATACTTGATATAAAATTATTATAACAAAGAGGAGGGCAATACAATGGGAAACGTACCGGAGACAATGAAAGCGTTAGTGGCATACGGAAAAGGGGATTATAAGCTGGAACTGAACTATCCCACGCCGAAATGCGGGCCGGATGACATTATCATTAAGACGGAGGGCTGCGGGGTTTGTGCCGGGGATTTGAAGTGCAATCACGGGGCGGCCATGTTCTGGGGGGATGAGGTGCAGCCTGCATGGGTGGAGCCTCCCTTTATACCGGGCCATGAATTCGTAGGGCATATCGTGGAAATGGGTGAAAATGTACAAGGATTTGAACTTGGCCAGAGGATTACGGCAGACCAGATTGTTCCCTGCGGGGAATGCCGTTTCTGCAAGAGCGGGCGCTACTGGATGTGCCAGCCCCATGCTATTTTTGGCTTCCAGAAAGGGAATAACGGCGGGATGGCGGAATATGTCCGCTATCCGAAGACGGCGGTGATTTCCCGCGTTCCGGAGGAGATGTCATTGGAGGAAGCGCTGTTAATCGAGCCCTATGGCTGTTCCAAACATGCTGTGGACAGGGCGCAGATACGCAATGAAGATATTGTGGTGATTTCGGGAGCGGGCACGCTGGGCCTGGGGATGATAACTTATGCCAGGATGCAGAACCCGACCAAACTGATTGCGCTGGACATGGTGGATAACCGTTTGGAGAAGGCGAAAGAATTCGGGGCTGACCTGGTGATGAATCCCGGAAAAGAGGATGTAGTGGCGAAAATACTCGAGATGACGGATGGGTACGGATGTGATATTTATATCGAAGCCACCGGCCATCCTTCCAGCGTACAGCAGGGGTTAAGCATGATTCGCAAGCTGGGAAGGTTTGTGGAGTTCAGCGTATTCGGCGCGCCGACCACTGTTGACTGGTCCATCATCGGGGATAGGAAGGAACTGGATATTTTAGGCTCTCATTTAAGCCCTTACTGTTATCCTTTTGTAATAGAAAATATCGGAAACGGCAATTTGAAAACCAATGGGGTGGTGTCCAGTATGTTCCCCATTGAAGAATGGGAAAAGGCCTTTGAGCATGCCACAGGCAAATATGGGGATTTTAAAGTGGCTATTAAGTTTTAGGGATGTGGCAGAGGAATATTATAGCGTTACGCTGCTGCAGAGAAAGCCCGGAATACTTCCAATACTTTGTGGATTTGGTATTGGAGTATTTTCGGGATGAAATTTCATAAGAATTTGTAAAGGTTTACATTTTAATAATCTTCCGGCAGACTGTCAGGCGGCCACAATCATGAAGTGGAAAGGAAGTAAGGAAAGAAAATGAGACGTTTGCTTCATCCGGCGGAGGAAATCTGCCAAATTATGGCACAAATTTATGGAAATAAACTGACAACTGTTTCGGGAGGAAATTTGTCCATCCGGGATGGGGAAGGGAATGTATGGGTATCCCCTTCCGGCGGCGATAAAGCCTGTTTGAAAAGAGGGGATGTCTGTCGGATATTGGAAAATGGGGAAATATGCGGGCATGCAAAACCATCCCTGGAATTTAAGATACATAAAGGGGTGTATGACAGGAGGCCGGATATCCGTGCCGTCCTCCATGCGCATTCCCCGGCGCTGGTAGCTATGAGCATCATGCATGAACTGCCGGACGTAAAGATATTGCCGGATTTATATGCTTTGACAGGGAAGGCCGCTCTGGCGCCCTATGCATTGCCGGGAAGCGAAGCCTTGGTGGAAAATGTGGGCTCGGTATTTGCAAAAGGATATGATACGGTAATTCTGGAAAACCATGGGGTTTTTCTCGGCAGCAAAATCGACCTTTTCGACGCATATAAAAAATTTGAAGCGCTGGAGCTGGCGGCATGTTCCCAGCTGATGGCAAAAAGCATCGGAAAAGCGGCAGGAAGCCTGACCGATGAACAGTTGGAAAAATACGGAGAACTTTCCGAAAGAAAGTACGGGAAGCTGGAAGAGAACAAAATGACCAACGAAGAGCTCCTTTTGAGACAGGAGATTTGCAGATTTACAAAACGTGCTTATGACAAACGGATATTTGGCGTTTCCCAGGGAGTATATTCGGCGAAACTTTCCGCCGGTGGTATGATTATTACGCCCCTTGACGCGGACAACAGTGCTTTGGATGAAAAGGAACTGGTGCGAGTGGAAGGAGACAGGTGTGAAGCCGGGAAAATGCCCAGCGTTATGGCAGGATTGCATGGATTGATTTATAAATATTGCGGGGATATCCGTTCCATTATTACGGCGGCTTCCCCATATGCAGGAATCTTTGTGACTACCGGGGAACCTTATGATGTCAGGGTGATACCGGAATGCTTTAACAGGCTGCAGGCCTGCCGCACGTTTGATTTCGATACATTTTTAGACTGCCCGGAAGCGATTGGGGAATATCTGACCCTAAATACGCCTGTGGCAATAGTGGCCAATGGATTTTATATTGTGTGCAGCGTAAGCCCTTTTGCCGCATATGACAGAATGGAAATCTTCGAGTATACGGCCCGTTCGGTGCATTATACGAAAATTATGCAAAAGGATATTGTAAAGATAACAGATGAAAATATTGAGGCGCTGAAACATCGTTTTAAGATTCCTAAACCGGAAATGCCCGCATTATAAGTAACATGGAGGATACGGATATGGAAAAATATTTGCTGGGCATCGATGTGGGCACCTCTACCGTGAAAGCCTGTTGCTTTACCACAGATTTCCATCCCGCGGCATATGGGAAAGGAGAATACAAGACATACTTCGAGGGGCCTTCCTATGCGGAACAGGAGCCGGAGGACTGGTGGAGGGCCACAGCGGATGCAATTAAAAAAATTGCGGGGCAAATAGAGGGGAAGGGAGAAATTGCGGGGATTGCGGTAAGCTCCCAGTCGCCTTCGCTGATTCCTTTGGATGAAAAGGGGAATGTCCTGCGGCGGGCGATGATATGGATGGACCGGCGCGCGGAGGCGGAGTCGGATTATGCGGCCAATAGGCTGATTGGACATGAAAGATACCGGAGAATCCTGAAATCGGAACCGGACGCCTATTATGTGCTGCCAAAGATGCTTTGGTACAGGGAACACGAGCCGGAGCTCTATGAAAAAACAAAAATATATCTTCAAGTAAACGGTTATATCAATTATAAGCTGACCGGGAAATATTCCATAGACCTTATTCATGCGGTAGCAGTGCAGGGGATGGATTATGGGAAACAGCAATGGTCAAAGGAAATAGAGGAGGCGGTGGATATACCGCTTCGGGAGGTGCTTCCTGCCATATCGAAGCCCTTCGATATTATCGGGCAAGTGACGGCCCAGGCCGCAAAAATTACCGGCCTGAAGGAGGGAACGCCGGTGGCAGCCGGTGCCACGGATACGATAAGTGCGTATTACGGATATGGCATGGTAAGCGATGAAGGCGCCGCGGAAATGATAGGAACTTCCTCCATTTTGCTTTTCAATAGTTCAAAACCGCTGCAGGACTATGGGAGATTGCTGGTAAAGCCTTCCCCATTCCAAAAGGAAAAAGAAATCCTTGTAGCGGCCATCAATGCCAGCGGGGCCAGCGTCGAGTGGTTCAGGAAGCTGTTTTCTGAAAATGGCAAGGAGAAGCTATCCTATGGCACTTTAGACAGGGATGCGGCCAGCGTACCGCCAGGCGCAGGGAAACTCATTTATTTTCCGTATTTATCGGGCGAAAGGTCGCCGCTTTTTAACGGCTATGCCAAAGGAATGTTTATCGGCATGACAAGCAGTACGGGGAGGGAGCATCTTGCCAGAGCGGTGTTTGAAGGAACATCCTATGCGGTCCGCCATAATTTTGAGGAAGCGGCAAAGCGTGGGGTAAAGCCTCAATATGTGGTCTGTGCAGGCGGCGGCGCAAAGAGCAGGGAATGGCTGAAAATTAAAGCCTCAGTCCTCAATATGCCGTTGAAAGTGATGGAAAATGAGGAGGTGGACAGGGCGGCATTGGGGGATGCCATATTTGCAGGCATCGGCATCGGCCTGGTGAATACACCGGAAGAGGCGGCAAAACAGGCTGTAAGATATAAAGAAATCATAGAACCGAACCCGGAATGGGTAAAAATCTATGATAGGCTATATCCGTTTTACCGGAGCATGTACCAGCATCTGGAAAACGATTTGCAGCGACTGGAAAAAATATAAGGCTTATAGAAAGGCTATGGTTTTGGATATGAAAGCGGTAGTAACAGCAAAAATTACGGAAGAATATATGGAGCGCCTACAGGCTATAGCGGACAGCATTGTCTGTACAGGGCGCGGATATACAGGGGTAAAGCTTTCTACAGAGGAAATGAGGGAGGCAATAAAGGACGCGGATATTGTTATCGATGGCGTGGAAAATATTGACGGGGAGACGATGGATGCCTGCAGGAACCTTAAGGTTATCGCATGCTGCCGCAACGAGGCTTTTGCCAGCATTGATATCGATGCGGCCACAGAAAGGGGGATACCGGTCATACAGGCAGTGGGAAGAAATGCAATAAGCGTGGCGGAATATACGATTGGAATCCTGCTGGCATGCTGCAAAAATATATCCACAACGGATTATTTGCTAAGGCATACGGACAAGCTGGCCGGGGCTGTCTATAAAGATAAGGAGCAAGAAAAGAAGGAAGGCGTCAAAAAGCCCCAGATTTGGTCCACAGACCCCAATGGCCCGGCTGCCCTTTACGGGAAATACCCGGAATTATACGGCAAGAAATTCGGCCAGATTGGCTATGGCAGCATAGGGCGCGAGGTGGCGAAACGCGCTGCGGCTTTTGGCATGGAACTGTTGATTGCTGACCCTTTCCTTGCGCCGGAAGCAATCAGCGGCATGAATGCGAAAATTGTGGACTTGCCCATGCTGATGAGGGAAAGCGACTTTATCTCTATTAATTGCAATGTGAACCCTTCCACGGAGGGGATGGTAAACAGGGAAATGCTTTCTTTGATGAAGCCTACGGCTTTCATCGTGAATACTGCCAGGGCCCCGATTATGGACTATGCTGCGCTTGGGGAAATGCTGGCGGAGAAGAAAATCGCGGGAGCGGCGCTGGATGTATTCCCTTTGGAGCCAATACCTGCGGACGATGCTCTGTTAAAGCTGGACAATGTGGTCTTGACGCCCCATATGGCGGGACAGTCACGGGAAATACCGGAGCACCATTCCAGGATTATCATGGAAAATCTGGAAACGCTTTTTAGGGGGGAGCGTCCGGAAACAATTTGCAACCCTTCCGTTTTAGAAGGGTGGTTTGAGATACATAAAGATTGGATTGCCAGAAAAAATGGCGGAAACGGAGTCAATATCAGGCAAAATTAGTAAACGTTTCCAAAAAATAATTACCAAAAATTTGGAAAAAATATTGGTAAATTTATGGAACTTGACAGTAAAAAATAGGAATGGTAGAATGGTCAAAACTCATTGCTGTAAACGTTTACAAAAAATGGAAATTACAATTTTACGTACACCAGTGGAACAGACATAAACAAAACCTGCCCATAGGCAGTGAGAAGGGTTTCTAATAAGCGATACAAAACAGTAGAGCTTATAAACAAATAATAAAAATCAAAAGGAGGCATTATCATGAAAAAGAGAAGCGTAAAAAACTTAGCATTGGTTATTTCCGCAGCATTATTGCTGGCCAGCCTTGGCGGATGCGGTAATTCAGGAAGCAACACTTCGCCGGAGCCGAGCGCAGAGGCGGATAGCGGCAGCGAAGCGCAGGAAAGCGCACCGGAAGAGACAGCGGAGGAAGCGGATGCCGGAACTGAAGAGGCTGCCCAAACCCCGGAGACGGATGGCGCGAAAGACCTTTCCTTCCTGAATGTTGGAACATGCGTTATGTCATTCCAGCAGGAATTTATGATTAACCTTTGCAAAGGTTATGAAGAGTTTGCTAAGCAGACAGGCATCAACTGGACAAGCACGGACGGCGGAAACAATGAACCGGAAAAACAGATGACGAATACGGAAAACCTGATTGAATCCGGCGTGGATACGCTGATTGTACAGTGCGTATCTGTAGATGCGATGGCGGATCTTTTGAATTCGGCAGGGGAAAAAGGCATCAATGTAGCTTATTATCCTCATGACGACGCGGTGACAGAGGCGAAGGCTTACCTGGGATATGATGAATATGACTGGGGTCATCAGCTGGGTGAAGCGGGCGCGAAATGGATGCAGGAAAATTATGATGCAGACCATAAACCGGTGATTATCAACCTGACATCTTCCCAGGAAAAGAACTCCATTGAAAGATGCAGGGGCATGCAGGAAGCGGTTGCCGAAGTATACAGCGACTTTGAATGGATTAAAGTAGAAGCGGTAGGCGCGGAAGAAGCGATGACCAATATCGAAGCAGCTTTGCAGGCGCACCCGGATACGGACATGATTCTTTGCTACAATGACAACACATCCACCGGCGCTTATCAGGCGGCCATCCAGTCAGGGCTGGATATGTCGAAATTCCTGATTGGTTCCTGTGATGGCACGGATACGATACTGGATTTGATGAAGGAAGAAAATTCCCCGTTCAGGGTTACCATCGGCAATGCACAGACGGTTCCGGAAATCGGATTTGGCTGGATGCAGAACATTGTAAAATGCACATTGGGATTGAACTACGATGAAGTTTACAATTGCGTAGTTATGCCAATCTGGCAGGATGAGGTGGATGCTTATCGGTCTAAAGAGGTGGTATTTGAACTGGATGAAGAATTGGTTGAGTACATGAATAATTTATAATCCAGACAATCTATGATTAGAAGCGGGCGAATCAATTTGGGTATCCCGGAAAATTGTATTCTTGAGGGGCGCCGTATAGCGGGAAGGCATATGCGGCGCCCGCCTTCGAAAGGATAGAAGCAAAATGGCGAACAGTATTTTTTTAGCGACAAAAGAACTTACGAAAATATACGATTCCATCACAGTGCTCCAGGGCGTAAGCATTGATTTTTACAAAGGCGAAGTACATGCCTTGATTGGCGAAAACGGTGCGGGGAAATCTACGCTTTGTAAAATGCTGTCCGGGGCGATATCACCGGCTTCCGGGCAGATTGTAATTGAGGGGCAGGCCTATGACGGATTAAACCCGGAAGAATCCAAGAAATTGGGGGTGGGAATGGTATACCAGGAATTTAACCTGGTGGCGGAACTGAGCGTATATGAAAATATGTTTATCGGTAAGGAACTGAAAAAGGGCGCTTTTCTGGATAAAAAGGAAATGATAAGAAGGGCAAAGGAAGTCTTTGAAAACATGGGCGTGGAATTGGACGTGATGAAAACCATCAGCCAGCTTTCTGTGGCCTACTGCCAGCTTGTGGAGATTGCAAAAGCCCTTTTGGAAAACAGCAAACTTATTATATTCGATGAACCGACAGCCCCTTTAACGAATAACGAAGTGGATGTGCTTTTTGAAATCATTCACAGATTAAAAGAACAGGGTATTGCGATTGTATATATTTCTCATCGTATGGATGAGATTTTTAATATTTGCGATAAAGTGACCGTTTTGCGGGATGGGCAATATATTACCACTCAGACGATAGAGGAAACCAGCAGGGAAGAACTGATACGCCTTATGATTGGACGGGAGCTTTCCAGCGAATTCCCGGAAAGGGTGGAAAACATATATAAAGATGATGAGATTATCATGGAGGTGGAAAACCTTAATACGAGCAAGATACATGATATTTCGTTCCAACTGAAAAAAGGGGAAATCCTTGGGCTGTCAGGTCTGGTTGGTTCGGGCCGGTCGGAAATTGTCAGGGCGATTTTCGGTGCGGACAGGATAAAGTCGGGGGATATAAAGATTAATGGGGAAAAGGTAACAATGAAAACCCCCCAGGATGCCATTAAAAAAGGCGTGGCATTGCTGCCGGAGGACCGGAAACGGGAAGGGCTGATGCTAAACCAGAGCATTAAACTGAATATGACAATAACATTTATAGATAAACTCGCAAAAGGGCCTTTTGTGAATAAGAAAATGGAACAGGACAGCGTGGAAAAAAGCGTTAAGCTGCTTTCCGTCAAGCTGGCATCCGTGGAAAATCCTATTTCCAGCCTTTCCGGCGGGAATCAGCAGAAAGTGGTATTGGCAAAATGGATTTCTACAGGCTGCGATATTTTATTTTTCGATGAACCGACGAGGGGCATTGACGTAGGCGCCAAAAAGGAAATTTATGATTTCCTTTTCCGGCTGAAAAATGAAGGGAAGAGCATTATTATTATTTCTTCGGAAATGCCGGAAATCCTGGGCCTTTGTGACAGGATTCTGGTGATGTATGAAGGGAAAATGATGGGCGAACTGGATGCAAAGGAAGCGACGCAGGAAAAAATCCTGACGCTGGCATCCGGTATAACAGAATAAACGAGGAAGATATTATGACGAAGAAAAAAGATATTTCAACATTTATAACTGCATATCAGAAATTTGGTATTTTAGTTATCCTTATTGTGGAAATTATTATTTTTGCCATTCTTTCGGATAAGTTTTTTGCCACCAACAATCTTATGCTGGTAGGAAGGCAGATATCCTTTTTCGGCATGTCCGCAGTGGGTATGACAATGGTGCTTCTGCTTGGGGAAATTGATATTTCAGTAGGTTCTATTCTGGCCTTTTCCGGCTGTCTGGCAGTAAAGCTGATGGAGGAAGGAGGGATAAATCCGTTTATCGCCTGTGTGATTGCGGTGGGTATTTCCGTGCTGTTTGGTTTCCTGACAGGCGTTTTCGTAACCCGGTTTCAGATTCCGTCATTAATCGCTACATTGGCGATGCAGCAGATTATAAAGGGATGTACATATCTGCTCACCGGGGGGATTCCTATCCGGGCTTCTTCCGAAGGGTTTAAGTTTTTCGGGCAGGGGTTTGTCTTTGGGGTAGTACCCACGCCGATTTTGTTTATGATAGCTTTATTCATCATAGGTTTTGTGGTTCTTCACAGCACATGCTTCGGGAGGAGGATTTATGCCGTTGGGGGCAACAATGAGGCGGCCAGGCTTTCGGGGATAAAAACCAATAAAGTAAGGATTATTGTATTTATGATTTCCGCGGCCACAGCGGGGATTGCCGGCATCATCATGGCTTCCCGCATGGGCACAGGGCAGCCTTCCGTGGGCACAGACTTTGCTATGGATGTATTGACCGCCACCGTTCTGGGCGGCGTGATGCTCACTGGCGGCAAAGGGAAGATATTGAATGTATTTATAGGGGCGATTATTATCGGTATTCTGACCAATGGGCTGGTGCTTTTGGATGTGCTTGAGTATTGGCAGTGGATTGTGAAGGGATTTGTATTCCTGTTTGCGGTGGCGATGAGCAATATTGAACTGTTTTTCAATAAGGATAAGTAATGGTAGCTTGGTAATTGGGAAATTTTAGGCTGTGAGAATATTCTGATAATATAGTCTGTTCAAATCCTACTGTGCCAAACACTCCATCAAGCCCAATAGGGCAAAATCATGTCGGCGATAGCGCCTCCATGATTTATGGTCTTGATTCCATGGCACAAAAGGCTTTTCACAGACTATATTGTCAGAATATTCGGCCAGGGTTGTTGGTTTCGCAATTGACAAAGCAACAGTAGTGTGGGAAAGGAGGAAAAAAGGATGGTTCAGACGGTGACAGGGCCGATTGAGGCAGAAAAGTTGGGGCGTACTTTTATGCATGAGCATTTTTGCTTTGGTTTTCCGGGATTTGAGTATGATATTTCTACGGGGAAGCATGTGCTCAGGGATGAGGCGGTGAAAAAATGTGTGGAGGATGCAAAGCTGCTTGTCTCCCAGGGTTATAACACGGTGGTTGATGCTACGCCTATGGATTGCGGGCGTAATCCGGAATGGCTGGCGGAAATATCGGACAAGTCGGGATTGCAGATTATTTGTGTGACGGGTTACTATGCGGAAGGATTTTCCGCTTCGGGGTATTGGAATTTGAGGATGCACTGCGGCGGGGCCGAAGAGGAATACGCGGAACTGCTGGAAGCGGAATTGACCAATGGAATCGGCAATACGGGCATCAAGGCTGGATTGATTAAGCTGGCTACCAGCCATCAGGCTATCAGCGATTATCAGAAAATGATGCTGAAAGGGGCGGCGATTGCCCATAAGAGGACCGGGAGCCCGATTTATACCCATACGGAAGATGGGGAGCTGGGATTTGACCAGGCGAAATTGTTTTTAAAACATGGGTGCAATCCGGCGAAAATTGTCATTGGGCATATGTGCGGGGAAATCAGGACAAGCAGGCATAAGGAGATTATGGACTGGGGATTCAATATAGGCTTTGACAGATTGGGCGCATATGACGGATACCACCCGGAGGACAGGGAAAAAACCATTTGCCTGGCGAAATTGATTAAGGAAGGCTACGGAAACCAGATTGTAGTATCCCAGGACGTAATTTGCCAGAGGCTTGGAAGGCCGATTGAATGGCCGGAAAATGAGAAAGCGGAGTGGCGTAATTATCATTTTGGCTATATACACGATGCTATTTTGCCGATGCTGAGAAAAGAGCACGGAGTGACAGAGGAAGAGATAGATAAACTTTTCATAGATAATCCGAAGCGGATTCTGGGGTGAAATATTGCCGTATATGAGAGGGAAGAGGTATGAAAGCGGTAATAAAAAGAGGCGCTTTTCCGGGGATAGAAGTGGTGGATATGCCTATACCGGAAATCGGCGAAGACGAAGTGCTTGTTAAGGTGCAGGCATCGGGAATATGCGGCTCCGATGTGCATGTATATGAATGGAAAGGCGGTTATGACTGGCTGGTTCCCTATCTGCCTGTGGTGCTGGGGCACGAATTTTCCGGCATAGTTGTGGGCGCAGGGAAAATGGTAAGGAAAGTAAAAGAAGGGGATAGGGTATTGGCCAGGACATCCGTGACCGGCTCCTGCGGAAATTGTAGTTACTGTGTATCGGGGAGAAGGCATTTCTGTGAAGTGCACAGGGAAAATCTGACCGGATGGAAAAAGAATGGTGGGTTTGCGGAATATTATAAGGCAAAAGAAAACGGGGTGATTCTTTTGCCTGATGAAGTCAGTTTCGAGGAGGGGGCTCTTGCGGAGCCGGTCAGCATAGGCGGATGTGCGGTGGACGATGCGAATTTGACTATCGGGGACAGCTGCCTGATTATCGGACCGGGAACGATTGGATTGCTGACACTGGTAATGGCGAAAAATGCGGGAGCCGGGATGTGCATCGTATGCGGCACGAAAAAGGATGCCGCCCGACTTAGGAAAGCGGTGGAACTGGGGGCGGATAAGGTGTTTTGCACGGATGAAACGGACTTGCAGGATATGGTAATGGAGCTTACCGGCGGGCAAGGGGTGGATGTAGTATTTGAAGCTTCCGGCGCAGCGGCAGTTATCCAGGATGGGGTAGAGTGCGCGAAAAAAGCAACGGGCAGAATTCTTCTGGAAGGAATTTACTCCCGGGAAGTGAGCCTGGAATTGTCCAACGCCATAGTTAGAAGCGCCAGAACGGTTAAGGGCACTTACAGCGGCCGTGTGGCCTGGGAAAGGACGTTATCCTGGCTGGCTTATCACAGGGAAGGGGCGGCACAGTGCGCGAAGATTATTACCCACAGGACGAATATCAAGAATGCGGAGGCGGCATTTGAGCGGTGCGTAAAAAAAGAGAATATTAAGGAAATGTTTACTTCGTTTTCATAATGCGGAAAACTTTTATGAGCGGGGGAAGGGGCGTGGTTTGTTACGAAAAAACTTGGGGTAACGGAATGGTATTTGCCGGTGAGCGGGCCTGCGGCGGTACGTCTTTGTAAAAAGCTGGGGCTTGACGGGATGCAGATGACGGATTTGGGAGGCTCGGAAAGGAACTACCCCCTTTTGGACGAAAGGGTGGAGGAACTTTTTCTGGAGGAACTGGACGGAACGGATTTTACGATATATACCTTACATCCGCTGGAAATTGCCCGTAATCCTGGTATTCAGTTCGACATAAAAAGCAGCATAGGGCAGAAAACCATGGAGATTTATAAGAAAACTGTGGAGACCTGTGTCAGGTATCATATTCCCACAATTATGCTGGCTTCTTTTGCAGGAAGCAAATTTCAGAATCGTTATGAACTGGGTCAGACGATACATACCTTAAACGAATATTCCAAAATTGCACAGGCAGACGGGGTACGGCTGATTTATGAGGGTTTTTCCGATACGGAGACAATGCTTCGGATTTATGAGGAAACCGGGAACGTGAAACTATGTTATGACCTTGCAAACCCGCATCTTTTTGGCTTCAGCGAACCCAAAAAGGATATAGCGGCTTTTGGAAAAGAGAGGATTGACTGTATCCATGTGAAGGATTGCAGCGAAGAAATGAATAGAACATGTCTTTTGGGAGAAGGCGCGGCGGATGTGGCGCAAAGCCTGAAATGGATGCGGCATATGGGATTTGACGGGTGGTATTTTCTGGAAACCCATTATAATGAGAGGCCGTTGGCGGATATAGGGCATGGATTGGATGCGTTGCTTGCGGATGCGGCATTTGTAAGGGAACATTGGTAACCGCTATTTCGGAAGCTGGAAAAGGAGGGGTAATGTGGCAATAAAGCACTTTTTTATAATGGGCGGGGGTGTTATGAGCTGCCGGATTGGGATGATTCTTGGCAGAAAAGGTTATAAGCTGACTGTATATGATATTAACCCTGAGGCGCTTAAGAATTGGAGGCAGCAGTTTGACGCAATTGGGAGCGTGATGAAGAGCAACTTCGGAATGACGGAGGAGGAGCTGGAACGGGCGCTGGGGAATATTGCTTTGACGGAAAACTTTGAGGATGTCATAAAGGCGGATTTGGTCATCGAAGCTGTTGTGGAAAATATGGAAGTGAAGCGGAGGGTGATGGAGCAGATAGAAGAGAAGGTGGGAGAGGATACCATTATAGTTACCAACACTTCTTCTCTGGCACCCAGCCTGATTGCGGCCAATATGAAACATAAGGAAAGGTTTTGCGCATGGCATTTCAACAGCCCTAATACTTATACGGAAATTATGGGAATTCCGGAAACATCTCCGGAGGTAGTGAAGACCTTAAGGGAACTTTCCATCAGCGCAGGAGAAGTTCCTATCGTCATGTTGAAAGAAAAAACAAGATATCTGGCCAATAACTGCCTTCAGGTTTGGTTTATGGAGGCGCTGGATTTGATTATTGACGGATACGGAACGTATGAAGATTTGGACAGGAGCTGGATGCTGGCGCATAAGCATGACAGAGGCCCTTTCGCCATTATGGATTTCTGCGGATTGGATTTGCGTCTGGCTCAGGCGCAAAACGAATATCAAAAATGCAGAGACCAGGGGCAGGATGCTTCGGTCTGGAAAAAAAGGATTGATTTCCTGCGCGGGATGGTGGATAAAGGGGAATTAGGGGTAAAATCCGGAAAGGGCTTTTATACGTACCCCAATCCGGCTTATGAAGACCCAAAGTGGTTAAGGAAGGAACTTTTGGAGGATAATGGAGAATTTTGAAAGGAGACAAAAAGATGAAATTTTATGTATTGGACCTTGGATATGAGAAATTGGATAAGTCGGCGTTGGTAGCTGGCTGTACGAATGCGAAGACCTATAATCCGGAGCCGAAGGCGATTTGGCAGAAGATACCGATTCAGGCCTATCTTATTGAGCATCCGGAGGGGTACATCTTGTTTGATACCGGATGCGACCCGGAATTTAAGACGAGCTGGCCGGCTTTTATAGAGGAAGATTCGCCCTATTATGTGACGGAAGAGCAGCTTTTGTTAAACAGGCTTGCCCAGCTGAATGTGAAGCCGGAAGATATTAAATATGTGGTTATCTCCCATCTTCATGTGGACCATGCGGGAGGGTTGAAGAACTTTAAAAACGCTACGGTTTATGTAAATAATGAAGAATTCACCACAACGGTATGCAATTATGTGAAAGGGGAAGATTTGAACGTGCATGTTCCCTGCGATATCGAGGCGTTCATCCAGGCAAAGCTGAAATGGAGGACAGTGATGCCGGAGGAAAAGGAATTGGAGCTTGTGCCGGGCGTTACGCTGTTGAATTTTGGCTCCGGGCATTCCTGGGGCATGCTGGGCATGAAGGTGGAATTGGAAAATACGGGCAATCTGCTCTGTGTGGCGGATTCCGTATATATGAAAGATAACCTGTATCCAAGCATTAAAATTCCGGGCATCATCTACGATTCGGTGGGATATGTGCGGACGGCGAAGTTTATCCTGGATTATATCGAGAAGAATAACTGCAAGCTGCTGTACGGGCATGATATAGAACAGTTCGACACGCTGACGAAATCCCAGGACGGGTTTTATGATTGATGAGACAATACATTATCGTTGATATAGGAACAAGCTCGCTTCGCGCAGCGTTAATCGGGGAGAATCTCCGGATTTTGAATATAGAGGTTATAAAAAGAACCGCCGAAGCGGTATTTGATGCCGAAGAAGAATGGGAAAATATTTTCCGCCTGATAAAGAGAATTACGGATAAAGAAAAGAAGATTGACGGCATAGCGGTATCTTCCCTTTTGAGCTGGGTGGGGATGGACGCTGCGGGATATGCGGTTACCCCCTGCTATACTTATATGCACCAATGCATGGAAGAATATGAAGGTTTCCATAATTTGTATACGGACCGGGAAATATATGCAATATGCAGACGGCGCATGAGTGCGGAAAATGCCGTATTTAAAATGATGCATCTGAAAGAACAGGAAAAGGAAGTTTACGAAAGGCTGGCATGTTTTACCACATTAAAAGATTTTATCAACGCAAAGCTGACAGGCATTATGGGAATTGACCATACATTTGCATGCTATACACTTTTATATGATGTGGAAAAAGCGTGCTGGAGCAGGGAGTTGATTGAAAAGAGCGGGATTGATGAAAATAAGCTGCCGGTACTGCGAAGGCCATACGAAATGCTGGGAAAGATAAAAAAAGAAATTGCAGAAGAACTAGGCATAGAAAGCATCGTGCCGGTGGCGGTGGGCAGCGTGGACGGTTCTACGGGTATTCTTGGCGCGGGGGCATCAAAGGCCGGAATGGCGGTAAGCGTTATGGGAACCACAGATGTATTTTTTATGGTCCACAAAAATTTATGCGATGATGCGAGCATGGGGCTGGTAACCAACCCCCATGTATGCCCTGGCTTTTGGATTAGCGGAGGCCCCATGGGGATATATGGCGGGGCGGCAGACTGGTTTATTCAAAAAATAATGGGCGGCCATTGGGATATAGGCAAAATGAACGAGCTGGCAGGGGGGATTCCGGCGGGGAGCGAGGGAGTAATTGCTTTTCCTACATTATCGGGGGAAAGGACGCCGTTCTGGAATCCGCTTTTGCGGGGAACGGTATTGGGCATGGGGATGGAACATGGGCCAGGGCATCTTTTCCGGGCAATTTTGGAAGCGGACGGATATGCGGTAAGAAAAATAGCGGAAACGGGGAAAGCCTGCGGGATTGCTTTTGACCAGGTGGTTGCTTTGGGAGGAGGTTCGAAAAGCCCCCTCTGGCTTCAGATGAAAGCGGATATTATGCGTACCGTCCATTATAAATCTTCGGTGGAAGAGGCAACGATAACAGGCTCCTGCATTTTGCTACTGCTGGCCGGGGGAGCGAAGCTGGAAGAGATTCCCCCGATTCCTGTGGAGGAAGAATTCCCGGTGCAGGAAAAGGAAGCGGAAGTATACGATGCATTTTACCGGCAATATATGGAAATTCATGATAAAGTCGCTGATATTTATGCCAATATGAAGATGTAATATAGAGCAGGAATGGAGAAAAGAATGGGAGAATTGATAAACGGAGGTCAACTGGTAGTAAAAATGCTTCAGGAAATCGGGGTGAAGTATGTATTTGGAGTGCCGGGTGGGCAGACTTTATTTGTGACTGACCCGCTGCAGGATACGGAAATCCGTTTTATTCACACGCGCCATGAAAACGGCGCAGTATGCGCAGCGGACGGATGGGGACGCCTGACGGGGGAGCCGGGAGTCTGCCTGGCAACTACGGGCTGCGGCGCTACGAACCTGATTACAGGAATGGGAGGAGCACTTAGGGATTCCAGTCCATTAATCGCTTTGATTTTTCAGAACAGACTTCCCGATGCGGGAAAAGGGGAGGCCCAGGAAAGCGACCATGAATTGCTTTTTGGGAGTATTTGCAAGAAATATATTCCGGTAAGGGATGCATCGACGATACCATGGGCGATGCGGGAAGCATACCGCGTGGCGAAGACAGGAAGGCCCGGGCCGGTAGTGGTTGACCTTTACAGGGATGTGGTGGAGAACCAGAAAGGGGAATATATTCCCCAAAATCCGGAAGAGTACTGCATTATGCCGGAATACACAGCTTCCGGTGAAATGCTGGATAAAGCGAAAAGGATAATTCAATCGAAAAAGAAAATATGCCTGTGGATTGGCAATGGGGTGAAGCATGGGAAGGCGGCCTGGGAGGTAAAGGAGTTATCAGAATTGCTGCATGCGCCTATTGTCTGCACCTATAATGGGATTGGGGCAATAGACAGTACCTTTCCTAATTTCATCGGGCCCAGGTCAAGGCACGGCAGCAAAGTGACGCGGGCCGCTATCGAAGAGGCGGAATGCACGCTGGTGATTGGCTCCACGCTTACGGCAATCAGCACGAACCGTTGGGATATGAAACCGCAGGAAATCATACAGTTCGATATTATCCCCGAAAATATTGGGCGGCATTATCCGGTGGCCGCAGGAGTTGTGGGAGACGCGAAACGTTCCCTGCGCTCTTTGATTGACCTGTTGAAAGCGGAAGGATATAAAGGGAACGCGGAGTTCCTTAAGGATATGCAAAAAAGAAAGGCGGAATGGAAAAAGGAACTTTTCCAGGGGGCGATTGCGGATGATATGGCATCGCCGGTGCCGCCGTTGGCATTGCAGAAGCAATTGGAAAAAGTGTTAAGGGCGGACAGCGTTTTTTGCGTAGATGCGGGAAACCCAGGCGCCTGGACACATGCCGCTTCCTTTCCTGAAAATATAAGCTATATGAAACCGGTAAATTTTGGAAATATGGGCTTTGCGTTGGGCGCATCCATAGGATGCCAGCTGGCATGTCCGGAAAAAGAAGTGGTGGCGCTGTTGGGCGACGGTTCCCTCGGCATGACCTTAGGGGAACTGGAAACGATAGGGCGCGAGAAACTGCCGATTATTGTGCTTCTCGTAAATGACTCCGCATACGGAAATATAAAGCAGGAAGAATTGTTTAAGATGGGGGAAGGGCGCTATACGGGCGTGGATTTCCCGGATATAGACTATGTGAATGTAGCGCGGGCATTAGGAATGGAAGGCTGCATTGTGAAAAAGGCATCGGAAATCCCGGCGGCATTTGAAGAAGCAAGAAAATGCGGGAAGCCTTTCATGATAGAAGTAAAGCTGGACGGCAGCTTCTCCGTATGGCCGGAGGCGGTATGATAACAGGGGGATACCGATATGGGCATGCTTAAACGGCATGTCCGGCCGCGTAGCTACAAGAAAAGCGGTCCAATAAAGCAGGATTTATGATAATATCCTTAACCCCTTCTTCCTTATGTTTTGTTAAGTTTATCATCAGCATGGCCGCCTCCCGCCCGATATCGGGGGCAAACTGGGAGATGGTACATAACGGGGGATGAAGGCCCAGGGAGAAGGGGGAGCCGCTGAAACCGATAACCGAAAGCTGGCTGGGGATGGAAACTTTATTTTCCTGGGCAGCGCGGTAAACGCCGATGGCGATTTGGTCTCCGGCGGTAAAAATGGCAGTGGGGCGATTGCGGTACTGGAGCAGTTCAGTGGTCGCCTGGTATCCGCCAATGTGGTCGGGGGTAATTGACTTCATTAAGGAAGAGTCGGGTGTCAGCCCGGATTCCTCAAAAGCCCGCAAGAAGCCGGCTTGTTTATGTAAATAAGTGCCATAGGAGAGGTCGCCGTTTAAAAAGGCAATGTTACGGTGGCCCAGTTCAATCAAATGTTTGGCGGCCAGATAAGCGCCTTCCTCTTCGTCAGCCATGACATGGCATACCTTAGGGTCATCGAAGTAATCCAGCATGATAACGGGAAAAGTATCGGTGAGCCGGGAGATAATAGGGTTATTGACGGAATGGGCCTGACGCGGACCAAGAAAAACAAAGCCGCACACATTCCTGGCGGTGAGAACATGAATCAGTTCCTGTTCCCGTTTATCGTCAAAGCCGGTGATACAGGTGACCACATTATAATGGTAATCCGACAGGACTTTTACAAAACTGTCAATGATATAGGGTGTGAAGGTGTTGGTGATATCGGGCAGCAAAAGGCCTACCGTGGCAGAACTTTTGGTAATCAGTTCTTTTGCAATGATATTCGGCACATAATGCAATTCCTCAATGGCATCCTTCACCAGCTTTGTGCGTGCATCGGAAACGCTGGACGGATTGTTGATAACCCGGGAAACGGTTGCAATCGAAACCTTTGCCAATTTTGCCACATCTTTTATCGTTGCCATAAATACCATGCCTTTCTCTCATCTACAATATGTAACAAGTCAGCGATTAGGCGGATAAAGAGCCGGAAGAAATCATACGAACAATAATCGCTACTGATAATTATGATTGATAAAAGGGAAAAGGTCAAGGATTTCCTGCAAAAATGTAAACGTTTACAAAATGGGAAGGAGACATATGAAAGCGTTAATGAAAAAAAGGGCGGGGCCTGGAGGATTCGCATTTGAAGAGATAGGGAAGCCGGAAATCGGGGATGAGGATTTACTCATCGAGGTAAAAGCAGCGGGAATATGCGGGTCGGATTTGCGTCTGAAAAACATAGGCGATTCAAAAGCGCTGATTCCCCCGGTGGTTATAGGGCATGAATTTGCGGGCATCATTTGCGAAACCGGAAAGAAAGTATCGCGATTCCGGGTCGGGGAAAGAGTAGTTTCCGATAACAGCGGTTATTTATGCGGAACATGCCGGTATTGTGGGACGGGAAATTATATGATGTGTAATCACCGAAAAGGGCTGGGGTTTGGGATGGACGGCGGTTTTGCAAAGTATGTAAAAATAAACGGCGATTTGCTGGCAATTAATCCCAACACTCTATTCCGAATTCCCGGACAGATGACATATGAAGAGGCTGTTTTTATGGACCCTCTGGCCAATGCCTACAAAGCAGTTATACAGGAAAGCAACTTGAAAGCAGGGGATTCCGTTGTGGTTTATGGCATGGGAACTATTGGATTGCTGGCAGTGCGTATCGCATCGCTGGCGGGAGCCAGACATGTCATTGCAGTAAACCGCAGCCAAAATGAAAGAAAATATGAAATTGCCCAAAGTTATGGCGCTACAGAAATTATATATGGTGAAAAAGATGTTCCCGGAAAGATATATGGAATTACGAAGGGGGAAGGAGCGGAAGTGGTGATAGACTGCGCGGGAGCTAATCATATCCTGGAAGAATCTTTGCAGATTTTAAGAAAGGGAGGCGAATTTATTAAAATCGGATATGACTCGGAACCGTTAAATCTGTCATTGGATGATTTTGTGAGAAAGGGAATTAAGATAATCGGGCATTTCGCTTATGACTATGAAAGCTGGATAGAATGCATGCATTTGCTGGAAAGCGGTATGGTGGATGTAAAGCCTTTGATATCAGGGCGATTTCCCCTGGAGAGGTGGGAAGAAGGATTTGAGTTGGCGGAGAGCAGGGAAGGGATTAAGGTGATATTGATTCCGTAATGGGCAGGGGAAGTTTTGCTGCCTAAATTGTGAAAAGGAGTGGATGAAATGTTAAAAATGAAAGCCGCCTATATGACGGCCATGCAGAAAATTGAAATTTCGGATATGGAAATGGATGCGCCACAGGCGGATGAGGTAACGGTGAAATTGGAATATTGCGGGGTATGCGGCTCGGATGTCCATTTCTTCGAACATGGATGTATTGGAAATACCAAGGTTCCCTATCCTTTTATTTTGGGCCATGAGAGCGCGGGGATAGTGACCGCAGTGGGGAAAGAGGTGAAAAATCTTAAGGCCGGTGACAGAGTGGCCCTGGAACCGGGCGTGCCCTGCGGGAAGTGCGAATTTTGCAGGCAGGGAAGATATAACCTGTGCCGGGAGGTAAAATTCCTGGCAGCGCCTCCCACCGATGGGGCGTTTCGGGAATATATTAACCATCCGGCCTTTATGACCTACCGGCTGCCGGAAAATGTGAGCACTTTGGACGGGGCATTGATAGAGCCCCTGGCAGTAGGGCTGCAGGCGGTGGAAAATGCCCGTTTTAAACCGGGAAAAACAGCGCTTATTTTAGGAAGCGGTGCCATCGGGCTGGTGACTATGATGGCCTGTAAAGCAGCGGGAGCAAGAACGGTAGTGGTATCGGACTTGTTTGAAAGGCGGCTGGAAAAGGCGAAGGCTTTGGGGGCAGACTATGTTTTCCATGCGGGGAAAGATGTGGACTTCATGGATATGTGCGGCTTTACGGACGGCGAAGGATTCGATTATGTTTTTGAAACCGCAGGAAGCAAAGTGACGGCGGCGCAAACAGGATATCTGGTACGCAGGGGCGGCACTATTGTAATGGTAGGAAATATTGTGGGGGATGTAGCTTTTAATTTCCGAAACCTTTATTTAAAGGAAGCGGATGTGAAGACGGTATTCCGTTACAGGAATCAATATCCGGTGGCGATACAGAGGATTGCATCGGGGATGATTCCGGTAAAGGAAATCGTATCCCACATTTTTGATTTTGAAGAAGTGGGGGAGGCGTTGGAAAAGGCGGCTTTTCATAAAGAGGATGTAATTAAGGCCGTGGTGAAATTCAAGTGATGAAATTCAAGTGATGAAAAGGAGAAAGAGGATATGAAAATTGCAATCGGTTCGGATAACGCGGGATTCCATTTGAAGGAAGAGATTAAGGCGCATTTGACGTCTCAGGGGCATGAGGTGAAGGATTGGGGAACGCTTTCCACGGATAAGGAAGTGAAGTTCATGTACGCTTCTGACCGGGTTGCCAAAGCAGTGCAGTCGGGAGATGCGGAACGGGGGCTGGTATTTTGCGGAACAGGAGCCGGGGTAAGCATTGTGGCCAATAAACACAAGGGCATTTATTGCGTTCCGGTAGAATCCCAGTGGGCGGCCCGCAGCGCACGGTTCATCAATAACGCCAATATGCTGGCGATGGGGGAGCGCATTGTGGCTCCGGTGATGGCCAAGGACATTGTGGATACTTTCCTGAACACAGATTTTCATGAGGGTGCGGATGAAAAAAGGGCAGCAGTGCTGAAAGGGCTGGTGGATGAAGTGGAAAAATTGGAGGAAACTTTACTCCCATAAGCGATGAACCAAAACAATATTTGGCTCTGCAACAGAGGAAATTTTGCAGGCGCTGTATCCGCAGGCAGAGGAATGATTAGGACAGAGAGAAACGCAGCGCAGAAATGAGGATGATTATGTTGAATGAAAAGGAAAGAAAAGAGATTAAAATTTTTTCAAAACGTGCACAGATGGAAGTGGTAAAAATGATTGCCGGATTGCCGGCGGGGCATCTTGGGGGCTGTCTGTCTATCTGCGATTTATTGTCCGTATTGTATAATAAGCAGATGAAAATCGAGCCTTCAAACCCTGAATGGGAGGAAAGGGATTGGCTGGTGGATTCCAAGGGGCACAGCGGCCCTGCCGTGTATGCTTCGCTGGCTTTAAAAGGATATTTTCCCATGGAACAGCTGGCTACTCTGAATATTCCCCATACGGATTTGCCCAGCCACTGCGACAGAAACCATACCGTCGGCATCGATATGACAACCGGCTCCCTTGGACAGGGAGCTTCCCTGGCAGCAGGAGTTGCCAATGGGATGAAAATAGATGGAAGGGATAACTATGTATTTCTGATTTTAGGGGATGGGGAAATACAGGAGGGCCAGGTATGGGAAATGGCGATGCATGCGGCATCCCGGAAGCTGGAGCATCTGATTGCTTTTGTGGATTACAATAAATTACAGATAGATGGGCGCACGGATACCGATTCCATATGCAATGTGGGAGATATCGCGGCGAAATTCCGTTCCTTTGGGTGGTATGCCCAATCGGTAAACGGGCATGATGTAGATGCTATTGACGATGCCATCACGCTGGCGAAAGCAAACCGCGGATGCCCGTCGGTAATCGTTATGGATACTGTGAAAGGATATGGCTGGTCCAAATCGGCCAATCAAGTGGGCAGCCACAGCCGGGGCTTTACAGCGGAAGAAAAGGAAGAAGCTTTGGCGGAAATGCAGAAGGAACTGGACAGATATGAAGGAACTTACGCTTAAACAGCGCAGAAATGGAGAAAAATATGAATTTTACACTATCAGAAAAACATGATGATAATCCTATAGAAATGAGAAAGGTATATTGCGATACCTTGATAGAGCTGGCGGAGAAAAATGACAGGATATGCGTTTTGGATGCGGATTTAATGGCGGCGATGGGAACGAAGCCTTTCGCGGAAAAATTCCCGGAACGTACAATTGACTGCGGTATTCAGGAAGCGAATATGATTGGGGTAGCCTGCGGCCTTTCCGTACAGGGGAAAATCCCTTTTGCCCATACGTTTGCCCCGTTCTGTACCAGAAGGGCCTGCGACCAGATTTTCCTGTCAGGCGCATACAATAAAGCCAATGTAAAAGTTATCGGCTCCGACCCCGGCATTACGGCGGCTTATAATGGCGGAACCCATATGCCCTTTGAAGATATGGGGATTATGCGGCTGATTCCGGGTATGACAGTCATAGAGCCTACAGATAATGTTATGCTCGGGGAGATGGTGAAACAAGTGTCCGGGAGATATGGGATGTGCTATCTAAGGCTGGTGAGACGCTCCGCCCCGGAAATATATAAGGAAGGTTCCACATTCGAAATCGGGAAGGCCGTGCCGATTATCGACGGAAAGGATGCCACTGTAATTGCCAGCGGGTATTGTGTAAAAGAAGCAATTGATGCCGCCGATATCCTGGCGCGGAAGGGAGTCTCGGTGAGGGTTCTGGATATGTTTACATGGAAGCCGTTGGATGAAGATGCCGTTATCCGGGCAGCGGAGGAAACAGGGGCTATTGTTACGGCGGAAAACCACAATATAATCAATGGGCTTGGCGCTGCGGTATCCCAGGCTGTGGCGCGCCGATATCCTGTTCCGATGGAATATGTGGGCGTACAGGATGAATTCGGGGAAGTGGGCCCTGTGGACTATTTGCGGGAGCGGTTCGGCCTGACGGCGGAACATATCGTTGCCGCAGTAGAACGGGTATTGGAAAGAAAATAGTTCAGAATCGGAGTTGAATATGAGCGTAAAACATGATGTGGATACAAAATTATTGTTTCAGATAGGAACGCATTTGGAAGAGGGAACGGCAACTTTTGTACATAACAAAGTATACGAACTGGGAAACGTAAATGCTGTCTGTGCAGCACAAAATGTGGATGAAGAGGGGCTGCCGGGGTTTATAAAGGCGGCGAAAACGTTGGGGATTGCAGGATTTGACCTCACTACCCCTTTGAAGACGGCAATTATTCCTTATTTGGATGAATGCGATGAAGTCAGCCGGACATTCCAATGTGTCAACGGGGTGAAAATAAGAGACGGAAAATTTATTGGCATCGGCCTGGATGGCATAGGCATGAAAATCGCCCTGGAATTAAAATGCGGGGAAAAACTGGCCGGGTGCAAAGTAGTTATTCTCGGAGCCGGCGCGGTGGCAGGACTGATTGCGGCTGCCCTTTGTGAATGTGGTATCAGGGAATTTGTCATAGCGAACCGGACCGTAGCAAAAGCGGAAGGAATCGCGCAGAAACTAAAGGACAGGTACGAAGATGTAAAAGTGCTGACCGGCCCTCTTACCGATGAATTTTTAGTAGGCAATACGGCCGGGTTCCATATTGCGGTTCAATGCACCACATTGAGCATGGAAATGAACCGGGGAGAATATATGCCATGGGAGTTTGTGGAAAACCTCGCCCCGGGCGCGGTGGCGGCGGATGTATCCTATCCCCTTACCCCGTTTTTAAGGCGGGCACGGGATGCGGGCCTGGAGATTATCGATGGGAAAAGCATGCTGGCCTGCCAGCAGATTGCTATGATGAAATTCCATTTTGATTGCGACTTGCCGGCGGCGCTGCTTCCGGAAATCGAAGAAATTGTAGATGTGGCCGTGGCGATGCGGGAAGCGCGGAAACGGCGTTTATCGGTTTGATAATTTGGGCAGAAAAGAAAGGATATGATAATTTATATGAAAGCATTTCAAATAATTCCGTCGATAACGGAGTATGGTAAATTTGCAGATTTTGCCGATGCGGCGGACCTGGGAAGCGATGACCTGATTTTAACAAACAAATATATTTATCATCCTGTGATTGCGGAGCTTGGCCTGGGGTGCCAGACGGTATTTCAGGAAAAATTCGGCGGCGGGGAGCCAACCGATGAGATGGTGGACGCTATTTTGGATGAACTGCGGGGGAAGGAATATGGACGCATTATTGCAGTAGGCGGCGGAACGGTAATTGATATTGCGAAGGTGCTGGCGGTGGCAGCGCCGGAGGATAGGGTGGACGATTTATATGACCGGATGGCGGAGGGGCTGGTAAAAGCCCATCCCCTTCTCATCGTGCCAACCACTTGCGGAACGGGGAGTGAGGTTACTAATATTTCCATCATTAACAGGATATCCAAGGGAGTAAAGCAGGGAATTGTGTCCGGCGCTATGTTTGCGGATGAAGCGGTGCTGATACCGGATATGCTGATGAGCCTGCCTTATGGCGTATTCGCCACATCTTCTATCGATGCTATGGTCCATGCGGTGGAAAGCTATTTAAGCCCTAATGCCTGTGCTATTTCCGAAATGTTCTCCATAGAAGCGCTTCGCCATATCCTGCGGGGATGGAAAAGAACATTGGAAAAAGGCGGGGGAGAGGCATGGAAGGACTGTGCGCAGGAATTCTTAAGGGCATCCAACTATGCCGGCATCGCCTTCGGCCACGCTGGCTGTGCCGCAGTGCATGCCATGGCCTATCCGTTGGGCAGCGTACACCATATTCCCCACGGCCAGGCCAATCAGCTGATGTTTGCCGATGTGATGAAAAAATATGCAAGGAAGCGGCCGGAAGGGAAATTGGAGAGCCTTGGGGCAGTTCTTGGGGAAGAACTGGGAATCCCCGCAAAGGAGGGGCTAAACGGTTTGTACCGGCTGATGGATGGTGTGCTGAAACGGGCTCCATTGAGGGAGCATGGGATAAAGGAAGAGGAATTGCCGTTATTCGCAAAAGATGTGGTAGAGACACAACAGCGTTTGCTGAATAACAATTATGTTGCTTTGACGGAGGACGAAATTCTTGAAATTTACAGGAACGCTTATTAATATCTCAGGGAAGTGAGCAGAGTTTACAGATGTTATGCTGAGGAAATATGAGAAACTGGCGGATTTATTCTTCTCCATCAGTTTCTCAACCACTCCCAATTAATACTTTTTTTCCACAAAATGCGAATCCATATTTTCGAATGCATTCTGCAGGTATTCCTTTGGATAAAAGAACTGATTGATAGTTTCGTTCTTCTATCTGCTGCAACGCTTTTTGCACAGTATCCGCCAAATCTTTTTCCGGGGAATGCTGCACTTTAAATTCTATAATAATTGCATTGCTTTCAGGCTTTCTCGGCTCTAGCATTATGTCATATCGGCCAAATCCGCTTTCTCGATTTGATGTAATTACATATCTATCCGCCAGTTCCACAATTAGGCCTAAAACAAATCCATGATAGAAACGTTCCGGCTCTTCTCCCAAGGGCCCCTTTCCGGTGTCAAAATAGCTAAATGTTGCGAGTGCAACTTTATTCATGTAGTGATTCATCGCAATAATATCATCCTGCATCAATGCTTTTATAAAATCATTGTAATCAGAGTCAGCACAGCCAAACCACTTTCGAAACATGTTTTGAAACATTATTTTGACTTCAAAGTTGGTAAGTTTCAATTCATACTCCTGTTTCCATGCACCGAACTTAGTTGTATATGTTTTAAAGCTTTTCACTGTCAGATAGCCACTGGATAGCAGAAGGCTCCAAACAGCCTGTTCATCTTGGTCTAATAAATCATATATAATCTGTTCATCAATATCGGTGCAAATGGATTCCCCCTTTAAAAGGGATTCAAAAGATTCCTTGATTTTACCGCTCCCTTCTTGTATTTGCCTGCTCACCAGACTATTTGAACTGGTATTTGCCCAATAAACTCCTTCTTGCTTTTTGTCCAGATAATTAATAATCGACCATGGATTATAAATATCCTTTCTGCTTCCAAAGGTAAAACCATTATACCATTCCTTAATCAGCTTCTTTTTCTTTGATAAACCAAATTCTCCTAATGCAGTAAAGACTTCTTGTTCCGTAAATCCGAAACAATCCATATATTTTTTGGAAGTTGTTGTTACAACCTCCAGATTATTTAAATCAGAAAATATAGACTCTTTACTAATTCTGGTAATTCCCGTCATAATGGCACGTTCAAGATGGGGATTTGTTTTGAAGGTAGCATTAAATAAATTTCTGGTGAAGTTTACTAATTCATCCCAATACCCATTTACATAGGCTTCTTGCATAGGAGTATCATATTCATCCAAAAGAATAATTACTTTTTTGCCATAGTATTTCGCTAAATAACCGGAAAGGGCATTTAAAGAATCTGTGGCAATATAATCTTCCATTTCAGCAGATACCTTATTAAAAAAATTTATTTCTTTATCATTCAGCGTTCCGCTGTTTGGCAAAAAATCATATTGATTATATAAATTTGTGATGATTTGGCATATCTTTTTTTTGCTGCTAAAAAATGAACTTTCCTTTACATTTGCGAAACTTAGGTCGATGACGGGATAGGTTCCCTGAAGAAGACGGTATTTCTCATCTTCCCATAAAGACAGACCTTCAAAAAGATAGCCCTGCCCTGCGCAATTTATGGAAAAAAATTTTTCGACCATACTCATGGCTAATGTTTTTCCAAAACGCCGTGGGCGGGTAATTAAGGTCACGCTGTCGCCCTGCTCCCACCATTCTTTGATAAACTGAGTTTTATCTATATAAAAATAATTGTTGTTACGAATTGTTTCAAAATCCTGGCAGCCAATACTTACCGTTCTTGCCATATTTGCGTTCCTCCAGCTTTATATCTTTTGCTAATAGTATATCTGTTTTGCTTATGAAAATCAATCGTTCCCGGGGTTTTTATATTGAGTATAGATAAAAGGGCAAACAGTGCAGCAGAGAGCTTGTTGAAAATTGTAAATGAGGAAGCCGCCGCATATTTTAATGGTCAGAAGTCAGCGGAAGATGTGGCGAAAATCATTCAGTCACGTATGAGCATTTATATAAGTGAGAATGGATGAAAGGTTAAACCAACATTCTATGGAACAAATGGGGAAGGGAGAAGAAATTCCTGTCCGAATGGGGGATGCAATTGGGGTAGCAGATGAGTGCATTGACTGGTAAAAATTTGCATATCCCCCTCCGCATTGGTAAAAACATGCATATGAAAAAGTAGAAAGGCGCATATACGAAACTGCGCCTTTTTTTTATAATTTAATTACTAAATGCGAAGAACAAGGAGGAAAGAATCGATGAAAGCAAAAAAAGTAACGGCTTTGTTGATAAGTGCGGTATTGGCAACGGGGCTGCTTGCGGGGTGCGGCAGTTCGGGAGACAGCAACGGGGGCGAGAGCGCTGCGGGGAACTCCGGGAAGATTGAACTGGAGTTTTTTACCCAGAAGAGGGAAGCGGCGGATACTTTTGACAAGATTATCGCCGAATTCAACGCAAGCCAGGACGAAATCGTAGTGACACAGAATATCGTGCCGGATTCCACCAGCGTACTGATGTCGCGCGCGGCAACGGGGGATTTGCCGGACATTATCCAGGTGGGAGGCATGCAGGATTCCAATACAATGCAGTTTATGAAGGAAGGGCATTTCCTGGATTTAACCGGGATGGATTGCCTGAATCAGGTGGTGGACAATTATAAGGAGGCAATAAAATTTAAAGGGAAAAATTATGTGGTTCCGATTTCCGCCAATTTCAGCGGGGTTTACTACAATAAAGATAAATTTGAAGAAAAAGGCTATACGGTGCCGAAAACATATGACGAGCTGATTGCATTGGCCCAAAAGATGCAGGTCGATGGGGAAACGCCTTTCCTGTTCCCGGATAAGGACTCATGGACTTTGGTGCAGTGCTGGGAAGACAATATCGACGGCTCGGCCAGGGGAGACAGAAAACAGGTATATATGGACATCGCAAACGGAACAACCACTTTCCAGGATGATGCCCTGTTTGCGGAAACGCTGCAGAAAGTGATTGAAATCCGCCAGTATGGGCAGGGGGATACGCTGGCACTTGGCTATGACCAGGCCATCAGCGATTTCGCTACCGGGAAATCGTGTATGTTCATGCAGGGAATCTGGGCATTGCCTTCCATTAAAAAGGCTAATCCGGAGATGAATATTGGAATGTTCTCCTTCCCCAGCAATAGCGGCGATACAAAGGTAAGCATGGGGATTGACGTAAACCTGGCTATTTCGGCGAAATGCGCCAATGCGGATGCGGCGAAAAAATTCGTGGAATTTGCAGCATCCAAGGAAATGGTGCAGCTGTATGTGGACAACGATTATTCCCTCCCCTGCATGAAGGATGTAACCGCCAATATCCCGGATGCGCAGGAAATCGTGGATTTGGTAGAGGGCGGAAAGGGCGCTTTGCAGGCTACCGCGCTGCCAAAGGCCGTATCTGACGAAAGGCAGAACACGATTCAGAAGGTGATAGTGCCGGAGGGCGGCGAGGATGTAAACTCTTTCCTGACCAAGCTGTCGGAGGTATTCGCAGAAAACAAGGATGAATTTTTGGAATTATACGGAGAATAAAAGATGAAGAAGACAAAATTAGTGCAAAGAAACCAGGTGCTGTTTCTGTTTACGCTTCCGATTCTCATTATGTATTGCGTATTTTTCATAGTGCCTCTGCTGATGGGGATGAAAAACAGCTTTACGGACTGGTCGGGAACAAGCGCTGACTACAATTTTATTGGAATCCAAAACTACATAAAAATTTTTCAGGATGAGCGGTTCAGGAATGCGCTGGTGTTTAATTTCAAGTATACGTTTTTGCTGACCGTGGCAACAGTAGTCATATCATTGATTGTCGCGATAGTTTTAAACCAGAAAATAAAGGCGAGAGGGTTTTTCCGTTCCATTTATTTCCTGCCTGCGATTTTGAGTTTGGTAACGGTCGGTTTGATATGGAATGAATTATTTTACCGGATGATTCCGGCGATTGGAGAAGCTACAGGATGGGGGCTTTTCCAGTCCAGCTGGCTGGGAAGCCCGAAGCTGGCTATGTACGCGATATTGATTGTCAATTTGTGGCAGGGATGTGCAACGCCGATTGTCCTTTTGATTGCAGGGCTTCAAAGCGTGCCGGTGGATTTATATGAGGCTGCGTCAATCGACGGGGCATCGGCCTGGGAAAAATTTAAATCCATTACCATTCCATACTTGATTCCGGTATTAAATATGGTGATTGTTACCTGTGTAAAGGGAGGATTGACCACTTTTGATTATATCAAGGCTATGACGGACGGCGGGCCGATGCAGTCCACGGAGTCGGTGGGGATATTGATTTATAATCACGCCATGCAGGAAGGCAAGTTCGGGTATTCCGTGGCGGAGTCCATGATTTTATTTGTTATCATTGCATTGGTATCGGTAGTGACCATGCGCATGTCCAACAGCAAGAAAGTGGGTGATTGATATGGCGAAGAGTAAACATATAGCGAGCAGAACCGTGTCTTACCTGATAGCGGCAGCAGGGGCCCTCATAATCCTTCTTCCGTTTTACGTAACCTTGATTACGGCATTCAAAACACCGCAGGAGTCGGCGCAGAATTTCTTTTCCTTCCCGAAAAGCTTATATCTGGAAAACTTTAAAACGGTGTTTGCAAAGGCCGGGTATTTCAAATATTTCATGAATTCGGTAGTGGTTACAGTAAGTTCTTTGATTTTGATTTATATACTGGTAACAATGATTTCCTATGCGATTGCCCGCAATATGAAGCGGCATGTATATTACAAATTTATTTTTGGCTTTATCGTCCTTGGAATGTTTGTGCCTTTCCAGGTTATCATGGTTCCCCTGGTGCAATTTATGGGGGGCCTGGGGATGTCAAATAAATTTGGGCTGATTTTGCTTCATGTAACTTATGCGGCTATGCAAGGCGTATTCCTTCTGGTAAACTATATCCAGAATGTGCCGGTAGATTTGGAAGAGGCAGCTTACATTGACGGCTGTACAACGATTCAGGCCTATGTGAAAGTAGTTTTGCCGCTATTAAAGCCTATGACTTCTACGGTCATTGTATTGAACGCCTTGTGGGTGTGGAATGATTTCCAGATGCCTTTGATGATATTGAATAAATTGCCGGATACCTGGACATTGCCGCTGTTCCAGTACAATTTTAAATCACAGTATTCTTTTGACTATAATATGGCTTTCGCTTCTTACCTGATTGCTATGGTGCCGGTGCTGATAGCCTATATACTGGCACAGAAGAATATTGTGAAAGGCCTGACGGCAGGGGCTGTAAAGTCATAAGGACAGATAGGGGGATGCCGATGCTGGATTATATTAAGAAAATGTCTTTCAAAAAAAAGATACTCAGTTCTTATATCCTGTTCATCGGCATTTCCTGCCTTCTGATAGCGATATATATCCTCAAAAGCATGGAGAGCGCCAAAGAGGAAAGCTATAGTTATATGTATCAGTTTGGAGAACAGGTCAGCATGAGCACAGACGTGATTGTGTCCAATATGGACAGAATCCGTTTTCTGCATTTTATAGATGATAAGATTAAACATATGCTCCGCCGTTCCATGGAAGATAAATCCATGGAGGAACTGCTGGACGAAAATGATTATATTGAACGGGCCCTAAATCATATGACGAATATGAACCAATATGTTGTGCGGGCGACAATTGTGAACGAATATGGGGATGTCTACTCCAATGTGCTGACAAACAATGATGCCTATCTGGAAAAGATGGAAGAAATTGATAAGGCGCAGGATTGGACGGACAAAAACAAAGTATATTACACAGGGGTCTATCAGGAAGAAATCTACCTCCTTCCCTTTGAAATGGTAACCAGTATCAGCAAAATGTATGATATCAATCAGGAGGATTATATCGGAACCTTATATATCGATTTGAATTTTTCAAGCATCCGGCAGATGCTGGACCGTCTGGCGGAATCAAAGACTTCCCGGACCAAGCTTTTGATTTTCGACGGAAACCAGGAAGTGATTTATGACTCCGAAGGTTGGGAGGAAGGGGCCTGGGAACAGATGGATGAGGGGGAGAGAGCGGCCGTCAGGGATTTCCTGAAAGGCAGCAGGGCCGAGCCGGGGGAATTTACCATGCGGGGGAAAAAATGCCTGGCGGCCAGTGTCCGGAATGAGACAACGGACTGGCAGATTATGGCCTGGATGCCTTTGTCGGATATCTATGCATCGGGTTGGAAGAATATGGTGGGGATTTTCAGCGCAATGATTATGCTGCTGATTACGGCTGTTTTTCTGGGGATTTATCTGGCTGGCCAGATTAGCCGCCCGGTTATGATTCTTGCAAAGGCTATGGGCCAGGTAGACAAGGGGAAGGTGAATTTGCTGGAACAGGAAAAATACAGCTGGCAGGATGAGATGGGGCTGCTTTTCAGAAGCTACAACGAGATGGGGAAGCGGATTAATGACAGCATTGAAAAAATTTATATTTACCAGATTAACCAGAAACAGACGGAACTAAAAATGCTGCAGTTCCAGATTAATCCCCATTTCCTTTATAATACATTAAATACAATCAGTTCCATTGCCGCATTGTCGGATATTGAGGAAATCGTGAAGATTGCGGATAACCTTTCCGGCATGTTCCAGTATAATATAAAAGGGGACGACATAGTACCAGTACGAAAAGAAATCCAGCATGTGAAAAATTATCTGGAAATACAGGCCATACGTTTTCCGGGAAAATACCGATTCGAATATAGGATTGACCCGGAGGTGGAAGAAAAGAAGATGCTGAAATTCCTGCTTCAGCCATTGGCGGAGAATTCCCTCCAGCATGCGTTTGGAAAAATGAAAGAGATTAATACGGTCAGCCTGACTGCCCAGGAGGATGGGAAAGATATTATATTCCGTCTGCGGGATAACGGCGTGGGGATGAAAGCGGAGCAGGCGGAAGAACTGAACAGGGAATTGGCACAGACGGACACGGGAACGCTTGTCAACCATGTGGACAAAGGGATTGGCTTAAGGAATGTAAATGCGCGTATCAAAAATCTGTATGGCAAAGAATATGGGATACAAATATGGAGCGAAGAGGGAGAATATACAGAGATTCAAATCAGGATACGAAAAATGGAATGGCAGGATGACAGTGAGGGCGAAAGCATCTGAACTTTTACAGGGAAGGGGAAACAGGAGGAACGGCTTTGAAGATTCTAATTGCAGATGACGAATTTTATGCGCGGAAAGCTATGGCAAAAAAGGTGCTCCAGGCGAACCCGGATGTGGAGATTATGGGGGATTTCGAGAATGGTATACAGGTGTTGGAATATTTGGAGGAACATCCGGATGAAATCGATGTGGTGCTGACGGATGTAAAAATGCCGGAAATGGACGGCCTGCATTTGGCACAATATTTATTCGAGCAGGAATCTCAAATAGAAGTCATTATTATATCGGGATATAATGAGTTCGAGTATGCGAGAAAGGCGATTAGCTTTGGAGTGAGCAACTATCTGGTGAAGCCGGTGCAGAAGGAAGAACTGCGGGAGGCATTGGAAAAAATCAGCAGGGGGCAAAAAAAGTATGAAGAAAAGATGCAGAAGATGATGATAAAGAGGACTCTGCAATTCTTGAGCATAGAGGAGATTGCCGCCCATGAGGGTTGGAGGAAAATGTTTTTGGAGCCGGCCTTTCGAAAAAATGCGGGGAAAGTCTTTTACCTGGCCGTCATACAAGGTAGGAGCGAAGAAGGCTGGTCGGAAACCCGGGAAGGGGAACGCCTGCTGCAGAAGCTTAAGCAGCAGTTTCAGGGCGAATGTTTTTATTTTAACCGGTTTGAGGAAAATGTGCTGATTCTTTTCGGGAAAAGGGAGGAAATCGCAGGGAAGCTGAATAATTTTGTAACCCATGCCGATATTTTAGGGCTGGGGGAATTGACTGTGGGGATGAGCTTAGGCCATACGCAAATGGAGCATTGCCCAAAGGCTTATCAGGAAGCGGTATATGCCATAAACCAGAGGCTGGTGGAAGGATGGAAAAAAGTATTTGAGTTTGCGGCCGACTTCAAACCGGAAAACCTGCTTGGCAAGGAGAAGGAGCAAATGCTGGAAGAAGCCATTGTGGAGAGAAGGTGCCTGCAGGCGGAGAAAATTACGAGAGAGCTTATGGAAAACTGCAAAAATGCGTACACCTTATATGTGACAATCAGCGGCATTTTCAATCTTCTCTATCGATTGTTTTGCAGGACCGGAGGCCGTACAGAGGATGGGAACCCCGGATATATGCTCTTTTCCTACCGCACGGATTTATACCGTTATCATACGCTTTCCGAAGTGGAGGATTATGTGCTGAACATAGTAAGAACCATGTGCGAGGAACAGGAAGGGAAAAAATATCATTATATTGTAGCGGAAATCCTGGGGTATATCGCTCAGAATTATCAAAGCAATATTTCGATTGGGGAACTGGCAGAACATAAATATTTTATGAACAGTAGTTATTTGAGCAGGCTTTTTAAAAATGAAACCGGGCAGACTTTTTCCAGCTATCTGATGGAATTCCGTATGAGGAAGGCGAAGGAGCTTCTGGAAAGCGATTTGCTGAAAATCAGCGATGTGGCGATGCTTTCAGGATATAACGATGTTTCCCGGTTTATTCAATATTTTAAGAAGACATATGGGGTTACGCCGGAGGAATATAGAGGAAGGAAAAATTAAAAAAACAAAAAGATGCAAGGAAATGGAGAAAATAATGAAAGTGATGAGTCAGATATTGCGTGATGCACGGAAATATGAAGAAAATATGGAGAAAATGATATCCGTGCGGGAGAGGCCGGCCTTTCATTTATCGGCCCGTACGGGGTGGATGAATGACCCGAATGGTTTTTCTTATTATGATGGGAAGTATCATATGTTTTATCAATATCATCCATATGATTCTCATTGGGGGCCTATGCATTGGGGCCATGCGGTGAGCGAAGACCTTTTACATTGGGAATATCTTCCGGCAGCTTTGGCGCCGGATGAATTGTATGATAAGGATGGGTGTTTTTCGGGAAGCGCCGTCACCTTGGATGATGGCAGGCAGCTTTTAATGTATACAGGAGTAGTGAAAGAGCATTGTATAAATGGAGAAACAAGGGAAATACAAACCCAATGCCTAGCGGCAGGGGATGGAATCGACTATGAGAAATATGGGAAAAATCCTGTGATAGATTCCGGGGATTTGCCGGAAGGGGGCAGCAAATACGATTTCCGTGACCCGAAAATGTGGAGGAAGGAAGATGGAAGCTATTGCTGCGTAATCGGCAACCGGGGGGCGGATGGCAGCGGGCAGATTTTACTGTTTACCAGCCAGGATGGCTTTGCATGGAAATATGAAAAGGTGCTGATAGAAAATGGGAACAGATTCGGGAAAATGTGGGAATGCCCCGATTTTTTCCAACTGGATGGGAAATGGCTTTTGCTTACCAGCCCTATGGACATGCTTCCTGTGGGGTTTGAATATCATAATGGGAACGGAACGTTATGTTTGATAGGGAACTTTGATGAGGGGGAGAATACATTTTCGGAACAATATAACCAATCCATTGATTATGGCATTGATTTTTATGCGCCCCAGACAATATTGGCGCCGGATGGACGCCGCATCATGATAGGCTGGATGCAGAACTGGGATACTTGTAATTTCCGGGCGCAGAATATTTCATGGTTTGGGCAGATGAGCCTGCCGAGGGAATTGTCTGTAAGGGGTGGGCGGCTGTATCAGAAGCCGATTAGAGAATTGGAAAACTTAAGGAGGAATAAGGTGGCATATGAGGGCGTGCCCGTTTCGGGAACGGTTTGTTTGGAAGGCATCAAAGGAAGGCGCGTGGATATGGAGTTGACCCTTCGGCCGGAAAAGGAACAGGATATTTACCGGAAATTTGCCGTGCGGTTTGCCCAGAACGATAAGTTCCAGACATCCCTTAGCTTCCACCCGGAAGATTCTATCTTAAAAATAGACAGGAAATTTTCGGGTTCGAGAAGGGCCATTATTCATCAAAGGAGAAGTTTGGTGAGGAGTGAGGGCGGTAAGCTGAAATTGAGAATTATTTTAGACAGGTTCAGTGCAGAGGTTTTTGTAAATGACGGCGAGCATGTGCTGACGGCTATCATATATACGGAACAAACGGCGGATGGTATATCGTTTTTGGCAGAGGGTACGGTAAGGATGGATATTGAAAAATATGATTTGGACATTTAAGCATACGAAATCAATTTTGGGGTTCAATTTTCAAGTGCGCGCAGTTGCTGTGCGCATTTTTTTGTGCTAACATGGACTTGGAAGATTGTAATATGCAGAGTACTCTGGCAAAGAAACGGAGAAAAATATGGGAATCTATTTAAATAGCCCTACGGCATATACTTTGTATAAAAATGAATCAAAAAAAACGTATTTCATTGATAAAACAAGGATTTTAGAGGAGTTATTTCCCCTTGTAGAAGAAGGGAGCCATTATATTTGCATTACAAGGCCGCGCAGATTCGGGAAAACGGTGATGGCGAATCTTATCGCATCTTTTTTTTCAAAAGGATGCGATGCATCGGAAGTCTTTGATAAATTGGAGATTTCCCAAAATGAGGAATACCGCAGGAAAATGAATCAGTATAATGTGATTCATATATCATTGAATGAAGTTCCGAAACGTTGTGCGACTTATGAACAATATATTGAACGGATTGAGTCAAGGATTATAAAAGATTTGAAACAGGCTTATCCGGATGTGGAAGTGAACGAAGAAGATGCCGTGTGGGATGTTCTGATGGATATCTATGCGGCGGACAAATCCGCACGCTTTATTTTTGTTTTGGATGAATGGGATTACATTTTCCACAGAGACTTCGTGTCCAGGGAGGATAAGGAATCTTTTATTGAATTTTTAAGCGCGCTGCTAAAGGACAAGCCATATGTGATTTTGGCATATATGACAGGAATATTGCCTATTTCAAAATATTCCAGCGGTTCCGCTTTGAATATGTTCTTGGAATATACAATGGCCGCGAAAGAAAAGTACAGCCAATACTTAGGGTTTGATGACAGGGAAGTGGATGAATTATATGCCAGGTATCTTTCTGTAACCGATGCGCCGGCTATTGAGCGGGAGGGGCTTAGGCTTTGGTATGACGGTTATTATACCATGGGAGGAAAAAGGATGTACAATCCGCGTTCTGTGGTTTGTGCGCTTGGCGATAACCAGCTGGGAAGCTATTGGACGAATGCGGGCCCTTATGATGAGATTTTCTATTATATAGAGAAAAATGTAGATGCGGTACGGGATGATTTGGCTCGTATGGCCGCGGGGGAAGGGGTAAAGGCAAAGATACAGGAATATGCGGCCACATCAATGAACCTTCAAACGAAGGATGAGATTTTATCCGCTATGGTAGTATATGGCTTCTTAAGCTATGAAGATGGGAAGGTGAGAATACCCAATAAGGAATTAATGGATAAATTTGCGGACGTTCTTTTGAAAGAATCTTCCTTAGGATATGTACACCGTCTGGCAAAGGAGTCGGAACAAATGTTGGAGGCAACATTAAAAGGGGATAGCGGTAAGGTGGCCGAGATGCTGGAATATGCACATAATACGGAGATGCCGCTGCTTAACTACAATAATGAGACGGATTTAACGGCATTGGTGAATTTGCTATATTTATCGGCCAGGGATTCCTACTATGTGGAAAGGGAGGATAAGGCCGGAATCGGTTATGTTGATTTTATATTTTATCCAAAGAAAAAAAGCGAGCCGGGAATTATTTTGGAGTTAAAAGTGGACAGCACGCCGGAAGAGGCTATATGCCAAATCAGGGAAAGGAAGTATGCGCTGAATTTTAAAGGGAGGATTGGAGAAAAAAAGGAGTATACCGGGAAAATTTTTGCGGTGGGTATAGCTTATGACCGGAAGTCCAAAAGGCATAGCTGTAAAATAGAAACGTTGTAGCTTGATTTTCAAGTGCGTGCAGTTGCTGTGCGCATTTTTTTGTGCTAACATGGACTTGGAGCTGCATATTAATAATTGTGCTATAGTGAAGCATGCGCATAGGCTTAGCGGAAGCCGGTCAATCTTGGCAAAGATAAAGGACACAGGACATGCAGAAAGGAAGGGAGAAAAGAATGAAAGTCTTAATGTTAAATGGAAGCCCGAGGGCAAATGGGAATACGTCGGTTGCACTGAAAGAAATGGAGAAGATTTTCCAGCAGGAAGGAATAGAAACGGAAATTATACATATTGGCAATAAAGATATCCGGGGATGCATCGCCTGCCGGAGCTGTGCGAAAAGCGGAAAGTGCGTCTTTGCAGATGAGGTGAATGAGATTGCGCCTAAGTTCGAGGCCTGCGATGGCTTGGTGGTGGGCAGCCCTGTATATTATGCATCGGCTAACGCCACACTGGTGGCTTTTCTGACACGGCTTTTCTACAGCACGCCGTTCGATAAAACAATGAAGGTAGGGGCAAGTGTGGTGGCTGCGCGCCGGGGCGGGCTGTCTTCCACGTTCGATGAGTTAAATAAATTCTTTACGATTTCGGGCATGCCTGTGGCATCGGGCCAGTACTGGAACAGCATCCACGGGGCGACGCCGGGGGAAGCCGTGCAGGATGAAGAAGGGCTGCAGATTATGCGTACGCTTGCAAAAAATATGACATTCCTTATGAAGAGCATTGCCCTTGGAAAAGAAAAATATGGGGTTCCTGAGAAAGAGCCTTTCAAGCGGACGAATTTCATTCGGTAAATGGAAACAACTCCTGGAATCTTCCTGCAAAACCAGCTACAGGGGGATTCCGGGAGTTTATAGGATAGAAATGGGGGTGTCCGTATGGGCTTTTTGATGACTGCAGGGATTTTTATCGGTATCGCTTTTGTTTTAAACAGTGCCGTAAATTTGATTTACAGATACATCTCTAAGAGAACCAAAAATAAGGCCGTTCACCTGCGGTTTTCCAAAAGCATGGTGAATATTGTAATCGATGTTATTGTCATCTATACTTTGGCCCAGCAGTTTGAATTTACCAAAGATATCAGCAAAGTCCTGCTGCAAAGCGGTTCCCTGATTGTGGCGATAGCGACCTTTGCAGCCCAGCAGGCTTTGTCCAATGTAATAAGCGGCATTATGATATCCGCCTCAAAGCCTTATAATGTGGATGAGAAGATAAGGGTTATCCAGGGGGGCACGGTGATTGCGGAAGGGATTGTCAAGGACGTAACCATACGGCATACGGTGATTTACCAGTTCAATGGGGAAAGCTGCATCGTCCCCAACTCCGTTATGGACTCGGCAGTCATCATCAATACCAATTTTACGGAAAATATCGGCAACTATGTGGAAGTGGAGATTTCGTATCAGTCGGATATTGAGAAAGCAATCGGCATTATGCGGAAAATCTGCGTGGAGCATGAACTCACATTGAACACGGAAAAAAATGCGGTGAGTGCCAGCGGTTTTACAGCTAACGGCGTGATAATCAAAACTATTGTTTGGACGGAAAACCTGGATAACAGCTTCCGGGCATGCAGCGATATACGGATTGCCCTGGTTCAGGAGTTTGAAAAGAACGGAATTGAGATTCCGTATCAGACGGTGACGGTGCATGGGGTGACGGGGGCAGGGGGATAAAGCCCCCCAATCCGTTACAAAAACAAAGCCATATACAACGGCAGGGTGACCTTTGCACCGCTTACCCCCACATTCCCTGATACTAGCTTATAAGCACAGGGCGGATGGAAGTCTGCAAGGAACTGGTTCAACGATAGCGTAGCCCCGTTTTTGGATTTCACTTCCACGGGAATGACGTTTCCGTCTCGTGTATAGAGAAACTCTATTTCCTGGGTATTCCTGTCATTTTTATAATAATTCAGAGAAAACCCGCGCTTTATAAGCATATCGAACACAAGATTCTCATAGATTCCTCCTTTGGCGGGGCCGGTGAGGGTATTTTTCAATAATGTTGCCTGTGTCTCATATCCATATAGAGAAGTCAGCAGGCCGATATCTGTGACATACGCCTTAAATTGCTCAGGCTTCTCATAGGCTACAAGTGGGAACTGCGGCGTAGATACGTTGAAGCACAAGGCAATCATGCCTGCGTCAACAAGCCAGTTCAGGCAGTTCTCATAACGCCTTGCATTCCCCTCCTTGCTGACTACTTTGTATTGGAATTTTGTATATTCTTTTGCCAGCTGCCTGGGAATTGAGCGGTAACAATCTTCGATTTTCTGACGCATCGGTGTGGAGGCATAATGTTTGATATCCTCCCTGTAACTTTCCATAATTTTTTTCTGAGTGGCGTATACATCCTGGTAATTATTGGATTTCAGGAAAATATTTACCGCTTCCGGCATCCCGCCCACAACAAGATACTCTCTAAGAAGCCCCATAAATTGTTCATGAATACCGGAATCCACCTTTTCCCTGTGTTCAAAATATGTCTTAAGTGCCCCGATTGCTTCCTCTCCCTTTCCCATGGCCCAGAGAAATTCTTCAAAGTCGAGGGAAAACATATCCATTGTCCGTTCATATCCTACTGGAATGGAAGCCATTTCTTTATAATGAAGACCCAGCATAGAGCCCGAAGCAATCACATCATAACGGTCATCAATGGCGAGGAACTTTAGGGCGGTTCTCGCATTGGGACAGTCCTGTATCTCATCAAGGAAAATCAGGGTATCGTGGGGTACAAAACGTATATTCCTTACATACAGGGAAATCTTTTTGTAAATTTCCTCCGCTTCCAGGGAACCATCGAAAATTGCCTTGTGTTCGGGGTTTTTGTAAAAATTTATATAGATATAGCTGGAGTATTGTTCTGCTCCGAATCTTTCTATGATAAAAGTCTTACCTATCTGCCTGGCGCCCTTTACCAGAAGGCATTCCATTTTTTTTGTCTCTTTCCAATGCAAAAGTGCACGATAAATTTTCCTCTTCAGCATATCTTCCACCTACCTGCCATTTTCTTTATTATATAAAGCAGTATGCCTCTTTGTCAACAGAATATGCATGGAATTTGACGATGCGAAAATGAAAAATGCATGGAATTTGACAATGTAATAGATAAAAAATGCATGGAATATGATGATGCTGGAATTGAGATTTGTCTTATTGCGGCTGTAGCCGGGAAATGATAAAATGATAAAAATGCAGAAAGCAAGCCTACGGAATGAAAATATTTCGGGATAGCAGGGGGCTCGGGGAAGAATGGGAGATAATGTAAGTGGCTATATAGCGCATATTTTCGGAAAGGAATCCAGCATTCAGAGGAAGGTCATCGTTGTTTACCTGATTGTGGCGGTGCTGCCGATGATGATTATTACACTGTCCATAAGCGCCATATACTATAATAATTTGCTGAAAAGCGCGTACGGGCTGGTGGAGCAGAATGCGGTTCAGCATGAAGTTGTGGTGAAGGAGCGGATGGATGTCTACGAAGATGTCCTGTATGAGTTGGTGTCCAATAAAGAATATATTGAGTTGGGGAAGAAAATAAATACGGAAGATGAGAAATCCTTTTTGGTTTACAGAGACCATATGGAAACCTTACTGAAGAATAGCGTATATACCCACGAAGGAATCAGAGGGATTACTTTTCTGGCGGACAATGGACGATATGCCACATATTCCAAATGGTATGGGAGTACGAATGAAAATATTTGGTCCGACGAAGAAGCGCGCCGTGAAATTCATGAAAAAATTGAGGAAAATCAGAAGCTGACGTTTATTGCAGTGGTCAACCAGAGCCTTACGGAAGGCAGGGATGACTATGTAATCCTTATGGGCTTCCCGGTGAAAAATCTGCGTTCCAGGGAACAGAGCGGAGTGCTGGTGATAGCCTTGGAAAACAATATTTTGTTGTTTGAAGAGAACGGAAAAGTGAACAGGGAAAATGGCGTTGTGACAATTATTATAGATGAGCAGGAGAGGATTCTCGCAGGGGTGGAAAATCCTTACATGAACAGGAACTATAAAGAGTATCTGGAAGAAGAGTATGGAAATGTTAAAAGGATAACGGAGCAGATTCGAAAAATAAGCGATACGGAATGGACAATTGTAAATATCATTGACAAAGACGTTTACAGGAAGGATATCTATAAGCTGGTATGGGCGGTAATCTTTTTAGTGGCAGTGGTTACCTGCGCTTTTTTCCTGATTGTATATTTTGTCTCCCGCAAATACATCCAGACAATCCAAAAGATTGCCCAGGGCATTCATGATTACGAGGGAACAGGCGCCAAGGAGATTCATGTGGAGGTGGATGAAAAGGATGAATTATACGTTATTGCGCGCCAGTTTAATATTATGACATCGAGGGTAAATTCGCTGGTGGAAACTTTAAGGCAAAGGAATGAAGAGATAAAGGCGGCGGCTATCAGCCAGAAACATGCGGAAATAAAAGCATTGGAGGCGCAGATTAACCCGCATTTCCTTTTTAACACATTGGATTCCATCAATTGGCGGGCCATTGAACATGATGAAGAAGAAATCAGCAACATGCTTGGCACGTTGGGAAGCCTGCTCCGGTACAGCGTATCCAATATAGAGATGATGGTGGTGCTGGAAGCGGAAATCAGCTGGCTGAAAAAATATATTTTTCTGCAAAGGGACAGATTCCATGATTCTTTTGACTGCCGGTATGATGTTTCCGACGAAGCCTTATCTTTCCCGATCTATAAAATGCTGTTGCAGCCTATTGTTGAGAATACCATCCTCCACGCGTTTGAAGAAGTAAAAGAGGGAGGGATGATAGACGTAAAGGCTTTTGTGCGGCCGGATAAGAGGCTGGAAATACGTATGAAGGACAATGGATGCGGCATCAGGGAAGACATTCTTGAGGAGCTTAGAAAAGAAATCCATGAACGGGGGCCATTGGACGGGAAACATATTGGAATCAGCAATGTGGTGCACCGGCTGAGGATTTATTACGGGGAAAATGCAGAGATTGATGTAAACAGCCGTTGGGGAGAAGGCACAGAATTCGTATTGGTGATACCTGATGTACGGTAATGGTCGAGCTCGGGGAACGCTGGTTTATGGAAAAACATTTATGAACGGCAGTGAAGGGAGGAATAGCGGATGGTGAAGAGAATAGTGATTGTCGAGGATGAATTCCGGATTAGGCAAGGGCTTAGCAATTTGATTAATAAGGTGGATATGGGATGCCGGGTCATAGGGGAAGCGGAGAACGGCTATGAAGGGATTAAAATGATTAGGGATATGGAGCCGGATATCGTTATTACGGATATACGTATGCCGAAGATAGATGGGCTGGAAATGATAGAGAAAATAAAAGAGATGGGAATTGATTGCGTTTTTGTCATTTTGAGCGGGTATGCCGACTTTGAATATGCGCGGACAGGAATACGCCTTGGAGTAAAGGAATATCTGTTAAAGCCGGCGACTATAAGCGATGTGAAGGAATTGCTGAAAAAGCTGACGTGCCAGGAAGAGGAACAGGCAGAGGATGCCAGAATGCAGGAATATTCTGCGGCTGTGAAGGAGATGGTGTCTGTGATAGAAGAAAACTACGGTATGCGGCTGGGGCTGGACAGCTTTGCGGACAAGTTCCGGCTGACGCCGGAGTATTTGAGCAATCTTTTCGCAAAAGAGACAGGAATGACGTTTTCCAATTATCTGAAAAAAATTCGGATGGAAAAAGCGAAGGAATTGATTTTGAATACAGATATGAAAATTTATGAAGTGGCATGCAGCGTAGGATATCCTGACCAGAAATATTTTTCCAAGGTGTTCAAAGAGTATGCGGGAGTATCGGCCAAGCAATATGCCATAGATGAGAGGAAAAACAAGTAACTGCAGATTGGGCGATTAGCGATTGCGCAAAGAAGAATAAAAAGTATATGATTTTATACACTTTTATTAAAATATTGGAATATCTTACAAAATATCTTCCGGATATAATTAAATTATCACAAAAAGGAGGATGAGATATGAAAAGAAGTTTAGCAGTATTGACAGCACTGGCAATGACAGCCGGTACATTGATAGGCTGCGGGGGCAGTGCGGACACACCGGCAGCGGAACAGCCGGCTCAGGAGCAACCGGCTAAAGAAGAGCAGGCACCACAGGCGGAGAGCACGGATACGGAAACTGCGGAAGCAGAAAACTCCGGGGCAGAAGGAAGGACGGAAATAACATTCTGGCATTATATGTCCGAGGATAAAGAAGGGAAGTTTGTAAATGAAGCCGTGGAAGAATTTAACAATTCCCAGGATGAGATTTTTGTGAACGCACAATATCTGCCCAGGGCAGAGCTTATGAAACAGTACACCATCGGGGTAGTATCCGGTGAGCTGCCGGACTGCGGTATGGTGGATAACCCGGACCATAACTCTTACGCTTCCATGGGCGTGTTTGAGGATATTACGGATTTGTACAACTCCTGGGATGAGGCTAATTTTATGGAAGGCTCCATCAATTCCTGCTATTATGACGGGAAATTATATGGACTTCCCTGGGGAAATAACTGTTTAGGCCTTTTCTATAATAAGGAAATGCTGGATGCGGCGGGCGTTGAAGTTCCTACCACATGGTCTGAGCTGGAAGCGGCATGCGAAAAACTGACAACAGATAGCTGCAAGGGGCTGGCTATTTCGGCAATCGGAAATGAAGAAGGAACGTTCCAGTATATGCCCTGGCTGTTGTCTTCGGGCGGAAGCGTGATGGATTTGACAAGTGAGGGCTCAAAGGAGTCAATGACATATCTGTATAATCTGATTGAAAAAGGGTATGTGAGCAGGGAATGTGTCAACTGGACGCAGGCTGATGCGGAAAAGCAGTTTGCAGCAGGGCAGGCAGCTATGATGATTAACGGTCCATGGCAGTTTTCAGGGCTGGCAAATGATGCCCCGGATTTGGATTATGGCGTAGCAAAAGTACCGAAGGCGGATGACGGAGATTATGCATCGGTACTGGGAGGAGAAAATGTAGCGATTTGCACAGGGGCGAATGTGGAAGCCAGCTGGACTTTCCTGACATGGATTACCAGCAAAGAGAAGTCGCAGGAAATCTGCAAATCCATTGGGCGTTTTTCACCCAGGGCGGATGTAAACGTTCAGGAAATGTTCGAAGGCGACCCTTTGAATTCCGTATTTGCAGAAGTTATGCCCAATGCACAGTCCAGAGGCCCTTCACCGGATTGGCCGGAGATTTCCGCAGCAATCTATACAGCGCAGCAGGAAGTTTTCACAGGGCAGAAGGATGTGGATACAGCCATGGCGGACGCACAGGCAAAGATAGACGCTATTAGCCAGAAATAGACAAGTTAATAGAGAGAGGAACAAAGAATAAAATAATGGATGAAAAACTCCATCGCATGGACAATATTTGAGATTGTGATGTGGTGGAGTTTTTTTGGCTTAAAATTTGGATGGTATAGTTGCAATATGGCTCCTGGAAAGGGGGCTTGCGGAACTGGAAACAGCAAGGCCCCAGGAAAGGCCCCAGAGGATTTCGCGTCAGCGAAGCGGACGAGAAATTGCTCTGCTATATGGGCCAAGGAAGGGGGCTTGCGGAACTGGAATAGGAGGATAGCTAATGGGAGCAAATAAAATGGATAGGAAAGAACAGATGCTTGGGTATCTTTTTATCGTTCCTGCAGTGGTTTATATGTTGATATTTATAGGATATCCCATTGTGTATAACTGGATTGTCAGTTTTCAGGATGTGACAGCGTTGACCTTGGGCAGCGATACGAGGGATTTCCTGGGGTTTGCCAATTATAAGGCAATATTTGCGGACGTAACCTTCCGGAAAGCCTTACTGCATACCTTTGTGTATACGGTAGGATGCCTGGTAATTCAGTTCTCTCTGGGATTTCTTTTTGCAATGTTTTTTGCAAAAAAGTTTACTTTTTCCAAACCTATTCGCGGCTTTATCGTAATCAGTTGGATGCTTCCGGTAACGGTAACGGCTTTGGTTTTTAAGTTTATGTTTGCGGAAGGGAACGGCATTATCAATGCGATTTTATTGGGCCTGCACATTATAGACCAGCCTATCGGATGGCTTTTAAATGGAAATACAGCGATGCTGGGGCTGATTATCGCTAATTCCTGGGTGGGAATCCCGTTTAACATGCTTCTCCTTACCACAGGATTGAACGATATATCTACGGATATTTATGAGGCGGCTTCTATCGACGGGGCAACGGGCTGGCAGAAATTTGTGCGGATTACTGTACCTTTGTTAAAGCCCACGATTATGTCCGTCCTCGTGCTGGGCTTTGTGCTGACTTTTAAGGTCTTCGACCTGGTATATGTTATGACCGGGGGCGGCCCTGTAGATGCTACGGAAGTATTATCCACCTACTCTTACAAGCTGTCTTTTCAGCTTTTCCATTTCGGCGAGGGTGCGGCAGTGGCGAATATTTTGTTCATTTGCCTGTTCCTCGTAGCATTGATATATTTAAAGACTATTTCACGGGATGAAATGATGTAAGGCGGCGGAAATCACAGAAAGGAGAGTAAGAGTATGAAGCATTTGAATGCAAAACAAAAAAATATATTGATGAACATAGTGGCCGTTATAGTGGCCTGCATTTTCCTGTTCCCGCTTTATTGGATAGTAGTTAACTCCTTTAAACTGGACAATGAGATATTTGCCGCCGTACCTACATTCTGGCCGCAGCAGTTTACCTTAAAGGCTTATCAGGAACAGTTAGGAAGCCTTTCTGTCACTTTAAAGAACTCGGTAATTATTGCCATTGGCTCTATGGCATTAGCCCTTTGCCTTTCAGTGCCGGCGGCATATGGACTGGCCAGATATAAGGTGAGGGGAATGAAAATCTTTGTTCTGGTTTTCCTGATTACCCAGATGCTCCCCGCTTCCTTGGTGCTGACCCCTTTATTCCTGATTTTTTCCAAATTAGGTATATTGAATTCCTATTTTGCGCCGATACTGTCTACCGCAACCATATCCATCCCTTTTGTAGTGCTGATGCTGCGCCCGGGATTTTTAAATATGCCCAAGGAGCTGGAAGATGCGGCCAAAATAGACGGATGCAATGCATTTTCCGCATTTTTTAAAATAGCGCTTCCCATTTGCAAGCCTACGGTAATTACGGCAGCTTGTTTCAGTTTTGTATTTGCATGGAATGATTTGGCCTATTCCATGACCTTTAATGTAAAAGAAGCCATGCGCCCTATGACTTCGGCGATTTATACCTTCATGAACCAATATGGCACGAAATGGAACAGTATTATGGCATACGGGGTATTGCTGATACTGCCCAGCTGCTTTATTTTCGTAACTATGCAGAAACACATCGTAGAAGGCATGACCAGCGGTTCGGTGAAAGGATAAAAGCCGGCCGGGAATTTTCTGCAAGAGAAAAAGAATGGGTGCCGGAAGGGCGAGTGCGGTACTGGAATAGGAGAGATGAATATGGATGTTTTTAGGATAGAGGGCAATTGCCTTAAATATCATTATGATGCTGAGGAATTATGGATAGAGCCTTGGGGGGAGAACAGCTTCAGGGTACGGGCATCAAAGATGGCGGCCATGCCGGAGGAAAACTGGGCTTTGCAGGAAAGGCCGGCGGCTATGGCAACCGAGGCCAGGATAAGGGTGCAGGAGAAACATGCCGAGATAGAAAACGGGAAAATACGTGCCAGGATTTCCTCTTATGGGAAGATGACATTTTACAATAAAAAAGGGGATATCCTGCTGGATGAATACTTAAGAAACCGCCTTGATGTGTTTGCGGACTATTGCAGCGCCCTTGAAGTGGAGGCCAGGGAATTTAAACCGATACCGGGCGGGGATTATCATCTGTCTTTAAGGTTTGTGTCCAATGCAAAGGAAAAAATATATGGCATGGGGCAGTATCAACAGCCGAACCTGAATCTGAAAGGCAGCGACCTGGAACTGGCCCAAAGAAATTCCCAGGCCAGCGTTCCTTTTGCCGTATCTTCCCTGGGATATGGATTTCTTTGGAACAACCCGGCGGTGGGCCGCGTGGTGTTTGGCAGTAATATTACCACATGGGAAGCATATTCCACGAAAGGTATGGACTATTGGATTACAGCGGGCGACAGCCCGGCGGAAATCGAAGAAGCCTATGGGAAAGCTGTGGGCACGGTGCCTATGATGCCCGAATATGCCATGGGGTTCTGGCAATGCAAACTCCGTTATCAGACACAGGAAGAACTTTTGGATGTGGCGAGGGAATATAAGAAAAGGGGGCTGCCTATATCCGTCATTGTCATCGACTACTTCCATTGGCCGCTGCAGGGGGATTGGAAGTTTGATTTGAAATATTGGCCGAATCCTGATAAGATGATAAAAGAACTGAAAGAAATGGGGATTGAGCTAATGGTTTCCATTTGGCCTACAGTGGATTATCGGAGCGAAAACTTCCAGGAAATGAAAGAGAAAGGATATTTAATACGTACTGACAGGGGATTCCGTATTGCCATGGATTTCCAGGGAAATACCATCCATTATGATGCCACCAACCCGAAAGCCAGGGAGTATGTATGGCAGAAAGCCAAAGAAAATTATTATAAGAAAGGGATAAGGATTTTCTGGCTGGATGAGGCGGAACCGGAATACAGCATTTATGATTTTGATAATTACCGCTATTATTTGGGCCCTAATGTGCAAATCGGAAACAGCTATCCCCTCTTTTATGCAAAGACATTTTTTGATGGGATGAAAGCGGAAGGGCAGGAAAACATTATTAATCTGCTGCGTTGTGCATGGGCGGGCTCTCAAAAATACGGTGCGCTCGTATGGTCAGGGGATATCCACTCCAGCTTTGCCAGCCTGAGGAATCAGCTTGCGGCCGGGCTGAATATGGGAATGGCGGGAATCCCCTGGTGGACTACGGATATCGGGGGTTTTCATGGCGGAAACCCCAAAGACCCGGCATTTCAGGAACTGCTGGTAAGATGGTTCGAATACGGCGCGTTTTGCCCGGTAATGCGTCTCCACGGTTATAGGGAACCTTTAAAGGAGCCTATGGGAACGGAAGGGGGAGCGGCATGCGTCTCGGGAGCGGACAACGAAGTGTGGTCTTTTGGGGATGAGGCATATGAAATCTGCAAAACCTATTTAAACTTGAGGGAGAAAATGAAACCTTATATTACGGAGTTGATGAAAGCGGCCCATGAGAAAGGTACTCCGGTAATGAGGCCCCTGTTCTACGATTTCCCGGAAGACAAAACGGCTTGGGAGACGGAAGATGAATATATGTTCGGCCCGGATGTATTAGTGGCTCCGATACTGTATGAAGGGATGAGAAAGAGGAAAGTATATTTGCCTGAAGGCAGCGAGTGGACACATTATTTTACCGGAGCGGCCTATCAAGGCGGCGAAGAAGTGGAGGCGGATGCTCCATTGGCTCAATTGCCGGTATTCATAAGAAACGGACGTAAATTTTAGTCAAAGGAGCAAGTTTCACATATGGATTGTTTTTGTGCACAAAAAACAGTGTAGAAAAGGAGGCGGACTATGAAATTCACCAACGGTTACTGGCGTATCAGGGAGGAAATCGACCCGGTATACGCAGTGGAATATTACGATGCGGAAATAAAGGACAAGGAGCTGGTTGTTTATGCGGCGACAAAACATATGGGAGACCGGGGAGACACTTTGAATCAGCCCCTGCTGACCGTTACCTTCTTCAGCCCTATGGAAAATGTAATCAAGGTTTCGGCGGTACATTTTAAAGGGGCTTTATATAAAGGCCCCCATTATGAAGTGTGCGGGCAGGAGGGGGATTTCGTATCCATCAAAGAAGATGAAGAGAAGATTGTTTTTACCTCAGGGCATACGAGCGCAGTGATACATAAAGCCGCCAATGGGTGGAAAGTGGAGTTTGTGGACGGGAACAGGCTGCTGACGGAAAGCAGCTTCAGGAATCTGGCCTATATGCGCAACCAAAATACGAAGAAAAATTATATGGTGGAACAGCTTCTGTTAGATGTAGGGGAATATGTTTATGGATTGGGAGAGCGGTATACGCCTTTTGTAAAAAACGGGCAGACGGTGGAAATCTGGAATGAAGATGGCGGAACGGCTTCGGAGCAGACCTATAAGAACGTACCTTTTTATCTTACCAATAAGGGCTATGGCGTTTTCGTAGGCCATGCCGGCGACGTTCATTTTGAAGTGGGAAGCGAAAAGGTGGAAAGGGTTCAGTTCAGCGTGGAGACGGAACGGCTGGAATACTATATCCTGAATGGAGAGACGCCGAAAGGAACGGTGCAGCTTTATACCAGGCTGACCGGTTTGCCGGCGCTCCCCCCCGCCTGGTCCTTTGGCCTTTGGCTTACCACGTCTTTTACCACAAGCTATGATGAAGAGACGGTGACCGGTTTTATCCAGGGGATGGCGGACAGGGATATCCCTTTGCATACCTTCCATTTCGACTGCTTCTGGATGAAGGGGTATGAATGGTGCAATTTCGAATGGGATAAAGACACTTTTCCAGACCCGGAAGGGATGCTAAAGAGGTACAAGGAACGGGGGCTTCATATCTGCGTGTGGATAAACAGTTATATCGGGCAGAAGTCTGCGTTGTTTGACGAAGGGATGGCCAACGGCTATTTTGTAAAAAATCTGGATGGCTCCGTATGGCAGTGCGACCGCTGGCAGGCGGGGATGGCGTTGGTAGATTTTACGAATCCGGAAGCATGCAAATGGTATCAGAGTAAGCTGGAACGGCTCATCGACATGGGCGTGGATTGCTTTAAAACGGACTTTGGCGAAAGAATCCCTGTGACGGGAGTGCAATATTATGACGGCTCTGATACGGTGAAAATGCACAACTACTATGCGTATTTGTATAATAAGACAGTGTTTGAGCTGTTGGAAAGAAGAATGGGGAGGGATAAAGCTCTTGTTTTCGCCCGCTCCACGGCGGCAGGAGGGCAGAAGTTCCCCGTTCATTGGGGCGGCGACTGTACGGCCACATATCCTTCCATGGCGGAGGATTTGCGGGGAGGGCTTTCCCTGTCAGCATGCGGTTATGGATTTTGGAGCCATGATATCGGAGGCTTCGAGCAGACCGCCTCTGCGGATGTATATAAACGCTGGTGCGCCTTTGGACTGCTTAGTTCCCATAGCAGGCTTCACGGCTCCACTTCCTATAGAGTGCCCTGGCTGTTTGACGAGGAAGCCTGCGGCGTGCTCAGGAAGTTTGTGAAGTTAAAATGCTCGCTGATGCCTTACCTTTATGCCCAGGCGGTAAAAGCCCATAGGGAAGGGGTTCCCATGATGCGTCCGATGTTCCTGGAGTTCCCGGGGGACTTGACCTGCGAGACTCTGGACAGACAGTACATGCTGGGGGATTCCCTGCTTGTGGCGCCGGTTTTCAAAGAAAGCGGGGAAGTATCCTATTATCTGCCGGAAGGAATATGGACGAATTATCTGACCAATGAAGTAAAAGAAGGCGGAAAATGGTATACGGAAACCTTTGACTATTTCCATCTTCCGTTAATGGTCAGGGAAAATACGGTGCTGGCCATAGGAAAATGCGATGACAGGCCGGATTATGATTATACTGAAGACACAACCCTGAAATTATACGGTATCCGGGAAGGGGCTAAGATTCATATGACAGTTCCCTACATGGATGGACAGGATGGGATGACAGCGGAAGCGACGGCGGAAAACGGGAAGATTATGGTCGCTGTTAAAGGCGGAAAAGGCTGGAAGGTGGAAGAAGCGGTGGACTCCGGTAGGGAGATTGTGCTGGGGTGAAAGGAATTAAACTCCCAAGTTAAGTGCATTGGGATTTTTCATGAACTGCAAGACTATAAGAATATCCTATAGAAGCTGCAAAAGTTATGCGTCAATATAGGCCACGTACCGGATAATGGGTACGTGGCCTATTTAGTTAACAGTCTGTTTTCAGCTTGCTTTACTTAATACAAAAATTAGGATATAATTAATATGTAAAAATGATAGAAGGGAAAGAAGATTAAAGGAGAGGCGTGACGTGTAAATATGGCAAGAACGGTAGGTATGGGAATCCAGAGTTTCGAAAAAATAAGGCGAAATCAATGCTTTTACGTGGATAAAACGAATTTTATTAAAGAGTGGTGGGAAAGCAAGGATGATGTAACTTTGATTGCCCGGCCCAGACGCTTTGGGAAGACTTTGAATATGAGCATGTTGGAGCAATTTTTTTCTGTAGAATATGCAGGGCGGGGAGAACTGTTTCAAGGGCTTTCCATATGGGAGGACGAAAAGTATCGATGCCTGCAAGGGACTTTCCCTGTGATTACATTGAGTTTTGCCGATGTAAAAGAGACCGTCTGCCCGAATGCCAAGAAGAAAATATGCCGTATTATCTCCAATTTGTATAATAAATTTGACTTCCTATTGGAAAGCGGAAAGCTAAATGAAAATGAGAAAGAATTTTACAGAAGCGTATCCGATGATATGGAAGATTATATCGCAACGGATGCTTTAAACGCTTTGTCCAATTATTTGATGAGATACTATGGAAAACAGGTGCTTATTTTTTTGGATGAATACGATACGCCTCTACAGGAAGCATATGTGCACGGATACTGGGAAGAACTGATTACATTTATAAGAAGCCTATTTAATGCCACATTTAAGACAAATTTCTGTCTGGAACGTGCTATTATGACCGGTATTACAAAAATCAGTAAAGAATCTATTTTTTCTGATTTAAATAATCTGACAGTGATAACATCGACTTCGGATATGTATGCAGAGAGTTTTGGCTTTACAGAGGATGAAGTATATGAAGCTTTAAAAGAGTATGGCATGGAAGGGCAAATGTCAGAGGTAAAGTGGTGGTATGATGGATTTTCCTTTGGCAATCAGCGGGATATTTATAATCCATGGTCAATACTGAATTATCTGAAAACTGGAAAGTTTGCGCCATATTGGGCAAATACAAGCAGCAATAGCCTGGTAGGAAAACTGATACGTGAGGGGAACAGAAATATAAAGCTTACTATGGAAAAGCTTTTAAAAGGCGAGTCATTCCGCACGCGAATGGATGAACAGATTGTATATTATCAACTGGACAGCAGGGAAAGTTCGGTTTGGAGTTTGCTGCTTGCGGGAGGTTACTTGCGGGTAGAACGGCATTTTCTGGACAAAAGGGGAAGGGATGAATACGAACTGATGCTGACCAACTGGGAAGTGCATCTGATGTTTGAAGTGATGATAGAGGGGTGGTTTTCGGAATTTACCCCGGCATATAATGACTTTATAAAGGCCTTGCTGCTGGGTGATGTGAAGGCGATGAATATTTATATGAATAAAGTGGCGCTTTCGACATTCAGTTATTTTGACACAGGAAAGAAGCCATCACGAGAGGCGGAACCAGAACGGTTTTATCACGGTTTTGTTCTTGGATTAATGGTGGAACTGGTAGACCGTTACACGATGACCTCTAATCGGGAAAGCGGTTTTGGGAGATATGACGTTATGCTGGAGCCGCTAAATAAAAATGACGATGCAATTATTATGGAGTTTAAAGTGCATGACCCTGATGAAGAGAAAACGTTGGAAGATACTGTGAAAGGGGCTTTAGCTCAGATAGAGGACATGGAGTATTCGGCAATATTGGAGGCGAAAGGGATTTCGCATGAGAGGATTCGAAAATATGGGTTTGCCTTTCAGGGGAAAAAGGTATTAATCGGGTAATGGGCGGATGAACCGGCATCTGAAAGTGTGAGGCGGGAACTTGTATGACAACAATGATTATTGTAGAGGATGAAAGCTTTGAGAGAAAGGCTTTGAAAGATTGCATAGACTGGGAATTGATAGGCGTGCAGGTTATCGGGGAGGCCGCCAATGGCATGCAGGGATTTAATATGGCGATGGAACTGAGGCCGGATATTATTTTGACGGATGTGAATATGCCGGTGATGAATGCGATAGAAATGACGGAGCAGATTCGCCAGTTTCAGCCGGAGACGAAGATATTGTTTATCAGTTCATACGATGATTTCGAATATGCCAGACAGGGTATTAATCTGAATGTTTTTGCTTATCTCACCAAGCCGGTGAATGAAATGCAGCTTCTTCGGAGCGTAAAGAAGGCCGTGGATCAGATAACGGAAAAGGAATTGGAGAGAAAGCTTTATGATAAGATAAAAGATAACTATGAGGTGAATTTAAAACTGGGCCGGCAGGCATTGATTAGCAGGATGCTGATGAATATCAAGGTGGAACAGGAGCAGGCGAATCAGGTGAACCTGGGCTGGCTGTATGAAGGCGAGGGCAATCTGGGCGAAATTATAGCGATTTTTGATGAAGCGAGGACGGAACATATAGACAGGAATATTGATTTGCTTATAAAAGAATGCAGGAATGACTGCAGAAAAGTGGTTAGTATTTGCATGAATAAAGGCAGGCTGATTACTGTGTTCCGCACAGGGAAAGAGCGGATAAAGGAGACGATGGAACGGCTGGAAGAGGCTGTCAGGAGATTCCTGGAAGGGCAGGAATGCAAAGCTGTCCGGGTGGAGGCAATTTTTGACGAGGCAGGGGATATGGACGCAGGTGCCTTGTATGACAGGATTAGGCAAAAAAGCCTGTCATGGCCGAATGCCCTACAAGGGCAGGGAACCGACAGGAAAAAGGGGAAGCAGCAGATTGTTGCGGAGATAGAGCATATTATCCGGACGCAGTATGCGTCTTGCCTGACCATTGATTCTATTGCAAAATCCATGCATTTCACGCCGAATTATATTGGTATGGTATTTAAGGCGATAAACGGAATAGGTATCAACCGTTATCTGATGAATGTGCGGATGGAAAACGCGCAGCGGCTGCTTAAGGAAAGCGATTTGCCAATAGGGGATATCGCTTTGCGGTGCGGTTACGAGAATGTGACATATTTTTACTCAAGTTTTAAGAAGGAGACAGGGATTACGCCAAGCGAATATAGGATGCAGGAGCAGGGAACATAAGGTATGAGGCGATTGGGGCAATATAGGTTCAGGACACAGCTATATATATCTTTTGCACTGGTCATTGGGATTGTTACTGTCTGTATGTGGACGATTCTCTATTTTTTTCTGGGGAACAGTTATGAGGAACGGGAAGAAAAGGTGCTGACAGACCAGGCAAAACAGATTCTGATTAATGTGGAGAACCGTATGGAATACTATGAGTCATATATGAATCTGGTGGCAGCGGATAAAATGTTGACAGTGAGTATGGAAGCCAATGATTATGAGGAAGTGAGAAAATGTCTGGATGATATCACGGAAGAGTTTATCACATTAAATCTGGGCAGAATCAGTAAAATCAATATTTATAAGTCGGGTTTTTATGATAAAAGCCATAAAGACTTTAGAGAGAAGAACCTTCCCAATGTCAGGCAGCAGCTTCGGTGGATGGATTTTGCCTATACCGGCACTGTCCTGAATGAAAAGAACGAAAAAGTTTTTTCCATATATAAGGAAGCGTATCAGGGGAATCCGGAGAGGCAGTTTTATATTGAATTCCAGATTTATGAATCGGAATTGTTCGGCTTCTACAATGAGGATGGAAGCGGTAACGATATCTGTCTTGTACATCAGGATTCCCTGATGTCAATGTCGGATCGGCCGCTTTTTTTACAGATGCTGCGCGGTCGGGAGGTGAAGCAGGAGAAACAGGAGAAGCAGGAGCAGATTAAAATCAGTGCAAAGAATGACAGGGGTTGGCAGGTAATCATCCACACCAGTAAGGAATATTTAAACAGGGGGATGTGGAGCGTGTTAAGGAATATGCTGCCTGTGATTGGGCTTGTTTTAATCATTGCATTCGGTATTGTCATGTTCATATCCAATAGCTTAAACAGAAAGCTGAGTATATTGCAGAAAAAGGTGATGACCATCGGTAGCAGCGAGTCAGATGAAATCGGGGAAATCGAGAAGGCGGATGAGTTTAAAGTGCTGGGGGATGAAATCGACCGTACCAGGGAGCATATCAGACAGCTGCTGCAGGAGATTGAGGAAAAGAATCAGAGCAGGCTGACGGCGGAAATGGTAGCGCTCCGGGCGCAGATTAATTCCCATTTTTTGTTTAATGCCCTTTCCACCCTGAAATGGCTGGCCAAAGGGAAGGAAGGGTTTATGGGGGCGGGCCAGATGCCCGAGACAAATATCCTTTCAGAAGCTATTGATAAACTTGCCATCTTCCTGCGCTATGCTATCTCCATCAAAGAAAACCAGGTGAAACTGAAGGACGAGGTGGAGCAGTTAAACGCTTATGTTTATTTGCAAAAGCTTAAGTGCGGGAACGAGTTAAATGTGGTGGTAGATATTGATGAAGAACTGATGGAATGCCTTACTGTAAAATTGATTTTGCAGCCTTTGGTGGAAAATGCAGTGATGCATGGAAGGAAGAATGACAGCGTACTGGATATTGCCATTTATTCCCTTTATGACGAGGAATATTATTACCTGATGGTGGAAGATGATGGCAGCGGGATGACCAAGGAGAGAAAACTGATGATTATGGAAGGGGATGCAGAGGTTTCCAGTGGAGGGAACGGGATACGCAATGTGATTAACCGCATTGCAATTTGTACCAACGGCCAGGGCTCTTTGAGCATTGAAAGCGAGCCGGACAGATATACAAAGATTGTAATAAAACAGAAGCGGCAGTAATTGTCTATTCCCGCGAGCAATGAGACAAGTGCCGTGCTTGCACGAGCATTTGGCGAATGTCGCGAGGGTCGAATGCCCCGCAGCTTACAGCGGGGTATTTGTCTTTTGACCATTCAACAAAAACTTCAAAATTCTATTTAATTATTCAACGATTTTTGCAAAAGGAATGCAAAAATAATCAGAAAATTTACCCAAAACCATTATATGAGGCAGATAAATAAGAAAAACTATTCAGAAAATCGCATATATGCATATTAACCAAAAAAGTGTTGAATAAATAAATTTTTTTGTTTATTCATTATATAAAAAGTATGCAATATAATTATGCCATAATAAGTTGAACAAAGAAATCACGGAAGAAGGGAGAAATATGTGGAAATATATTAAGCGGAACAAATATCTGTATTTATTGCTGATACCATGTATTGTGTACTTGATTATATTTAACTACATACCAATGTACGGGCTGATTATTTCATTTAAGGATTTCAAGTTTTCCAAAGGCATCTTAGGGAGCCCCTGGACGGGATTGGAGAATTTTAAATATTTATTTGGATTGAAGGATTTTTACCGGGTTTTTGCAAATTCTATTATATTAAGCGTGCTAAAACTTTTAATCTCTTTCCCTATACCGATTTTGTTATCGATTCTGTTGAATGAGATACCGTTTTTGAAATTTAAGAAAGCAACCCAGACTATGATTTACCTTCCCTACTTTATTTCATGGGTAGTTATCGGGGGCATCCTGGTCAATCTGCTTTCGCCTTCCTGGGGAATTGTAAACGATGTGATAAAGAAGCTTGGGGGAGAAGCGGTCTTCTTCCTGGGCAGCGATAAGTATTTCAGAGGTATTGCCATTATTTCCCATATATGGAAACAGGCCGGATGGGATACCATCATCTATCTGGCGGCGATTACGGGCATCAATCCGGATCTCTATGAAGCGGCAAAGATAGACGGTGCGGGAAGGCTGAAAAGGATATGGTATATTACGCTGCCGTGTATCAAACCTACTATTGTAATCCTGCTTCTGCTGGCCATCGGAAATATCATGAACAACGGATTTGAACAGATTTATGTATTGCAGAACAGCAGCAATATAGCGGTTTCAGAAGTATTCGAAACCTACACCTACAAGATGGGTGTAGTGAACGGACGGTATTCCTTCGCCTCCACGGTAAGCATGTTCAGTTCGGTGATAGGGTTCGTGCTTTTGATGATTGCCAATAAGATTGCCAAGTGGATGGGCGAAGACGGTATATTCTAAGGAGGATGAGCATGAAGCATCGAAGAAAAAAATTAACCCTTATGGATATTGCCAGCATGGTTGTGGTAGGAATATTTGCATTAGCCTGCACAATGCCATTTGTATATGTATTTTGCGTATCCTTTATGCCATATACGGAATATTTGGAAAATCCATTGAAGGTCATCCCGTCGAAAATTGATTTTACGGCATATGAACAGATGCTTGACTATGAACTGATTAAAACAGGCTATGCGGTAACGCTTTTTACTACGATAGTAGGAACGACGTTGAGTGTCTTCCTGTTGGTGATATCGGCTTATCCGCTTTCCAAAAAGCGTTTGCGCGGACATAAGTTTTTTATGGGGATGGTATTGTTCACTATGTTCTTTAACGGAGGTATGATTTCCAATTATATCCTGGTAAGGGGCCTGGGAATACAAAACACGGTTTGGGCATTGATTCTGCCGGGCTGTATCAGCGGTTTCAACCTGATATTGATGAAAAATTTTGTACAGATGACAATCCCGGAATCGTTGGAAGAAGCGGCGAAAATAGACGGTGCCAATGACTTGCAGATACTGTTTAAGGTGGTGGCGCCGCTGTTAAAACCGGCGATTGCAACAATGGTGGTATTCAGCGCGGTAAACTACTGGAACAACTATTTCTCCGCAATGATGTATGTGTCGGACAGGAAGCTGTGGCCGTTGATGCTGGTGCTGCGGGAACTGGTAGTGGAGGACACTTCGGCAGTATCGCCAGTGACCCAGATGCTCACATCCCAGAATAGATCCCACCCGTTCACCTTGAAAATGGCGGCTATTGTCATAACAGTATTGCCTATCCTGGTAGTGTACCCGTTCATGCAGAAATATTTTGTGCAGGGAGTGTCATTGGGGTCTGTAAAAGAATAAAAAATAATTCGTATGTAGCCGCAGGGCGGACAGCCCGGCGGAGCAGATAAAAACAAATTTATACAGGAGGTAATGAGAATGAAAAAAAGAGTAATTAGTATCTTGCTTTGCGGATTGCTGGCGGTCTCCACATTGGCAGGCTGCGGCAACGCATCTGGCGGCGGAACGCAGGCAAATGAAGAGCCGGCAGCCGATGCAAAACCGGAAGCGTCTGCTGGAGAAGAGGCGGCGGTGATGGACGATGAGGTAATTGAAGTGACATGCGTGCTTCAGTTGAATCCGGAGATTTCATTGGATAATAATCCGGTTCTCGATAAGATTGAAGAAGCTACAGGCGTGAGGCTGATTGTGGAAGCGCCTCCGTCAAACAGCTTTTCCGACCGCGTAAAAATCTTGGTGGGAACAGGCGATATGCCAGATTTCTTCGCTTTCGGCGCGGATGTTTTTGCAACCCAGTGGGCGGAAGAGGGGCTGTTGCTGGACGTAACGGATTTGATTGGAAATTATCCTAATTTAAGCAGCAATATTTCGGCAGAGCAGTACGGCGATACGAAGCTGTTGGGCGACGATAGGATTTACGGCATTCCGAGGCCGAACTCCTATGACAAGCATGGCTTTCTGATTAACAAAAAATGGCTGGATGCGGTAGGCATGGAAGCGCCTAAGACGGTGGATGAATTCGTGGAAGTATGCCGTGCGTTTACCACACAGGATCCTGACGGAAATGGTGTAGACGACACTTATGGAGTAAGCTTCGGAGCGCAGCAGAACAGTCTGGATTCCGGAATCTGGCATTTAAATAACGATTTCCTTTCCACAGCCTATAGCATTTCGGCATGGCATCACGGTATGCCGGATGTGGACGGAAGTTTTACATTAAGGCCGTTAAAATCCGAATATTATGACTATGTAACTTTGATAAGGGATATGTATGCGGAGGGTATTATTGACAGGGAATTTATTACCCATAAGTCGGAAGAGCATACGGAAAAATTTGCGCAGGGAAGGGTCGGCATCGTAGGTGCTTCCGGCAAGAATTATACAACCAATGTTTTGGAAAAATACAGCCTGAACCCGGATGATTATATGTATTGCGCACCTCTGGTATTGGATGAATCCCAGGATCCCGTATATGTAATGCCCCCTTCCAACTGGATGGCATATTTTATCAATGCAGAATCTGAAAATGTAGATGCGGTGCTGCGGGTCCTCGATTGGGCTAACTCTGAAGAAGGATTCATTGCAATGCAATTGGGTCTGGAAGGCACCCATTACAATAGCTATGATATTGAAACAAGGACTATTGACAGGACGGAAGAGCAGACGGAAGCAGTCAGAAAAGTAACCAGCAATATGTTCGCCTTTGCCAATGCATATAAGAATCAGGAAGCTTTGATGGGCGGTTCCACGCCTGAGATGATTGAAAAATGGCAGGAGGAAACGAAGGTTGCCGACGAAGCGACGAAAGAATGCTTTACGCCTTTTGTAAAGATGCTGGATAAAATCGCGGTGGAGTTCCCTGACGATGTACAGGCTGTAAATAACATGGAAGTACGCTACGTAACAGGCGAGGCTGAATTGGACGATCTTAAGGATGTAATCGAGAATGATTACGCTCCGAAGACGGCGGATATCCTGAAGGAGTTCCAGGATTATATGGCGGAGAACCCGGTAAGGTTCGAATAAATAGCACAATAGTTTTAATGAAAACAGGAGGAAGAAAAAATGAGTGAACAGTTCAAAATTGGTATTGTTGTAGATGTAGTGCCTTTGGATAAGGTAAGCAAGGCATGGGAGTATTTCGAAGTGCCCGCTTCCATCCATGGGGATCCAATCCTTTGCGATGCGGATTGGGAAGTATGGAGGGATAAATATAAGGCGGACGGAAGGCCATGCATGACCACAAGCCATTTGCTGGGGCCGGGAACCACATGGAAGGGCGGCAGCGGAAAATATTATGACAGGGAACTGATTGCATTTTCCCTGGAACGTGAGTTCAGGAGGCTGAGCGAATTGGGCATTAAATATGTAGGGTGCTGGGGAGGGCATTTCCGGGTTCAGGACGGCTTTTCCAGGACAAAATCTATCGACCAGGCGCTGAGCACAATAAATATTGCAGCGGATTATGCCGACAAATATGGCATGCAGATTGCATTGGAGCCCCAGGCAGAAGCGGATACCCTGTTCCCCAGATATCTGGAAGGGGTGGAGTTTGCCAAAATGTGCGGGCGCAGCAATGTAAAGGTTATGGCGGATTTGAACTATTTCCTTGAATTGGAACAGCCGTTGGAAGATATTTTGAAATATCCCGAGTACTGCCTCAACGTGCATATCCAGGGGGATGGCGGCGCACAGCCTAATGTAGGGAACAGGAAGGAGACATTGCTCCATCTGTTCAGGGTATTAAAAGAAGCTGGATACGATAAGGGCGTTTCCGTAGCATGCCCTTGGGTAATCACAAATGGCGCGGCCGAAATTGATTACGCCTATGAGACGGATACAACCTTGAAGTTCGTACAGGAACTTCGTGCCGAGACTTATAAATAAAAGGAGAATATAAATGGTACAGAGTATCAATATGGGGGGCAGCATTGCTGCCTCCGCTATTATCATGGGATGCATGAGAATCAGCGAGATGAACCCGCAGGATGTAGGGGCTTTAATAGAAAAAGCGCTGGAGGCAGGGATTAATACCTTTGACCATGCGGATATTTATGGGGGCGGCATGGCGGAAGAAGTATTTGCCAAAGCGCTTGCCCTTGGAACGGTGAAGAGGGAGGATATTGTGATTCAATCAAAATGCGGTATCCGCCCCGGGTTCTTTGATTTTTCCAAAGAGTATATTTTAGCATCTACGGATCAGATACTGAAAAGGCTGAATACCGAATATCTGGATGTCCTGCTTTTGCACAGGCCAGATACGCTGATGGAGCCGGAAGAGGTGGCGGAGGCGTTTGAAAGGCTCCATACTTCCGGTAAGGTAAATGCTTTTGGCGTAAGCAATATGAACCCGATGCAGATGGAGTATCTGGGCAGCCGTCTGCCTTATAAACTGATTGTGAACCAGCTGCAGTTCAGCGCAGCCCATACGGGCATGATAGATAACGGGTTGAATGTGAATATGAAAAATGAAGCGGGCATCGGCAGGGACGGGAGTGTGCTGGAGTATTGCAGGATGAAAGATATCACCATACAGACTTGGTCTTCCCTCCAATACGGGTTTTTTGAAGGCACTTTCTTAAAAAGCGACAAATACCCTAAGTTGAATCATGTGTTGGAGCGTATTGCGGAAGATAATAACGTAACGGCCGGCGCAGTGGCTATCGCATGGATACTTAGACATCCGGCGAAGATGCAGGCAGTGGTAGGAACTACTAGTGTAAAACGTCTGGAAGAAATTGCAAGGGCATCGGAAATTTATTTGTCAAGGCAGGAATGGTATGAAATCTACCGTGCTGCAGGGAATGTGCTGCCTTAGCCTGGCTTTTGCAGTTCAGGAATAGGGCCAAAAGACGGGAAGAAAGGAAGATAAAAAATGGATAAAAAAATAAAGGTTGCGGTAATTGTAGAGTGCCATCCTTATGATATCGTGAATTTTCAGAAAATGTTGTGGTCTTTTGAGGATTGCGAATGCTATGTGCAGCCCTTTGAACTGTTTATAGAGGATGAAGTAAACAGGGATGCTTATGATTGTGTGCTGTATTACAGCATGAGCCTGCCGCTTCCGGAAGAAAACAGCGCGAGGAAGCGTTATTTGGAAGAGCAGCTGGGCAGCACAAAACAGGGGATTATTTTGATGCATCATGCTCTGCTCTCTTTCCCAAGATGGGATTTGTATACCGATGTGTCCGGTGTGAAGGTGCGCTGCGAAGAGCAGTTTAAATACCATCAAAACGAGACGGTGAATCAGCATATTGTAGCGAAGGAACATCCAATTGTGGCCGGCGTTAAGGATTTTACCGTTGTGGATGAGACATATGAAATAGGGGAACCGGAGGAGCCAGGCAATGAGATTCTTATCGAAACCGACAATGCTTCCGGCATTAAAAAAATTGCATGGACAAGGACTTATAAAAACAGCAGGGTATTCTGTTATGCATCCGGACATGACAATGCAGTATATGCAGATGAGAGTTTCAGAAAAATCATGCATCAGGCAATACATTGGACAGCAGAGGGGAGATGATAATAAATCTTATGGCGGGGGATGTCGGCTGGAAGGCTTCTGGCTGGTGAAGCATGAGGAACAGGAAAGGGGCTTTGGGGATGCAGCGATGCAGCCTCCAAAGCCCCTTTCCTTCCGAAAAAAACTCCTATTCAAAGTCCTCAAGCGAAGGCACATCTTCCGTAAAAGTTTCCTCGCCCAGTTCATTGATGGTAGTTTTCCCGGCTTTGCCATACTGGTAGAGCTGGTCTAAGAATTCAATGGCCGCACGGATTTTGGTGCGGAGCAGATAGCCGCCGGACTGGGCGGACTC
>JAETTM010000100.1 GCA_021769135.1 Lachnospiraceae bacterium | reverse complement strand
ATGGAAGATAAGAAGAAGCTGTATTTGTTTGAAGAAGCACCGATAGGGAAAGCGGCCATGTCGATGGCAGTGCCTACTGTCATCAGCTCTTTGGTAATGGTGATTTATAATTTGGCAGATACTTATTTCGTGGGGATGCTGAACAATCCGGTGGAAAATGCTGCGGTGAGTTTGGCAGCCCCTGTTTTGCTGGCCTTCAATGCGGTAAACAACTTATTCGGGGTGGGGAGTTCCAGTCTGATGAGCCGCGCCTTGGGGAGCAAGGAATATGATAAGGTGCGCCGAGTATCCGCTTTTGGATTTTATTGTACCGTATTTTGCGGCCTTATGTTTTCGTTGCTTTGTACGGTTGCCCGCAATCCCCTGCTGGCTTTGCTGGGCACCGATGGGGAGACCTTTGCGGCTACCGGACAGTATTTAAAATGGACGGTCTGCTTTGGAGCCGCGCCTGCCATACTTAATGTGGTGATGGCCTATATGGTGCGTTCAGAAGGAAGTACAATGCATGCCAGCATTGGGACAATGAGCGGCTGTGCGCTGAATATTCTGCTGGACCCGCTGTTTATCCTGCCCCAGGGGTTGGGTATGGGGGCGGCAGGGGCAGGGCTTGCTACTTTTTTATCAAACTGCGTGGCATGCCTGTATTTTTTCATACTGCTTTTTATCAAGAGAAAGAACACTTATGTATGCATAAACCCGAAGATGTTCCATATAAAAAAGGATATCATTGCGGGGATATGCGGGGTAGGGATTCCGGCGGCCATTCAGAATTTATTGAATGTGACGGGAATGACCGTATTAAACAATTTTACATCTTCCTTTGGCGCGGACGCGGTGGCGGCCATGGGGATTTCGCAGAAAATAAATATGGTGCCTATCAATGTGGCGCTTGGGTTTTCCCAGGGAATTATGCCTTTAATCAGTTACAATTATGCCGCCGGCAATTATAAGAGAATGAAGCAGACGATATTATTTTCGGCGAAATATACGATTTCCTTTTTGATAGCTGTTACTACAGGCTACTATTTAGGGGCGGAATTTATGGTTCGCATGTTCATCAAAAATGAGAGCATCGTGGCTTACGGTTCCAGCTTCCTGCGGGGAATGTGTCTGGCGCTCCCTTTCCTTTGTATGGATTTTCTGGCGGTGGGCGTATTCCAGGCAGTGGGAATGGGAAAAAAAGCCTTCTTTTTCGCCATCTTAAGAAAAATAATTATGGAAATACCGGCAATTATAATATTGAACACGCTTTTCCCGCTTTATGGACTGGCTTATGCGCAGACGGTAACGGAAATCATTTTGGCGATAGCTGCAGTGATTGTCCTGGGAAGAATGTTTCAGGCATTGCTTCTTGACAAGCGGAAAGAATAGGTTTATATTAAAAAAAATAGAACGTTTGTTCTGAAAACGTAGCGATAAAAGGAGCAAGCATCATGGAGCTTATGAAAATACTTTGGGAGCGGAGGGAATTTTTCGTAACCTGCCTGCTGGAGCATATCAGGATTTCGCTGACGGCGGTGTTATGCGCGGGGGTGCTGGGGATTGCCATAGGGATTTGGATTAGCAGGCATAAAAAGGCGGCAGGCATTATCCTTGGCATAATCAATGTGATTTATACGATTCCATCCATTTCCCTGCTGGGCTTTCTGATTCCATTTACGGGAATTGGAAATAAGACGGCGATTATCGCCCTGACCGTATACGGCCTGCTTCCCATTGTGAGGAATACTTATACTGGGCTGACCAATGTGGATGCCAGTATCCTGGAAGTATCGGAGGGGCTGGGGGCGGATAAGAAGCAGTTGCTGCTGGGAATCAGATTTCCGTTGGCCCTGCCGGTAATTATCAGCGGTTTTAGGAATATGGTGGTGATGATTATCGCTATGGGCGGTATCGCTTCGTTTATAGGGGCCGGAGGTTTAGGCTCCGCTATTTACAGGGGGATTACCACTTATAATATGACGCTGACGGCAGCGGGCTCGCTGCTGATTGCCTTGCTGGCCCTGCTTAGCGATTTCCTGCTTTCCAGGGCGGAAAAAGGGGTAAACAGGAGGTACGGCATTGAGTAAAGCGATAGAGATAAGGCATTGCAGGGCATCCTATGGTGATAATGAAGTGCTGAAAGATGTATCCTTGGCAGTGGAAAAAGGGGAATTTATCGTCATTATCGGGCCGTCGGGCTGCGGGAAAACCACTTTGCTGAAGCTGGTGAACGGGCTGGTGGTGCCCACGGAGGGAGAAGTAGCGGTAAATGGACGGTTTTTGCCGGGAGAGGACTTAGTGGCTGTACGCCGCCGCATTGGCTATGCGGTGCAGGGGGCCAAGCTTTTTCCCCATATGACTGTGGAAGAGAATATCTGCTATGTTCCCGGGCTGGAAGGGAAGATGGCTAAAGGGGAGAAAAGGGCGCTTGCCAGGAAAATGCTGGAACTGGTACAGCTTCCGGATGAATTGGCCTCCCGTTTCCCAAGGCAGCTGTCAGGAGGGCAGAAACAGAGGGTTGGCATTGCCAGGGCGATGGCGGCGGAGCCGGATATTCTTCTGATGGACGAGCCTTTCGGTGCGGTGGATGAGATTACGAGGAAAGGACTGCAGGAAGAGCTGCTTACCCTGCAGCGGAAAACGGGGGTTACCGTGGTGTTTATTACCCATGATATCGGGGAAGCTTTTAAACTGGGGAGCCGTATCCTGATTATGAAGGAAGGGGTTATCTGGCAGGAAGGAACGGGGGAGGAATTACGCAGGGTGCCGAAGGATGAGTTTGTGAAACGGCTGCTTTGCTTATAAAGATGATGCCGGGGGCAAAGGCCAGCCGGAGGAAGGATGAAAAAAGTATGAAACAGATGAAAAAAGGATGTATGTTATTAATTTTAATGGCAGTAATGATGATTTTTGGAGGGTGCGGGGAGAAAGGAACGATAAAGATTGCTTCGAAGCCGATGACGGAGCAATATATTTTGACGGAGATTATCGCCCAGCTGATTGAGGAAGAGACGGATTATGAAGTGGAGATTACAAAAGGCGTGGGCGGAGGCACAACGAATATCCATCCCGCACTTGTGAAAGGGGAATTCGATTTATACCCTGAATATACCCGGACAGCATGGCTGAATGTATTGAAAAAGGAAGAGATGGAAAAGGACGATGATGCCCTGTATGCCCAGCTGCAGGAAGAGTATGGGGAGATGGGCCTGACCTGGACTGGTTTGTATGGCTTTTCCAATACTTATGGCCTGGCAGTTAGGGAAGAAACGGCCAAACAGTACGGGCTTTCCACTTATTCGGATTTGGCCGCAGCTTCCGGGGAGCTGGTTTTTGGCGGGAATCCGGATTATATTGAACTGGAAACGGGTTTTCCCAGACTGTGCGCGGCTTACAATATGAATTTCAAAGATACGGTTCAGATGGAGATTGCTTTAAAATATGAAGCGCTGAAAAATCAGGAAGTGGATGTAATCAATGCTTTCACCACGGATGCTCAGCTGGCGGCTAACAATCTGGTGCTTCTTACGGATGATAATGTTTTCTTCGAAACCTTTGAAGCGGGCACGGTAGTGAGGAAGGATGCTTTGGAGAAGTACCCGAAGCTGCAGGGCGTACTGGAAAAGCTGAACGGGCTTATTTCCGAGGATGAAATGCAGCAGATGAACTATGAAGTGGAAGTGAACGGGAAAGAAGATAAGGAAGTGGCCAGGGAATTTCTTGAAAAGAAGGGGCTGGTGGGCAAGTAGGCAAACAGCCCAGAAATGAGGAAAAATGGGACATTTGACAACAAAGGATGCATACAAAAATCTGGAAGAGCGCATTAACTGGTTTACCCAGGGGGCGCCGCCATCGGAAACCTTATATAAAATTCTGCAAGTGCTATATACGGAAAAGGAAGCAAAGTGGGTAGCCTTGCTGCCGGTGCGGCCCTTTACCCTGAAAAAGGCGGCAAAGATATGGGGTACAACGGAAGCAAAAGCGGAGAAGCTGCTGGACCGTCTTTGCGAGAAGGCGCTTTTGGTGGATTCCGATTACCATGGGCAAAGGCAGTTTGTAATGCCACCGCCCATGGCCGGGTTTATCGAATTCGCCCTGATGCGCACCAGGGGGGATATTGACCAGAAGTATCTGAGCGAATTGTATTACCAATATATGAATGTAGAAGAGGATTTTGTAAAGGATTTGTTCTTTGCCACGGAAACGAGGCTGGGGCGCGTCTATGTGCAGGAACCGGTGTTGACGAATGAAAAAATGAACCATATCCTGGACTATGAAAGGGCGACCCATATTGTGGAGGAAGCGAAGTATATCGGCCTGGGCACTTGCTACTGCAGGCATAAGATGTACCATGCGGGCCATCCCTGCGAGATAGACGCGCCTTGGGATGTGTGCCTGACTTTTGACAATGTAGCCAGGTCTTTGGCGGATCACGGGGATTATGCCAGGCTTATTTCCAAGGAAGAAGCGAAGGAAGTCCTGGAATTGTCCTATGAAAGCAACCTGGTTCAGATTGGGGAAAACGTGAGGGAGCATCCGGCCTTTATCTGCAATTGCTGCGGATGCTGCTGCGAAGCATTGCAGGCGGCGAGAAGGTTTAGCCCCATGCAGCCGGTGGCCACTACGAACTATATTCCGAAAGTCTCCCTGGAAAAATGCATAGCTTGCGGAAAATGTGCGAAAGTATGCCCGATACTGGCGATTGCCATGGAGGAAAGGGATTGCCTGGCGGAAGATACGACCAGAAAGGAAGCGGACTTAGCCGCTAAAACAATGGCTGATGATGCATCCAGGGTAAGCGGTAGAAAGCGTAAACGCCCTGTTATCGATGAAGAGATTTGCCTGGGGTGCGGCGTATGCGCCCGCAACTGCCCAACGAAAGCGATTGAACTGGAAAGAAGGCCGATTCAGGTGATAACGCCGGTGAACAGCACTCACAGATTTGTCTTACAGGCTATTGAAAAGGGCACTTTACAGAACCTGGTTTTCGATAATCAGGCATTCGCAAACCACCGGGCTATGGCGGCTGTATTCGGAACGATATTGCGTCTGCCGCCGATGAAGCAGGCGCTTGCCAGCAAGCAGTTTAAGTCGGTTTATCTGGATAAACTGTTGGAAGCCCATGGAAAATATAAAAAAGAATAGTTAGAAATTGGTGATATATGGTATAATAAGGAAGTGCGCTGATGCGCACGCAGGTCAGCACCCTGGCGGGTGGTGACATGATATAATAAACAATGAGGCCGTAAAGCCGGGTGCAGGGGCATTCCGGAAGGCTGTGTTAGAAGAAAGAGAGGGTATTGCTATGGTGAATCGTTTTGTATTGAATGGAATTTCCTATCATGGGGCGGGGGCAATCAAGGAAATCCCCGGAATCATCAAAAGTAAGGGGTTAAAGAAAGCCTTTGTGGCATCGGACCCGGATTTGGTGAAGTTTGGCGTTACGGCGAAGGTGACAGAGCTGCTGGATAAAGAGAATCTGGCATATGAAGTATATTCGGATATTAAACCGAATCCTACGATTGAAAATGTAAAATCGGGCGTGGCCGCTTATAAAGCATCGGGAGCGGACTATATGATTGCCATTGGAGGAGGCTCTTCCATGGATACCGGCAAGGCGATTGGCATTATTATCAATAATCCGGAGTTTGAAGATGTGCGCTCTCTGGAAGGGGTGGCTCCCACGAAAAATAAGACCGTATTTACCATCGCGGTTCCGACTACGGCGGGAACTGCGGCAGAGGCGACAATCAATTACGTTATTACGGACGTGGAGAAGAAGAGAAAGTTCGTATGCGTTGATGTGAACGATATCCCGGATATCGCTATCGTGGATCCGGATATGATGTCCAGCATGCCGAAGGGATTGACGGCGTCAACAGGGATGGACGCGCTCACCCATGCGATTGAGGGATATACAACGAAAGCGGCCTGGAGGTTGGCCGATTGCCTGAATCTGGAAGCAATTAAACTGATTTCCGAGAACTTAAGGGGCGCAGTGGATAATACATTGGAAGGCCGCGAAGGGATGGCCCTTGGCCAGTTTGTGACCGGCATGGCGTTCTCCAATGTGGGTCTTGGGATTGCCCATTCCATGGCACATACGCTGGGGGCTGTTTATGACACGCCGCACGGTGTGGCATGTGCGATGATGCTTCCGATAGTAATGGAATATAACGCGGAGACTACGGGTGAGAAATTTAAGGATATTGCGGAGGCGATGGGTGTGGACACTACCGGCATGTCTCAGGAGGAATACCGAAAGGCAGCCGTTGCGGCAGTACGCCAGTTGTCTGAAGATGTAGGCATTCCTTCCAAGCTGGAAGCGCTAAAGGAAGAAGACCTGGATTTTCTGGCGGAGTCCGCTTTTGCAGATGCATGCTGCCCGGGCAATCCGAAGGATACCAGCGTGGAGGACCTGAAAGAATTGTTCCGTAAACTGATGTAGAAGGGAGCTAGTACTCCGTACTCAAATTTCTTGTGCAAATACTCTGGTCTATTTTCCCGATAGCGCAGGTCAAAAATGCTCGACGTAGCCCACTACGCCTCCACTTTTTGACCTGCACTCTCGAAAAAATATCCTCAGAAATTTGCGCAGAAATTACGAGTACGGAGTACTAGGAGCGACATCAGAAGGAGTTATGATGAATAAGGATATCCGGAAATATTATCTTGCGTTTTAGCAAAATAATGTTTTCGGATATCCTTTTATAAGCTGAGAAGGAAAAGAAGTGTTACTATTCACGGCGCCTTGCACCCTGCTGCAAGGCATCCGGCCGATAAAGCGGTGGTTTCAGGCATCCGGCCCCTCGCCGAAGGCGACTTTTCATGGGCTGGATGCGTTACAGTTCGCGGACGGTTGGGCCGTGAACTGTAACAAAGAAGTTTCTGCATGAAGCGCCGAGAGCAATTTTCCGCTTGAAGAAATATGGAAAATAGTGGATAATAAACGGAAGGATATTAAAGATTTGGAAGAGGCAGGAGCATACTGGAAATAATTTTCATATATAGTTCGATAAATGGAGGCAGGGATGTTTCAGGTTGTTTCGGAGAATTTTTTTGTGCCGCTGGCATCGCCGAATAAAATAATATATTGGGAGTGCCTGACGAAGCTGTTTACGGTTATGAACCATCAGCTTTCTTTTGGCGTTGAGAGGGATATTCTTGTGGAGGAACTGCAGTATTATTTTGAACAGGAACAGGCTGCATCCATGGTAGAAGAAGGATTTGACGGGAAGAACAGCCGGGATAAAGCGAACTGGATGCTGCGGAGATTGGAGTATTACGGATGGATTGAGATTGAGACGGATAAAAGCTATATACAGAGAGCCAGCTTTAAGGACTATGCGGTAAAGATTATGAAAACACTTCTGGAGATTAAGGAAGGGAAGCGGATTGAGTATCAGGGCTATATTTATACGATTTATAGCCTGGTGCGGAGCAATACGGATAATCCGGGGATTGTGCTCTTATCCATTCTGGAAAATACGGATATGCTGATTACAGGGTTGAAGAATCTGAATTCGGGAATCAAGCATTATATTGATGAACTTACGAAATATAAGACACCGGCGGAGATTATGGATGTTTTATTCAATGACTATATCGAAAATATCGTGGATAAGGCATATCATCGTCTTTTAACGTCGGATAACGTATCCAAATTCCGTCCGGAGATTGTAGAACGGCTGGAGAATAAAAGCCGGAGCAGGACATATGTGGAAAAGGCCGGCAGAGAACTGGCCGGAATCCGCGAAATTACAGAGGAACAGGCGCAGGAATTGGTATATCAGTATATTCGTGAAATTATAGACGCATTTCAGAATATGGATGATATTTTGGCAGAGATTAACCAGAAAAATACGCAATATCAGAAAGCGGCCATTAACAGGGCAAAATTCTATTTAATTGGCGGGGAGGACGTGGGGGGGCAGCTTAAGGAAATACTGTCGGAGGTGAATGAGAAAATCAACGGGGAAGGCATGGAGCTGGGCGGAATTTACCGGATTGCTTTTTTAGATGAATTAATCCGTATTTACAGCAGCGGCGTGCTGGATGAAAAGTCATTGTATGTTCCTATTGAAGGGAAAAAGGAATTCAAGCCGATGGAACTTATCAATGACTTGCCCGATGAAAAGGTACGGCAGAAAAAATTGAAGAAAATGATGGAAAAAATGGAGCAGGTATTGAACCCGCCTAAGATTAACCTATATGTGCAAAAATGCCTGCAGGGCAGAAACTGGATGATGGCATCCCAACTGCCGTTGGAAACTACGGAGGATTTTGTCCGCATGATTTATATCCGGTTATATGGACAGAGAAAAAACATGGAATATGTAGTGGAAGCCCAAAAGGATATTACAGTAAACGGATATCAATTTAGGGATTATGTAATCCGTAAGAAACAGTTCCAAAATGTGTAACAGTTCAGCCTTTTGGCTGCCCTGTTACGGAATCCGGCCATTTTGAGTTTTGCCTACGGCAAAAGGGCCGGATTCGTTGCTGCATCTACACATCGGCACGGACTTTGCAGCAAGTGCAAAGTCCTGGGTTGAACTGTTACCAAGAGGTTTTGAAAGGAGATGGGATAAAATGGATTTTTTAGAAGGGATGCTGCAAAAGGATAAGGGCGAATTTACGCGCATCTGCAATCGGCTGCTCAGCAATTGCTTTGTCTGTAAAAGAAATGAAACAACCAAGGGCGATTATTATTTCATTATGAAATACAGGGAAAAGTTTTCCGGCTATTTGTCGGTGTTGGGCTACCGGCTGGAAATCAATGAAGAATATGGGGTGGTTCAGCTGATAAACCCGTTGAATTATAACCGATACAACATGAAATTGTTTGAATCCATTATCCTTTTGATTTTGCGAATCATGTACGATGAGAAAAAAAGGGAATTATCCACCAGCGATGAAGTGATTATTAATATGGGGGATATCCATGAGAAGTTTTTGAGCCTGAAAATCCGAGACAAGATGATGGATAAGACCACATTGCGCAATGCTATTGGCACCATGCGCAGATTCCAGCTGGTAGAAGTTTTGGATAAGGAATTGTCAAATGAGGATTCCCGTTTGATTATCTATGATTCCATATTGATGGCCGTCCGTGTGGAGGATAT
>JAETTM010000099.1 GCA_021769135.1 Lachnospiraceae bacterium | reverse complement strand
CCCAATCCGAGCCAGCAGGATATACTGGCGGTGCGCCGGGAGGCGGAGGAACGGGCGATAAAATCCGGCGCTTCGCCGGAAACGATAGAAGTGTCTGTAGAGGTGGATGCCACCAAGAATATGGTGCGCGCTATCGCTATCGGCGCAACGGAGCTTCGCTCCAGGGATTTAACCAACCGCAGGCTGTCAGAAGAGGAAATTAAGAAAAAAGTGGCGGAGAATATGAATGTGCCTTCGGGAGAGCTTTTTACGGCGGCCAGCAACGGCCTGATGTATGCGATGCAGTATAAATCGGTGAAGAAGAAATTCTTTGGGCTGATAAAAAAGGTCACCAAGCCCACTTCCCTGGTGGACGAGGAAGGGATTATCCGGCTCCAGAAACGGGATGGAAAGGTATACGTCTGCGACGGGTCAAACTGGGAAAATACTTTGCTGAAAGTCACCGATTCCATGACGGAGTACAATGACGGCGGGAGGACGCTGCCCAACGTTTATCTTATTTTTGGAAAGCGGATGATTGATTTGTCCGGCCTTCTGGACGAAGAACAGATGATATCCCTGGCGAGGGTGGAGCTGGCGGCTGTGCGGAAGGACGATACTTTGATGATACTTTGTTCGGCGAGGACGGATTGATGTTAGTTGAAAGGCGGTTGTCAGGATGAAACCATTTCCTTTTCCCGATAAAGAAAATAGCATGGAAGAGCTAAGGCAGGATTATGTATTCCCGAAGATTGAACCGGAACGGGTGGATGAGATTTTTGAAGATGCCTGGGCGGTAGGGGAAGAACAGGCGCGTCTCTTCCTGGAAAGATATGATTTTGGCAGCCAGGATAAGAAGCTGGACATGCGGAAGGTTTTTCGGGAAAGCGGAATCAGGCTGCAAGAGGAAGACATCGATTATGTGCTGGGGAAGCGCCGCTATTTTGCCGAGTATTTGTCGGGGAAAAATTTAATGAAAATTTATATCCGGTCGGTGGCGCTTTGGTGCGAGACCAATGGATTTAGCTATGAGGAAGGGCTGAATGTGATATTATGCCATGAATATTTCCACTATTTGGAGTGGAATGTAATCGGGATGACATCCCGCAGATATCAGGTTCCGATACTGAAAATCGGTTCCTTGAAAATCGGGCGCACAGGCGTGCCCTCCCTTAGCGAAATCGGCGCAAACGCGTTTGCCAACATATGTTATGGGTATCTGGCATGAATTTGAGAATGAGAAGCATTCTTTTTGCAGCATGGGTGTCTGGCGGCTGATTTTTAATGCGCAGGGGCGCATAAGGAAGTTTGCTGCCAGGGGCAGCACGCGCCCCGCGCGGCGAGTAGGGGAGAAGGACATCCCCCTACTCGATTATTGAAGGTATAAAAATTGTAAATTTTGGAAAGGCGGGATAACGGATATGAAGTATGTAAAAGAGATAGAGCGAGTGATTGAGACGGAAGTCCTTGTGATAGGCGGGGGAACGGCCGGGTTCGGCGCGGCGGTGGCTTCCGCCAGAAACGGTGCAAAGACGCTTTTGATTGAGAAAGGGCAAATGCTGGGCGGCATGGCCACAACCGGATTGGTGGGCCCTTTTATGACATGCTATGATGACGAAGGGGAAAACCAGGTAGTGAAGGGTATTTTTGAAGAACTTTGCAGGAAGGCCGAGGAGCGGGGAGGGGCCATCCACCCTTCCAAAGTGGATAATATGTCCACCTATTGTTCTTATTATTCCACGGGCCATAAGCATGTGACCCCGTTTATGTCGGAGGTCCTTGAGGTTGTTATGGAAGAAATGGTTTTGGAAGCGGGGGCGAAGATACTTTATAATGTGCGGCTGTGCGATGTTTTGACCGAAGGGAAAAAGATAATTGGGGTTCTCGTTTCCATGAAAGAAGGGCTGACGCTTATCCGGGCGGAAAGCTACATCGACTGTACCGGCGATGCGGATGCGGCGTTTTATGCAGGGGCGAAGTGCATTTCCGGGGATGAGACGGACGGCACGATGCAGCCCGTTTCCCTTTTCTTTGAAATCGGAAATATGGACAGGGAAAAATTTGTAGGCGCCTTGGAAGAAAGGAAGGAGAAAGGGGAACTGGGAGAGCCAGGTTTCAACTGTTGGTCATGGTGCGTGAAAGAGGCGAAGAAGAACGGAGACTGGACGTTAATCCGGGATGAAGTGGGGAATTACGAACAGCCGATACCGGGCAGATGGAAAATTAATACAACGCGGATGACATATGTGGATGCCACCAATACCGAGGAGCTGACAAAGGCTGTGATGGAAGGCCGCAGACAGGTGCAGGAACTGATGGGCTTTTTTAAGAAATATGTTCCCGGCTGCGAGAACCTCCAGCTGCTTCAGGTGGCTTCTGTCCTGGGAGTGAGGGAGACGCGGCATATTTTGGGCCGGTATAAGCTGACCGCTGAGGATATTTATGAGAGGAAACATTTTGAGGATGCCATATGTACGTTCGCCTATGCCATTGACGTTCATGCTTCGGAAGGCAACAGCGGGGTGTTGAAGAGCGTTAACAGCTATTATACGATTCCTTTCCGCTGTCTTGTTCCGGAGGACATCGACAACCTTTTGGTGGCAGGCCGCTGCATCAGCGGTACTTCGGAGGCCGCCGGGAGCTATCGGGTGATGCCATGCTGCGTGGCTACCGGGCAGGCAGCAGGAACGGCGGCAGCGCTGGCTTTGCGGGAAGCGTGCAATCCGGGCGATGTGGACCATGGCATGCTGCGTAAAACTTTGCTGGAACAGGGGGCTGTTATCTGGGATTAGATGCTGTGGGATTTAGAGAAGGCGAGGAATAAAATTTATTAGGGGTATGGCCAATGGCGGTGGGCAGACTGAAACTGGCGGATATTTTTCAGGATTCCATGGTTTTGCAGAGGGATAAAAAATCTGTATTTGGGGGGATGCCCACCGGGAACGGCTTTAAAGGTACGGCTGGAAAAGAGCGGAGTATGAGGGAGCATGAAAATGAACCGGTGATTCCGATGGGTCCATATCATTTTCAGCGCCCTGCCGGACTGTATCATAACATGGTAAGCAAAACGGCCCCTTACACAATAAAGGCGTTTTGTGGTACCAAGGGGAAAATGATAATGTGCACGGGGATATTTATGACCAGACCTTTCGGGCATTGACGGATTGCTGGCGGGATGCGTGGGAAGACCCTGAACTGCCGTTTTTTACCGTGCAGCTGGCCCCTTTCGGGAAATGCATGAAAAGCAATGGGGAGCTTTACCCGGCGGTGAGGGAAAGCCAGGAAAAGGCTGCAAAAACAATACCGGGCGTTTATATGACGTCGATCATGGATTTGGGGATGTATGAGGATATCCACCCTAAAGAAAAGTCGGAGATTGGGAGGAGGCTGGCCCTTCTTGCTATGGAACATTTGTATCATTTTCCGGTACAGGGGGAATGCCCGGAGATGGCAAAAATCCTGCGCTGCGGCAGCCGGGTGGCTATTTTGTTTAAAAATGTGGGCGATGGGTTGATAATGGGCGGCCAAAAGCCAAAGGCATTGGAAATACGCCAGGATGGAAAAACTATTCCGATATTGGCTGTATCGCTTCAAAGAAACGGGCTGATTTTGGAGTGCGGAGGCTTTACGGATAGCGAAGTGCTGGTGGAGTATGTATGGGGCGGATATTGCGAAGTGAATCTGCATAACAGTGTTGGGCTGCCGGTGAAACCCTTCCGGGGAGCGGCGGTCGAAGGGGAGGCGGAAGAACTTTGCTGTTAAAGCCTTGTTGGCTGCTTATATTTTGCTTATATTTTTCTGTAAAATTCTATGGAAATATGTTGAATTCTGTTTGTTAATCTGTTACAATATATCCATTCATATTTAATCTATAAACAAGGGCACCGAGCTCTAAGGTGCTGGATTCTATGGCATTTCTGCCATTAACCCCATTTAAAAAATGAAAATACATGGAAGAGGAGAAGTTTGCATATGAAGAAAATACAGCTGACAAAAGAAGAAGTGCTCCGCCGGGTGTCGGCAGATGCCGGAATGGAGGCCGCTTACAACGGTATGCCGAAGGAATGGCAGGCGCAGTTTTTGCGTTTTTGTACCGGGAAAGGGGGGCTCCCCATCACTTATGACCCCTTCTTCAAAAAGATATTCGACCCGGAGACCCATCCGGAACGGCTCTCTCGGCTGCTTTCCCTGGTGCTGGGAGCAAAGCTTAAGGTGCGCCGCGCCCTGCCAAACGAGGGTACGCGGATATTGGACGAGGGGAGCCTGTTGGTCATGGACATTGTGGTGGAGATGAAGGACGGCTCTATAGCGGATGTAGAAATCCAGAAGGTGCCATACCTGTTCCCCGGGGAGCGTGCGGCGTGCTACTCGGCGGACCTGCTGATGAGGCAGTACGTGCGTGTAAAGGGGGAGAAAGGGAAGAAGTTCTCGTACCGCGACATCAAGAGGGTGTACACGGTGGTATTGTTGGAAAAGAGCGGGGAGGCATTTAGGGAAACACATGGGGAATGGATGCACAAGTCGAGGCAGGGCTTCGATACGGGGCTAAAGATGGAACTCCCGCAAAGATATGTGTTCATAGCCCTTGACATGTTCCGCAGGATTAGCCAAAATAAGATAAGGGGGGAGCTGGATGCGTGGATGCACCTGCTGTCCTCAAAGGAGGCGTGGGTGCAGGAGAAGATTGCCCGCAAATACCCGATATTGAGGGGAATTTACCAGGAGGTGGAGGCCTTCCGCCAGGATATAGGAGGTGTATTGAACATGTTTTCGGACGCATTGAAAATAATGGACAGGAATACAGTACAGCTGATGATAGACGAGATGCAGGAGAAGCTGGAAGGAACAATGGAAAAGGTACAGGAGCAGGCCGGAGAAATAGAGGAGTTAACAGGACAAGTACAAAAGCAGGCAAAAGCATTGGAAGAAAAGCAAGGTGAACTGGAGCAAAGGGAAGAGAGGATTAAAGAATTGGAAAATTTGTTAAAAGGAATGGCTGGTAAATGAGGTGATTCGCGTGGGCATGGCTTGCCGGGCAAATGTGCTTAGGCCGGCCTGCTGTGCTGCTCTGTGCTGAACTTTTACAAATGAATAAAAGATGCCAACAGAAGTCTTGACAATTGGAAAAAGATTTTATAAAATGGGATTCAGCAAAAAGGCTATGAAGGTGTACGCAGGGCAGGGAAAGCCTTGCAGCAGAATTGTATTTTCTTTCAGAGAGAGGAGGTCATCGGCTGGAAGCTTCCTTAAGTTCAGGTACAATTCGAAATTCCCACCGGAGCTTCCCTTAGGGGACGTGAACACGCGTTAAGTGAAGAGAGCCTGCCGCGCTTAGGGCAGGAAAATGGGTGGTACCGCGGAATGATTTCGTCCCTGGCATTGTGTAAAAGCAATGTCAGTTTTTTTATGCGCAGGCCCGCATAGGGAAGTTTGCTGCCAAGTCAGCATGCGGACCGCGCGGCGGGCAGGGCGTTCCCCTGCTCGATTGCACACGGCACCCAAAGGAAGAATGTCAGCAAAGCTGACGGGTGTCCGGCGCACGGGCAGGCCCATATGGAGTAAAAACAGCGTTGTTGGGAAAATTTGAATACGAAGGTGTGGGAAAAAACTTTGATTAAAGGCAGGAAATCAGGAAAGGAGAAAAACATTTATTATGAAAGAGAAATTAGCGCAGATTAAGGCGGAAGCCTTAAAGCAGATTGAGGCCAGCGGGCAGCTGGATAAGCTGAATGAGATACGGGTCAATTACCTGGGGAAGAAGGGGCAGCTGACTGCCGTCCTCAAAGGGATGAAGGATGTGGCGCCGGAGGATAGGCCGAAGGTAGGGCAGATGGTAAACGAGACGCGGGAAGAGATTGAGAAGATGCTGGAAGCTTCCAGAAAGAAAATGGAAAGGGCGCTCAGGGAAGCGAAAATGAAGGCGGAGGTCATCGATGTGACTCTTCCGGCGAAAAAGAACCATGTGGGCCACAGGCACCCGAACACGATTGCCCTGGAGGAAGTGGAGAGGATTTTCGTAGGCATGGGCTACGAAGTAGTGGAAGGACCTGAAATTGAGAAGGACTATTATAACTTTGAGGCACTGAATATTCCGGATGGGCATCCTGCCAAGGACGAACAGGATACGTTTTATATTACGGGGGATATCCTGCTTAGGACGCAGACTTCCTCCACACAGGTACACGAAATGGAAAAGGGAAAGCTTCCCATCCGTATGATTGCCCCGGGAAGGGTGTTCCGTTCGGACGAAGTGGATGCGACCCATTCCCCGTCCTTCCACCAGATAGAAGGGCTGGTGATAGACAGGAAGATTACCTTTGCGGATTTGAAGGGAACTTTAGCGGAATTTGCCAGAGAGTTGTTCGGGGATAAGACAAAGGTGAAATTCCGGCCCCATCATTTCCCGTTCACCGAGCCCAGTGCGGAAATGGATGTTTCCTGTTTTAAATGCGGCGGCAGCGGATGCCGGTTCTGCAAAGGCTCAGGATGGATAGAGATACTGGGCTGCGGTATGGTACACCCGCATGTATTGGAGATGAGCGGAATTAACCCGGAAGAATATACGGGATTTGCGTTTGGCGTGGGCTTGGAGAGGATTGCGCTTTTGAAATATGAAATCGACGATATGCGGCTGCTTTATGAAAATGATATCCGCTTTTTAAGACAGTTCTAGGGTTATGGAGTAAGAAACAGGAAAGGAATGGTGAAAGAAAATGAATACAGCATTGTCATGGATTAAAGCATATGTGCCGGAACTGGGGTGTACGGACCAGGAATATTGCGATGCGATGACATTGTCCGGAACAAAAGTGGAAGGCTATGAAAGATTGGATAAAAATCTGGAAAAGATAGTGGTAGGGCAGATAGAAAAAATAGAGAAGCATCCCGATGCGGATAAACTAATCGTATGCCAGGTGAATGTAGGAACGGAAGCGCTTCAGATTGTAACCGGCGCCCCCAATGTGAAAGAGGGGGATAAAGTTCCGGTGGTGCTGGACGGCGGCAAAGTGGCCGGCGGGCATGACGGCGGGCCTCTGCCGGAAGACGGGATTGCCATTAAGGCAGGGAAGCTGCGGGGAGTGCCATCTTACGGGATGATGTGCTCCATTGAGGAATTGGGAACTACAAGGGAAATGTATCCGGAAGCGCCTGAGAATGGGATTTATATTTTTAATGAGGATGTCCAGGTGGGCAGCGATGCGGTGGACGCGCTGGGGCTTAGGGATACGGTATTCGAATATGAAATAACTTCCAACCGGGTGGACTGCTATAGCGTGCTGGGGATAGCCAGGGAGGCGGCGGCCACGTTTCGAAAGCCTTTCCGCATGCCGGAGGTTACGGTAAAGGAAAATGGGGAAAAGGTGGAGGATTATATTTCCGTGGAAGTGCAGGATGGGGATTTATGCCCCAGATATACGGCAAGGGTCTGCACAAATATTAAAATTGCCCCATCCCCGAAGTGGATGCAAAGAAGGCTGGCGGCCAGCGGAATCCGGCCTATTAACAATCTGGTGGATATCACCAACTATGTGATGGAGGAATACGGGCAGCCGATGCATGCTTATGACCTGGACCAAATTGCAGGGCATAAAATTATTGTCCGCAGGGCAAAGGATGGGGATGAATTCCAGACATTGGACGGGCAGATGAGAAAGCTGGATTCCGAAGTGCTGATGATTTGTGATGCGGAGAAGGAAATCGGCATTGCCGGTATTATGGGCGGTGAAAATTCTAAAATTACCGATGATGTGACTACGGTTTTGTTCGAGGCGGCTACTTTTAATGGAACAAATATCCGTAAATCAGCAAAGAGGATTGGTCTGCGCACGGATGCGTCGGGCAAATTCGAGAAAGGGCTTGACCCCCGCAATGCAGAAGCGGCGATTAACCGCGCCTGCCAGCTGATTCAGGAGCTGGGCTGCGGCGAAGTGGTAGGCGGTATGGCGGATGCCTGCCAGCCCATGAAAGAGCCGGTCCGGATTAAATTCGAGCCGGAGAAAATCAATGACTTGCTGGGAACGGATATTTCAAAGGAAGAAATGCTAAGCATTTTTGAAATGATAGAATTAAAATATGAGGAAGAAACCCAGATGCTGGAAATTCCCAGCTTCCGTCAGGATTTGCTGGGGGCTGCGGATATTGCGGAGGAAGTGGCCAGATTTTACGGATATGATAAAATCCCGGTTTCCCTTCCCACAGGAGAAGCCACTACAGGGAAGCTCTCCTTTAAGCTGCGGGTGGAGCAGAAAGCAAGGGATATTGCGGAATATTGCGGGTTTTCACAGGGGATGTGCTACTCTTTCGAAAGCCCCAAAGTATTTGACAAGCTGCTGATTCCCCAGGAAGACGTGCTGCGCCGGGCGATTGCCATCGCCAACCCGCTGGGGGAAGATTTTTCCATTATGCGGACGATTTCCTTAAACGGTATGTTAACCAGCCTTTCTACCAATTATAATAGAAGAAATAAGGAAGTGAGGCTCTATGAGCTGGGGAATATTTATATACCGGAGGAATTGCCCTTGACGAAACTGCCGGACGAGAGGATGCAGTTTACGCTTGGCATGTATGGCGAAGGGGATTTTTATACGATGAAAGGCGTGGTGGAAGAATTCTTCGATGCCATCGGAATGAAGAAAAAAGCCGCATATCAGCCGGAAGCGGGCAAACCGTTCCTGCATCCGGGCAGGCAGGCGGATATCGTTTATGAAGGAAAGAAAGTGGGCTATTTAGGCGAAGTACACCCGGAAGTATGCGACAATTACGGCATTGGAACGAAGGTTTATGTGGCAGTGCTGGATATGCCTGAGGTTATCCCTTTTGCCACTTTCGACAGAAAATATGAAGGAATCGCCAAATATCCTGCGGTATCCCGCGATATCAGCATGGTAGTTCCGAAAAATATTTTAGCCGGGCAGATAGAAGCAATCATCGCCCAGCGCGGCGGAAAGATTCTGGAGAGTTACTGGCTGTTCGATATTTATGAGGGCGAGCAGATAAAGGAAGGCTTTAAATCCATGGCCTATTCGATTACATTCCGGGCCAAGGACAGGACTCTGGAAGAAAATGACATCACTGCGGTGATGAAGAAAATCTTAAACGGCCTGGAAGGGTTGGGAATTGAATTGCGTCAGTAAAAATGAGGGGATGCGGAATCAATGTCATTAAGTTAATGGCGTCGGACGCTGCGAGAATGATAAAATCCTCCGTCGCCACGCTCTCGCTCTGCGAAAAACGCAGCGGACACATAAGACTAGAAAACAGCAAGCACCCGGAGAGTGCCCCGGATGAATGGGCGGCTGTGTAAGCGGCCGGGCATTTATCCGCAAAAGTTCTGGGCACTAGTAGGGTGCTTGCGGTACTGGAATAGGAGAGAAGAAAATGGAAAAGAAGAATGTGTGGGAGACTTACAGCGAAGCGCAGCTTGCGGAACTGGAAGAACATGCCAGAGAGTATATGGACTTTTTGGACAAAGGGAAGACGGAGAGGGAATGTGTCGATGTCATTGTAAATAAGATAGAAGAGGAAGGCTACCGGGAACTGCAGACGCTGATAAAGGAAAAGAAAACTCTGAAAAAAGGGGATAAAGTGTATGCGGTGTGGATGAACAAGTCCATCGTTATGTTCCAGATAGGGGAAAAGCCTATGGCGGAAGGAATGAATATTTTAGGCGCGCATATCGATTCCCCCAGATTGGACGTAAAGCAGAATCCAATGTATGAAGAAGGCGGCTTTGCCTACTTGGATACCCATTACTATGGCGGCGTGAAAAAATACCAGTGGGTGACCATTCCTCTGGCCATTCATGGCGTGGTAATAAAAAAAGACGGAACAACGGTAGAAGTAAATATTGGGGAAAACGAAGATGACCCGGTATTCTTTATTTCCGATTTGTTGATTCACCTGGCAGCGGAGCAGCTGGAGAAGAAGGCGGCGAAAGTGATAGAAGGGGAAGCGCTGGATGTGATTATCGGCAACAGGCCGCTTATCATTAAAGAAGAAGGGCAGAATGACAGAAAGGAGGATTCGACTGTCGGGCTGATGGATGAGAAAGAAGAAAAGAATGGGAAAGAGCCGGGAAAAGATGCTGTGAAAAAGGGCGTTCTGGCCATTTTGAAGGAAAACTATGACATTGAGGAAGAAGATTTCATATCCGCGGAATTGGAAGTGGTGCCTGCCGGAAAAGCCAGGGAAGCCGGATTCGACAGGAGCATGATTCTTTCTTACGGGCAGGATGACAGGGTCTGCGCGTTTTCTTCCTTAAAAGCTATGCTGGAAATCCAGGATGTGGAAAGGACGGCCTGCTGTATCCTTGTGGACAAAGAAGAAATCGGAAGCGTAGGAGCTACGGGGATGGAATCAAGGTTTTTTGAAAATATGGTGGCGGAAGTGATGGAACTGGCCGGGGAATACAGCGAACTTAACGTGAGAAGATGCCTGGCTTCTTCCTGCATGCTCTCCTCCGACGTGAGCAGCGCCTTTGACCCTTCCTTTGCTTCCAGCTTCGATAAGAAAAATGTGGCATATCTGGGGAATGGCATGGTATTCAATAAATTTACCGGCGCACGGGGAAAATCCGGCTCCAACGATGCCAATGCGGAATATTTAGGCCATATCCGGATGATTTTCGATAAGGAAAAGGTATGCTTCCAGACGGCGGAGCTGGGAAAGGTGGATTTGGGCGGAGGCGGAACCATCGCCTATATCCTGGCGCTTTACGGGATGAATGTGATTGACAGCGGCGTGGCGGTGTTGAATATGCATGCGCCCTGGGAAGCGACCAGCAAGGCGGATGTTTATGAAGCCAAAAGAGGGTATGTGGCCTTTTTGCAGAATGCAAAGATGTAAGCAGAATGCAAAGATATAAGCCGCATTGCAGGGCGAGTGCTCCATCAGCCTGCTGAAGGGTTGTTGACTGAAAAGAAAAGAGAGAATACGGAACACGATGGAAGAGTTAAAAAGAACTGATTTTTACTATGAACTGCCGGAGGAGCTGATTGCCCAGGACCCGCTGGAGGAACGTTCCAGCTCCCGGCTGATGCTGTTGGATAAGCATACCGGGGAAAGGGAGCACCATATATTTCACGAGATTATCGATTATTTGGCACTGGGCGACTGCCTGGTGCTGAATAATACGAAGGTGATACCGGCCCGTCTGATGGGAATAAAGGAAGGAACCGGGGCGGCAGTGGAGCTGCTTCTGTTAAAGAGACATGAAAAGGATGTCTGGGAAACTTTGGTAAAGCCGGGAAAGAAGGCAAAGCCGGGAACAAAGCTGAACTTTGGGAACGGTCTATTAGCGGGGGAAGTGCTGGATGTGGTGGAGGAAGGCAACCGCCTAATCCGGTTTTCTTATGACGGGATTTTCGAGGAAGTGCTGGACAGGCTGGGCGAGATGCCCCTGCCCCCCTATATTACCCATAAGCTGCAGGATAAGAACCGTTACCAGACGGTATATGCGAAGTACGAGGGCTCGGCGGCAGCGCCCACGGCCGGGCTGCATTTTACGGAAGAACTGCTTGGAAGGATAGAAGAAAAAGGCGTGGAAATTGCTTATGTTACTTTACACGTAGGGCTTGGAACCTTCCGTCCGGTGAAGGCGGAGAACATATTGGAACACCATATGCATTCCGAATATTATCAGGTGGGGAAGGAAGCGGCGGAAAAGATAAACAGGGCAAAAAGAAAGGGGAAGCGGGTCATCTGCGTCGGAACGACCAGCTGCCGGACGGTGGAAAGCGCAGCGGATGAGAATGGGATGCTGCGGGAATGCTGCGGGGATACGGAGATTTTTATTTATCCGGGATACCGGTTCAAGGTGATGGATGCCCTGATTACCAATTTCCATCTGCCTGAGTCCACCCTGGTGATGCTTGTGTCCGCCCTGGCGGGGAAGGATAATGTACTCGCTGCCTATCGGGCAGCCGTGGAAGAGAAGTACCGGTTTTTTAGCTTTGGGGATGCGATGTTTATTACAGATTCCTTTACAAATTTCCAATAATGTTATATCCTATAGGTGAGGGAAAAGCAGAACGGTAATGCTGCGAAGGACATAATGGAGTATGGAAATATCTACATCCGGGAAATCATAAAATTTGGTTAAAAGGAGCTGTGTGGGGTTATGGAAGAAAGAAGAAAAGCGAAGAGAATGGATTTGCAATCTACGATTACGGTGAAGAGAATCGATAATGGCAAGGATGAGGAAGTGAGCATTGATATCAAAGACTTATCCAAATCGGGAATCGGGTTTGATTGTAAGCAGGAATTGGAAGAAGGGGCGATTTACCAGTCTTCCATCGTTATATGGACGCAGGAAGTGATTCCGGCCCTGTTAAAAATCGTGCGGAAACTGGATCGGGGAGAAAACGGTTATTTTTACGGGGCGCAGTTGATGGGCCTGTCCGATATTGATAAATTCCGTATCGCCGTTTACGAGGTAATCGGGGTGCGGGAAGAGGACGAAGAAGAGGATGACTAAAGATAGATGGTATAGCCGCGGCTCTTTAAGATGTCTGCGGCTGTTTTTATGGCTTTTTCCTCATAAAACTCTATCCGCAGGGCGCCTTCCGCCAGTTCCCGGTTATGTACAATCCCAATGTTCTTGATGCTGATATGCTGCAAAGCCAGGATGGAAGCGACGGAAGCCAGCGCCCCTGTTTCGTCGGCAATATCCACAGTGATGGAATAGGATTTTTTAATCGGGCCGCTGGAAGCTCCGATAAAGGAATCGCGGTAAATCCGCGCGTCATCAAAAAAACGGTAGATGGAACGGGCATCCCGGGCGGAAAGGGTTTCTTTCAAAGAAGAAAGGGAACGGATGTACTTATCTAAAAGGATGATAATATTGTCCACATTTGTCAGGCATATTTGCTGCCACATATCCGGCGAGGAAGAGGCGATTCGGGTGATATCCTTAAAACCGCCGGCGGCAACCATTTTCATCGTGCCTTCCGGGGAATCGCTTTCCCTTACCAAATTGACGAGGGAGGATGCGATAATATGGGGCAGGTGGCTGATGGCGGCGGTAATAAAGTCATGCTGTGACGCATCCAGGATAAGGGGAATGGCGCCCATGGAGGACACCAGATTCCGGTAATCTTCCAGCATTTCCTTTGACGAATCTTTGGAAGGGGTAAGGATGTAATAGGCGTTTTCCAAAAGCCGGGCTTTGGAATTGGGATAGCCGAAACGTTCGCTGCCGGCCATGGGATGGCCGCCGATAAACTGGGCGGAAAGGCCCAGGGCTTCGATATGCCGGTGGATACCGCTTTTTACGCTGCCCACATCGGTGAGGGTGCAGGAGGGGGAAAGGAACGGCTTCAATGTGGCCAGATTTTCATCATTGCCGGAAACGGGGGCGCAGAGGAAAATATAGCTGCAGCCGGAAAAAGAGGCATCTATAAAATCGACGGCCTGGTCTGCGACGCCTTCCTTTACAGCCTGTTCCAAAGTGTCCTTATTTGTATCATATACGATAATCCGGATATCCGGAATGGAAGCCCGGAGCGCTTTAGCGATGGAGCCGCCGATGAGTCCGAAGCCGATAAAACCTATTTTAAAACCTTCCATAAAATAACCAAGCCTTTCTATAGCCTATAGATTTTCCTGTACAGTCATCTTTCAAAGGTGCGTCCTGCCAGGGCGCAGAAGGGAACGAGCTCTTCTGTCAGCTTATCGAATTTTTCAAAGGTAAGCGACTGGGGGCCGTCGGAAAGGGCGCATGCGGGATTGTTGTGGACTTCAATCATCAACCCGTCCGCCCCGCAGGCAACCGCGGCCTTAGCCATAGGCGCCACATATTTGTAGGAGCCTGTGGAATGGGATGGATCTGCGATAACGGGCAGATGGGTTTTTCCCTTTAAAACGGGGATAGCGCTTAAATCCAGGGTGTTGCGGGTAGCCGTTTCAAAAGTGCGGATGCCCCGTTCGCATAAGACGACGTTGGGGTTGCCTTCCGCAATGATATATTCCGCCGCGTTGAGCCATTCTTCCACGGTGGCGCAAAGCCCCCTTTTCAGCAGGACAGGAAGGCCCGAGCGCCCGGCTTCTTTCAGAAGGATAAAATTCTGCATATTTCTTGCGCCGATTTGAATCATATCCACATATTTTACGGCGGCTTCAATGGCTTCCTGGCACACTACCTCGCAGACCGTGGCCAGCCCTGTTTCCTTCCCGGCCACCTGCATATAACGCAGCCCTTCTTCCTCAAGGCCCTGGAAAGAGTAGGGGGAGGTCCGGGGCTTGTAGGCGCCGCCCCGTAAGATGGTAGCGCCTGATTTTTTCACCGCTTTGGCAATGCACATCAGCTGCTCTTCCGATTCCACGGCGCATGGTCCGGCCATAATGGACATGGAGCCGGGGCCGATAAACGTATTTCCTACCCGAACGGTGGACGGTTCGGGATGGAATTTTTTATTGGCTAGTTTATAGCTTTCCGTTACAGGAACAATCCTGTCCACGTCTTTAAAACTAATCAGGTTTTCCGTAGGGAGCTTTGCTTTGTCACCGACAATCCCGATGATGGTGACCTCTTCCCCCTGGGAAAGATGGGTGTTGAGCCCGCTGTTTTCTATGAAAGAAACAACGGATTCGATGCTTTTGGGCGAAGCGCCCGGTTTCATTACAATAATCATAGTCAGTCTTCATCTCCCATGTTTGATAAATATAATCG
>JAETTM010000098.1 GCA_021769135.1 Lachnospiraceae bacterium | reverse complement strand
CGGAGGAGCAGGTATTACCAGGCGCAGCTGGATGTGTCCCTGCTGGAGCCGGGGAGCAAGGACTTCAACCTGCTGAATGACAGCTGCATGATACTGGTAGCGCCCTTCGATATCTTTGGGCGTAAGATGTACCGGTATACATTCGAGGGCAGATGCAGGGAATGCTTGGATTTAAAGCTGGATGACGGGGCGTCTAAGGTATTCATCAATACCAAGGGAAGGAACCGGGAGGGGTTTTCCCAGGAATTCCTGGACTTTATGGGGTATATTATATGTCACCAATTTCCGTTAGGAAATTGATGACCTGCTTGCGCATCAGCGCAATTCATCAGATTACGAATACAACGGACGAAGCGGCAGCAAGGACGGAGAGCGGGAAGATAAAGCGAATCCATGAGACGGTAAAGAAAGTAAAAATATCGGAAAAGACAGGGGTGAAGTATATGCAGTTATGGGAAGAGAAGGCGTATATGCGGGAAGAGGCCTATGAAGAGGGCCATAGCCGGGGCTTGGAACAAGGTTTGGAGCAAGGTTTGGAGCAAGGCTTAGAGCATGGCCTAGCCCAAGGCCTGGCCCAAGGCGCTGAAAAGCAGCTGATTCATATCATCTGCAAAAAGCTGGGCAAAGGGAAAACAATGGAGGAGATTGCGGATGAGGTGGAAGAAAGTTTAGAACTGGTAGAGAGAATCTGTCTCGCTGCGCGGAAGGAAGCCCCGGATTATGATTGCGACAAAATTTATGCGAGGCTTCATGAAGGAGATTTCCGTGAAGATTCGTGAAGATACATAAATTCACCTTGACAAACCGCCGCCCTATAGCTTATATTAAAACGTAACAGATAGGAAAAAGGTAAGGACAAAGAGGAGTACATGCAGCCCCTTAAAAGAGAGGATGGCCCACCGGCTGAAAGGCCATTTGAAGAAAGGCGCATGGAAGGTAGCTTTGGAACCGGGAAACTGAACGGAATGCAGGAAAGTAAGTTTCCACGATTTATCCCCGTTAACGGATAAGGTCTGATAGGACCGGTGAGTGAAAAAAAAGGTGGTACCGCGTTAAACTACGCCCTTTGCTGATGGAAAAGCGTCGGCAAAGGGTTTTTTTACATTATAGGATTCGGGTGTCAAAAGCCCTGCCCACAGATGGCTCTTGGCACATTGCACAAAAAAGTTGTGCGAATTCAACGGTGCAAAACGTTCCGATGAGCCTTTTGGAACGAAAATCGTGTTCAGCAGAGGCTTCCACGATTTTTGAAGTCTCATCTCCACTGCACCAAAATCATTCGCACAGACTGTTTTTGTGCACTTTGCCAAGAGCCTTCTGTGGGCAGGGCTTTTGACACCCGAATCATTGTAGAAAAGGAGAAACAGCATATGGCAAAAGAATTGGCAAAAACTTATGATCCAAAAGGAATTGAAGACAGGATATACCAGAAATGGATGGAAAAGAAATATTTCCATGCCGAGGTGGACAGGAGCAAAAAGCCTTTCACGATAGTGATTCCGCCCCCAAATATTACCGGACAGCTTCATATGGGGCATGCCCTGGACAATACCATGCAGGATATCCTCATCCGCTTTAAGAGGATGCAGGGGTATAATGCCCTTTGGCAGCCGGGAACCGACCATGCTTCCATCGCCACGGAAGTTAAGATTATCGAAAAGCTGAAGGAGGAAGGCATCAATAAAGAGGATTTGGGGAGGGAAGGCTTCCTGGAGAGGGCTTGGGAGTGGAAGAAAGAGTATGGCGGAAGGATTATCGGGCAGCTGAAAAAGCTGGGCTCCTCCTGCGACTGGGATAGAGAGCGTTTTACGATGGACGAGGGCTGCAATAAAGCGGTGACGGAAGTGTTTTGCAAGATGCACCAAAAAGGATGGATTTATAAGGGCAGCAGGATTATCAACTGGTGTCCGGTATGCAATACATCCATATCGGATGCAGAGGTGGAATATGAAGAACAGGCCGGCCATTTCTGGCATATCAAATATCCTTTGCTGGAAGAAAACGGGCAGCCCAGCGCTACGGAGTTTCTGGAATTTGCTACGACCCGGCCGGAAACCATGCTGGGGGATACGGCAGTGGCGGTGAATCCGGAAGATGACAGGTATAAGCATCTGATTGGAAGAAAAGTGCTGCTTCCCCTGATTAACCGCGAGATTCCCATTGTGGCGGATTCCTATGTGGATATGGAATTTGGTACCGGCGTTGTGAAGATTACCCCGGCCCACGACCCGAATGACTTTGAAGTGGGTAAGAGGCATAACCTGCCGGAAATCAATATCATGAATGACGATGCTACAATTAATGGAAATGGCGGCAAGTTCCAGGGGATGGACCGCTATGAAGCGAGGAAAGCCATTGTAAAGGAACTGGACGAAATGGGGCTTTTAGTGAAGATAGAGGACTATTCCCATAACGTAGGAACCCATGACCGGTGTAAGACAACTATCGAACCATTGATTAAAAAGCAATGGTTTGTAAAAATGGATGAACTCATCAAACCGGCGGTGAAAGCGGTAAAGGATGGGGAAATCAAGCTGGTTCCCGAGCGGATGGAAAAGACGTATTTTAACTGGACGGACAATATACGCGACTGGTGCATCAGCCGCCAGCTTTGGTGGGGGCACCGGATTCCGGCCTATTATTGCGATAAATGCGGGGAAATTGTGGTAGCGAAGGAAATGCCCGGCGTATGCCCGAAATGCGGCTGTGAACATTTTACCCAGGATCCGGATACGCTGGATACCTGGTTCTCCTCCGCGCTATGGCCTTTTTCTACGCTGGGTTGGCCGGAGAAGACGGAAGAACTGGATTATTTTTATCCTACGGACGTGCTGGTAACGGGCTATGACATTATTTTCTTCTGGGTTATCCGGATGATTTTCTCAGGCTATGAGCAGATGGGCAAAAAACCGTTCCATACGGTGCTGTTCCACGGCCTGATTAGGGATTCCCAGGGGCGGAAGATGAGTAAATCGCTGGGCAACGGCATAGACCCGTTGGAGATTATCGATAAGTACGGGGCGGATGCCTTGAGGCTTACTTTGATTACGGGCAATGCGCCGGGCAACGATATGCGTTTCTATTATGAAAGGGTGGAAGCCAGCAGGAATTTCGCCAATAAAGTATGGAATGCATCCCGCTTCATTATGATGAATATGGAAGGGAAAAACCAGGAACCGGCAGCTATGGAACAGCTGGAGCCGGTGGACAAGTGGATTTTGTCCAGGTTAAATAACCTGATAAAAGAAGCCACCGAAAATATGGAGCATTATGAACTGGGCATTGCGGTGCAGAAGGTATATGATTTCATCTGGGATGAATTCTGCGACTGGTATATCGAGATGGTGAAGCCCAGGCTTTATAACAGCGATGATAAAAACAGCCAGAATGCGGCGCTTTGGACGTTAAAGACGGTATTGAGCCAGGCGCTTAAGCTGCTGCATCCTTATATGCCTTTTGTTACGGAGGAAATTTTCTGTTCCCTGCAGCCGGAGGAAGAATCCATTATGATTTCTTCCTGGCCCGAGTACCGGGAAGAATGGAGCTTTGCAAAAGAGGAAAAAGATATCGAAACGATAAAAGAAGCGGTGCGGGGAATCCGTAATGTAAGGACGCAGATGCAGGTGGCGCCCAGCCGCAAGGCAAAGGTTTATGTGGTGAGCGAAAATGAGGGGATTTTGACCGCATTTGCGGAGGGGAAGCTTTTCTTTGAATCACTGGCCTATGCATCTGAAGTGGTGATTCAGAAAGACAAACAGGGAATTGAGAGCGATGCGGTATCCGTAGTGATTCCGGGGGCAACTTTGTACATCCCATTTGCGGAACTGGTGGACATTGCCCAGGAAATCGGCCGTTTGGAAAAAGAGGAAAAGCGCCTGCAGGGAGAGCTGGCCCGTGTAAATGGGATGTTGAATAACGAAAGGTTCCTTTCCAAAGCGCCGGAATCTAAGATTGAGGAAGAGAAGGAAAAACTGCAGAGATATACACAGATGATGGAGCAGGTACAGCTTCGGCTGAAACAGCTGAAAGGGTGTTAGTAGTAACAGTTCAGCCGAAAGGCTGAACTGTTACGGGTGTTAACGGTCTGCAGGGAACAGATTGCCCGAATGGCCAGGCGAATCCTGGGGAGGGATATACTCAATGGAATTAGCGGATACCTATGAAAAAGCGGAACAATATATTTCGGAGATGCCCAAATTCACCAAAAAGAATAGCCTGGACGATACGAAGTTGTTTTTGGAAATATTGGGCTCTCCGGAAAAAGGAAAGAAAATTATTCATGTGGCAGGCACGAACGGAAAAGGCTCCGTTTGTGCCTACTTGTGTTCCATTTTGACGAAAGCAGGGCATTGTACCGGGATGTTTACATCGCCTCATCTGGTGGAAATGAGGGAACGGTTCCGGGTAGGGCAGACTTTGGTTGCAAAGGAACGATTTCTGCAGGGATTCCTCGCTGTGATGGGAAAGCTGGAAGAAATGCGGGAAACATCGGGAAAACCGGAATACCACCCTACTTTTTTCGAGCTTTTGTTTCTTATGGGAATGGTTATTTTCCGGGAAGAAAGGGTAGAATATATTGTGCTGGAAACAGGCCTTGGGGGGAGGCTGGATGCCACAAATGCGGTGCAGAAGCCGGTGCTTACAGTGATTACGTCCATCGGTTATGACCACATGAAATATCTGGGAAATACAATAGGAGAAATCGCGGGGGAAAAAGCGGGGATTCTCAAGCCGGGGATTCCGGTCGTTTTTTGCGATAAAAGAAGGGAAGCATCCGAAGTAATACAAAAAAGGGCAGGAACCCTTGGAATTAAGGCAATCGGAGTAAAATCGGAAGAGTTCTTTTATAATAAATTAACAAATAAAAGCATTGATTTTTTCATGTATTCTCTGTATTATGGTTATATTAGGCTGAAATTGGCTACCATTGCCCTTTATCAGGCTGAAAATGCCGCCATAGCAATCCGCTCCATGGAGCAGCTGCCCGATGGCAGGAGTATAAGGCGGGAGCAGATAGAGGAAGCTTTGGAAGAAACTTTCTGGGAAGGAAGGATGGAAGAAGTCCTTCCCGGGGTGTATGTGGACGGAGCCCATAATGAAGATGGAATGCGTGCATTTATCCGGTCGGTGGAGACCGATGGCTGCAGGGGCAAACGGCATTTGCTGTTTTCAGCGGTAGGGGATAAAGATTATGAGGGTTTGATAGGCATACTGAAAAACAGCCGCTTGTTTGCGGAGGTTGTAGCAGTAGGGATTCACGATATAAGGGGAATAGAGCCCGAAAGGCTGGCAGGCTGCTTTGAAGGGATGAACTGCCGCCTTATGGCGGATGCAGCAGAGGCGCTTTATGATTTACTGTCAAGGAAAAGGGAAGAGGATTTCATATATATTGCCGGTTCGCTTTATCTTGTAGGTGAGGTGAAAGCATGGTTGAGGAGGAAATCGGATGATTAATTTTGAAGAGGAATTGAAGAAATTCCATCCTAGTCTGGAAGTGGAAGACGCGGAAGAAGCGATTTATAATCAGGATTTAACAGATATGGCGGATATATTGGTGAGCATGATTAAAGATGCGGGGCAGACGGCATTCAGCGAACGCCCTATAAGGAACGATGAACTGCAGAGCCGTGAGGAAAACGGTTCTTTTGAAGAATAGAGGTGGCGGCATGTTATGTTATAATTGCGGATGCCGTTTGTCGGAGCACGATTTTTGTACAGCCTGCGGGGCAGAGGTAGGCCTTTACAAAAAAGTCATGTTCTTGTCTAACCGTTTTTATAATGACGGACTGGAAAAGGCTCAGATTCGGGATTTGACAGGTGCGATAAACAGCCTGCGGCAAAGCTTAAAATTGAATAAAAATAATATCAAAGCCAGAAACCTTTTAGGACTGGTATATTTTGAAATGGGAGAGGTAGTTGCGGCCCTCAGCGAATGGGTTATCAGCAAAAATCTGCGTCCGAAGAAGAATATCGCGGATATTTATATAAACATGATACAAAGCAATCCCTCCCGGCTGGAATCCATTAACCAGACGATTAAAAAATACAATCAGGCATTGCTTTACTGCCGCCAGAACAGCCAGGATTTGGCCGTGATACAGCTGAAAAAAGTGCTTTCCCTGAACCCCAAGTTCGTACGGGCGCATCAGCTGCTTGCGCTGCTTTATATCGAAGCGGGGGAATGGGAGAAGGCGTGCAAAGAATTGTATAAATGCAGCCGGATAGATTCCAACAATACCACTACCAGGCGTTATTTAAAGGAAGTGGAAAGGATGATTATCCCGGAAGAAGGCAGCAAGGTTTCCGGCAAGAAAAAGGTGCAAGCCACCGGAGATGCGATTAAATACCAGAGCGGCAATGAGATGATTATCCAGCCGGTGAATGTGAAAGAGAAGAAAGGGATGTCCGTCTTTGTCAACATGGGGATTGGCATTGCTATCGGCCTGGCTGCGGCATGTTTCCTGATTCTGCCGGCCAGGATACAGGCTGCTAAAGCGGTGAGCGATGACGATTTGCGGGCGGTCAGCGAGCAGCTGGATGCGAAAACGGCTACAATAGATGAGATGGAGCAGCGGATCAAAGGCCTTGAGGATGAGAAAAACAGCCTGCAAACACAACTGGAAGATTATGTGGGAACGGATGGTGCCATGGAATCTTCCGACAAGCTGATTGCAGCGGCAAACGCATATCTGTCCGGGGAGGATAACGCTGTGGGCGTTTCCGAGTATTTGGATGAGATAGATTTGGAAGAACTGGGCGATGCCGCATCTGATGAATTTGTGGCGCTTCATAATACCCTTACCGGCCTGATAGGCCCGGAATTAGCTAAAACAGCCTATGACGAGGGTTACCAGTCTTACCGGCAGGGCAACTATGCGGAAGCGATTCCCAACCTTGCGAAAGCATATCAATATGATGAGACAAACGGGGATGCCCTTTTCTATTTGGCCAATAGTTACAGGGAGACCGGGAATCTGGAAAAAGCCAGGGAAGCCTATGACCAGGTTATCGAACTGTTCCCCGGCACCTTGAAGGCCAGCAATTCCCAGGGGTATCTGGCCCAGATGAACAATGGAGGAAATTAGGATAATATATTAAAAGAAAGAATAGAATATGCGGATGGCAGACAATGGATTTCAGGTTTCGCCTGCCATCCTTATGTTAATACGAAAGAGGACATAGCAATATGTCCTCTTTTTGCATAAAGCTTTGAGTATTGGGCATGCTAAATAAGTTCCCTTTTGCTTTCAATAGTTTCAAGCAAGTAAAAAAGAAAGGAGAAGCGCATGATAGAAAATTTTAAGGTAATTGATAACTATTTGATGGTGAAAATGCCGGAAGAAATAGACCATCATCAGTCATCGTACATAAGCGAAAATGCGGACAAGCTCATTATGGGGGAGCAAATTAACAATGTGGTCTTTGATTTTGAAGATACGAAATTTATGGACAGTTCCGGGATTGGGATTATTCTGGGGCGTTATAAAAAAATTTCGTGTTTTGGCGGGAAAGTGTTCGCCATTAATGCGGACAACCGGATTAGGCATCTGCTTATGATTTCCGGGCTACATAAAATCGTGGAAATTATGGACTAGGAAAGGGCATGGTTAATAGGATGAAAAACGAAATGAAGATGGAGTTTGATGCTATATCGGCGAACGAGTCATTTGCCAGAGTGGCGGTGGCAGCTTTTGTTTCCGAACTGGATCCTACGCTGGAGGAAATTTCGGATATTAAAACAGCTGTGTCGGAAGCGGTGACCAACGCAATTATTCATGGCTATGACGGCATGGACGGAGGAAAGGTAAATATCAGGTGCGTCATTGAGCAGGATGTGCTGCATGTGGAAGTGATGGACAAGGGAAAGGGGATAGAGGACATAGAAAAGGCGATGGAGCCGCTTTATACCACCAAGCCGGAACTGAACCGCTCCGGGATGGGATTTCCTTTTATGGAAGCATTCATGGACGATTTGGAGGTTCTGTCGGTGCCGGGGGAAGGAACTACCGTCATAATGAAAAAGAAGATTGGATGCCTTCCCTGGATAGGGGATGAAGAATAAGGAGCATGGTTATAAGATTGAAAATTGGAAATTTTCAATCCCAAGTTTGTGTCTGCGCGGCATCCACAAACTTGACATGCGCAAAATGCCGCGCAGAAATGGTGTGAAATATGGAAGAAGTTGCAGTACTGATTGCTCGTGCACAGGATGGGGATAAGGAAGCGAGAGAGGTACTGATAGAGAAAAACCTTGGGCTGGTGCATCACATTGTGAAGCGCTTTTTGGGCAGGGGATATGATGCGGAGGATTTATTCCAGATAGGAAGCATAGGGCTGATGAAAGCCATTGATAAGTTCGACCTGACATATGATGTGAAATTTTCCACCTATGCGGTTCCGATGATAAGCGGGGAAATCAAACGCTTTTTACGGGATGACGGGATGGTAAAGGTGAGCCGCACGCTGAAGGAAAACGGATGGAAAATCAGGCAGGCGGCGGAGCGGATTGCCCACGAAAAGGGAAGGGAAGCGACCCTGGAGGAAATCGCATCGGCCACAGGGCTTGAAAAAGAGGATATCGTAATGGCGATGGAGGCAAATGTGGAAGTGGAGTCCATTTATAAGTCTGTATATCAGTCGGATGGGAATGAAATCTATCTGGTGGACAAGCTGCCGGAGAAAAAGGACGATAATGAAAAGCTGCTGAACCATATGCTGTTGGAACAGCTTATCGGAGAATTGGGGGAGGAAGAGCGGATGCTGATAAGGCTTCGGTATTTCCAGGACAAAACCCAGGTGGAGGTGGCTAAGAACCTGGGAATCAGCCAGGTCCAGGTCAGCAGGATGGAGAAGAAAATTTTGGTGCGGATGAGGGAGAAACTGCTGTAGAAGGAAAGGGGGAAAAATAGCGATAAAAGGAATATCCCGTGGAGGATTATGAGTCGAAAACTCTGAACTTCACAGGATATTTTCATAGATTTGGGAATTTAACAGGATTTTGTGATATAATGAATTGCGCTGATGCGCAAGCAGGTCATCAATTTCCTGCGGAAATTGGTGACATATGATATAATGAATTGCGCTGATGAGTAAATTAGATAAACTTAAATGAATTTGAGTGCAGACAGGGGGCACAGAAATGGAGGATAAAAATGAAAGCATTCGATTACGTAGTAGTGAGCATAGAGGGGGATTACGCGAACCTGAAAAGGACAGATGAGGAAAGCGATGAACTGAAGCTGGTGGCCCGGGCGCTTTTGCCGGAGGGGATAGCGGAGGGAACGAAGCTTCATTATGAATATATGGAATATACGGTGGTGGACGGCTGATTTTGCGGCATCGGTGAAAATAAAATTCAAGCTTTTTTTGATATGACGCGGCGCTTGGGAAAAGCAGCAACAGTTCAGACGCAATGTCATTTAGTTAACACCTAAGCCAGCTGCGAGAATGATAAAATCCTCAAGGAGCCCTTTGAAAAAGAATGCTTCGCATTCTCTGCAAGTTCGCTGGGCGAACTTGTGAATTCATGCGTCTTGCGACGCAGTTTCCTATAAGGT
>JAETTM010000097.1 GCA_021769135.1 Lachnospiraceae bacterium | reverse complement strand
CTTAGCCAGCTGCGAGAATGATAAAATCCTCAAGGAGCCCTTTGAAAAACGCCGGCACTTAGGCGCTGTATTTTAGCGCCTTATGTGTCCGCTGCGTTTTTCCCAGAGCGAGAGCGCGGCGACGGAGGATTTTATCATTCTCGCAGCGTCCGCCACCATTAACTAAATGATATTGCCTAAGCAACCCCTATTTTTCCATCTTCCAGAAAGCCGCGCTATAGGGAGCTAACTCGCTTCCTCCCCCAAAATCATGCATTTCCCCGGTAATCAAATCCACCGCGGTGCCGCAGCCCGCGTCAAAATGGGCCGTATAGCTTTCCCCATCCGCATTGATAGCCACAAGAACCCGTTCCTTATCCGTCTTCCTTTCAAAAATACACTGTTTATTGGTCAGAACAACGGAGCGGAAATTCCCGTAATTTAAAGCTTCCGAATTTTTCTTCGCATCGGCCAGTCTGGAAATAAATTCGGACAGTTCATTAAACTCCGGTTTATCAAAGCAGGGCCGAAGCGCCGGGTCGCCTTCGCTCTTGCTGGCCTTTGCGCCCCATTCACTCCCGTAATAGACGCAAGGGATTCCCGGCATGCCAAAGCACAGGGCGTAAATAAGCGGAAGGTGCTTTTCATTCCCCAGCACGCTGGCAATCCTGGATACATCATGGTTATCCACAAAACAAAGCAAATGTTTCCCTTTATACAACGTCCAATTCTCCGGCCCGAACTGGCGCATCAGGGAATGATTGATTTCAAACATGTTCATGCTGTTAAAGCTGGAATGAAGCCCTTTATAGCATTCGTAATTGGTCACGGAATGCAGCATCTGCTCATTCATCATCTGGTTATAATCCCCATGCAGCATCTCCCCTACAAGGAAAAAATCCTCTTTCTTGCCGTCCGTGAATGCCCGCAGCCTCCTTACAAAATCATGGTCCAGGCAATAAGCCACATCCAGCCTGAGCCCGTCAATTTTAAATTCATCAATCCAGAAATTCACGCTGTCAAGGATATGCCTTACCACCTCTTCGTTCCTAAGGTTCAGCTTGACCAAATCATAATTCCCTTCCCAGCCCTCATACCAAAGTCCGTCATTATAGTTGGAATTCCCTCCCAGATTAATGTGGAACCAATTCAAATACGGGGAATGCTCCCTGTTCTTCACCACATCCTGAAATTGCGGGAATCCGCGCCCCACATGGTTAAATACGCCGTCCAGCACTACGCGTATCCCATTCTCGTGAAGCTGTTCGCATACCTCCTTAAAATCCTCATTTGTTCCTAATCTGCTGTCTATTTTCCTATAATCCCTTGTATTATATCCATGGGTATCCGACTCAAACACGGGGGAAAAATAAATCGCATCAATCCCCAGCTTCTTCATATGGGGAATCCAGTCCGCCACCTTTTGTATACGATGCTCTAACACACCGTCATTCTCGAAAGGAGCACCGCAGAACCCCAGAGGATAAATCTGATAAAAAACACTTTCATATGCCCACATATTAATAACCATACCCTTTCCTAAATCTGCATGTCTCTAATAATTCTCACAGTTACTTTTCTATTTTATCACATAATACCCAAAGTTCCTACAAAAAAATAAAATAGCCAGCCATTCCGCCTATTTCCCTTTAAAATTGACCATATCAGTATTTTTGCAATTTTCTCCCCAGCGGCTTCCAGGATAAAAATTGACAGCCACTGTCACCATTTTTTATTATTTTTGACACAATCTGAAGAGAAATCCCCAAAATCCACAGAGTTATCCACATATGACATATATGTCATTTTATATGACTCTTCTATCATTTTTTGCCTCTATCCCACTCAAAATCCAATCAACAACCTCCTTTTCACCCCTATTCCCCATCTATCTTCTATCCTATCCCATATCCTATCCATCCTCTCCCCCATCTATGCTCCCTCATTCCTCCCGCTTAGCCAAGGAAATCGGTTTTCAGCGGAGGCACATCGGCCAGTTCGGCCATGGGGCCGCGTTTGGCCCGTACAGGGTTCGTTTTTGCGGCTTTTGCGAAAAAGCAGCAATTTCACTTATGAAATGGCAGATAGCCAGGGGAAAACCGCCATGGAAGGCGGTTTTAAGAAGCGTGGGCATGGATGCCCGTCGCTTCTGACCCGTCCGCAATCCAAATCCCTCCATCCATTTCATTAGTGAAATCTGCTTTTTCGCGTAGCCGCAAAAACGAACCCTGTACGGGCCGAACGCTGCCCCATGGCCGAGCCGGCCGATGCGCCTCCGCTGAAAACCGATTTCCCTCTCTCCTTCCCCTATAGTCAATCCGCCAAATAAATGCTATACTAACCAAGAAATACATCACCTTTACCACTCTATTAAAAGGAAGCTTAGGATACCAAAGGAGTAAAAAAAGACCATGGACCAAACATTAAAAATCGGCTCTCATGTAAGCATGAAAGGCAAAGAAATGATGCTGGGCTCCGCAAAAGAAGCCTATTCCTATGAAGCAAACACCTTCATGATTTTCACAGGAGCGCCGCAAAATACCAAACGCAAGCCTATTTCAGAACTAAATATTGATGCCGCCAAAGAATTTATGCACAAGAACGGCATTGCATCCCCCGTCATTCATGCCCCCTATATCATCAACCTGGGCAACAGCACCAATCCGGAAACCTTCCGCCTTGCGGTAGAATTCCTTTCTATGGATATTGAGCGCACTGCCGCCATGGGGAGTCAGACATTAGTTCTGCATCCGGGCGCCCATGTAGGAGCCGGCGAAAAGGCAGGCATACAAAAAATTGCAGAAGGATTAAACGAAATATTAACAAAAGACACCCCCTGCCATATCGCATTGGAAACCATGGCAGGAAAGGGCTCGGAAATCGGAAAAAATTTTGAAGAATTAGCCGCCATTTTTGACAAAGTTATCCACAATGACAAACTGCGCATCTGCCTGGATACCTGCCATATGCATGACAGCGGTTATGATATTATCCATGACTTTGACGGCGTCTTAGAGCGATTCGACCGTCTTATCGGTTTGGAACAGGTATCTGTGCTTCACATCAATGACAGCAAGAACCCCTGCGGGGCAAGGAAAGACCGGCACGCCAACATCGGAAAAGGATACATAGGCTTTGATGCCCTTCACGCCATCGTTCACCACCCGGCTTTTCCTGATATTCCCAAAATATTGGAGACTCCCTACTATCCTGCCGAGGACAATCCATCCCGGCTTCTCCCTCCCTATAAGGAAGAAATCGCAAGGCTTAGGAGTTAATGCCCACAGAAAGCCATTTTATAGTTAACGCCTTTGCCCTAAACCCCGGATTTATAACCACTCATCCCAGAAGCGCTCCACCCGTTTCGCTATCCGGTCTGCCGTAACCGTCTCAAACTCCTCCCATTCCCTGGGAAACATCTTTCGGTATGACCAGTTTAAAAACCGCTCATCCAGCAGGGCAATCACCCCCACATCCTCGGCGGTCCGGATGACGCGTCCTGCCGCCTGCAGGACTTTATTCATACCCGGATAACGGTAGGCATAATCAAAGCCGTTATCCCCGGCGCCGTCAAAATAATTCTTTAAAATTTCCCTCTCATTGCACACCTGGGGCAAACCCGTTCCCACAATGATAGCGCCGATTAGGCTGTCATTCTTCAAATCAATACCTTCGCTGAAGATTCCCCCAAGTACACAGAAGCCCAACAGGCTTTTTTCTTCTCCGCCTTCCGAAAAGCGTCGCAAAAAATCCTCCCTGGATTTTTCGTCCATATGGTCCTCCTGGACAACGCATTCCATCTCTTCCCCTTTTACAAAATACTCCATGAAACGTTGATAAATATTCTGCATAAATACATGGGAGGGAAAAAACACAAGATAATTTCCATGGCGGTTTTTCACTATTTCATAAATATAAAACGCAATATTATCATATTCTTCCTCTGTCCTGCGGCTATATTTGCTGGTGACATCGCTGCCGATAAAAAGCTTCTTCCTCTCCGGCTCAAACACCGACTGCGCATACACCTCGTAATCCCCCTCTTCCGCCCCAAGCAAATCCTTATAATATCCGATGGGCAGCAAAGTGGCGGAAAAAAGGATGGTACTCCTTCCCTTTTTCATGCATTCCCTCAAGTTCAGCGACGGGTTGACGCAAAACAGCTTCAGTATAAAGCTGCCATCCTCCCTCATTTCGGAATAAGTCACATAATTTTTATCCACCCTCTCATAGATATCCAGAAAATGGCATACTTCAAAGTAAAAATCCAGGACTTCGCCGCGCACTTCCTTCGTGTGGAAAGCATCCCCTCCGTCATGGTCTTCCAGATAAGTCTCCATAGCAGCATGCAGACGCCGAAGAACTGTCACAAACGGCTCGATATATTCCTCAATACGGTAAGTTTCGCACTCCCTTTTTAAGGCGAGCAATTCTTTATTGCATTTTTCCAGCTGATGCTCCATTTTCCCGTCCAAACCTTTTATCGTCTTTTTCAGCCTGAGGAAATCTTCCTTGCAAACCATAGCGCTGTACATTTCACGCCCCCGCTCCACCAGATTGTGCGCCTCATCCACTAGAAAAATATGCTCCCCTCTGCTGCCTTCCGCGAAGAAGCGTTTCAAATAGACGTGAGGGTCGAACACGTAATTATAGTCGCATATAATTCCGTCCGAAAATAAGCTCATATCCAGACATAGTTCAAAAGGGCATACCCTGTGCCTTTTTCCATAGTCTTCAATCGCTTCCCTGCTGAAATTATCCAAATGGGTCAACAAATCATACATCGCATCGTTAATCCTGTCATAATGCCCTTTAGCGTAAGGGCAGTAATCCGGGTTACATTCCGTCTCTTCCATAAAGCATATTTTGTCCTTGGCGGTCAATATCACAGTTTTAAATTTCAGCCCTTTTTCCCGCAAAATCTGGAAAGTATTATCCGCCACCGTCCTTGTAATCGTCTTCGCAGTCAGATAAAAAATCCGCTCCCCTTTCCCCTCCCCAACGGCCTTCACCGCGGGGAAAACGGTGGATATGGTCTTCCCCACTCCTGTGGGCGCTTCGATAAACAGTTTTTTCTTATGGTATATCGTCTGGTATACATAGGTCACCAGATTTTTCTGCCCTTCCCGGTAAGCAAACGGGAACTGCATCCTCTTTATAGACTCCTGCCTGTCCATTCTCCATTGATACTGGAAATCGGCCCACTTGCGGTATTGCTCCATCACATTTCCAAACCACTCTTCCAGTTCGTCAAAGGTATAATCATAATGGAAATATTTCAGCTCCTCCGTATCCATATTGCAGTAGGTCATCCGCACATTTATCCCTTCCAGCTGCTTTTGTCTCGCATAGATATAAGCGTAGCATTTCGCCTGTGCCAGATGCACCGGCACCGGCTCTTTCATCCGTTTCACTTCCATGTAAGTTCCTTTTATCTCATCCACGGTCACCGAATATTCCTGCCGTATGCTTCCTACGCCCCCTTCATCCGCGGGCAGCGCCTGTACCTGTCCGCCGATTGGTCCACCCTGCCCTTTGCCCGCTATTTCTTCATCCACAGCGAACTTTCCCGCTACAGTCAGAATACTCGACCCATATTCCCCAGAGGTCAAAAAGGACTCTGCCTGCTGCGGCTTGCTCCCAAAAATAATCCCGTCAGCCCTTCCTTCCACCGTAATCGTATAATTCTCCGTTTCATAGAAATACTTCAAAGCCACTTCCGCATGATAATCCGCCCCCATTCTCCGCTGAATCATACGGTGGATTCTGCCGCCCTCCTGCATGGCATTCTCCGGGGAGGCCGCTTTTCTATCATCAATATTTCCCGTACGAAGTATAAATTCCACCAATCCCCGCACCGATATATGAATTTCCATCTTAAGCGCCATATTTTCTCCCATTCCTGCCATGCATCCTCTCAAATTTAATCCTATTTCACCTTTTCGCGGGAACATTTTCACAGGATTCGGGCATCAAGAGCCCTCCGCAACCGGGGCCTTTGATGCCCGAATCCCATGAAAAGAAAAAACCCCATGAGGATAGTTTACCCTATCTCTCATGGGGAAGTCAATTACTCCGGAATCGTATTCAATTTACTATTAACATGCAACTGCAAAGCGGTTCATGAACTGCTCAAATTCAGCATCATAGCCAGAATAAGAAACCGTTAAAACTTGATTAAAATCCAATCCTAATACACCGACGATAGATTTTGCGTCTACTATATATCTATTATAAGCGATATCGACATCAAATTCACACTTTGATGCAGCTGCCACAAAATCTTTCACTTCAGCAGGTCTCAACTTAATTTTATGCCTCATAAATAAAACACCCTTTCTTTTTGATAATTGAAAAAAACGTTTTCTTTGTGGTTACAATTGTATTATATCCCAATTTTTGCAAATGTAAAGTATAAATTTTGTGTCCAAAAATGGGGCAATTTTCAGTTTTTTTATTTAATACTAATAATTGCCATTATAGACTTGCTGATTCCGGCATTCCTTTGTAAAAATTTACAATTAATACTTCATCGCTTTGCTATGGATATCTGCATATTGATAATTATAACCCAAATTCCACCATATATTCTTGGAATCGTAAGGGGAGCATGTTTCTCTGCAATTTTAAGTTTTCTCTTTCTTTTATGGCTATTTTATGACAAAAAAATGTAAAAAGCTCCTGATATTCCATTTCACGCTCCGAATAATCCCCTGCTTTCCTTTCGTCAAAATCCCGATCCGTAACTAAATACCATTCTTTTGATTTCGGATGGACAACAAAAATTCCCCTTTTCTCATCATAAATAATAAAATCATACAGCGGAAGCCTGTCCGCAAAATGCGGTGCAAGAAATGTCACCACGTTATTTTCCGGCCCTATTTTAGAATATAGGATTCCGCTTTCCAATTCCTGAAACCGCAGGAATTCTTTCCAGTGATGCACCTCATTTCTTGTGCGGCGGGCCAATTCGAACACTTTATGCACATTCCGGTCCGTCAGGTTCCCCATCACCCGGCTGCCGTTTTTCATTTTAAGCCCGCACAGAACCGTTTTATAGATTGCATCTCCCTTCCCCTTATCTTCGCTGGCCAATGCCCTGCATATGTCCAGATATACCCCTTCCCCAAGCCGGCGGCATATAGTTCCCGCCACCTTAGCCGCTTTCCCGCTATCCGCAGCAACCCGTATATAGACTGCAAATAAACGGAGATTATCCTCTTCCCCCACTTGCAGATGTATGTTCCTATGGTCCTCCCGCAATGCGTAGGCCTCGTAAATACCGGTAAAAATACCTTCCAGTGAATCTTCGCATATTAAATACTTCTCTTCCATATTTATAACCATGCTCCTTTCAAAATCCTGCGCAGGTTTTTGTGCTCCGGCTTTGCCGAAGCTTTTCCATGACAAAATTTGCAGACGCCTTACAGCCGTTCAACTTCCCGGCTGTCCGAACTGTTGGAAATTTACATCGTCGAATAGGGATAGCTGGCGGTAGGTTATGCCATCTTTGTCAAAAGGCAGTTTTTCCTTTGCGGAGAGAAGGTTCCTCGTAATGTAGTCTTCTTCGACCTTTGTGTGATACATCATCTTTCCCCCGCATGTAATGAAATAGAGGGCCCGCTTCAGCACTACGCCTATCTTTTTCAAATCCTCAAATTTAAGCATGCCGTTTCTTCTCGCCCGGACAATCCTTTGGGCACTCTTCACCCCTACTCCCGGTATGCGTAACAGAAGCTGGTAATCCGCCCTGTTCACCTCTACCGGAAACAATTCCAAATGGCGGAGCGCCCAATCCGCCTTTGGATCCAGCAGCACATTGAAATTCGGCCGTTCTTCGCTTAATAATTCCCGGGCCTGAAACCCATAATAGCGAAGCAGCCAGTCCGCCTGATACAGCCGATGCTCCCGCAAAAGCGGAGGCCCTCCGGGAAGCGCAGGCAGATCCTTATCCTCATTCACCTTCACAAAGGCGGAGTAAAACACTCTTTTTAATCCGAACTTCTGATAAAGGCTTTCCGCCACCATCATAAGCTGATAATCATTTTCCCCTGTTGCTCCTACAATCATCTGGGTGGACTGCCCTGCAGGAACAAACAGAGGCGCCTTCCTGTACAGAATCAGCTCATTTTTGTTCGCTTGAATCCCATTCTGAATCTGCCGCATAGGAGCCAGTATGTTCTTCCGATGTTTATTGGGCGCCAGCCTCCTTAAGCTTTCCGCCGTGGGCAGTTCCAGGTTCACGCTCATCCTATCCGCCAAATAGCCGGTCTTCTGTATTAATGCCGGATCCGCCCCCGGAATCGCTTTCACATGGATATAGCCTTGAAAGCGGTGCTCCGTCCGCAGCTTGTATATGGTCTGATAAATCAATTCCATGGTAAAATCCGGATGGTAAAGTATTCCCGAGCTTAAAAAAAGCCCTTCGATATAATTCCTCTTATAGAATCCCATCGTCAATTCGCACACTTCATCCGGGGTAAAAGAAGCCCTGGGAACATCATTGGATTTCCTGTTAATGCAATATTTACAGTCATAAATACATTCGTTGGTAAACAATATCTTCAACAGCGAAATGCAGCGCCCATCCGCGCTGAAGCTATGGCAGATGCCCCCCTTTTCCGTATTCCCTATCCCCGTTCCATCCCCTCTTCGGTCAACACCGCTGGACGTACATGCCACATCATACTTCGCCGCGTCTGTAAGAATCCCCAGCTTCTCTTTTATCCCCATTTCTTCCGTAACCTTATAAAACATTTCCCTCACCTCTGCCATCGCCCGCTCGTTTCCGCCTGCCGAACCTCGCTGATTCCCTCATCGCAGCCGTAAAACATGTTCCTTTAGGATTCGAACATATGTTTGTTTTATCATAACACATCTTCCCCGAGTTGGCAAGCTTTAAAATCAATATTTGACAATTCCTATGTGCAAACATCTGTTCTTCTTGCATTCTTCCTCTAAAAGCGTTTAAATAGTAAAGTAAAATAATTGCATTACCACTAAACTTCCTGAAAGGAGCTAAATTATAATTATGGAAAAACTATTGATTCCCGCCGAATATACCCCGGCATTGAATCTGCATGACACCCAGATAGCTATTAAAACCGTCAAAGACTTTTTCCAAAGCCTGCTTGCGGAACGCCTGAACCTGCTCCGCGTCTCCGCGCCTTTATTTGTCACCCCCCAATCCGGACTGAACGATAACCTTAACGGGGTGGAACGCCCTGTATCCTTCGGCATCAAGGACCAGGGGGAAGCACAGGCGGAAATCGTGCACTCGCTGGCAAAATGGAAACGGTATGCCTTAAAAAAATACGGTTTTTCCGTAGGCGAAGGGCTATATACCGATATGAGCGCCATCCGTCGGGATGAAGATACCGATAACATTCATTCCATCTATGTGGACCAATGGGATTGGGAAAAGATAATTACCAAAGAACTCCGCACCCTGGATACTTTGGAAGAGACCGTCAAAATTGTATACAAGGTGTTGCGGAAAACAGAAAAATATATGGCCATCCGGTATGACTACATCGAAGAAATTCTTCCCCATGATATTTTCTTCATTACAACCAGGGAACTGGAAGAAATGTATCCGGAAAAAACGCCGAAGGAAAGGGAATATCTCATTTCCAAAGAAAAAGGCGCTGTCTGCCTTATGCAGATTGGCGATTTGCTTAAATCCGGCGAAAAACACGATGGCCGCGCGCCCGACTATGATGACTGGGCTTTAAACGCCGATATCATCGTATATTATCCTGTTCTGGATATCGCCCTGGAGCTATCCTCAATGGGTATCCGCGTGGATAAAGATGCCCTGCTGTCTCAGCTGGAAAAAGCGGGCTGTCCGGAACGAGCCAGCCTTCCGTTCCAGAAAGCAATCATCAACGAAGAACTTCCTTATACTATAGGGGGCGGTATCGGCCAATCCCGTATCTGTATGTTCTTCCTCCGTAAAGCGCATATCGGGGAAGTCCAATGCTCCCTCTGGCCGGAGAATGTAATGGAGGAAACGGAAAAGGCCGGCCTGCCTTTACTATAAGGCAGCACGCATATCCTGCCCCAGGGCATTCTTTCATAGGCGCATCATACGTTCTTTAATGACGGCGGGGTTTGCTGATGTGAGATAAAGAAGTAAAAGAAGTGTAAAAAATTTTGCCGTTCCCTGTCCGGCTGACTGCCGGACGGGTCGGGCTTTAGTCGGGCAATTCTACCTTGCCGACAAAAGAGTAATA
>JAETTM010000011.1 GCA_021769135.1 Lachnospiraceae bacterium | reverse complement strand
TTATCGTCCATATGGATATGCCTCCGTTGTCTTTAGAGTGGTTTGCTAGACCTACTTCTATTATACAACGGGGGTAGTTTTTTGTACTCCGTTCACCGCCACTTGCATCTGTTATTCCCCCAGCTCAGCTGGGGGATTGATACTGTTTCATTCAGCATCACACCCCGATCAGGCAATCCAACATTCAGTTCTATGCACTTCTGTTCATTTATTCAGACACCCCCGGCTTTCTTTCTGGAGGTCTATGTACCCTGAATCCGATTTTTCCGATTTTGAGCAAAAAAATTCGCCCCATACAGGACGAATCTCAAAATATTGTCATAATTATGTAAGTACCAACACTGGATTTTTTATCAGAATATCCACCAGCTGCTTATAAACTGCCCTGTCCTGAACTTCCATGATGGTCGTCGTCTTTTTCCCGGCATCTTTGGAAGACGCGCCGCAATGGTAAATTTTCTCGCTCCGCTTTCCGTAATCCAGGATGATATATCTGTCATGCATCGTGTTATTGGTCTTCTTAAAATTTATCAGGATACCAGGGAACTCATTCCTAAAATCATTCAGATCTGCCTGTCTCAAATGACTTTGCTTATTGTCGGAGAACACTGTAACCATAACACCCGAATTTACATTCCTCAGGTGCATGATAGATTTAATCCCTATGTAATCATCAATGATAAAAATGCTGTTTTTTGCTTTTGCATAAATTCCTTGGTATGCGGCATCTGCTTCCGCAAGCTGGCCATTCATAATCAGGAACTCTTTTCCAGTGTCTGATGACGCAAAATTCTTGAAAATTTTAGGCAAATCCGATTTACGGAGCATCTCATCAGTGATTTTTGCAATGGCGGCAGTATTTTCACTGGTCTGAATGGCAAGCCGCGCAATGTCATCTGTTCCAATCAGAGCACGGTTTTCTGAAATATAATCTTTCATGCCCTTAAAGATGCGGATTAAGGCTTTGCTCTGAGCTGTCGCAAGTTCTCCCCTTAATACAGTCATAAGCATGTAAAGACCAGACTCCGTAAATGCATGTGGATTATACTTGATATTGTGTCCACGACCGCTCTCATTGTTCAAGGTCAAAATTTTTGACCTTGAAAGTTCTTTCACTTCTTCATCTGTCAAAAGAAACATAAAATCTTCTTCAAATTTTTCTATGTTATTTTTTACCTGTTGGTTAAATGCTTTTGTGCTGTATCCGTAAATTTTTGCCAAATCCGCATCCAGCATCACTTTCTGCCCACGGACAATGTAAATTAAATTCTCAACAGTCTCTTTATCCACAATAGCAATTTCATTTTTTGCTTCGCTGATATTTTCCATAGCATACATCACCTTCCTTGTAATAATCAATCTATTTTCAATACTTCTTTTATTTTTTTGTTCTCTTGAATGTCCGAATTCATTCTAAGCAGTGCCGCAATATTTTCCGTTGTGCTGTCGCCCATCAATGCCGGATACTTCTTTATCAGAGAATCTAACTGGGCAATGACCTCACCCACATCCAATTCCTGCCTTTTGATGTTATCAATATTAGCATTTGTAAGTCGGTTCAGTTTCTTTTTCATGCTTATATAATCCATCAAAATACCCAAAATCAATTCCCGGGCCTCTTCAACACTAATATTCTCCCTCTCGCTCTGTGAAGTTTTCATGGCATCCGAAATGACTTCGGTACTTATTTGGGCTGCAATCTTCGCATCTGTAATTTCTGGGGCGGATACTGCATTCTTTACGTTTTCCCTATTTTTCTTTTGTTTCTTCCCATCCTGAGCAGCTAATGTCAACTTATTTTTAACACCGGCAATTCCATTTTTTGCCTTCTTTCCTAAATTAACGGCAGCTTCTAAAACTTCTGGATTCTCAGCCAAAAAAGTAACCGTAGTATCTATCAGATTCAAAACAGATGTTATAACATCCGCTGTTGATTGGCGGCTCCGCACCTCAGCCATACATTCCTCATGCGCCATTTTCGCCAGTTCATATTCATAATCGGTATCCTCTACCTCTTCCCACTCAATAATATCTGGATTTTTATTCTCCGCATTACGGGTCTGTCCTATAACCCTATTAGAATTTTTCTTCGACTGTACCAGATGATCCCCATCTTTTATAATTGGCCTATAATGCTTCTCACCCATATTACCGCACCTCATGTTCAATTCTTCTTTCACATTTTTCCGTTCTGGCAACTATAATAGTACGTCTGTCTGCATAATTCCTCTTAACTTATGACAGTATATCAGATTTTTCCGCAATTTTCCACAAAAAATAAAGGCCATTCACAGCACCCGACACGCCATGAACAGCCTTCATTCATCCCTAAACCATATCTTTTTATATCTTCTCGCAGAAATCCAACGCAATCCATCCGGCTCCGCTCTTCAGTCTCCCCCATCCGGCATCAAAACCCACAATAAAAATCCCTCCAAACTTCAAAAGCGAAGTCGGAGAGTGCTTAAGGCATAGCAAAACGGCTCACCGAAACATCGTTTTTTTTATTCGGTGGGCTTGTCCAATTTATATTCATATAAAGAACAGAGCCGATGAACCTGTGATTGCTCACTTGTTCATCGGCTCTGCGTCTTATGCGTCTGGCTCTTTAATGACTGTAATATGACACTTTTTTACTCGTATCAAACTTTCTTGCTTGCACTTTGGACAAAAGAGTGGAAAGTTTTTAAGCTCTGTATCTTTCCGTATCATAATGCGGGTTTTGTTTTTACAAATTGGACATAGTATCCATTGAGTATCTGCCATTACATCACCTCCCATATTACAAAACAGGAGTTTTTAAGCCAACATATCCATTTAGAGCTGCCATAATTAAAATAATTAGTCCCATTACGATACAAGCAATAAAGAAACGCCATCCTTTTAGAGATGCAAAATTTCTCAAATATACGAAATAGAGAATGGCTTTCCAAATCAAAATGCCTACAAACACAATGTTCAAAATCATTCCACAAATAGTATTATCCCAAAATATATAGAAGAAAACTTCGGTCAAAGCTACTACAACAGCACAAATTGCAGTAGGAGCATATGAGATACCCCATGCTTTTATATGGTCTGATACCGTTCTGTTACTGCCCAAACATCTACATACAGTCCAAAACAAAATGCAAATGAGAGCATAAGATAGTATTCCATATCCTGTGATTTTCAACATTCTCAGAACATCAAATTCTGGTCGATTTACTCCGTAAAAATGTTGAAGAACAGGCTCAAAAATAGAATTTAGTAGTATCGTAACTATCACCAATCCCCACGAAACTGCTTTATTACCTTTTGCAAGCGTCCCTTAAAACTATCCGTGACACCGCCGCAGAACTGATTGCGGACATAGATAAAAACTTTGCGGAGCTGACACAGAACAAGGAGCAGACGCAGGCGCAGGAAACGCCGGAAAATGAACCCACGGCAGAGCCGCCGCAGGAGGAAAAGGCAGGCACAGACGAACCCGCCGCCGATACCCCGAAAGCGGAAAAAGCAGCCCCGGAAGAACCCGCCAAAAGCGGAGCGCAGACACAGCAGCCGGAAGATAATTTCCCCACGCCCGACCCCAATGCCGAGCCGGTTGTCACAATCCTTTGGAGCGAACACAGCCGTTTCCATGACGGCGAAACCATGAGCCTTTCCGAAGCAAACGTCCTCATAGAAAGCATTGACAGAGCCACCGTTGCCGAGGACGGCTATTATAAAACCAAGTTCCGCATTGACTTTGTAATGGACGGGCGGCCCGACTATTACACCGGGCGGCAGGACTTAGGGGACGGGGACGGCACGCTCATAGAGCATATCGAAAGCTACCATGCCTATTATGAGAACAACGAAGAATGGAACAATTATATTTTACGCAATGAGGGAAAGGAAGCACTGGAAGCGGACAGGGCGCAGCGGGATATGTTGCTGCATGAGTTTGTCCCTTATCTGAAACTGCACAATAACCTCTCCAAAATGGAGCAGGCAGCAGCAAAGGCACTGGAAGAAAACAACGGCATGCCGTACTGCTTCGCATACTTCTGTATGTCCTCGTCCATTAAAACCTTGAACGGGTGATCTGGAAACTCGTCAATCTGGGAAATTGGAATATCCCGTATCTTGCTTAACTTCGCTTCCTCACGGCTCTGGTCTGTTTCAAACAGGTCATCGTATGCGGTCAGCTCGATTTTTGTTTCTCTGTTTCTCGCCAAGCTCTGCCACCTCCTTTCCGAACTGCTCATAGATTTAGCCGCTTTGTCAAGGCGGCTATGTAACTGTACCAGAGAACGCAAAAAAGCCGCTTACTCTTAAAAATCAATAAGAATAAGCGGCTTCGTGGTGATGTGCCTTAGACATATTCAATTTTCATTCTCTTAACAGGAGCGTTGACAACCTTGAAAATGAGTTCGTCAACGGGGTCGGTATATCTGCCCTGTTGAATAAGCTGATTTTTCAATTCCACAAGGCTATGTAGCAATATCTTTCTTTCCTCGCTGTCAAAATACAAATGAGTTTTCTTTTCCCTCATAATCGCCACCGTCCTTTTTTCTTTCATTATATAGAGAAATGATAGACAGCTCAAATATGCAAAATCAAATCATCCGAAAATGTTCCAATGCCTCCCTTATAGCGACTTCTTTCTCTGGCGGGCATTTCGGCTGTCTGGAGTTTTCCGATTTCGGCAGGTTATAGTTTTCCCTCTCAATAATTCCGCATTTCTGCTTTACCTGTGCAATATACAAGTTGCTGACTTTCAATCCGCTTTGCTTCAAAACATATTTCTTGATTTCCTCATAGGTGGCTTTGCTCTCCGCAGCCGTCAAATCAAGCTCATCCATCTGAAGCTCCACCTCGATATGTTGGTTTGCATGAAGTTTGGACAATAAACATACCGTCTCCACATTCGCCGTCCAAGGAAACTGATCCACCGCCACCCCTCTATCCACCACATACCCATTCGCCAGAAATACTTCCAAATCCCTGGCCAAACTAGTGGGCTTACAGGAAATATAAAGCAATCTGTCCACGCCATAACCGATAATTTTCTTTAGCGCCTTAGGGTGAACCCCATCCCTGGGCGGATCCAGGATAATGAAGTCAGGCTTTTCATCAATCCGGTCCAACACCTCCAGAACATCCCCTGCAATAAATTCACAGTTATCCAGGCCATTTAAAGCCGCATTTCTTCTGGCCGCTTCCACCGCTTCTTCCACGATTTCCACGCCGATTACTTTTTTGGCCACATCCGCCATTATTTGGGCAATGGTTCCCGTTCCGCTGTATAAATCGTAAACAACCTTGTCTTTCTCCCCTGATTCGGAAAGCGCCCCAATATACTCCCGCGCTGTCCGGTAAAGCACCTCCGCCCCATATGTATTCGTCTGAAAAAAGGAAAATTCCGAAATCCTGAATTTCAGCCCCAGCAATTCCTCATAAAAGAAATCCTGGCCATACAAAACCATCGTCCTATCATTTTTTATCACATCCGCATTGGAATCGTTTTCCGTATGCAGGATTCCCACTATTTTTCCTTCCAGTTCCAGCCTTAGCAATGCATCCCTAAACCCTTCCAATTCATGGGCATGCTCCTCCTGGGTAGTCGTTACCAGCGCCACAAGTATTTCCCCCGTTTTTGCCCCTTTTCGCACCAAAAGATGCCGCAAATACCCTTCATGCCGCAGCCTGTGGAAAAAGCCCACATTCCTGTCCGCAAAATATTCCCGCGCACAGCCTAATATTTTCCTGTAATCTCCATCCACGATTTGGCATTCCTTTACTGTGACGATATCATAAAAACTTCCCCTCTTATGCATCCCTAAAGCCAAAGGGCCGTCTTTCACCTCATCCCCAAAGGAAAATTCCATTTTATTCCGATATCCATAGGGCCTTGGGCTCGCCTTTATTCCTTCGAATATATATTCCTTCCCCTGCTTCTCCAAAACCGCGTCCAAAAGCTTCTTTACCTGCTTTTCTTTAATCTTCAGCTGCCCTTCATAAGGAAAAGAAAGATATGTGCATCCTCCGCAAATTCCAAAATGGGAACATGGATTCCCTGTTTCCTCCGGCGATTTTTCCAATATTTCCAGCAGCCGTCCTTCCGCTTTGCCCTTTCTGACTTTCTGAACCATAAAGGAAACCCTCTGCCCCGGCAAGGCATTTTTCACCACACATTCCCCTTCGCCGCATATCACAATCCCTTTGTTAGGGAATTCTATCCGCTCGACCGTTCCTTCCAATATTTCTCCCTTTTTCATCTTGCTGAAATTTCTCCTTCCGCTTTTTAAGCTGTTTCCCCCTACTTGCCGCGCGGCCCGCATGCTGCCTTGGCAGCAAACTTCCTTATGCGGGCCTGCGCAGAACAAAGAGTCCGGCCTGCCGGACTCTCGCGCCGAAGCGCGGTTGCTCCGGCAACCATTTTCCTTATGCGCGAAGTGCGCATTCTTTCTTGGCGACTTACAACACTGTGGCGTAATTTCCTATTATATAAAAAACGGAATGTACATCGCAGCGTACATTCCGCTTAACTTTAATTTCTATCCCCGGAATCCCTATTCCTCTGTCTCATCATCCAGCATATCGTCATCATCCTCGTCCTCAAAGAAATCATCTTCAAAGTCATCGTCGAAGTCGTCTTCAAAGTCTTCCAGGTAATCCGGTTTCAAATAACGGTATACCGCATAAGCAATGCCTGCCACCGCGGCAACTGCCCCGATTACAGCCAAAATCCAAAGCACCGTATCACAGCACTTTTTACATTTCTTTTCTTCTTCTTTCTTTCCTAACAGTTCATTAATCCTGGACATATCGATATATTCTTCCAATTTGTTTAATCTGTTCATAGCCCTTACCTCTTTTCATCTTTACTTGGTTTAGTGTTGCCTTATAGAATATGAATTATCACACATCCTAATTCCAACTTCTGCATTTTCTGCCAACCATTTTCTAATATATAATATAGCACTAATTCCAAAATTTTACTATAAAAATTTGATAAATTTACAACTTTTTCAGTTTTGCGAAAGCCGCATACATAATTTTCTGCCCGGCATTGTCAAAGACTACCGTTACCTGATAATCCTTGGGAGTATTTTCCAGCTTCGTCACAGTGCCTTCGCCGTACTTTACATGGCTCACCCTGTCGCCTACGCCGTAATCCACTTTGCCAGATATCGGCATTCCCTTAGAAAGGCCGTTAACGCCCTTTAGGCTTCCCGCTCCCCCTCCGGCAATAAATGGCCGGTTTTCCGCCGGGGTCCGCTTGGCCACTGCCACCGCTCGAGGCTTTGCTTTAGCCGGTGACGGTTTCCCTTTATCGAAAATCCGCCTGTACCCATCCGTTTCACCATTGCTGCGGAAAACATCCCCCGATTTTCCCGAAAAACCTTTCCCGGATATTCCAAAAAAGCCTTCCTCATCTTTCCCGGAAACTCCGCTTCCCCATGTCCTCGGAACCCCGCTTTCCGTTCCCCTTTTTCCGTCACCGTTTCCCCATGGTTCTTCATATGCCTTATAATTCCTATACGGCAATATATTATCCGTACCAAAAGGTTTTGACTTAAAGCGCAGCCTTTCCCCGGAATCTTCCTCATAACTCTTAAAATCCCAGTTTTTTAACGAAGGAACTTTACAATCCAGCAGTTCCTCCGGTATTTCCTCCACAAAACGGCTCACCGCATTATACTGTGTCTCCCCGCGCACCATGCGCTTCTTCGCACATGTTAAGGTCAAATCATCCTTGGCCCTTGTAATCCCTACATAGGCCAGGCGGCGTTCCTCTTCCATTTCCTCGTCATCGTCGGAAGTCACGGCCCCATAACCGGGAAACACCCCATCCTCCATGCCGGTAAGGTATACATGAGGGAATTCCAGCCCTTTGGCGCTATGCAGCGTCATCAGCAATACCCGGCTGCTCTCCCCTTCTATCCTGTCGATATCCGCTACCAAAGCAACCTCTTCCAGAAATTCGCTTAGGCTGGCATTCTCATGGCCTTCTTCATAAGCCACAATCTTGCTGATTAGCTCGTCAATATTATGAATCCTGTCCTCCGCGTCCTCTTCGTCCGAAGCCTCCAGTTCCTTTACGTAGCCTGTAGTTTCAACGATATCCTTAATCAACCCCTCCAGCCCATAATATTCCAGTTTACTCCTAAAGCTCTGAATCATCGTGACGAAATTCTCCAGCTTCGCCGCACTTCTGCCCACGGCCATAATCTGTTCCGCTTCCTTTAACGCGTCATAAAAGCTGATGCCCCTCATATCGGCATATTCCTGCACCCGGGCAATAGTAGCCGCCCCGATTCCCCGTTTGGGCACGTTGATAATCCTTCTGGCCGCCACATCATCCTTGCCGTTATCAACCGTTTTCAAATAGGCCAGCATATCCTTAATTTCTCTTCTGGCGTAAAAATTGGTGCCGCCCACCACATCATAGGGAATCCCTTCCAGAATAAACCGTTCTTCCAGCATACGGGCCTGGGCATTTGTCCTGTAAAGGACGGCAACATCCCCATAATCCGCCGTTCCTTTCCGCTTTTTCTTCGCCACATCCTCGGCCACAAACTCCGCTTCCTCATAGGCCGTATCAAACTGCCTGAAATGCACAAGGCTTCCCTGCCCTTTTTTCGTCCAAAGCGCCTTTTCCTTACGCCCCCTGTTGTTTTGGATTACTGCATTCGCCGCGTCCAGCACATTCTGGGTGGAACGATAGTTCTGCTCCAATTTAATCACTTGCGCTTCCGGATACACTTTTTCAAAATCCAGGATATTTCTGATATTCGCCCCCCGGAATTTATAGATGGACTGGTCATCATCCCCCACCACGCAAAGGTTCCTGTATTTAGCCGCCAATAGGCGTATCAGTTCAAACTGGGCCGTATTCGTATCCTGGTATTCGTCCACCATAATATAGCGGAACCTGTCCTGATAATTTTCCAGCACCTCCGGACAGCTTTTGAACAGTTCCACCGTCTTCATAATTAAATCATCGAAATCCAGGGCATTATTTTTCCTTAGAACCGACTGATATTCCACATAGGCTTTTCCAATTTTTTCCTGATGATAATCCCCCATGGCCTGCAGCTGATAGTCAACAGAAGAAAGCAGTTCGTTTTTCGCCGAAGATATGGCATTTAAAATCGCCTTTTCTTTCAGCATTTTCGTATCTATCTGAAGACGTTTACATACGTCCTTCATCACCGTTTTCTGGTCATCCGTGTCATAAATGGTGAAATTATTATCATACCCTATCCTGTCTATGTATCGGTGCAGGACACGCACGCAAGTGGAATGGAAGGTTGATACCCACACTTGGCTGGCGCCATAGCCGATGATGGAATCCACCCGCTCCCTCATCTCCCCGGCCGCTTTATTGGTAAAAGTGATTGCCATAATATTGTAAGGCTGAATCCCGATTTCATCAATAAGATAAGCAATCCTGTGGGTCAGCACCCTTGTTTTCCCGCTGCCCGCACCGGCCAGCAGCAACACCGGCCCATCCACTGCAAAAACCCCCTGCTTTTGTTGTTCGTTTAATGTATCGTAAATGCTCATAAATTCAGTCTGTTCCTTTTGTCTCCAATTTTTGTTTTGTCCGTTACCTGATGTCCTTCTCGTTAAAGGGGTCTCCGCATTCCGGGCAGAATTTCGGCGGATTCTTAGGGTCTTCCGGTTCCCATCCGCATTTGTCGCACCGGTATAAAGGTTCCCCTGCCGGTTTCTTCTGTCCGCATTCGCTGCAGAATTTCCCTTTGTTCAGATGGCCGCAGCTGCATACCCATCCAACCCCATTTCCGGCAGAGCCCCCCGGCATCTGCCCGGACATATCCGCATTCGTCTGTCCAGACATTCCATTGTTCATCTGGCCGGACATTCCGCTGCCCATCTGCCCAGGCATTCCATTCCCCATCTGCCCGGACATTCCGCCATTTTGCTGACCCATCGCGAATAATCCATTGGCATTCATGCCTCCTGCCATATTGGCCATATTCATTCCTGCGAATGCCATCATCGGCCCTGCAGAATTGTTGGAAGCCGCCGCCCTCATCGCATCCGCCTGGGCATTGACCAAGGTAGCCGCTGCCATCGTAGGATTTCTGTACACCGCAGTCTTTTGCAACTCCTTAATCATCGCTTCATCGCTCTCCGGCGCTTTCACCGAATTCATACCGAAAGAAACAATAGAAATCCCCCTCAGCTGCGCCCATTTTGCCGACAATTCTTCATTTAAGATATTTGTCAGCTCCGAAGTATGCTTTGGAATAGAGCTATAGCGTATTCCCATTTCCGAAATTCTGGCAAAAGCAGGCTGTAGCGCCGTCAAAAGCTCCGTCTTTAGCTGGCCCTCTATCTCGCTCTTGCTGAAATCATCCGTAATATTCCCGCACACATTCTTATAAAACAGCAACGGATCGATAAGCCTGTATGAGTATTCCCCATTGCACCGGAGCGAAATGTCGATATCCAGCCCAATATTGGCATCCACCACGCGGAAAGGCACCGGGCTGGATGTTCCGTATTTATTTCCCATAATCTCTTTCGTATTAAAAAAATAAATCCTCTGGTCTTTTGCCGTATCGCCGCCGAAAGTAAAACGCTTCCCAATTACTGCAAAGGTTTTCCCAAGGCTTTCGCCAAAATTCCCGTATAACAGGCTGGGCTCCGAAGATGTATCATATACGAATTCCCCTGCCTCCGCACAAAATTCCACTACTTTTCCCTGCTCTACGATAATCATGCACTGGCCTTCGTTAACCGCCACCACAGAGCCATTGCTGATAATATTGTCTTCCCCCTTCGTATTACTGCTCCTGTTGCCGTTTATCCGCTTCTTTCCCTTTACTGCCAAAATGTCGTTATCCAATGCGTCGCAGTAAAAATACTCCCTCCACTGGTCTGCCATTGCCGTACCCACCGCACTTTTGATAGCTTTAACTAATCCCATACCTATCCTTCCTCCATCCGATGCCGCAATCTCTATCCCGGCTTTTTGTTTTTATTGAATATTATAACCAGTTTGCCGTTTGTTGTCCAGTCCATCGTTTTCCGGGATATTCACTTATCCACCCATAAAAATGGCTCCGGCTTTCGGTTCTCCCATTCCCCTAAATTGATTTCCCCTTTTCCCCTCCGTACAAGCACGCCTCCCCTTCCTTTCCTATATAATAAAACATCATTAAAAATGGAGGTATTATGAAAAAATGCAGAAAAAAAATTCCCACCTTACCTTACACAAAGTCATCGCCCTTGCGTTATGCCTGACTCTCTTTTGCGCCATGACTGCCGGATGCGGCAAAGCGTCAGACGGAACATCCGGTTCAACCGGCAGTTCCAAAGGTTCCCTTACGGCTGTCACCTTAAACGAAGTAGCCCATTCCATTTTTTACGCGCCTATGTATGTGGCTATCGAGGAAGGTTACTTTAAAGAAGAAGGAATTGACCTTACCCTTGTTACAGGCTTCGGCGCGGATAAAACTATGACGGCCTTGCTTACCGACGAAGCGGATATCGGTTTCATGGGCAGCGAAAGCACGATTTATACTTATATCGGCGGCACACAGGACTATGCGGTCAACTTCGCCCAGCTCACCCAGCGTGCCGGAAATTTCCTTGTGTCAAGGGAACCTGTGGATAATTTTTCCTGGGATATGCTGAAAGGGAAAGACGTCCTTGGCGGACGGGCCGGCGGTATGCCGGAAATGGTATTCGAATACATTCTGAAAAAAAATAACATCGACCCCAAAACAGATTTGAACATCGACCAAAGCATTGATTTCGGCTCTACTGCTGCCGCTTTTTCCGGCGGGCAGGGGGATTTTACAGTTGAATTCGAACCCCATGCCACCTCCCTGGAAGCGAAAGGCGACGGTTATGTCATCGCTTCCTTAGGGGAAGATTCCGGCTATGTTCCTTACACCGCATTCAGCGCCAAAAAAAGCTTTATTGAAGCCCACCCCGACATTATCCAATCCTTTACCAACGCACTGCAAAAGGGAATGGACTATGTACAAAGCCACTCCCCGGAAGAGATTGCCAAGGTAATCGCCCCTCAATTTGAAGAGACTGATTCCGAAACCCTCACCGCTATCGTAACCAGATATTATGAACAGGATACTTGGAAAGACAATCTTATCTTCGAGGAAGATGCCTTTACCCTTCTGCAAAATATTCTGGATGAAGCCGGAGAGCTTTCCGAACGGGTTCCCTACGAGACCCTGGTCACTACCAAGTTCGCCGAGGAAGCCAAATAATTAGCATATTGCCCGGTTAAAAAAGTGTCTTCAACACTTCATGAAGAACACTTCAACCGATGAAAGTTTGCAATATTCCCTTGGTTAGTATATAATGGGTATGGCATCAGTTCTGGGAGGAATGCGCTTTTGCGTATCGCCAGTGTCTAGGTTCAAACATAATGATTATCCCGTAGAACACGCGGCGGCTGATGCCATTTTTACTCATGGCCCGCTATCTTCCAGCCATCCACTCTTATCCTGAATCCATCTTCCCCATTTTTGCAAATCAGCACACGTTTATTCCCATACATCTCATAGCCAAGCACCTGATAATCGCTGCCATCCCATTCCACTATACTGCCCACCGGGTATTTCATAAACAGTTCCTGCATTGCGGCCTCCCGTTTTTCTTTAGTCTTCCCGGAATTGCCGCTATTATTTCCTACGTTTCGGTCATGTTTTTCAAATGGCATGGGCAATCTGCCCTTTTCTGAAATGCATCTTCATCCTTCGGTTCAAATACCATATTAGCATCCGTATTGGATACATAAGTCCGCCACCGCCATGGCCATGGCAAAAAACGTCATACAGATAAGAAGCAATATGGCCCCTTTGTCATAAACGAACTGAACCTTCCGCCCTTCTTCTGCCATCTCCCCTGCCTTACGATTCCCTATCAGCACCTCCAGCCCTAATAGGATGAAAATACATGGCCAGCACCTGAAAATCGTCTCATAGTCCAGTTCCGGCAAAAAAACGTGTACCAGAAACAAAACCCCAAACAGCAGCAGCATGCATCCAAAAGTCACTGTGCCCACCCTATGAATCCTCACGTTCTGCTTCTGTTCCATATGCTTTCCTTTCCGCCGCTTCCGGCATTAAATCCGTTCCCTCATTCACGCTTTCCGGCTCCACATCGATAATCACTTCTTTCAGTTCTTCCTTCTTCCCTTTTATCATGCGGACCCCGGCAATGATAATGCCAATCCCGAGCAGTATCCTCATAATCGTATTTTCAAACCGGCTCAATATCTTAAGAATAAAATCGGGAATCCAGGGCATAAATGCGGATTTCAGGCCATTCCAAAGGCACAGCACCCCCACTGCGATTAGCAGGACCGCAATGATGTTTCTGTATTTTTCCGTAATTTTATTATCCTTGAAAAAAATATCCAAATTGAACAGATAACCGTCTTCCGTGTTCAAAAACTCCTCATCCGACATCCCTGCCAGATTATGCACATGGAAAAAACTGTAAAACCATATCACCACTTCCGCGAACATTAAAATGCCCAAATTTAACAGTGCGGAAACCGCAATTATCCCCCAAAACAAAACCATCAGGCTTATGCCCATTTTCATAAATCCAAGATACATTTCGCCCGCACCGGGCAGCAAAGAAAAGCAAAACGTTAAAAATCCACTTTTTCTTTTTCTGGTCATCTCTTTATTCCTCCATTCCCAACCAATTAGTCAATCCATTCCATATCCCTGCACCGAACCGGCCTCCCGGTCCGCCGCCTTTACCTTCTTCCTCTTCCAGGGCTTCCCTCTTGGCTTCCTGATAGCGCTCTATATCCTTCTCTATCTGCCTTTCGATATGATTGTCCTTTGCCGTTCCTTCCATCGGAAGATCCATGGGAACCGCAATCAGACTTATGACAGCTGCTGCTGCCGCTGCCGCAATCTTAAAGCTATAAATCCGGAACTGCCGTTTTGCCGCCTGTCCGATATCCCCCTTGCCAGCCTTCCGGATGCTATCATCCGCTTTCCGGCCCTGTAGGAAAGCCCCATCCGTCCGTTCCGTTTTCCAGCCCTTCTCCAAAGGCATCTCCCCCGGCTCCGCTTCTTTCATAATCAGCTCCTTCAAATATATCGGAGGCGCAATCATACCGTTTCTTTCCACTTCGGCAATCAAAGCTTCCAGTTCTTCATCGTTCAAATAATCATATCTTTCTTCTTTCATGCATGCCTCTCCTTTCCATATATTTTCCGCAGCATATCCCTTGCCCTGTATATCTGCGTCTGAACCGTTTTTATATTCTCGTTTCTTTCCCTTGCAATCTCATCGGCCTTCTTTTCCTCATAGTAAACGCTTTTGGCAATTTGGTCATAAGGCGGTTTCAATTTGCCGCAATAGGTTAACAACCTTTCCTTTACCTCTTTTTCCAGGCAGATTTCCTCCGGAGACCCCCGCTTTTCGCTTTGCTGCTCGAAGAAAATATCCTCAGTCGGCACTGCCCTTCTTCCTGCGCCCCTCAAATAATCAATGCTTTTATTCGTCGCTATCCTGCACAGCCATGCTTTTTCATTCCCTCCTTCAAACCCGTCCAGGTTCTTATACGCGGACAGGAAAGTCTCCTGTGCCAAGTCCTCCGCCGCAAAATAATCCCCGGTCACTTTATAGCATACAGAGAAAATGAGGTTCTGATAAGTATCAACCATCATGGAAAGCCGCGCTTCCTTATTCATTTTTTGAGTATTACCCATATGTTGAATACTTTCACCCCTTCCTTTTCCCTTTCTACTCCTTATAACGCCATGCCTCCCTATTTATCTTCAAATTTTTTAAAAATTTTTTATAACGCCACCCAAAAACGGTACGCCGCCAATAAAGGCTGCATACCGCCTGTTTTTTCCCTTACGTTTTAAGCCATACCGTCCGGGCAGTTCCCTTGCCCCGCTTCTACATATTCCCTTTGGATTATTTATCCCCCCTGGGCTGTTTGTCCCCCTTGGGCTGTTTATCCCCCTTTTGCTTCCTGCCTTCCTTATTCCCTTCCCCGGCTGCCGCCCCGAAGTTGTCCACCAGCTTTTCTATCAGCAGCTTCTTTACATACACGTCAAAGCTGAGCATGCAGATTACAGAAAATAACTGCAAAAATTCCCTTTCCCCTTCCGGCGCATCCTGAAAAGTATCTTTCGCCTCCTGAAACTTGCATTTCATATCTTCCTTCAGCAGATTCACATGCTTACTTTCCAATCCGAAGACCTCGGTATATATATTCCCCAGATTGAACCCTTCTTCTTGGAAAAAACGTTCCGTCAATGGATTCAGCAATGTCTGGATATCATTGATTGTTAAAATTCCTTTATAATAGTAAATAAATATCAACAGCAATACATGTTCCTTGGAATATTTCTTTTTTACCGGCGGAGGAAGCAGGTTGTTCTTCGCATAATTGTTAATCATCGTCTTCGTAAGGATTTTATCTTCCCCCGGACAACGGACAGTGCTCCTTAGATGCTTCTCCATAAAGGTGGTAACCTGATCCATATATAAATCAATATTGGGAATATCCTCCAATTTTATATATTCAATCCTGTCTAAACTCTTCAATATGCTGTTTAATAAATCTTCTCTGTCAATCGTCATACCTATCTACCTATCCTCCGTCATTAAGCACCATGGCCCAAATCGCCGGCCTGCGGACGCATCCGCACTTCCCTTAACTATATGCCGGTTTTTCCGCCATGGCAAGCCCTTCCCTATACCTTATTATATAGTATTCAAAACCACATGGCAAGCCGGATGTTTGAGAAAGTTATTGGCATGGAAGAACAAAACAGCTCTCTTTACTTTATAACTTTAATATGATAAAATAATATTATATTTTATCTGTATTTTTTACAGAAAGGTATTCGGAGGAAAAAGAATGAACAAAAAAATAAGGACAGATGCCGTGGACTATCTGTTTGAAGCTATTCTCAGCCTCAAGGACAAGGAAGAGTGCTACACCTTTTTCGAAGACATATGCACCGTCAACGAATTATTGTCGCTCTCCCAGAGATTTGAAGTCGCATCTATGCTGCGGAACCATAAGACTTATCTGGACATCGCCGATAAGACGGGGGCATCCACAGCAACCATCAGCCGCGTCAACCGTTCCTTGAATTACGGGAATGACGGATATGAAATGGTTTTTACAAGAATGGAAAACAAAGAATCCAGCTAAAATATAAGATTAAGGCTGATGCAAAATCCCTGCCTACGCAAGATGCCCGGCATATCGTACGATATGCCGGACGCTTTCCGCAGACAGGGATTTTGATGCCCGGGCTTTTCAAAGCATAAAAATTACTCCGCGCTTTCCTCTATCATTTTAGTTGCAGCAGGATTCATATTGCACTGGCCCTGGAAAATAGCGTTTTCATCCACAATCAGGCTTCTCGTCTGGATATTGCCCCTAATGCTGCCCGTGGAGGCCACTTCCGTCCTTCCGCCTGAAACCAAATCGCCTTCCACTGTTCCCGCAACCATGATATCGGCGCCTTTAATATTCCCTACGACCATTCCCGAGGCCCCGATGACCAAAGCCCCTTCCGAGCTTACATCGCCCTTTACTTTCCCGTCAATGCGCACCGCTTCATTGGACATAATTGTTCCTTCCACCACCATGTCCGCACCAATAATGCTGCCTATCCTTGCATTTACGTTTGCTGTTTTTTTATTCTTGCTCCCCAACATATTTTCCTCCTATTCTCATTCCGTCTATTTTCATTCGCTTAACCATTGATTTCAATCATTTCCATCGGATCTATATATGTATCGTCCTTGCTGATGCTATAACCCAGCTCCGTATTGTCCTCTCCAACGACATATAAAACAGCCCCTCTGGTTATTTCATTGCCGGCCTTTACTACCGGAGTACTATTATTGCGATAAATCGAAATGTAACCATTCCCATGGTCTATGCTGACTACATTCCCATAATCCACATCCACGTCCACAGATAAAATTGTTCCTGTACCGGAAGCTATTACATTAATCCCTTCTGACGCAGCAAAAATGACTTCCTTCCTGTCCTCATGAGCGCGCATCCCCTCATCGTTCTCGCCATCCGCCGTTTCTTCCTCTTTTAACTGTGCCGTTCCGCTTAATGGAAAGCCTTTCGGCATATGGGTTTCCTCTTCAGCGGCAGCCAGTTCCTGCTGTGCTTGTGCATGCTGATCCACGGTATCATTCAAAATATTTATCTGCTCCGCCATCTCCTCCTTTTCCGCTTTCAGTCCTTCCGCTTCTACTTCCAGCTGTCCTACTTTTTCCTGCAGCTTTACAATCTGCTCTGCCTGCAGCTTAAACCGTTCCATCGAGTCGGATAAAGTAATCACGCTGTAGACTATATAGCACACTACACATACCAGAAGAAGAAAAGAACCTGCCATTACTGTTCCTGCCAACCCGGCGTTGATATGAAATTCTTTTTTTTGGTTCAGTGCCGAATCGGAGATTATCATTACTGTATAACTTTTCTTACTCTTTCGCGTTTTCAGCTTCATAAAATAAGTCACCTCCAGTAAACTCTTAATATTTTACCACAGATGGCTCATTAAATACAACTTTATTTGAAAAATTTTTAACGAAATGTTCCAATATTGTTTCATTATTATTACGTTTTCATGTCTTAAACGTCCAATTTCATATCCCCGTACTTAATCCACTTCTTTTTCCTCATGAATTCAGAAATGACATAAGACAGTATGCCGGGCAGCAGGAAATGCATCAGCAATATTTGGAACAATGCGCTGCCGGAAGACATCCCCCCTCCTATCATGGTCTGGTACGCGTTAATCTGCCCCACCAAACCTGCCGTTCCCATGCCTGCCCCCGTAGGGTTGTTTTCCATTCCGAATACCAAGGTGGAAACCGGCCCTAAAACCGCGCTTGTTATAATTGCAGGCAGCCAGATTACCGGTTTTTTCACAATGTTCCCAATTTGAAGCATGCTGGTGCCGAGCCCCTGGGCCAAAAGCCCGTTCACCTTATTTTCCCGGAAAGACGCAACTGCAAAGCCTACCATATTCGCGCAGCAGCCCACTGCGGCAGCCCCCGCAGCGATTCCGTCCAGCCCCAGGATAATGCCCAGCGCCGCCGAACTGATGGGCAATGTAAGAATAATCCCCATCAGGACGGATACTACTATTCCCATGAGAAAAGGCGCCTGCACGGTTCCCCAGTTAATAATAGAGCCCAGCCATGTCATAAAGGACGAAATGGGCGGCCCCAGTATGAGACCTACCGCAGCCCCGGACACGATGCAGACAAAAGGCGTCACCAGAATATCCACCTTGGTTTTTCCCGATATCAACCTTCCTACATAAATGCCGACGATTGCGGCGATAAACGCCCCCAAAGGTTCCCCCGGTCCTGCAAAGCATATGGCGCCGTCCGCCAGAACGGAGCCCGCTATAATTTTCGAGGCAAATGCCCCTACCATGCCTGTCGTCGCCGCCGACAGCGTCACTAACGGACTGGCCTTCAGCTTTACAGCCACGCCGCAGCCGATGCCCGCACCTGTCACCGCAGCTGCCACCTTGCCAATAAGAAACAGATAATCTCCCGTCTCCCCAGGTATCAGATTCCCAACCTGCTGGATAATCGTGCCTATGATAAGCGTTGCGAACAGCCCTGAAGCCATCCCGCTCAACCCGTTAATAAAAATCTCATTCAAAAGCTTTTTTATTTTTTTCATCTCTCCTTGCCCCTTCCTCGCTCAAGCTATCCTTATATGTAATTACAGCTGTCTTGTCAGCCATTAGCAAGGATAGCACATCCCGCTCAATTTGGCAAGCAATAACCTTTTTCTTTCAATTTTTTTTCTATATTGTCCAAAATTTCTTCCGTATCCGCTTCCACGGTATGGAAATGGATTCCATGGGTAAGGTTATTCAATGGCTTCGTCTTATATTTTTCCACTTTTTTTACAAAAGCTTCCGCATCAGCCCTGCTGTTGATAATCAATTCTGCCGAAATCAACCCATATATCCCATGCTCCACCACCACATCCCTAACTTTTCCGCCAAGGTCCACAATCGTGTTCAGTTCATCCAGAATTTCCTCGTCCGTATGCTTTACCTTATAGGTCCTTTTTTTTCTGCCCGCCCCTTTCTTCCTATCAAAAAGGATATATCCTTTGTTCGTAGAAAGGATATTTTTATCCGTAGCCCGCAAAAGAGCGATATCCTGCACGATGACCTGTCTGCTTACCCCAAGCATTCCCGCCAATTCCGTTCCGGACACCGGCCCTTCCCCATTCTGAAGGATTTCCAGTATTTTATGCCTTCTCTCATCGCTTTCCATAACATCTCCCCTTCCGATTTTTAATGTTCCGGTTTGTCCTGCCATTTTCCATAGCCAGCCCGCTTTTGATTTTCCCCTAAACGCAGAAAAAACACTTACTCGAAAGCAAGTGTTTTTCCCATGTAAAAGGGGAATTTTACATTCGGATTGTTCTCAATCCACTTATACTCTACCATGTATCTTTCCTTTTGTATTTGCACGATTTGCTTTTATTTTGTATAAATTTCTTTTTGAGCCATGAACAAAACATTTTTGCGTCAAATAGTAAATTTATTCCTTTACATTTTGAATCAAATATGCTATTCTAAATACATCGTTAAATCTGTAACGATATATTTAATTTTTTGGAGGTATCTGAAATGAACAAAGGTACAGTAAAATGGTTTAATAACCAAAAAGGCTACGGCTTCATCTCTGATGAGCAGGGTAATGATGTATTCGTACATTATTCTGGACTTAATATGGAAGGCTTCAAATCTCTTGAAGAAGGCGCTGCTGTTGAGTTCGATGTAGTTAATGGCGAAAAAGGCCCTCAGGCTGTAAACGTAACAAAGTTATAATTAAAAATTATAACCAACATTAATCAGTATCAACATGTGCCTTCTTATATAGATAATTTTTCTTCTATCGTATCGGGGTGTGCATTTTTGAGTGTATAACCCGCCATGGTAGATTTTAGTTAGGCTTTGTAATATGGTAACAGATTTGGTAACGGATTAAGGAAAGAACCTATCTTGCATCGGATAGGTTCTTTTTTGCTCTTTTTTATTTTTTGGGGCTATTTTGAGTTTTGCCTATGGCAAAAGAGCCGGATTCGTTGCCACATCCGCACATTGGTACGGACTTTGCAGCAAGTGCAAAGTCCTGGGCTAAACTGTTACCATGCCAGACCTACAAAAAGATTAAAGCACTGGGGATTGCTTAAAAAAGGAAATCACATCTTCCCACTTCAGTTTCCCGCCGAATAAATCCAGGGCACTGCCGATAGTTACATTTATTTTATCGTTTCCAAGCTTTCTTAATTTTTCCAAATCCGCTAAATCATGGACGCCGCCCGCATAAGTGACGGGTATTTTTCCCCAATTTCCCAGCAGGCTGACCACCCTCTCTTCTATCCCGTTCGCTTTTCCTTCTACGTCCACCGCATGGATGAGGAATTCGCCGCAGTAGCAGGAAAGTTCATCCAAAAGGTTTTCCGACAGTTCCGTCCGGGTGTAGTTCTGCCATCTGTCGGTTACAATATAGTATGTACCGTTCTTGGAACGGCAGCTTAAATCGAGAACTAATTTATTTTTGCCTACGGCGTTTGCTAATTTTTCCAGATTCCGGTATTCTATCCGGCCATCCCTAAACACATAGGAGGTTACAATCACATGGCTGGCTCCGGCTTCCAGATATTCTTCGGCATTTCCGTCATGGATTCCGCCGCCTATTTGCAGGCCTCCGGGGTAGGCCCGCAGAGCGGATAAGGCTTGTTGCCTTGTTTTTTCATAGTATTCACTGCCTTTGGCGTTCAGCAGAATGACATGTCCGCCTTTTAAATTGTTTTTTTTATAAAATTCCGCATAGTAAGCCGCGCCCTGGCCAGATACAAAATTTTCGGAAACGGCATCTTGACCGTCTTTCAGGCTGCCGCCCACGATTTGCTTTACTTTACCGTTGTGAATGTCAATACATGGCCTGAATTCCATTTTCAACTCCATTTCCGCACAGCTTTTTGTGCATTTATATTCTCTTCCAATTCCTTTTCGTATATTTTTTACTTTCATGCACATAATATTCCTACAGCATTTTAGAATGTTGTGCTCATAAAAGCCATAAGCAAGAAACGCCTTTTTGCAATATTGAAATCGACAACCTGCGTCTTTTTGCTTAGCCCAAATGAAAAACCCATGAAAACATTATGAAAACGGAGGGATTATTATGAAAAACAGCAAAAAACTGATTTCCGTCTCCTTTATCGTGCTTATGCTGGGCCTTGTCACCGCATGCGGCAACAGGAATTCCAACAATGCCAATAACGGTAACGGAACAGAAAACGCTACCGACAATGCTGCCGATACCAATGGAAACACCACGAACGGAACCGGCACGAATGGCAACAACAACACTAACAGCGATGCCATGACAGGGGAAAACGCCAATGGAACTGGCAGCAATACCACCACAGGCGGCGGAACTAACGGTACTACAGCCGGTGATGCCAATACCGGAACAGATGCCGGGATTGGGAATTCATCCGACGACATGAACGGCAATGTAAACGACGTCACCAACGGAAACGCCAACAATACCGGCACAGGCTCTGCCCTGGATGACGCCGGCAACGCGGTAGGCGACGTAGTCGATGATATCGCCGACGGAGTATCCAATGTAACCGATGACGTTGTAGGAAATAACAAAAACCAGCGTTAATCGCTGCATTTGCACAGGACAGGGGTTTGCCTTGCTGCAAACTCCTGTCCTATATTACGAACCGGCATACTCAAAGGGATTTTTCTATAATCGTTCCATCCCTGTAGGCTTGCAGCAATACTTCCAGCTGGTGAATCGTTTCTTTAATCTCCGCTCCCCCATCCGTATCCGCCACACTGATTCTGGAATTGCTTGTTTCCAAAATGACGGAATCCGAAAAAATATCCGTTTCGTGGAGTATTGCGGATTCCACAGATTCAAAGGGTTCGTGGGCCACAAGGCGCATCCCGTGGGAATTGGCCACCAGGGTATAGCCTGCAATCCCCGTTTTCCCCTGGTACGCTTTGGAAAAGCCGCCGTCTATGATTAACAGCTTGCCCCCGCATTTAATCGGGGATTCCCCTTTCTTTAATTCCACTGGCACATGGCCGTTAACAATATGGGAATGTTTGCTGTCCAAACCGAATTCCAATAATATTTTATTGATGATTTCCTCGTTGTCCAGCAACTTGTAATAGCTGTTCTTCGTTTCCGTATGGGTCTCCTTTTCTTCTATGAAATACCGTTCAAAGGTGGCCATCTTATCCTTTCCGAATACCGGCGAATTAGGCCCTTCCCAGATATACCATATCATATCCTGCCCTCTTTGCATTTCCGCCGGGTTATGTTTGGAATAATAGCCTTTTCTGGCATATTGATCTAAAATATCGTACAAAGCCTTCCCGCTGTACCGTTCCCTGTCTATGGTCAGCGCATAGAAATTCCCCTCCCCGTCCATGGGCATGCAGCCATGGTATAACAGGTTGGAATTGTATACCTTATAGAGCCCCCCATGGGAAAACAGGAACCGCACGTGCTTCTGCAGCTTATCGCATTTTAAAAACGCCTGCCTGAGCCGTTCCATGACCTGCTCTTCCTCCGGGCTTAAGGCATAGGGGTTTTCCGGGTCCACCGTAGGGAAATCCACATCTTTCATGGTATAGGTTTTCCCGTCTATGGTTATGGACTTGTTCTCATAATCGACTTTATCCAGAAGCAGCCTGTCTTCCATATGGAATTCCGGACGCCGCATAATCAGGGTGCCTTCCAGTTTAAACTGCATAATCGCTATGGCCTTGTGCATTTTCATGTCCAGGCTCAAGTCTTTTGTATTATAGTCCGTATTGTATTTAATCGGAAAATTATCGCAGTTCACATCCGCGTAGGTTTCCATGGCGAAAGTGGCAAGGGGAATCAGGTTAATGCCATACCCTTCTTCCAGGGTATCCAGGTTCCCGTAGCGCGCCGACAGCCGGATGACATTGGCAATGCAGGCCAAATGGCCGGCAGCCGCCCCCATCCAGACGATATCATGGTTTCCCCACTGGATATCCACCGAATGATAATGGCTTAGGGTATCCATAATAATGTGGGGGCCCGGCCCTCTGTCAAAAATGTCTCCCACAATATGCAGATGGTCGATTACCATGCGCTGAATCAGGCAGCTCAACGCTATGATGAACTCCTGCGCCCTGTCAATCCGTATTATCGTATGGATAATCTCATTATAGTATGCTTCCTTATCCTGGATTTCCTCTTTTTCCGTAATCAATTCCTCTATTACATAGGCAAAATCGGCCGGGAGGGCCTTCCTCACCTTGGAGCGGGTATACTTGGACGCCACACGCTTTGTAATCTGCACCAGCCTGTGAAGCGTGATTTTATACCAGTCCTCGATATTGTCTTCCTCCTTCAAAATGATTTCCAACTTTTCCTTCGGGTAATAAATCAAGGTAGCCAGGCTCTTTTTATCCCTGCTGCTCAAAGTATTCCCAAACTCTTCATCGATTTTCCTTTTTACCGATCCGGAACCATTTTTCAGCACATGGTTGAACTGCTCGTATTCCCCATGGATATCTGTCAGGAAATGCTCCGTTCCTTTTGGCAGGCTGAGGATAGCCTGCAAATTGATGATTTCGGTGGATGCCGACGCTATCGTCGGATACTGGTGCGAAAGACTGCGCAAATATTTTAATTCTAAATCTTCCATGCCTCCTGCTCCTTCCCTTTAGGCATTTCAAACAACTCATTATCCAATCACGTCGCTCATATCGTATCTTCCCGCCGGTTTCCCTGCCAGGAATTTGGCTGCCTGAATCGCCCCTTTTCCAAAAACGGCTTTGGAATATGCCGTATGGGAAAAAGTAATCACTTCGTCCGCCCCCGCAAAAATCACATCGTGCTCCCCTACAATGGTGCCTCCCCTGACTGCCGAAAACCCGATTTCTTTTGCCGGGCGCTGCACCCTCCGCCCGCTCCTGTCATATACGTATTCGTATGCATTATCCAGTTCCTCATTGATGGAATCCGCCAGGGCAAGCGCGGTCCCGCTGGGCGCATCCACCTTCTTATTATGGTGCTTTTCCACAATCTCAATATCGAACCCGGCCGGTGCCAGCACCCCTGCCGCCTCTTTTAACAATTTCAAAAACATATTGATTCCCAAGGACATATTTGCCGATTTTAAAACAGCCGTTTCCTTGCTGGCCTCTTCCACTTTCCTAAGCTGCTCTTCGGACAGCCCGGTAGTGCACAGGACGCAGGGTAATTTCTTCTCCGCACAATAATCCAAAAGCCCGTCTACCGCCGGTGCGCTGCTAAAATCAATCACCGCATCCGCCTCTATATCGCATAGTTCAATGCTCCTAAACACCGGATATGTATTCCTGCCGTCATCGAAAGCATCCACTCCTGCTACGATTTCTATTTCCTCATCCGCCGCAATCAGCCCGGAAATCGTCTGGCCCATCTTCCCATTGCAGCCGTGCATAATTACTTTTGTCATCCTAAACCTCGTTTCATGCCGTTGATTTCTTATATTTTTTATGAAATAATCCCGAAATTCCTCATGGCTTTTTCCAGCCTGGGCACATTGGCCTCATCCATTTCCGTCAGGGGCATCCGCAGCGTTCCCATTTCCATTCCCATCAAATCCAGCGCCTTTTTCACCGGGATAGGGTTCACCTCGCAAAACAGCGCTTCGCAAAGCTCCGCCGCCTGCAGCTGCAGCTTACAGCTTCCTTCCACATCCCCATTGAAGAATTTTTCACAGATATCATGGGTCTGCCTGGGCGCCACATTGGACAAAACGGAAATTACCCCTTTCCCGCCCAAGGAAAGCAACGGAACAATCTGATCGTCGTTGCCGGAATACAAATCCACTTTCCCGTCGGCAAGGGCCATCAGCCTGACCACCTGGGAGATATTCCCGCTGGCTTCCTTAACACCTACGATATTTTCCACTTCCGTACAAAGCTTCACCACCGTTTCCGGCAAAATGTTGCAGCCGGTACGGCTCGGCACGTTATACAGTATCACAGGAACCTTAATGGAATCGGCAACTGCTTTGTAATGTTTATAAAGCCCTTTCTGGGTTGCCTTATTATAGTAGGGGGAAACTAGGAGCACCCCATCCACGCCGTATTTCTCCGCTTCGGTGGAAAGGTAAATTGCCGTTTCCGTACAATTGGAGCCGGTTCCCGCCACCACAGGTATCCTCCCTGCCACTTTCTCCACGCAGTATTTGATTACGTCCAAATGTTCCTCATGAGTCAATGTGGAAGACTCCCCCGTCGTTCCGCACACGATAATGGCATCCGTGCCATTATTAATCTGGAACTCCAGCAACTGCGCAAATTTCTCATAGTCCACTTCTCCATTTGGTTTAAACGGCGTAACGATTGCAACGCCGGCCCCTTTAAAAACTGCCATCTTTCTTCCTCCTATTCCAGTTCCGCAAATTTCCTCAAAGCACCCTTTCTCGCAGAGCAATTTCCTGTCTGCTTCGCAGCCATCAAATTCTCTGGGGTACTTTTCGGCAATTTGCTGTTTTCCGGTTCCTCTTACTTATTAACAAGATGCGTGCCGTGAAACGGCTAACTTCCTTATGCGCCCCTGCGCAAAATAACAAGCCGACACAATATGCGCCGGCTTGTATTCATGCCAAATCAATGACCCCGCCGCAAGCATGGGCCTGCAAAACCAAAACCGTTACTTATTGCCCGCGGGTATAAACTCCGATAGCGCTCCATCATATGATGACAGTCATACAGCTGTTCGCTGTATGCCCAAAGACAAAACTGCAGTGCCGTCCTGCCCTTTCGGCGTATTTCCCTTTCATTTTCCTTCCCCTGTGCCTGCCACATCCAAAAAAATACTGATAAAATACGCAACCTCTATCTTTTTCTGTATAAAATTATCATATCACCCTATTTACAAGCTGTCAACGGTGGTTTTCCCGCTGGCTGCTTCTTTCGTAACAGTTCAGCCGAAAGGCTGAACTGTTACCTTCTTTCATTTTACCTTTTCCAGCCTGGTCACTTCGTCCGCCAGCTTACAAACTTCATCGTTCAGCGTATTCCCCGTCATGATGATATCCATGGACTCATCTGCACGCATATCCAGCAACGCTTTCAATTCTTCCACCGTAATAATGCGATTGTCAATCAGCCTCAGCACCTCATCCATAATGAGGAGATCGCATCCCCCTGTACAAAGTACCTTTTTCGCAAAATTAAGGCCGTTCCTGATATTCATAATTTCTTCTGCTTTCTGTTCCTCGGACAGTTCCGCATAGTTCCCGTCCGATTTTTCAAAACGGAACAGCTTAATTTCCGGTTCCAACCTTCTCAAAAATTCCGAGTCTTTCAGGCCTTTCCCTTTCAAAAACTGGATAATGACTACATTTTTACCCTGGCAGGCCATCGTAACAGCCCTTCCTAAAGCTGCCGGCGACTTTCCATGCCCATCCCCGCTGTAGATATGTATTGTTCCTCTTTCCATATTCGGCTCCTATATGCGCTGTCCCTTCAGCCAGCTATCATCAACGATATATAGGTTATACTAACACAGAAATAAGCAGGAAGCAACTACTTCTTAATCTTCCATCAATTCCAGTTTGCTCACGGAGACTTCATAGGCGATTCTTTTTTCCAATTCATCCTCCGATATTTTTTTCATGTATTCCCGGCTCTGTATCCTCCCCCATACGGCACATCTGGCCCCTACTTCAAAATTGCTGGCATATCTGGCATTCCTTCCCCAGCAGATACACGGTATATAATCAGATTTGCCGTACGGCCTGTTGACAGCCAAAAGCAAATCCGCAATTTCCCTTCCCAAAGGAGTCTTCCGGTAAACCGGCTCCTTGCAAATATAGCCATCCAGATAAATTTGGTTGGATTTCGTATTTTCCCCAATTTCGTCTACGAAGTCGATTTCCCTGGCAAACACGGAAAGCACCAGCTTGTTTTTCCTCTCCTCGTGCCGGTTATAGGAACGGAACTGCCCATTCACCACTATGTACATGCCTTTATAATCCCCGTTTACATCCAGCAGCCTTTCCGATACCATCAAAGGAATAATATCAATCGAATCGCTCAGTCTCTCTACGCGGACGTCCACCATATAGAAGCCTTCCCCGTATATCTCGTGGCTGAAAGTAAAATCGCTGACGATTTCCCCCATGATTACCACCTGGTTGTTTTCAATTACCTTATCCGTCATGTTTTGTTCTCCCTTCTTACCTTTAAAGAATTTTTTCCCGTATGTAATATTAATATACCGCAAATTCAGGAAGATAGAACATTAATGCACCGCGCAAATGGGGGGAAATACCGTTCAATCCCCCATTTTATGCGATTCTAAGGCAAAAAAGGATTTTTAAAAAATTTTATGAAAATTGGTTGAGGCCCATGGAAGAAGTCATCAAAACTTAATCACCGATTTAATCACATCTTCTTTACAGTTCAGGCTGTATTTAATAGCCTCTATACAATCCTTGAAATCATACACATGGGATACGATTTTTTCAAAGGTATCAGCCCGCTTGCCACCGCCTGAATTGCCTTCGGATACATAAATCTCGGTCATCCCCCCGGCCCGCAGAGACATCACCATGCAAAGCCCGATGCAGCCGCTTCCGAGCACCACTGCCGACCCCCGGCTCCAGCGCCACACGCAGCGTCCTAAACTCAAAGGGCATTTTCCCATCCTGAAAACCGTAATATACCTTCCGCCCTCTTTTCTGGATGCCATCCGCCTCCACTTCCACCGTCTTACTGGGAAGATTGCCCTCCCCTTTCAGCTTCGGCCACCCATCCTTCGTCCATTCCACTTCCTGCAGAGCAGTTTCCCTCCCCAGAACGCAGTATCTTTGCCCGGTTATCGGCCTTCCGCATGTGTAAAGCATTTGTTGACATGAGATTGGAAGGCATGCAAGTACAGTTGATACAGGCTGTATGTAAAAAACTCCAGAAAAGCAAATCACCTGCAGTCATTGCTGAAGAATTGGAAGAAGAACTTCCCGAAATCGAAAAAATCATCAATGCTCAACAACAGGCGGGAAATTACGATGTAGAGCAGATTTATTCAATTTTGACCTCCAGAAACGAAATCTGGATATCATCTTGAACATATATGACTGGCAAAGCTTTCTTTTGGAAAAACCGCCTATCCTGCTTTCTGAACAAGATAGGCAGTTTTTCCATGCCATAATCCCATATCAATTTTGGCCGGGCCGATATTCAAACCCATGAAACCATCCGTTGCATGCGCCTTCCGCAAATACCCCCACATAGCAGCCTGTAAAGGTCATGACCATGCACTCCGTGGAAAGCAGCTGTGTGCGCCCGCTCCCCAGCGGTTTTAAACTGTTTTCATCCTTCCCCGCAAAAAAGCGGTATTCCAGCTTGTCGGATGACACTCTTAAGAGCAAAGCGCCCTTCTCCTGTAGAACAAACGGCCTGCTCTCCGTTTTCATATCCCCCACCCGTTTTCTCAATATTGCGCATCGCTTTCCTTCTCTTTTGGTCACCATCAAATCATAATGATGCTCGTTCGTGTGGAAAACCGTTAACCCGGCTGCGTCTTCCTCTCCCTCCGGTTCAGTCTCCAGCCATACGCTTGCCGTCATATCGAAATGCTGCTGCCGCCTGCCTGCGAATGTAGGGGAAGCCAAATCGTCCAGCTTCGCGTCGCTTCCTGTCAGCTTTAGCCATCCGGGGCGCTGGGTAAGGCTATATTTGCTCATATCGGGGTTTCTTAAATAGTTCCACCTGACAGGCAATTCCTTATCGAAGAAATCCCCTTCGCACTTTTCATCCTCCTCCCCTGTTTTCGCATTTGCATTCCCTGTCTTTATCTCTCCGCTCCCATTTTGCGCTTCTTCCTGCAGCCGTACCCCTTCCATATCTTCAAGGATGGGCCTCCCGTCATTTACCACCGGCCAGCCCTCTTCATTCCATGCAACCGGTGCCAGCATGGTTTCCCTGCCAAGATGGTGAAGCATATACTGGGTAGTCCGTATTCCGTGGAACACCATCCATGTATCCCCGTCCGGGGTATCTACCATATCCCCGTGCCCCACCGCCTGAAAATGGTGCAGCATTGTATCCCTGTGGGTAAGAATCGGATTACCCGGGCAGCTTTGGAATGATCCCCATGGGGATTTCCCTCTGGCAATTGTCACCATATGCCCATATTCCGTTCCGCCCTCTGCGGCCATCAGATAATACCAGCCGTTCTTCCGAAACATGTGGGGGCCTTCCGGATATTTTCCTCCGCTGCCTTCCCATATGATTCTCGTTTCCGACAACCGTTCCCCGCTCTTGATATCTATTTGGCACTGCCCGATAGCCTGACCATCGGGCAAATCATAAGTGCTGGCAAAATATACGCAGCCGTCATCGTCGAAAAATAAAGACGGGTCAATTCCTCCTTGAGAAACCCACACCGGCTCGGACCATTCCCCGTATATGTCATCGGTCCACACGAAAAAATTTCCTCCATGGCTGAAATTGGTGGCGGATACATAAAACCTGCCTTCCTGATATCGTATTGTGGGTGCCCAAATTCCGCCAGAAGCAGGGCAGTTATCCAGCACAGCCTGAGTTTTCCTCGTGAGCACATGGCCAATCTGCTCCCACTGCACCAGGTTCCTGCTGTGAAACAACGGAATCCCCGGAAAATACTCAAAAGAACTGTTTACCAGATAGTAATCTTCCCCTTTTCTGCATATGCTTGGGTCCGGATAAAACCCCGGAATTACAGGATTCTTATAATGTACCATAAACGCCCTCCCATCTGCCTGCCACCGGCGCAGCCATTTCTATTATTTCCCGCTTCATGCCTAAACCATAGTCCGAATCATCCACTTTTCCCGGTTTTCCTTTCATACCCGCACCCAGACAAGCATTTCCCCCGGTTTTCTATTTCCCCATAAAAAATATGGTATAGCTTTTATTTCCACTTCCTTCTCCTGCGGCACATACGGGCGGTATAAACTGCCTTCCCAGCCATCCTCTGCAGTCCGAAAGCCTTTGGCCACAACTACAGGTATCTGCTCAAATAAGGCAGCAGAAAATGCCAGCTTATTATATACCACTTCCATCCTGCCGCCCGCATCCAGCCTTAACGCTGACAGGTTCTCCCCATTATCCTCCTGTTCCAGGCAATATATGACAGGCCCCCTCTGAATGGCCGCCTTTCCCGCGTCCGCCCGGACTTTGGGGTTGGCTTGTATAAGTTCCACAGGCATGGAAAGGGTCAAGCGGATTTCATCTCCCGCCTTCACTCCTTTCTCCAAATAGGCATACCCTTTTTCCATCCTATAGAAGGCCGGCTGTCCGTTGCGTTCCACCGCCGCGCTGCGGCACCACCCCGGAATCCGCAGCGCAATCCCCGCTTTCTCCCCAGGCACCTCATGGATGGTTAACCGGATTTCCTCTTCCCACGGATAATTGCCTTCCTGCTCCACCTTGTATTTTCCACGTTCCGTTTCAATCGTTCCCTCACCCGCTATGTAAAGATGTATGTAAAGCATATCTTCCCGATTATCCGCGAAAGGCTTTCCCACGCAGCCGTATTTCCCTGCCCAGGAATAAATATACTGCCCCAGCGAAGCCAGCAGCCTGGCGATGTTGGGCGGGCAGCATGCACAGCCGAACCATTTCTGGCGGACGGGCTTCACATGGCTGCGCTGGGGATTTTTCTCACTGGCTTCCGGCCATATTTCCAGAGGGTTCACATAAAGGAACTGTTTCCCATCGCCCGACATAGCGCCCAGCACTACATTGTATAAGGCCCTTTCCATTACATCCCCGTATACGCCATCCATATCCATCCTCTGCATACGGTGCGCGAAAAAAATCAGCCCTATGGATGCGCAGGTTTCCGCATAAGCCGTTTCATTGGGGAGGTCATAAGCAAAGGTAAATGCTTCCCCCGTAGGGGTGGAGCCCACTGCGCCTGTAATGTACATCTGGCGATTCGTTACATCCTCCCACAGCCTCCTGCATGCCCGGTACATTTCTTCGTTCCCTTCTATCCTGGCCACATCCGACATAGCCGTATACATGTACATCGCCCTGACGGCGTGCCCCACCGCACTGTCCTGTCCATATACCGCCTTGTGGGATTGATTATAAAAAAGATTGGGGGCTTCTGTGGGCATGTCCGTCTTAAACGTACGTTTTCTGCGGGTTGTCTCCCACTCTTCCAGAAAATAATTCGGCTCCTTTCCCCTCTCTTCCAGAAAAAAGGAGGCTAATTTCAGGTATTCTTCCGTTCCTGTCGCCTCATATAGCTTCACCAGGGCCAGTTCTATTTCCTGATGGCCCGGATATCCCCGTTTCTTTCCCTCATCTTCCCCGAACTGCCCGGCGATATGGCTGGCGCAACGGCACATCGCATCCAGCAGTTTCCGCTTTCCCGTTGCCTTATAATATGCCGCCGCCGCTTCCATCATATGGCCTGCACAGTACATTTCATGGCATTCATACAGGTTCGTCCATTCCTTATCCCGCCTTCCTGCCGTAAAATATGTATCCAGGTAGCCGTCATCCTGCTGCGCCTTCACGATAATATCAATGACATTGTCCATAATGTTTTCCAGTTCCGGATTTGCCTTGCCCTCCAGGCAATAGGAGGCAGCTTCCAGCCATTTTGCCAAATCGCTGTCCTGAAAGACTTCCCCATAAAAGCTGCCTTCCTCCAGCCCTGCGGCAATCCTGAAATTTTGCACCGCATGGCTGGGCGCGGCATCGGGCATTCTGTCATTGAGAACCTCCCATTGGTACGGGAGCACTGTGTTGCGCACCAGTTCCTGGTATCTGCTCCAGAAACGGTCTTTGATTGGTGCATTCCGGATTTCTATTGGTCTGCTTATTTCCATATGATTCATATTTTTGGGCGTACTCCTTCCTGTTTGATAAATCGGTTCTTGAAAAAATATAGGCTGTGGGAATATTCGGGCCATATATTCAGCCTAGGTTATTGATTTTTTGATTGCCTGCGATAGTCTTGCAGCTTTAAAAATAAGGTCTCTTTTCATATTGTGGCAATTACGTCAGTATGAATTCCAGTTCGGCTTTTTCCCCTTTCTTGAATTCCAGGGTAAAGCTATTACCCGGTTCGCCATGTGGTTTGCCGTTTATCCGCAGCTCGTTGTAGCCCATGGGGAAGGAGAATTCTATTTTCTGGTCTACCATGGATGAAATAACCGCGGAAGCTTTTCCTCCTTTTATATCCCAGGCCAGGCGTTCTATCTTGGCAAATGTGTAGAGCCATACCCCTTCCAGGCTTCCTTTCTCCAAATCCATTGGCACGGCTGGGAGAAGCTTGATGAAGCCTTCGTCGGAATATACGAACATTTCCAGCAGCATGGCGGGCATTGCTCCCAGAAGGTCCGGGCAGAATACCCTGTAGGGGTAATGTACCGTATTTAAGGTCCTCGTTACATATCCGTGTTCCATCAGCGTACGCAGATTATGCATGGCATCCGGCAAATCGCCCAGCCTTACTGCCGTGAAATACCGATGGATTACCCCATGGGCCGAATCGTCCTGGTGCCCCCGTTTCCGGTTGGACAGGATAAAGGGCTTCACCAGTTCCGGCGTTTTCTCCGGCGAAATCGCGCGTCCCGGCCAGATATCGTAATGGTGGGATACATGCCTGTGGTCATAGTTCTCTCCGGAATAGCGGAAGGACCATTCTTTCACCGCCCCGTCCTCATCCAAAAGATAATCGGGCAGTTTCCCCCTTAGCTCCTTCCATTTCGGATAATCCGGCTCTTCCAACCCCAGAATATCGCACGCTTCCATCAGGTTGTCCAGCACTTCACGGCATACCATGACATCCATCAGGGAATTTACATTCATGGCATATACGCCCTTCGGGAAAGGCACGTGGTAGTCGTTCATGGATGGGTCTTCCGGGGAATAGCTGGGATAAAACATTACCTTGCCGTTTTCATCCTCATCGGAAAGATAGTCTTCATAAAAGAGGGCAATTTCTTTCAAACCCGGCACCACCCGTTCCCGCAGGAAATCTTTATCTCCGGTAACGAGGTAATGCCCCCAGAATTCATTATAAATCCATCCCAGGCACGCTGTCCAGCAATAATGGGGATATACGATGGAAAACTGATAGAATTTCCCCGAATTATAGTCGCAGTGGATGTTTCCAAGGACACCCCTGGCCCCGTAAAAGCGTTTTGCATTCAATCGGAAATCATCGAATTTTTCTTCATAAAATTTAAAATATGTATCCATAATTTCCGGCAATCCGGTCATATTCCCGGCGCAAACCTGCAGATTGGTATTTATGTTATGCTGGAACAGTGATGGAGGGTCATCCCCTGTATCCGTAATCATGAAAAACCGTCCCATATCATACAGTTTTTCCATCATCATGGGGCTTAATTCCCCGCCCCCATGCTGCTCGTTCAGCAGTTCCTCCGCCGCCATCGCCCAGTCTCCGCCGAATTCCGCCTTGGAACGTTCCATCATCGGTTCCAGATAGGCCCGGTTGGCCTCAAGCATATCCTCATAGGAATCCTGAATCTTTCTGACCTCTTCCAGCACTTCCTCCCCAAGGGAATGGCGGTACGATTCCTCATATTTCATGGTGCGGGAAATTATCGTCACTTTTCGGGCATCCTTTATTTCTATGTAGCCCCCTTCCCGGCCGGATGCCGCTCCGTCCGTGCGTATTACGGAACAGCAGCAGTAGCCCCGCTCCCCGAACTGGGGGTCATAAGCCAGCGATACGGTACAACTGTCCGGCGTTGTACGGATTTCCACATCGCTTCCTTCTATTTTGTACATGTCATTATAGGTAACGAGCACAAACTGGTCGAAATCATCGGGCAAATCATACCCTCCCGGAGCCACAAAGCGCATATTTATGTGGAATTGGCTCCCGTCCAACCGGCTTATTTCCTGCACCACCGCTTCTTTGTCAAAAGAAACGAAAGACCGGCGCAGAACTCCCCCCTTTTCATCCTCGCAGCGGACTACCGCTTCCCCGGTCATCATGTCCAGATACCTTAAATAGTCATGGCAGTCCTTCCCTTCCTCTATATCCGTCAACAATTCAATTACTGAATGGAGCCGCGGATGAAGCCTGGGAAATTCCACGCCAAAGGGCCGGCTGTCAATCCACTTGTCATATCCCGCTTCTTTTGTGGCCTTATCCATTACCTTTGCAGCTTCCTCAAATTTCCCCTCCCTTAAATATTTTCTGGCCTCCGGTATCGCGTATGCCACGTCCGGCGGTTCCGGCGTATCCTTCCAACGCATATCCATAATCCTCTCCCGCCGGTAAATCACCCGCTCATGATATGGGTCTCCCACGATATCTATCCTTTGCCTGCCGTTGGCCGTCACAAGCACATCCTCATCCGCCTTTGCCGGATATAGGCTGCTCACGCTTTTATAAGGGAGAATCGAACGCCTTTTCCCAATCTCCATCGGACGGTATTTCAGTCCGAATTCCACTGCTTTCATGCCGTAATTACTCATAATAACCTCCTTTGGTCTGTTCATAGTTACCCTTCTCTCCTTCGATTATACCTATGGCAAATTTCAGGGTAAATGGAATATACTGTACGGCATGAAGGAATATTTTGAACCGATTTCACCCCTCCTCTTCCTGCACCTGCGTCCTGTACACAAGAGGGCTGACCCCATACTGCTGTTTGAATACCTTGCTGAAATAATACTGGTCGCTGAAGCCCAGCAGTTCCGCCACATCCTTCACCCTCATATTCCGGTATTCATCCAGCATTTTTTTCGCTTCCTCGATTTTCAGCCTGTTATAATAGCTAATCGGGGTATCGCTGTAGTAAACTTTGAAAATACGGCAGATATATGATGAGGAAATGTTAAAATCATCCGCTATCTCCTGCAAAGACAGATTTTTGTACAAATTTGCCTGCATATATTCCGTCAGCTTCTGCGCCACCTCAATGGATATCCCGCCCTTTTCCTCTTTCCCCGCCGCCAGGAATTCCCCATATCCCTGCAGGCATTCCTCCAGTTCCTCCAGCTTCCCGCATTCGTTCAGCATCTTATCCGCCATAGTGCCCGGCTCTTCAATCCATCCCGAACCAATACCCGCCACCGTAAACATTTCATCCAAAAGCACCAGCAGGAACTTGCGCAATACGGTAACGCTATACCCCATTTTTCCCCAATGGAGAATATTTTTATGGATTTCCGTCCGGTAATCCTCCACAGCCCGGCTTTTTAGAATCTTTTCCATTTTTCTGCGGAATACTTCAATTTCCTCTTTCCGCCTGATATACATCTTCCGCTCATCCGGCTGCCGCCCGTCATCGTAAATCCTGCTCTCGTCCAACATCACTTTCCGCCCCAGGCTGACCGAAAGCCGGCTGTACTGGGCATGGAGCTGTCCGATATCCCTAAGTTCCCCCGAACAGATAATATTTACTCTCCTGTATTCCTTTTTCAGCTCCGACAATAAAATGGCGCTTTGCTGCAAAACATATTCCCTCTGTCTTCCTTCCATATCAAATATCAGAACCTTTTCATTGCTCCATCTGGTATTCACCGTCCAGAACTCCGGCTTCGAGCCATCCCGTTCCAGAATCCCGTTCACCATTTCCTTCGACAAAGGAGCCGCATACTGATAAAAAAGCCCCGCCCGTATCAATACAAGCATATAGCTGCCGTTCCACAGCTTCCCGGCCGATGTTTCGTCCGCCTGTGCCTGCTTCCGCAATGCCCCTTCTTCCCCATAGACAAGCTTCCTCGGTTCCCCTTCTTCCCCATGAACCATTCTCTGCAATGCCGCCTCCTCCATCTGCACCCTGCGGCAATCCGTTTCCTTTGTCAGCTTCCGCAATATTTCCCCGAATTCCTCCCCGTCTATGGGCTTCATCACATAGTCGTCCACCTGCAGCATAAGCGCTTCATGGGTGAAAATAAAATCCCCGTATCCGCTGACAATTACACATTTTACGCCCGGATACATCGCCTTTGCCCTCTGAATCAATGACAATCCGTCAACCATCGGCATTTTAATATCCGTCACTATAATATCCGGCGCAAAACCTTTTAGGATTTCCAACGCTGTTTCCCCGTCATAGGCTGTTTCTATTTCCGCTTCGTATCCGCTTTCCCTAATAAGATGCACAATATCCCTCAGTATCACTTTACTGTCCTCTGCTACAAGAAACTTATACATCCTTATTCCTCCCTCCGCAAACAAACCGTAGAGCCTTCCCCTGAAGCATTCTCCCGGATTTCAAAATCAAACCGGCCCTGGAAAAATATACGCAGGCGCAAAACTGTATTTAAAATCCCCATCCCTCCCATTCCGGGCTCTTCTTCGCCTCTCGCTTCCATATCCAATGCCAGGTCATCCTCCGCCAGCCTTTCCTCAATTTCCTTTATCTTGTCTTTGGAAAAACCCTTTCCGTTATCCCTGATTTCTATTGTCCATCCCTCCTCAGAGCCCTTTGCCCAAACCTCTATCCTATAAGGCGGCTTCTTCCCTTCAAAAGCATGTCCAATCGCATTTTCTACAAAGGGCAGGACGCTGAGCCGGGGAACTGTTATGCTCTCCGCCGCTTCCTCTATCCTGATATCATACTGCAAAAAATCCTCGTAATATTGCTTTTGCAGCGCCAGATAGTTGGCAATACATTTTATTTCCTCTTTCAATTCCACCATGTGGGCATTGGAATTCACCGTATACCTTAGCATATCCGAAAGCTGTTTGCACATCGCCTGAACATCCGACGGCCTTCCCTCTTTGGCCGCAATGCTGATGGAGTAAAGCACATTATGGATAAAATGGGGGGAAATCTGCGCCTGGAGTGCCGCAAGTCTCGCCTGCGCTTCCGCTTTGTTGGATTCTATCTCCCGGAGCGCACTCTTTTTCAAATCGTCCAAAATCTTCTGAAAAGCATCTTTCAACTCCACAATTTCATTATGATAAGAGTTATGAAAAGAAATCCCCATATTTTCATACGTAATTTCCAAAACGCTGTTCCGCAGCTCTTTCAACGGTTTTACCAACATTCCTGAAAATATAATGAACATCAGAATCGCTGCCGCCGTAACGCATATGAAAAAAATAACCGTAGTATGCTGCAGCAGCTTCATCTGGGATTGGACAGTATCCTCCGGATAGCGGATATATGTTGTAATGCCGGAATTATCCGAAACCGCATAAAAATACATCTGTTTCCCCGCAGTGAAAAACCCCCTTTCCTCATCAGGCCGTTTCCCATTTTTCCCCAGTTCCAGTTCTTCCTTCACTTCCCCGGAAACAGGATAAAAGGGGTAAACAATGTCTCCCCTTTCGTTCATAAGAATCACGCTTCCTATATGATTGATGTTGCATATCTCGTCCAGTTTTTTATAATCCGACTGCACCTCGATATATCCGTACTGATTGGCGCTCACATCGAAAATAGCCCTTATAAAAGATATGGAACAGTCCTTTTCATCCGGCATATCCCCTCCGTCCTCCAAATCCTTCCCATTGTCCGCATAAATGACAAGCCGCTTCTTCTCCAGCTTCCCATAATTATCCCCTATGGCAAGGGCTTCTTTGAAGTTGCTCCTGTCCTGGTTATAAACATAGGCATACGAACCATCCTTGCTGTAGAGATAAACATTTACATGGGGAAAAGAGGTCAGGGTAATCGCATTAGAAACGACTGTAGATATTTCCCTTTCCCTCTTAAGCTCCCCGTAATCCGACTGCATTTCAGGATTATTCTTGACCTCCCTCATGATTTTCAAAAGCCGTGGATCCGAAATCAGTTTTTTCGCTATATCATCCAGCTTTTCTATATAGGTATCCACATTTTCCGACACCTTGATGCAAAGCTGCAGATTGTTGTACACCGTATCCTCTTCCATCCTTTTAAATATATGGACCCTGATAAACAGGCTGAAAGAAGCTACGGCAAATAAAATAATAGCCAAAAAAACAGCATATAGCTTCGTACTGAATTTTAAATTCATCCTAACCTTTGACCGCTCCCTCCGTAAGTCCGTTGATAAACTGTTTCTGCATAAATAAGAATAGCACAACCACTGGCAACGCCGCCAATGTTAAATCCGCAAATACCAAATTCCAGTTGCTGCCGCCGTACATCCCGAAAAACTGATATACGGAAAGGGGAAGCGTCCTTTTGGCCGGATTGTTCAAAAAATAAAGCGGAATATTTATCTCGTTCCATATCCCCGTAAACAGCAGAATCAGCACCGTTATATTGCATGGCTTAAGCAACGGCAGGATAATATGAAAATAAGTCTGCAGCGCAGAAGCCCCTTCAATAAATGCGGATTCGTCCAAAACCTTTGGAATCCCTTTTATAAAGCCCGTATACAAAAAACAGCTGAACGGAATATTAATTGCCGTATATAAGATAATCACGTTAAGGTACCCCCCATAAATATCCATTACGGTAAACAAACGTATCGTCGGCATAATCTGCATGGGGATAATTGTTCCCAAAAAGAAAAAATAATATAAAAACCGTGATAGGCCCGTATTTCTCCTGGCCAGCACCAGAGCCGCCAACGAACTGGTCAATATAGTGGCTGCCGTAGATGCCAGAGTAATCAAAATACTGTTCCAAAAAGCGGGCAGCAGCTTCCCCTGCTCTATTACGGTCATAAAATTTTCAAACAGCCATTTTTCCGGCAGTTCCAGGTTAAAGGACGTAACCTCCGTAGAATTTTTAAAAGCCCCCAGCAGCATAATCAACAGCGGCGCAATAATCACCAGCGAGATGAGCAAAAGTACAATCTGCAGCAGGATTCTTGTCAATGCGGCTTTTCTTCTGGCCCCCACTATTCCTCCACCTCCCTCTTTCTCATAAGGTATAATACCGGTATGCTGATGACCGACACAAAAATTGCCAGCGTCACATTCAAGGCCGTTCCCAGTCCCCACTGCCCCCTCCCGAATTTGGAGAAAACTTCCAGCGCAATTACCTGGGATGCATTTCCCGGCCCCCCATTGGTGAGGGCATAGGGTTCGCTGAAAACTTTCAAACCTCCGATTAGGCTTAACAGCATATTAATATTGAAGGCCGGGGCCAGCATGGGAAAAGTAATGCCGAAAAAGCTCTGCAGCGCTGTGGCCCCGTCAATTTTCGCCGCCTCGTAATAGGAATCGGGGATTCCCTGCAGCCCGGCCAGATAAATTACCATATGGTATCCGCTCCACTGCCAGATGGAAACCCCGGCTATGGAAACCATAACGATTTTCGTATCCACCAGCCATCCCTGCTGCAGGAAACCAAGCCCTATATTTCCCAGGAACTCGTTAAGAATACCATTGGGGTGGAGCACCGGAACGAAAACAAGGCCGATGATTATCGTCGAAATCACACAGGGCAGGAAGAAAATCACCCTGAAATACCCCTGAAGCCTCATCTTCGTATTAACTGCCAATGCAAGCAAAAGCCCGTTTACATTCTTGCCTATCACTACAATGACAGCATATAGAAATGTATTGTATATGGCATGCGTCAGTTCATCGCTTCCAAAAATCGTCCGGTAATTCTCCAGCCCAATGAAACTGACGGAATCCTTCCCTATCACCCAGTCCGTCAGCGAATAATAGATGCTGTATACGCTGGGGCCCACAAAAAAGATGCCAAACAGCAGCAAAGCCGGTATTGTCAGCCAATATGTATAAATATGTCCGGTCCGGCGCATCCCCCCACCTCCATTCCCGTTCCCGTTTAAAAGTTCTCTATCCCTTTTGCTTTCATCAACTCTTCGAAAGCGGCATCCCAGGATGTGAGGACTTCTTCCGGCGTCTTGACCCCGGCGAACATATCCTGGAAATATACCCAAAGGTCATTCAAATCTACTTTCATATAGGCGTTCATTTCCAATACCGTTTTTCCCGTTTTATTATATTCCTCATACAGCCTGCCTTCAAAATCATCGAATTCCGGTTCCTTGGCCCCTTTCACGTTGGGAACGAAAGATGCGGCTGCCTGGGCCCTGTCGCACTGTTCCGGCCTGGCCATAAAGTTCAGGAATGTTTTCGCTTCTTCAATGTGCTTTGCATCCTTGGGAATAAAAAATTCCGCATCCAGCTGGCTGATTGTCAGGTATTCCTCTTCCCCTTCGTATACGGGATACGGGAACATGTCAAATTTAATGTCCGGATGGGCATTGAGCAAATCCCGCACCGTTGTATTGGAGCCTACGGTCATGGCATATTCTTTGCTGCCCATCGCCGCTGTAATGCTGTTGTAATCGTCGGAAAGCACGGTGCTCTGCATATAGCCGTCTTTATACAGATTGTAGGCTTTCTCCAGGCTTTCCCTGAATGCAGGAACTTCATCCCAGCCAATCTCATTGGCATTGAGCCGATCCCAAAGGTCGGGTTCAAATTGGGCCACATAATATCCCCAGGTAGAAGTCGTCCACATCTGGAACGTCCAGACATCCTTGAAAGGCCCATAAAAAGGCGTAATGCCTTCCCCGCTTAATTTTTCGCATATGCTTAGGAACTCGTCATAGGTCTTCGGCACCTCCAGCCCTTTTTCCTCAAATAAATCCCTGTTATATACAACGCCCATCCCGCCCGTCTTTACTTCAAACGCAAATCCGTAAATTTTTCCGTCCGGCGCTGTCAATATCTCTTTGTCCGCAATGTTTTCCACGAATGGTTCGGCAGATAAATCCACACAGTTTTTGGCTACCTCCAATTCGTTTTCCGCAGACACTTTATTATAGCAGATTAAATCCGATGGCTGTCCGGAAGCCAGCTTCGTCTGCAGGATGGAAGTATTCTGCGCATCCGGGTTCAGAACAAGCTCCACCTTGATTTCCGGATATTCCTTTTCGAAAGCCGCTATATTCTCTTCACTGAAAGCATAAGGGATATTGTTCACAATCTCCTGGCTTGCTTCCACCGTCAATGTGACGCTTTCCTTTTTCCCACCATCCTTTTCTTCGCTCCCCTTTACGCTTTCCTCTTCCGCTGCTTCTTTGTTTGCTTCACTTTCCCCTTGTTTCGAATTTGCAGTTCCTGACTGTCCGCACCCGGCAGCCAGCAAAGATATCGCCAGAATTATCCCCGTTGCTTTTATCCATTTATTTTTCATTCTTTACCCCATTCCTCCTTAAGCTATGTTTTTCTTTGTTACCCTTCCGCGGAATTTCTTTTACTTCTTATTTATTTATTCTAATTTTTGCGAGCTAATATGTAAATGGAATTAAATGAACGCCAGGATTAATTATATTGAACCTTGCATCTTCCGCCCTACGGTGCTATACTATACGAGTTTAAAATACTTTTATACATTTATCATAAACTTATGGCCCCGGTGTTTTGCAGACGCCTAATCCGCTTAGAGCGCCAAGTGGTGGCGTACAGCACTGTGGCGTAATTTCCTAATAATATAAAGAGGAGTCACGATTTATGAAACAGACAAGAGAAGATGTAAGAAATATTGCCATTATCGCCCACGTAGACCATGGCAAAACCACATTGGTGGATGAATTGCTAAAGCAAAGCGGCGTTTTCCGTGCCAACCAGGAAGTGGCGGAACGGGTTATGGATTCCAATGACATAGAGAGGGAAAGGGGTATCACCATACTTTCCAAAAACACTGCCGTCATCTATAAGAATACGAAAATCAATATCATCGACACCCCCGGACACGCCGATTTCGGAGGCGAAGTGGAGCGCGTCCTGAAAATGGTCAACGGCGTCATCCTGGTGGTGGATGCTTTTGAAGGGGCCATGCCCCAAACCAAATTCGTCCTTCGCAAGGCATTGGAGCTGCAGCTTCCCGTCATCGTATGCATCAATAAAATCGACCGGCCGGAAGCCCGGCCCAGGGAAGTCATCGACGAAGTGCTGGAATTGTTTATCGATCTGGATGCCAGCGAAGAACAGCTGGACTGCCCTTTTATTTTCGCTTCTGCAAAAACAGGCATAGCCTCCCTGGATATCGATACTAAGGGCAATGATATGACCCCATTGTTTGAAACCATTTTGGATTATATCCCCGCCCCCACAGGGGATCCGGAGGCAGGAACCCAGGTGCTTATCAGTACCATCGACTATAACGAATATGTGGGCAGAATCGGCGTCGGAAAAGTGGACAACGGTTCCGTAAGGGTGAATCAGGAAGTGGTTATCGTCAACCACCACGAACCTGATAAAATGAAAAAGGTGAAAATCAGCAAGCTTTACGAATTCGACGGTTTGAACAAGGTGGATGTAAAGGAAGCCAATATCGGCTCTATCGTTGCGATTTCCGGCATTGCGGATATTCATATCGGGGATACGATCTGCTCCCCGGAATCCCCGGTGCCGATTCCCTTCCAGAAAATTTCGGAACCTACCATCGCTATGCATTTTATCGTCAACGACTCTCCCATGGCCGGCAAGGAAGGCAAATATGTTACCAGCCGCCATCTGCGCGACAGGCTATTTAGGGAATTAAATACGGATGTCTCCCTGCGCGTGGAAGAAACGGACACTACTGAAACATTCAAAGTATCCGGCAGAGGCGAACTGCATCTTTCCGTCCTCATCGAAAATATGCGGCGGGAAGGCTATGAATTTGCGGTAAGCAAGGCTGAAGTGCTTTATAAAACCGATGAGAACGGGAAAAGGCTGGAGCCTATGGAACTCACTTACGTGGATGTGCCGGAAGAATTTGCCGGAACTGTGATTGAGAAATTAAGCCAGCGGAAAGGAGAGCTCTTAAATATGGGCACCGCTTCCGGAGGATATACCCGCCTGGAATTCTCCATCCCTTCCAGAGGGCTTATCGGATACCGGGGTGAATTCATGACGGACACTAAGGGGAACGGCATCATGAACAGCATTTTTAACGGCTATGGCCCTTATAAAGGAGATATCCAATACCGGAAACAGGGTTCATTGATTGCCTTTGAGGCGGGAGAAGCGATTACCTACGGTTTATATAATGCCCAGGAAAGGGGTACACTTTTTATCGGCCCTGGCGAAAAGGTATATTCCGGCATGGTTGTGGGCCAGAACAGCCGCGGGGAAGATATCGAATTAAACGTATGCAAGAAAAAGCAGCTCACCAATACCCGTTCTTCCAGCGCGGACGATGCTTTGCGGCTAAATCCCCCTAAGATTTTAAGTTTAGAGCAGGCGCTGGAATTTATCGATACGGATGAGCTGCTGGAGGTTACTCCCGTTTCCTTGAGAATTCGGAAAAAAATATTGGATCCTACTATGCGGAAAAGGGCAGCCATGCATTGATGGCGCGGCTTTTGGATATTTATTGTACTGTGTCCGCTTTATAAATGCGGTATGCAAAATAGGCGGTGGCGGCTGTCACCGCTATAATTATTAGTTCCATAATTGCAATATTTTTTATTACTCCCTTTTGGTAAAAGACTGCAAACAAATCCAAAAAGGCATGTATGATAATAGCCAGAGGATAGAGATAAAGTTTCCCCGGCCGCCTAGCGGCGAAAAATACAATCACCGATAAGGCGATGTGAAAGAATATTGTGGAAATCCTTTCTATCCCGGCAAAAAGGAAGGTATAAGAAGGAGTCTGGAGCAAGATGTTCAGGTTTTCCCTTAACACCTCCTGGGTTTCTGCAGGAGCAAGGGCCACATAGTTTTCCACCCCGCCCATAGCGCTGATGGCAGCCACCAATATCAGGGAGCTTATCATGGAAATCCCTACCACTAAAATGGACTCTACCCCTCCGTGGCCGATTCCATATGTAACAGCCGTCTCTTTTCCCTTGCTGCGCCGCAGCACTGTTTTGAAAGCGAGGAATCGCCCGGTCTCTTCAAACACCCCCGCCGCCAGCGCCCCATAGAGGGTAAATGCCCATATGTGCCCATTCATGAATTCGGAAAGGGGCGATACCCTGTTTAGGACAAAATAATGGCATATCTGCTCTAAAAACAGGGCGAATATGATAAATACCCCGGCCCCCACGAGAAAAGGGAGCATCCGTATTCCCCGTTTCTTTACCTTCCATACCACAAGCAGGACAATCGGCAAAAATAAAGCAATTGCCGCCGAAATCCCCATATTCATCATCATAACCCATGAAACATTCATATCCAAAATACCTGTTCCTTTCTATTTTCGTTTACCTATACTTTCATACATGCAGGATTTCCGTGGCAATCGCAAAATAAATCACCAATGACAAGGCGTCCACAATGGTCGTTATAAACGGGCTGGCCATAACCGCCGGGTCGAAGCCCAGCCTTTTTGCCAGCACAGGCAGGCTGCATCCAATCATCTTCGCAATGGAAACGGCGGCAATCAATGTAAAGCACACCACTGCCGCCACCCCCAGCCCCACCTTGTCAAACAGCATCAGCTTTGCAAAGTAAGCGGCGGAAAGCGTAAGGCCGCAAATCAAAGCGACCCGCAGCTCCTTCCAAAGGATTTTCGGCACATCGGAATAGCTTATTTCATTCAGGGAAAGCCCTCGGATTATGGTCACGCTGGCCTGTCCGCCCGCATTCCCCCCCGTATCCATCAGCATCGGAATAAATGCCGTCAATATGGGGAATACACTGAGCGCGTCCTCGAAAGAAGTTATGATGCTTCCCGTAAAAGTAGCCGATATCATCAAAAGGAGCAGCCATGGAATCCTTTTTTTCCATGTCTCAAAAACCCCTGTCTTCATATAGGGCTTATCGCTGGGTACGATAGCCGCCATTTTTTCAATATCTTCCGTGGCCTCTTCCTGCAAAATATCCACCACGTCATCCACAGTGATTATCCCTACCAGACGCCCTTCGTTATCCGCTACCGGCATGGAGGTAAAGTCATACTTCTGGAACTGCCTGGCCACCTCTTCCTGGTCCATAAGCGTATTGAGATAAATCACGTTTTCATGCATGATATCGCCGATTACCGCATCCGACGGGCTAATCAGCAGATACCTCAGCGCTACCGTACCCACCAATGTCCTTTTGGCATCCAGCACATAGCATATATTAATCGTCTCGCTGTCCACGCCTATCTGGCGTATCCGCTGGATGGCATCTTCCACTGTCATATTTTCTTTTAAATCCACGTATTCCACCGTCATAATGCTCCCGGCAGAATCTTCCGGGTATCTCAGAAGGTGGTTGATATCCCTTCTCGTATCCGCGCTGGCGCTGGCCAGCAGCTTTTTTACAATATTGGCCGGCATCTCCTCCAAAAGGTCCGTGGCATCGTCCGCCATCAGGTTGTCGATAATATTGGCCGCCTCCCGTTCGGAAAGGGAAGTAATAATAAACTGCTGGCTGTCCACTTCCAGATAGGAAAAAACGTCCGCCGCCATGCTTTTAGGCAAAATGCGGAAAATTTTCAAAAGCTCCCCTTCTTCCAATTCCTCCATGACAAACGCGATATCCGCGATATTCATATCTGCCATTTTCTGGCGAAGCCTTGTATACTGCTTGGTTTCCAGCAATTCTTTAATAACGTCTAATTCTTTGATTTCTTCCATAGCAATGTCCTCCATATGTGATTTTTATGCTCCGCCCGGGGAGAGGTATATCAGAATTTGATGCGCTTATACTTTGTTTCATAAAAACCACCTCCTTTCATTGCATGGAATATGTCCGTCTATCCCGCTCTCATTGCATAAGATTTACTCCCATATCCTGCTGTATATTTTCGATTAATATATGATTTGCTATATATTCACCGCTATATAGCGTTTCCCCAATTCTTCAATTTTCGCCCGCCCTGCCGTGGCCTCCGTCAGTTCTTTGCAAAGGGTCCCGCATTCTTCAAAAGGCACCTCCAGCTTCAGCGTGACGATATCCGTATACTCTGAAGACTTTATTTCCAGCCCCCTCTGGCCCAGAAGGTACTGTATCTTCCCTATCCCGTTATAGTCTGTCCGTATTCCCAGTTCGCAGCCGTATTGCATCCTGGCCACGTTGCAGTTTTCCAACCCTGCCTGGACCGCCTGGGTATATGCCCTGACCAGCCCGCCGGTTCCCAAAAGGGTTCCCCCGAAATAACGGGTCACCACAACGGCCGCATTCCTGACCCCGGCCCCAAGCAGCACCTCCAACATGGGTTTCCCTGCCGTTCCGGAAGGTTCCCCGTCATCGCTGCACCTGGTCACCTGTGCCCTTTCCCCCAGCACGAATGCGGAACAGTTATGCCTGGCATCCCAATACTTTTTCTTTATGGAATCTATGAAGGCCGCCGCCTCTTCTTCCGAATGCACAGGCGCCAGAGTGGCAATAAAACGGGATTTCTTCTCCACAATCTCGCCTTCCCCGCCTGTTTCCAACACCTTATAGGGCAAAAACGTCTGCTCCTTTTCCATCTTCCATCTCTCTCCTCATACCTGGCCGTATCGTTTTCACCTGTCGCTGCCGCCACAGCCTTCGTGCATGACAATTCCCAATCAAATACCTTTCTTATTTTAGCACAAGCGGGAATAAAAGTGTATCCAATTGTGAACAATTCTTAATATAAAGTGAGAAATTTGTGAAAAAACTTTATTTCATTGCTATATTTTGCTATAATCGAAATGTTAAGTTGTGCTTAATCTTTGGAAATATTGAATTTTTTATGCACACTTCAAGGAGGAACATCATGAATTATGGAAAAAAAGGAGTACGGGACAAACAAAAAGTACTCCATTCTACATCTGCGAAGTGGGGTAGAAAGCTTGCGCTTACATTGTTTAACGTTGCTTTAATCGCCATATTATCCTGCGGTATTTTTGCAGCCAGCATTGTTTTCGGGCTGTTCCGGGGAATCATCGACACCGCACCGGAAATAGGCAATATCAATGTACAGCCTACCGGCTTTTCCACCTTCGTATACGATATTGAAGGCAATCAGACGGCCAAATTGATTGCCGAGAATTCCAACCGGATTCCTGTTACTATGGATATGATACCCGAAGATTTGGCCAACGCTTTTGTCGCCATCGAAGACCAGCGCTTTTATGAGCATAACGGCATCGACATCAAAGGTATTATCCGCGCCGGCGTTAAAGGCATTACCACCGGGCATTTTTCCGAGGGTGCCAGCACTATCACCCAGCAGCTGTTAAAAAATAACGTGTTTACCGACTGGACCAAGGAAGCCCGCGGCCTGAATATGGACAAAATCGAGCGAAAAATCCAGGAGCAGTATTTGGCGCTGGAACTGGAAAAAACTACCTCCAAAGAGGATATTCTCCTGAATTATATGAATTCCATCAATTTAGGGCAAAATACTTTGGGGGTTCAGGCGGCATCCCAGCGTTATTTTAACAAATCCGTCAGCGAACTCAATCTTTCCGAATGCGCAGTTATCGCCGGCATTACCCAGAACCCTTCCCGCTACAACCCGATTACCCATCCGGAGGACAATGCCGAAAGGCGTGCCAAGGTACTCAATAATATGCTGGAGCAGGGATATATTACCCAGGCGGAATATGACCTGGCCATGGAAGACGATGTATATTCCCGCATTCAGGTTACCAACGAAGAAGTCGAAGAAACTGCCATCAATACATATTTCGTGGATGCTTTAACAGACGATGTATTGGAGGATTTGGTAGCCGCGGGCTACAACGAAACACAGGCCTATACCCTTCTCTACACGGGAGGGCTGAAAATCTATTCCACCCAGGATCCAAAAATCCAGGCAATCTGCGACGAGGTTTTCAGCAATGAGGAAAATTACCCTCCCAATGTGAAATGGTATTTGAATTATGAACTTACCATCCAGAAAAGCAATGGGGAAATGGAGAACCACAGTACTGAAATGTTCCGCAGCTACTATAGGGAACAGAACCGCAACTTTAACCTGATATATAATTCCAAAGAAGAGGCCGAAGAAGCCATTGAAGCCTATAAGGCGGCTATGCTCTCCCCTGGGGATGAAGTATATGGGGAAAATATCCACCTTACGCCCCAGCCACAGGTTTCCCTCGTGGTGGAGGATCAGGCCACAGGGGCTGTCGTAGCCATGGTTGGCGGCCGGGGCGCCAAGGAAGGCAGCCGTACGTTGAACCGTGCCACGGATACGGTAAGGCAGCCTGGCTCTACCTTTAAAGTGGTCTCCACCTATGCACCGGCCTTGGACAATGCGGGGCTTACACTGGCTACTGTACAAAACGATATGCCCTTCCGTTATGCGAATGGCCAGCCTGTCAAGAATTGGTATGGGGAATCCTACAGGGGCTTATGTTCTTTGCGGCTTGGGATTCAGGACTCCTTAAATATTGTTGCCGTGAAAACTTTAACCCAGATTACCCCCCGGCTCGGTTTCGACTATTTGCAGAATTTCGGCTTTACCACCCTGGTGGAATCCAGAGAAATCAATGGTAAAGTATACACCGACATTCAGCAGTCCTTAGCCCTTGGCGGCATTACGGACGGCGTTACCAACGAGGAATTAAATGCGTCTTATGCCACTATCGCTAACCATGGCACCTATATCAAGCCTAAATTATACAACACCGTAGTGGACCATGACGGCAATGTCATCCTTGACAATACCCAGTCGGAAACTACCCAGGTAATTAAAGAAACGACTGCGTTTCTCCTGACCGATGCCATGGTGGATGTTGTCACCAAAGGAACGGGCGGGGCTGTTAATTTCGGCGGTATGGCCATCGCCGGCAAAACAGGTACTACTTCCGACTACAATGACGTGTGGTTTTCCGGCTTTACCCCTTATTATACGGCCACTACCTGGGCAGGCTTTGACAATAACGAGAAGCTGGCCAAAGGGGATGAAAGGAATCTGGCCAAAAAATTGTGGCGCGCCGTTATGTCGCAAATACATGCCGAGCTGCCCAATGAACCTTTCTCCGTTCCCGCCGGTATTGTGACAGCCACCGTATGCTCCAAATCAGGCAAGCTGCCCATCCCGGGGCTATGCGACACCCAGGGAACACTGGCTACGGAATATTTTGCCGACGGCACCGTGCCAACCGAAAGCTGCGATGTGCATTATCAGGGCGCTATCTGCCAGTATTGCGGACTGCCCGCCTGTGAATTCTGCCCGTTCAAGGTGGAAGGCGTGCTGACCCTCAACCCTGTGGAAGATGTATCCCTGCAAAGCGGTTCTTCCACTACCACTCAGGTAACTAACCCGGACGGCACCGTATCTACCGTGGAAGTGCCGGCTAACCAAAGTAATTCCTGTCCTCATAATGCTGAGTTCTTCGCGACTCCTGGATGGGAAGCAATTCAGGAGCAGCAGCGGAACGAGATTATCCAGCGGGATATCCAGGCGCAGCAGCAGGCGGCTTTGGAAGCGCAGCAGCAATTAGAGCAGCAGCAGGCACAGCAACAGCAAGAACAGCAACCGCCGCAGCAATGATACAATGAAAACTGAAACAATAACTTTAATGGGAGGACATATGCATGCCCTCCTATTATTTTTCCGGAAATATTCAAATATGCGCGCCGCATCATTTTACCGCGCTGTCCACCATTCCTTTAATAAAATATTTCTGCAGGAACAGAAAGCAGAACACTACCGGTAAAATTGCAAGAAAAGCGGCCGCAGACGCCGCATTCAGGTTGCTGGTCGTCTGAGAAAAGAAGGACGAAATTGCCAGCGTCACCGTACGCCTTACCGAAGACTGCAGGATATATAATGAAAACTGATAATCATTCCAACAATGAATCCCGGCCAGTATCACTACCGATGCCGTTACCGATTTCAGCTGCGGCAAAATAATGCAAAAGAATGCGCGTACGGGCCCGCATCCGTCAATAGCGGCCGCTTCATCCAATGCCGTAGGGATGGACGCGATAAAATTAGTATATAAGAAAATGGACATCGGCAGTTCAAAGGTTAAGAGAGTCATAATAATCCCCCAGTATAATAGTGTTTATAAACGCCCTGCGCACATTCTGGTCGCCCGGCATTCTGATATAATTATTTATCCCTACCATTTTGTATGTCTGCGAATATCCGTTCCAGTTTGTAAATGATAAAAAGACACCTTTCATCAAAGGATATATTACAAATACTGTAAACAGGATAATCGCCGGCACATAAAACAGGTTCATAATCCTGGCTCTCTTTTTCATTCCATTCACCTTTCCTTTTCCATATTTTCCTATGAAAGAATCGGCAAAGGGGGAAGCTTTTCTCAGCTCCCCCCATTTCCCTCACCTATATGCCCTACTCAGCAACAAACTTATCATTAAAATTCTGTTCCATTGTCTTTGCCGCATTCTCCACAGCGCCGTCCTTCTGTGCCAGAATGTCTGCGCCTGTAGAGCACATCACATCCCACATGCCGCTGGGCAAATACTCTCTGTCAAAGTAAGGGAAAGCTTCCACATCCGCATATTTATTGTAATACTCTCCTATTTTTCCGATTTCAGCATCCACGCCGTTCAACCCAGCTTTATTCCCCGCCGCTTCCGCCAGTCCTTTTAACACATCCGGCCTTGCCAAATAATTCAGGAGTTCTATCGCTTCGTTTTTCACTTTGGAATCTTTCCATATGCCCACTGCAATATCTTCACCGGAAATTAAGCTTGGCTCATCCCCTTCGCTCACTGACGGAATCGGTATCATTCCCATATCCGCATCCGGATTCACCCCCAGCGTATCTACAATACCGCCATTCCCATAAAAGGCAAATGCCGTTTCAGCCTGCGCCAGCGACTGGATATCGGAATTATAGTCTGCGGTCAGCACATCTTCATTAAAATATCCTGCCGCCACCCAGTCCGACATCATGCCTGCTACTTCTTCCCATACTGCCGTATCAAATTTTCCGCTTTTCAATTCATCCGCATGGCTTTTCGATTCGTCCGTTATGTAGAAAGAAGGCGCCGCCCAGTCAAAATACTGCCCAATGGTCCAGTTGTCCTTTCCGCCCATATGAATCGGTGTTTTCCCTGCCGCTTTCACCTTGTCGCATGCTGCCGCGAAATCATCCCATGTGCTGATTTCGTCCGGGTTGACCCCTGCCTCTTCCAGAACCGCCATATTGCATACAATCCCTGCAATATCCATATCCACCGGAAGGACATACATATTGCCGTTTTTATCCGTAATAACGGGTTTAATCTGTTCGCTTATATCCGCCGCCCACTCCAAATCGTTAATGGGCATCAGATAGTCGCTGTATCTTGCCACTGACCATCCGTGGGTCGTAAACACATCCGGCAGTTCGTTCGCAGACATTTTTGTTTTCATCAATTCCTCATAGCTCTCGCCCGGAGCCTGAAAATCAACCGTATACCCCGTTTCTTCCTCAAATGCCTCGCACGCCATACGGAGCGCCTCCGCCTTGCCCCCTACCACGTTTGTGGAAAATGTAATTGTAACATCCTTTCCTTTTTCCCCTTCTGCCGCTGCCTCCGCCTGGCTATCCGAAGCTGCTGGCGCATCCTGGCCCATCGGCTCGGATGCCCCTTCCTGGGCTGAACCGCATGCCATCAATGAACATGCCATTGCAGCCGAACATAAAAGTGCCATCAGTTTTTTGCATTTCATAACATATTTCCTCCTGTTTAGAATCTATATCTTTTACTTCCTGATGGTTTTACTATACAGTACCTATTTTCCAATTCCAATGATACAAATCTCCGATTCAGGTACGGTTTTCTACAATCTGCCCTCCGATTTCGCTTTCCGATAGTAAGAGGGCGTCATTCCGGTCTGTTTTTGAAATAAAGTGGAAAAATGCCTGGAACTGTTATACCCAACCATAAGGGCTATGTCCTGCACGGACGCAGTGACATTTTCACACAACAGCTTCTTTGCCGCTTCCATCCTCACCTGCGTCAGATAATCGATTAATTTCCTCCCCGTCCTCTGCCGGAAAATCGTGCTCAGATAATTAGCCGTCAATCCCAGGCTTTCCGCAATCTGGCTTTTATGCTGTCCTCGGTATCCCTGTCGATATGCCCGTTTTCAATAGCGGCGATTCGGATACGCTTGCTGTAATGCCGTAAAACCTCGTCCACGGCTTCCGGCTCTCCGCTGGTCGCCCGGACAATCGTTTCATAGGGCAAAAGGTTCGGATTCCCCATGTGAAAGCACCTCCATTTTCCTTTGCAGGAGTTTTAGCGTCCTGCGGATTTGATACCCGGTCGTACTCTGGCAGCGTCCATACATTTCCCCGATTTCCTGTTGTGTGTAATCTCCGAAAAAGTAAAGGAATATGATTTCTCTGTTTCTCTCCGGCAGGGATAACAGGGCGGCGACAAGTTCCCCATTGGTGAGGATAACTGTCTGACCACATATCGTAATGGGGTATTCTTCATAGGGTGCTTCAAAATATTCGTCTGTTGTGCCTAAAGGGTAAAATTTTTCTTCTGTGAGGTATTCAAGGGATATTTCTTTTTGCCGCCGTCTGCTCCTGTCACGCCATGCGTTGATAGCCGCAAAGCGTATGACGGTCTTGCAAAAGCCGTTGAAAGTATACATGATGTGTTCTTTGTATGCTTCTGTACAAGGCATAGTTGATTCCCCCTTTCTCCCACATAGGGTTTTTATAATTTGCAATTAGTAGGTGTGCCAAAATATATTGGATTCTGGATAAATAAAATGCAGTATAAGTGTAACTATTATGATTAGGCATAGAAATATAAAGCTACCCACTATAAACCATTTTATTCCTCTTAAAATATCTTTGAGAGTTTTATTTTGAATAATAGAATCCACGTCTTGGGAAACTCGATAAATTGAATCGACTTTTTCATTTATAAAAGAATTTTCCCTTACTTCCTGCACGTCAATATCCTTTACAAGTTCATCTAAAGTCATATCAAAGAAATCACTTAACATGACTAATCTAGTAAAATCCGGGTATGATTGCCCTGCTTCCCACTTTGAGACAGTCTGTCTTGATACCTGCATTTCCATTCCCAATTCTTCTTGTGAGAGTCCTTTTTCTTTACGAAGTTTTAATAATTTTTCGTTAAATTTCATTTCACATTTCCTCCTTTTTTCTAGCCTACAATATTATTTATTTGGCTTCAAGCAATTTAGGTTGTCAATTTGTCAATTTTAACACACATTTCATAAGTTTCTGAAAATTAACATTGTGTCAATAATCTTTAACACACCTTTTAGATACTCCAATCCTAATTGTTCATTGTCAATAACACCAAAATTATGCTATTTTCATGACTGGTTCACAATGATGAAGAATAAGAAAGGGATTTCGTAGTAGTCGGCATTCGTGGAAATGTGTATAACTGGCTGCCTTTCGGAATTGTGGGTAACTCTGTTTGCAGGACGTGGGAAAGCTGCTATTTAGCTTTTCCACGTCCTGTGAATAGAGTTATCCATGATTCCATAGCCTGTTATGCACATTTCCATAATGCTTGTCTTTAGTCTTTGGTTTCTTTGGTTCGGAATAGTGTGGTGCTGGCGGTCTATCTCTTGTTTTCGGTTGCTTACTTCTTTACCGTACATGAGCATTATCATTGGTAATAAACCATGTTTATTCAGTCGCAGGATGACAGTCACTGTTGCTATTCCTTTTTTACTAAGGTGGTGATACTTATGGTGAGGTTAAAATACTCCATCTGCTGTGGGCTTGATGTCCACAAAAATGTTATCGTTGCAACCATCGTAATTACTAACAAGGACGGGGTATCCGAATATAAGCAAAAATCTTTTTCAACCATCAACTCGGATATTCAAAGGTTTCACAACTGGCTCATCGAGAATAATTGTTATCACGTTTGTATGGAATCCACAGGAAAGTATTGGATTCCTATTTTTAATTATCTTGAAAATGACATAGATGTCTGCCTTACGCATCCGAAATATGTCAAAGCCATCAAAGGCAAAAAAACAGATAAAAAGGATTCCAAATGGATTGCCGACCTCTATAAGTTTGACCTTGTGAGATGTTCCTTTATCCCTCCGAAAGATTTCCGCCAGCCCCGGGAACTCGCAAGATATCGCTTTAAGCTGGTCTGTATGAAATCTTCTGAGAAAAACCGCATCCAAAATTGTATGGCCGTTTCCAATGTCGGTATTGCCAGCGTACTTTCCGACCCCTTCGGCAAAACTGCAACCGAAATCATGTCTTATCTGCTGGGGCATACCGCTGATTCCATGGACGAAAAAGCTGTCCGCAAACTGATAAAGAAAGGGGCTAAAGCCAAATCTGATGAGATCATCGAAGCCATTAAAGGGTATAACATTGAAACGGATCAAGCAAAAAAACTGGAACTCGCCCGTGCCCACATGGATTATCTTGATGGCATGATTACCCAGACAGAAGTTGAACTTTACGTCCGTATAAAACCTTATTATGAGTCCGTTGAATTTGTCAGCTCTATGCCCGGTATGACCGGGTTAAGCTCCACTATTGTCCTTGCGGAAACAGGCGTTGACATGAGCATTTTTGATGATGCGAAACACCTGTGTTCATGGTGCGGGCTTTCTCCCGCTAACAATGAATCCGCTGGCAAGAAAAAATCTGTCCGGATTGCCAAAGCCGGCGATTACCTGAAACCGATGATGGTACAGTGTGCCCTTGCCGCAATCAAGAGCAAAAAGCAGCCTTATTTTGCGATCAAATATGGCCGGATCAAAAAGCGCCGCGGTCACAAGAAAGCAATCATTGCCATTGCAAGAATGATGATGGTTTGTATTTACCACATGGTTTCTGAAAAGAAGCCTTTCACTCCTACTGATTACGAGGAATTGATGGGCCCTCAAAATCATGTGGAACGTGTTGTTTTAAATGAGGACAATGTTTTTGCTTACCTTGAAAGCCTTGGTTATGATAGTTCTAAGTTAGTAAAACGCAACGATAACTAACATTATTCTGTTTCCCATGACTGTTAAAACGGGGTTTTATGAACCCTTATACAAGTGCGTCCAAAAATACACTTTATTTTTCACTCTTTCCTCATTTCTGCAGATTTTGTATCCGCGGTATATTGCCCAAAACAATCCTCTGCGTTAAAAACATCCCGGCAGTACTTTAATCTGCACTGCCGGGATACTATATGCCGGACAACCCCTGTCCGCCTATCTGCGTCACATCCGTTCATACCTCCCCGTTTCTCCAACCGTCATATCTTTTCACCGGGCGGCGGAAAGGGAACCGCTTCTTCAAACCCCTTTAATCTCCCGTATCTTTTCCTCCAATGCGCTCACCCCATTCTTCGCGTTAGTAATCGCCGTACATTGTTCTACAAAGTCGTTATACTCCGCTTCCTTGAACTGCTCATAATATAGTTTCCCGATTTCCAGATAGTTCTTCTTGATAACTTCTTCACAAGTGCTGATTTGGCTTCTTAGGCTGGCAATCTCCGCCAAATCTTTTGCCTTATCTGCAATATCCTTGCCTTTTCCCGTGATTGTATCTCCAATCTTTTCAAAAAAATCCATTTTCAACCCTCCTATTCCAGTTCTGCATATACCTATTCCAGTTCCCCGTTCGTTTTGTATTTCCGTCCTTCTTCCACATATGCATCAGCATTGAAACGGTTCGATTTCACTTCCTGCGGAGTAACCTGGCGCATGATTTTGGCAGGGAAGCCGATTACCAATGAGTTATCCGGGATAATCATATTTTGAGGGATTAAAGCGCCTGCGCCTACAATGCAGTTTCTGCCTATCCGCGCCCCATTTAATATGATTGCCCCCATCCCTACCAATGTATTATCCTCAATCTTGCAGCCATGAATCACAGCTCCATGCCCTACCGTTACGCCATCCCCGATATATACCGGGAAGCCTTCGTCCACATGCACCACCGCATTATCCTGAATATTGCTCCTGCTCCCTATTATGATTCCTCCTCGGTCACCCCTGATGGTAACATGAAACCAAATGTTGCTTTCTTCCCCTATGGAAACATCCCCCAGCACTACTGCTCCATCCGCTATATATGCGCTTTCGTGTATTTTCATTCTTTCCTCATTCCCGCCGATTCTATTAAAACGTACATTATCACTTAATATTCTATACCTTTTACGGAGATATATCAACTATAGACTACAGAAAGTTACCATAACAGTTCAGCCCAGGACTTTGCACTTGCTGCAAAGTCCGTACGAGTGCGCAGAGGCGGCAACGACTCCGGCCCTTTTGCCGTAGGCAAAACTCAAAATGGCCGGATTCCGTAACAGGGCAGCCAAAAGGCTGAACTGTTACAAGTTACCGCTTGATAATTCGCTTTTTGCTCCAATTTCCGGTAAGCAGCCATAGAAAGGATATCACATAGTTCATTGCCCATCCCATAGGCACTGCATACCATACTGCCGCCACACCCCATTCTGCCGCAAAACGAAAAGATATGAACACCCTAATGCCCAGGTTGATTAGATTTGCCAAAGTAAAGACAACCACATCCCCCGCCCCGCGCAATACGCCATCGGTGATAGCCTTCAATCCTATCAGCACAAAGAAAAAGCGGATAAAGCTTAAATAAGCGTTTCCTGTAGAAAAAGCCTTTGCACCGCTTCCCTCATCGATAAACGCCGCAATAATATTCCCATGGAACAGGCTCAGCACCGATAAAATCGCTGCCGCGAATGCCAATACAATCAAGTATGCGGAAAAATATCCTTTTTTTACTCTATCCTCATACCCCGCCCCCAGATTCTGGGCGGTAAAAGTAGAAACCGCATTGCCGGTAGCTATCATAGGCACTATGCATATGGATTCTATCCTCATACCGGAAGTATAACCAGCCAGGACGGAAGAACCGAAGCTATTTACCACCGACTGTACCAGCAGCATCCCGACGGAAACAATGGATTGCTGCAGCATGGAAGGAATCGCTATTTTTACCATGCTTCCCAGCATGTCCACGCTGTAATAGGAAGCCTTTCTTTTCCCTCCATCCCTTTCAACCGGCTGATAGCCGCCCAATGCTTTTAGAAGCAGCATAAAGGAAACCACTGCGGACAGCCCCTGGGCCGTTATCGTAGCCAAAGCTACCCCAGCCACGCCCAGGCCGAAGGCCAACACCATCAAAAGGTCGAGGAACACATTTAAAATGGAAGAAAAAATAAGCAGATATAGGGGTGTTTTGGAATTCCCCAAAGCATTAAATACAGAAGACAAAATATTATACATAAATAAAAAAGGGAGCCCTAAAAAATAAATCCGCAAATACAGCACCGCATCCCCCATAATATTGTCCGGTGTCCGCAGCGCGGCCAATATCTTCCCGCACATTCCAAAGCCAAATACCCCCAATGCAATGCTCAGCGCCGCAAAACTTATCAGCGCCGTATATGCCGATGTCCTCATTCTCCCGTATTCCCCCGCACCCAGATACTGGGAAGTAATAACGGAAGCACCGATGCCTCCCCCTATGGCTATCATAATAAATACTGTCGTAAGCGAATAGGAGGCCCCTACCGCCGCTAATGCATCCTCGCCTACGAACTGCCCTACAATTACCGAATCCACCATATTATAAAATTGCTGGAATAGATTCCCTAAAATCATGGGAAGAGCAAAGAAAAATAAGGACTTCCCAGGGGAGTCCTTAAGCATGCTATATTTTTTCATTGGATTATCCCTCTCTTGTTCTTTGGTATTTATGGAGATTTTGGTTTCCCAATCCGTCCTTAATTATATATCAAATCACAAAAAAATGGAAGAGGTCAACGCCGCCCGCTCCAAATACCCAATATGGGCAGAAAAACGAGCACAGCGCTCATGCCAATGATAAAACAAAAGCCTTCCGTTCCCATATATCCGCCTCCATGCACAAAGCCAAACCAAAATACATGTTTAAATTCATTATGCGGAGGTTGAGAGTATGTTATGCATTGGAACATACCTTTTAATCAAAACTTTGGCTTGAACCGATGCCACTCCCTCCGCTTGTACAGAAAGGGATGACCGTTTTGCCTGAAGAATGATGCGGAAATCAGCTTTCCCATCAAAACATAATTCCACACAAATAGCAGCATAAACATTAATCACACAGAATCCCCCGGAGCCGTTTTTTCTTCCCTTGATTTTTGTTTCAGGCGCTCCTTTTACTTTCAGTTTTGGCTAAGATGCTGTGATCTCTACTACCCCTTATCCACTTTTTTTAACCTGTCATACAATATTTCTTCTTCCCCTGTTGAAAGAGTTACTTTTTTCTTATAAAGCAAAGTCCATGATGCCTGATTCTTTGTATAATCCAATTTATCCTGCGGGAAAAATGAACGGCAGAAATATCTTCCTTCCTCTCCGTTCTCTGTCAGAAACAAAAAAATATTTCTTCCTTCTGCATTGTTTTTCATAATATAATCCGCTTTAATAACCGAATAAGCATTGAGCTTCTTGTTGTACTTAAAGATTGTATCATTGCTGTCAATCATGCTTTCCAGAAGTGGGAACATATCTACCCTGTCTGCAATCCTGTAATACAGGTCAGATGACTGAATCTGTTCTGCCGTTATCCGGCGTTCCCTTATTGCATCAAATATTTTCCCCTGTCATGAACTCACTCCGGTCTGTCTGTCAGATATTGAAGTCCCATTAAATGGAAACACTCTTTTTTGTCAAAATTTATCTGTAATGAAACAGATTTTTTTTCTCCCCAACACTAAATGATATTCTTTATCCAGCAATTTTCCAAAAGCCTCCACGCAGTCATACACATTACGCATCAGACTTACCTCTTCCCGATCTTCTGTGTCAATTAAATTCCTACCTTCTGCATTTGCGTTACGTGCAGCCAAGGTACATAAATTGATGAGATCATGCGGCCTCCTTCTGATGAGTGACAGAAAAATATAGCGGATAGGTCTATTGTTCCATTTCCCGGCTCCCTCAAATGTATCTGCCATTATGTCATCCAGATACGCGGACGTTTCTTGTTGCTCCATGCCTTTTAAGCAATGTCAACTTTCCTTGCTTCTTAATACGGGGAAGTTTCAGAAATGCCAAGTCAAAGACCCCGCCGCAAGCAGCGGGGCATCAAGCTTGAAACGCCCCAAGGGGCGGGGTATTTGACCCGCGCGGCCCGCATGCTGCCTTGGCAGCAAACTTCCTTATGCGGGCCTGCGCATGAACAAAAAAATCCCGCATTCATACCGTATCTGGCCGCATGCGGGATTTTTTTGCATAATTATACTTTAAACAATGCCCTGCGCTGTCATCGCCTCGGCCACTTTCAAGAAGCCTGCGATATTCGCACCAGCCACATAATTGCCTTCCATGCCGTATTTCTTGGAAGCTTCATCCAGGTTATGGAAGATATTTACCATAATATTTTTCAGTTTGGCATCCACTTCTTCGAAGGTCCAGCTCAGCCTCTCGCTGTTTTGGCTCATTTCCAGCGCGGATGTAGCTACACCGCCTGCATTTGAAGCCTTGCCCGGACAGAACAATACGCCATTCTGCTGCAGATATTCCGTAGCTTCCAGTGTAGTAGGCATGTTAGCGCCTTCCGCCACCGCAAAGCAGCCGTTTGCCACCAGCGCTTTCGCATCATCCAAATCCAGCTCGTTCTGAGTTGCGCAGGGAAGGGCAATATCGCATTTCACGCTCCATACTTTGTCGCCGCCCGCTTCGTGGTACTGGGCGCTCGGCCTGGCCGCCGCATATTCGGTCAACCTTGCACGTTTTACCTCTTTGATTTCCTTCAATAATGCCACGTCAATGCCTTCCGCATCATAAATCCATCCCGTGGAGTCGGAGCAGGTCACCGGCTTACCTCCCAGCTGCTGCGCCTTCTCTATAGCATAAATAGCCACATTCCCCGCTCCGGATACCGCAATCGTTTTGCCCGCAATATCCTTGCCATTGCATTTTAACATTTCTTCCGTCAGATAAAGCAGCCCGTACCCGGTTGCCTGTGTCCTGGCCAGGGAGCCGCCGTATGTAAGCCCTTTTCCTGTCAGCACGCCTTCATAATGGTTGCGGATTCTCTTATACTGTCCATACATATAACCGATTTCCCTGCCGCCAACACCGATATCTCCGGCGGGCACATCCGTATCAGGGCCGATATGCCTGTACAGTTCTGTCATAAAACTCTGGCAAAATGCCATCACTTCCCTGTCTGATTTCCCTTTCGGGTCAAAATCACAGCCGCCTTTGCCGCCGCCGATGGGAAGCCCTGTCAAAGAATTCTTGAAAATCTGCTCAAAACCCAAAAACTTAATAATACCTAAATTTACAGAAGGATGGAATCTCAAACCGCCCTTATAAGGCCCAATAGCGCTGTTAAACTGTACGCGGAAACCATTGTTTACCTGAACCTGTCCCTTATCGTCCACCCAGGGTACACGGAACATTACTACCCTCTCAGGCGTTACAAGGCGCTCCAAAAGCGCGTCCTTCCTGTAAGCTTCTTCATTTGCTTCGATTACTACGCGAAGAGATTCCAAAACTTCTTTCACCGCCTGATGGAACTCCGGCTGCGCAGGATTCTTAGCCACAACTAAATCAAATACCTCATCAACATATGACATTTTAATTTCCTCCTTTATCCCTTATCCAGTTTGCGTTCATTTAGTGAAAACCCTCTTTTCCAGGGGATTTGTCCACATAATATTATATAATGTCATATCTAATTGCACAAGACACTTTAGGCTATTAACCTGTAAAAGTTTCCCGACTCTTTTTTGTTTATTTTTATTCAAATTGTACAATAATACTTGTATACAATATCATTGAATTACAGATATTTCTTCAGCCGTTCGATATTCTTCTCTTCAAAATCCATCAATTCTTTCGCAATTTCCAGAGAAACGTTTTCCGCCCTCTCATGATGGTTCAGCGCTTTGCACATGTCGGTAATCCCCCTGTTGCTTCCCTGAATCATCAGTTCCGCTATATGGCTTGTACTCGTATTGAACATGGTATTCGTATGGATTCCTCCCACCAGCATCATCTGGCTGATATTGTTGGTACGGTAGGGCTCTGCCTTGCCTTCCAATATTTTATCCATAGCCCTATTATGAATTTCCGAATATTTTAGCGACTGCTTTGACAATTGGAGCGCTAAATCATCATCATACACTTTATCGCTAATCGTATCAATAGCCTTCATGGCCATTTCTGTATTTTTTTGTATTTCCCTTAATATTTCCGCATCGTCTCTTTTCATTTTTACCCCATTTCCACGCGGATTTTCCGCCCAAATTTATGTTAATTTATTGATTTTACGGCCGCCGGGCACCCGTCGTCTTTGCTGACATTCTTCCTTTGGGTGCCCGTGTGCAATCGAGCAGGGGAACTCACTTCTCCCCTGCTCGCCGCGCGGCCCGCATGCTGCCTTGGCAGCTGACTTCCCTATGCGGGCCTGTGCATAAAAAGGCACGGACACTTTTATCCATGCCCATGCCTATATCTTGCCCTTTCATACGGACTGTTATTCAACGTTTTTTCATTTTACTCCACATAATCCGACTTAACATACCCTGTCTGTCCGTTATACTTTACTCTCGTCCAGCCGTCCGCCTGCTTCATAATCACTTCCAGCTTTTCACCCATATAAGCCAATCCAAGCTTTTCCCCGCTTTCGCTGGCCGATTTCCTTACGTTGACATTTTCCACCACGGTAACCGTTTCTCCCGTTCCGGCCGTTGATGCCGCCTGGTTATCAGCTGCTTCTGTCTGGTTATTCGCCGTTTCTGTCCGGTTGTCGGCCTCTTCTTCGTTCTGGCCCCCATTATTATCCTGCACCGTCTCTTCCGAAGCCACTTCCAGGAATTCGCTCTTAATAAACGCATCCTGCCCTTCAAAAGATATCTTGCTCCACCCGTTGCCTCTTTCCTCCAGCAACGTGAACTCGTCGCCTATTTGGGCCTTGCCTAACTTATCCGCAGTTTCGCTGTCAGAGCTTCTCACATTGACCACATCCGTAGCGCGCACTTTTTTCACGGTATTTCCCTGGGCTTCCCCGCCTTCCTCTGCAGAAGCTTCCTGGGCTTGCGCTGCGGCCTGTTCTTCCTGCTCCGCGTTGGCTTCTTCTTCCGCTTTTGCCAGAATCTCCCCTACGGATACATCGATCCTATTGGATAAATCCGCCAGAAAAGCTTTCAACTCATCGTCGCTTTCCAAAAGTTCATTATATTCCGCCACCGCCTTATTATTCAAATCCACCATATCGTCCTGCAAGGAAATATCCCTGATGTAGTTGGTCACTACCGAATTCGTTTCCCCTCCATTGATATAGCAATTGCCGTTATCATCGGTGCAGACATAAAAAGCCTTCATGCCGGGAACAAGCTTATCATATTCTGTAAATTTCACTTTGGAATATACATAAACAAGGTAAGAGCCTTCCACCGGGCCCAGCTTCGTATAGACATCCAGTTCCTGATAGGAGTCCACATACTTGCTCATTTCCTGAATCCGGATTTTCTCCTTGTCATCCACATATGCATTCATGGATTCAATGGTCGCCACATCGCCCGCCGCCATCGCCGCATAATAATCCTTCATCAGGGTATTGATCGCCGGATATGCGTTCAATTCCAACTCCAGCTGGGGAAGCGCTTCTTCCTCGGCACCGGGCAAAGCCCTGGCCTGGCTATCCGCGGGGTTTTCCCCTTCCGCAGCGCCGGCAATCTGGGCCTCCACTTCTTCCGCCGCCTTCTTATTCGCATTTACCGCTACAAGCACTGTTATCAATACACACACTAAAAGAACTATGGGCATCACAATCTTTGCATGATCCGACACCCATTCTTTTACGTCTTCAATTTTGTCTCCTATTCCGCCACCATCGAGAGATGTTCTTCTTCTTGGATTGCTCATATATAGAAATATCCTTTCTGTTATGCCTTTCAATAAAATATAACTGCAAAATTATTTCAGAGTGATGTAAATGCACCCGGCAGGAATCGAACCTGCATTAAAGGCGTCGGAGGCCTCCGTTCTATCCATTAGACTACGAGTGCATAAGTAAGTTATATATTCAATATATTACAAATTTGTTACATCACTCTGATATAATATCACAATCGGGCCATATTGTCTAGTGTTGATTTTGTGAACATTTAAAACAATTTTTTGATTTTCTTACATTTCCTGGAAAAATAGTAGACGGAATCGGTCAAAACTTCTTCCGGCTCCACTTGGGTGGCATTGATTTCACATACCATTTTCCACAGTTCCTCCCCTTTCTGCATGCCATCGTCGGGAAGCAATATCACTTCGTGGACAGAACTGGGCAGCACATAAAAGCTCTTCTGTTTTTTTTCGCAAAACTCTTCCAGAACGCCTTGATAAAACATGGCCGCCGCACCGAAAAGCTTTTTCTCATTCCCCATCACATACATTTTTCCTGATTCCACAGCTTCCATTCCGTCCTCTGGCTTTTCTTCCCCGCCGGCAGCCTCCTTAATATTCCCGGCAAAAATTTCCCTCATCATCTCCTCCATGGAAAGTATCCTGGGAGGCAGGAGTTTCTGGGTATTCCGCTGCGCATCCCAATATAAGCGCTCTTTGGAAATCCCCCACATTTTCAGATGGCTGTCATAAATCAATATGGTGGCGCATTCCAATTCCGCCTGCGGCACATGGCAATAGAATACCAGCGCCATGTCCAAAAACACGATATGGGGGATTTTTCGTAAAAGCTCCTTATTCCTTTCATAACCGATGACTTTATACACAACCTTTTCCTTCATTTTCTCATAATCCATAAAAAAGCTCATATCGATGTCGCTTTCCAATTTGGATTCCTCATAAATCTTCCGCACTTCATCCATAACCCACCGGAACGTCTCGCCGCTTTCATAAGCGTCATACAATCCATCCAGATAGATATTGGGGGAAATGTTCATCCCGGACTTGGATACGGTAATGCTGTGCAGGATAACACCGTTGTTTTTCGTAATTTCTTTTACGCTTATCTTGATTCCTTCTTCGGCGTCCGCCGCCAGGCTTCTCTTCACTTTCTGGCAAAATTCCATAATTTCCATAAATATACCTCTTTCCTTTCTTTTATATGCATCTTTGCATTATCTGGGTTGCTTTGCTTTTTCAATTGATACATTGTCTTGAATTTCCTGGCGATACGCCATCGATATGCTGCTGAATAAGAAAAAAAGACAACGGAATCGCTCCCATTGTCTTATAAGCTGAATTTAAGGATTGGCTTTCCTTAGCCTGTCCTGTATTCCTGATAGCCGCCCGGACTATACTCTGGAGAGATACTCCCCTGTCCTAGTGTCGATTTTGATTACGTCTCCCTGGTTAACAAACAAAGGAACAGACACAGTCGCGCCCGTCTCTACGACCGCAGGTTTGCTTGCCCCTGTTGCCGTATCTCCCTTAAACCCGGGCTCAGTATCCGTAATCTCCAGTTCTACAAACAGCGGCGGCTCGATGGCGAATACGCTGCCGTTATGGGAGCATACCTTCACCATTTCATTTTCCTTCACGAATTTAAGGGTATCGCCGATGGCATCTTCATTCAATGCAATCTGCTCGTAATTCTCCACATCCATGAAATGGAATAAATCGCCGTCTGAATATAAATACTGCATATCTTTTCTATCAATACGTGCTTGCGGGAACTTCTCGGTAGGACGGAATGTTTTTTCCACTACGCCGCCATTTATAACATTTTTCAGCTTAGTCCTGACGAATGCTGCCCCTTTACCCGGTTTTACATGCTGAAACTCAATAATCTGATAAACACTATTATCTAATTCAATAGTAATACCATTTCTGAAATCGCCTGCAGAAATCATAAAAAATCCTCCTCAAATTGTCACGTTATAATTCTTTTCTAGTTTATACTAAAAATGCACAGATTTCAACTATTTTTTCAAACAAAAATCAATTGCTTCCAAATATCCCTCCAAGCCGTGCCCGTAAATCTGTTTATCGCAGGCCGGAGCGGTCACGGATACTTTACGGAAGTCCTCCCTATTCATAATATCGGAAATATGGATTTCCACCTTGGGCACCGTTATGCTGGCCAACGCATCCCTTATGGCATAGCTGTAATGGGTATATGCCCCGGGGTTAATCACAATCCCCTCCGTACCGTCAAAGTAGGAATCCTGGATACGGTCGATAATCGCCCCCTCATGGTTGCTCTGGAACACCTCTATGGCGCAGCCCGTCTGCTCCCCCTTTTCCCCTATCAGCTTCAGCAAATAATCATAATCCTGTGTGCCATACACGCTTTTTTCCCGAATCCCCAGAAAATTAATGTTCGGCCCGTTTATCACCAATATTTTCATCTTGACACCCATTCCTTTCCCTGAGAAAATATCCGGTTTCCCAAAATCTCATCCACAATTTCATCCAACGTTTTTTCATCCACATCCACAATAATTTCCGCAGCGCTTTCATAAACAGGGGAACGCTTCTCCAACAGGCTCTGAACCTTTTCTTCCCTGTCCTCCCCCTGCAAAAGCGGCCTGGAAGTATCCGCTGCCAGCCGGGTGCACACTGTCCGGGCCTTTACCCTAAGGTAGACTACCGTTCCCAGCCGCTTTAACAGTTCCCTGTTGCGGCTGCGCATAGGCAATCCCCCTCCCACCGATATAATCTGCCCTTCCGGCTCTTCCAACAGCTTTTCCAGGCATTGGGTTTCCATATCCCGGAACTTTTCTTCCCCAAACCGTTCAAAAATATCCGATATGGTCATCTTGTAGAGCCGTTCTATTTTTTTATCCGTATCCGTCAGGACGCGTCTTAGCCGGTAGGACAGCCGAATCCCCACGCTCGTCTTGCCGCTTCCCATAAAACCAATCAAAATAATATTTTTCATAAATCAAATTCCCATATATTCCAAGAGCGTGCGGTACAAGGCAAGGGCGTCTTCTTCCGGCACTGCTATCCCATTCCAAAGCTCATATGCTTCAATCCCCTGATACAGCAGCATTTTCAGCCCATGAAAAGCCTGTCCTCCCGCTTCCTGCACCATGCTCATAAATTTCGTGCGAAAAGGCTTATAAATCAAATCAAAGCCGGTATGTATCATTTCATAAAATTCCCTCTCCATGATAACCGCCTTTTCCTTATCCGGATACAGCCCTACGCTGGTCGCCTGAATGGCCAGATATTTCCTGCCCGTTCCCAGGTTTTTATAATCCCCCATGCGCATGGCCCTCACGCATTCGGTTCGGAATGCCCTGTTTACTTCTTCCGCCACCCCTCCGGCCTTTTCTGCCGTCCGATTCAGGATATATACCTTTTTTGCCCCTTTGGAGGCACACAGGAAAGCCGCCGCCCGCGCCGCGCCCCCTGCCCCCAGAATCAGGATTTCCTCCCCCTCCAGTCGTATCCCCTCGCTGCACATGGCCCGGTAAAGCCCTGTTACATCCGTATTATACCCCTTATATCCCTTATCGGTCCTGACAAGGGTATTGACCGCCCCTATTTTCTCAGCCATCCCGTCCATACCGTCCAAATGCTCCAAAACTTCGCTCTTATAAGGCACTGTCACATTCAGCCCCAGCACGTTCAGGGCAAATGCACCTTTTACCGCCTCCCCGACCCTCCCATTCTCCACATGGAAAGGCACGTATATCAGGTTTCTCCCCTCTTTTTTTGCCAGCGTATTATGTATTATCGGCGACATTGTATGCTCCACCGGATTGCCGATCAATCCGCACACCCTCGTATGCCCGTCTATCCGCTGCTCCTCCTGCTGCATAACCCATCCTCCCTCTTACCATAAATAACCGCAAAACCGATTGTTCCGGTACAGCGCGTATACGCTTTACTTATTTTACTTATCAATGCCTTCTGCGGGCATAGAAATATAATACAATCCTTTCCAGATACCGCTTCAGCACAATCTGTATTTCCTCCTTGGGATGAATGGGTTTTACAAGAATCGTACGTATCCCTGCCTTTTTCGCCCCCCATATATCCGTGAAAAGCTGGTCGCCCACAAATAAAGTATCCTTTTCCTTCGTTCCAAGCCTTTCCATCCCTTTCCGGTAGTTTTTCGCCGCCGGTTTGCCCGCCTTAAAAATGTATTCCGCCCCCACCGCATCGCTAAAGGACTTTACCCTGGGCTCTTTATTGTTGGATAAAAGCAGGCAGCCGTAACCCAACCCCTTCAGCCTGCGGAAAAGTTCCATGCTTCTGCTATCTGCCGGGGCCCCGTGGGGTACCAGCGTATTATCTATATCAAAAATTATCCCCCTGTACCCCTCTGCGTATAGCTTTTCAAAATCAATGCCATAGGCGGAATCCACATAGGCATCGGGATAAAATCTCTGCAGCATAAATTCTCCTTACGTGCAAAAGCCCTGCCCGGTTCCTCCGCCGGGAAGGCCTTCCACATCCTAATCCCATCAATTGTTGTCCAACACTTTTTTCAATTCATCCATAAACGTATTGATATCCTTAAACTCCCTGTAGACGGATGCAAATCTGACATAAGCCACCGCATCCATATCCTTAAGCTTGTTCATCACCAGCTCGCCGATATCCTGGGTGGATATCTCTTTTTCTTCCAATTTAAAGATTTCCGTCTCCACTTCCTCTACAAGCTTCTCTATCTGGGCCGCGCTCACAGGCCGTTTGTGGCATGCCCGCAGCACGCCCGCCTCAATCTTCGTCCGGTCATAGGTCTCCCGGTTGTTATCCTTCTTAATGACAATCAACGGAATCGTTTCAATCTTCTCATAAGTCGTAAATCTTTTATCGCATTCATCGCATACCCGCCTTCGCCGGATGGAATTATTATCTTCCGCCGGCCTGGAATCAATTACCCTCGTATTATCGTGACCGCAAAAAGGACATTTCATAGCTTTCCTCCTGTAATTTTCGTATACTATATTGTACCAAATTATCAGGAAATGGGCAACAAAAGATTCATTGTTTTCGCCTCATACCGTCAGATAGTTCTTCATGACCCGCAATGCATTTTTTTCCAGCCTGGAGACCTGTGCCTGGGAGATGCCTATGATGTCAGCCACCTCCATCTGGGTTTTTCCTTCGAAAAAGCGCAGGGTGATTATTTCATGCTCCCGTTCGTCCAAGCGCTTCATCGCTTCGCTCAGGGAAAGATGCTCTACCCACGTCTCTTCCCTGTTCTTTTTGTCGCTTATCTGATCCATTACGTAAAGGGTATCGCCCCCATCGGTGAAAATGGGCTCGTAAAGGCTCATGGGGTTCTGTATTGCATCCAGCGCATAAACGATATCTTCTTTGGAAATGCCTATTTCCGTGGCGATTTCGTTGATGGTGGGCTCCTTCAGGTTCTTTCGCGTCAGGTTTTCTTTCGCATAAATTGCCTTGTACGCAGTATCCTTTAGGGAACGGCTGACCCTGATGGAATTGTTGTCTCTTAAAAAACGGCGGATTTCCCCTATAATCATAGGCACCGCATAGGTGGAAAATTTCACGTTCAAGGATGAATCAAAATTATCGATTGCCTTAATCAGCCCGATGCACCCGATTTGGAACAAATCATCCACATTCTCGTTGCTGGAAGAAAAACGCTTAATCACGCTTAAAACGAGGCGGAGATTCCCCTCGATATATTGCTCCCTGGCATCCTTGTCCCCCTCTTCTATCCTTGAAAACAGCTCTTCTTTTTCTGCATTTTTTAACAGCGGCAGTTTCGACGTATTTACCCCGCATATCTCAACCTTTCCCTGTGCCATCTTATGCCTCCTGCAATCTTTTATAAGCTTCATATCGCTACTAAAAATGATTTACAGAAAGCGGTAAAATTATACATCCCCATTCCAAAACAATGGAATCAATTCTTTGCCCGGCCGCATATTCTATTATAAATGGAAACAAAGGATACCATTATGCTCTTTTCAGAATTAAAATGCAAAGAAGTGATTAATTTAAAAGACTGCCGATGCCTGGGAAAAATCGGCGACTTGGAATTCGATGAATGTTCCGGGCAGATATGCAAGGTTATCATACCCGGCAAAAATAAATTCTCCAGTTGGTTCGGCAATGAGCCCGAATATGTCATCCCCTTTAACCATATCAAAAAAATCGGTCCGGACATCATCATCGTGGATATCTGCTGTTAAGATTGGGGTTCCAAAAGCCCTCAGGCGCTTGCCGCATCCAGGGCTTTTGGGGCTCCGCCCTTGTCACTCTTCCCTTACCATCTCCTTTTTCAGGCGTTTCATAATCTTTTTCTCCAGCCGGGATATGTAAGACTGGGAAATACCCAGCAGCGTCGCCACTTCTTTCTGGGTCATCTCCTGGCCATCCGGAGTGCCTAGGCCAAACCTAAGGTTGATAATCGTTTTTTCCCTGTCCGACAATTTATCGATAGCCTTTAATAAAAGCTTTCTTTCCACTTCATTTTCGATATCCCGGTATATGATATCTTCATCCGTTCCCAGAATATCCGACAAAAGGAGCTCATTGCCATCCCAATCCACATTCAAAGGCTCATCGATTGACACTTCCAGCTTCGTCTTATTATTCCTCCTTAAGTACATTAAGATTTCATTCTCAATGCATCTGGAAGCATATGTTGCCAATTTAATATTTTTTTCCGGATTAAAGGTATTGATGGATTTTATCAGCCCAATCGTTCCGATGGATATCAAATCCTCCACCCCCACGCCGGTATTGTCGAATTTTTTTGCAATATACACTACCAGGCGCAGATTATGTTCTATCAAGATAGATTTCGCCTCGTCTTCATATTCCGTTCCAAGGTCGCTTATCACTTCATTTTCTTTCTCAACCTCAAGGGGCGGCGGCAGCACCTCCGTTCCGCCTATGTAATGGATATCCCCTTGTTTTGCCATAAAGAAACTTGGTTCTCTTTTTATTATTTTAAACTGAATCTTCCCTGGTATTGCCACTTTAAAAATCATATACATTCCTCCTGAATTGTTAGGATTATTTTATAGATAGTGTTTCCGGCCAATTGTCCCGTTATACAGATCGGGGTGCAGTATCATCTGATATTTCCCGCTTGCCGACACTTTATTTTTACTGATGCCCACAATTACTTTTTGGCACCGCAAATTTTCTTCCCTGCCTTTGATAAGGATTTCGGGCACTTCATAACCTTCCATAATGCCGTTTTCCTTTCCCACGCTGTGGTAAGGGATTATTTTCAGCTTTTCCGGGTTTTTTACCCCCGCCAGTTTATGGAAGCTTTCCTCTTCTACCACCAGGACAGGCTTGCCGCTAATGGGTTCGCGCAAGCTGTTCCCCGTATCCAACAGCGCATCCAGCTCTATTTCATTCTGGCCGCCCCGTATCTTTACCCTGTAAATATCCATCCGGCGTTTTTTCCCCATCTGGGCCAGCCACCAGGATAATACATGGTATCCAACCATACCGGCCCCTAATATGTACCATATTTTTTCCTGCTTCCCCTGTAAAGCCGGCACTGTTGAAAACAAGAATTTCATAATTCCCCCGAAAGCAAATGCATATATGGATAAATATCCCGCCGCTTTTCCAATCAGTTCAAAACTGTCCAGCCGAAAAACGGCTGCCGCCGTGATAAGGCTGATAGCCATCGGCCCTGCAAACCTTTTGACCGCTATCGGGATACCTGGCATGATAATCCAAAAAACGAACACCGACGCCCCTACCGCACTCCCCCCAACCAGCCGGAAGCGCGTGGCAGTACGCTTCATCGTCTTGCCTAAGAGTGTGTGTAAATATAGGTTCATAACAAAATTCATGGCAAAAAGGCTATCGATGTAGATTTCATATATATTCTGTTCCCATCCCCCTGTCTGTCACCTCCCTTTGAGAATCATTATATAGAGTATTGTCCGCTTTTTTTGTCAAAAGAACGCTCCTTAACGGTGTTATTCGGCGCTGGATTCGACAAGCAAATGCCTCAACCGCTTCCCTCATCCAGGAAACCAGACTCAAAAAAGGCCGCTGGTTGTTTACAGCGGCCTTTTTGCTTTTATATTTGCTTCTCTATTTGGTTTTTATTAATGTTTCTGCAGGAAGTCAGGGATTTTCAGCGTCTTTTCTTCCACTGAGCTCCTGATATCGCCCGGCTTGTTGATGCCCGGAATATTTTTCAACGGGGTGCTCGTCGTGTTGTTTGGCATAAAGGATACGCCCGTTCCTCTCACAGTCTTTCCCTGGAAGGAGGATGAAGGGATATATCCCTGCTTATATGTAGGTGCATTGGCCCCGGCATCTTCCAGCCCGGTCGCGATGATGGTAATCGTACAGCTGTCCGACTTATTGGCATCATACATCGCGCCGAAAATGATATTAACCTCATCCCCGGCAAGGTTCTGCACATAGTCGGCCGCATCGGCGGCATCCGCCAAGGTGATATCGCCGGATACGTTGATAATCACATGGGTTGCGCCGGATATGGTCGTCTCCAAAAGCGGGCTCTCCACCGCCATCTTGACGGCTTCGCTGGCTTTGTCATCGCCTTTGCCGCTGCCGATTCCGATATGGGCGATGCCCTTATCCTTCATAACCGTCTGAACATCTGCAAAATCCAGGTTAATTACTGCCGGAACGTTAATCAGGTCGGTAATCCCCTGCACTGCCTGCTGCAGCACTTCGTCGGCTTTTTTCAGCGCATCGGGCATGGTCGTCCTTCTATCCACGATTTCCAGCAGCTTATCATTGGGTATCACAATAAGCGTGTCCACATTATCCTTAATCTTCTCTATGCCGTTGAGGGCATTCGTCATGCGGACTTTTGCTTCAAAACGGAAGGGCTTGGTAACTACCCCTACTGTCAAAATGCCCATATCTTTGGCTATCTTCGCCACCACCGGGGCAGCGCCGGTTCCCGTACCGCCGCCCATGCCGCATGTGACAAAGACCATATCCGAACCTTTCAACGCAGCCGTTATTTCCTCGCTGCTTTCCTCAGCAGCCTTTTCGCCGATTTCAGGCTTGGCCCCTGCCCCCAGTCCTTTGGTCAGCTTTTCGCCAATCTGGAGAAGCCTGGGCGCTTTGCAAAGCTGCAAAGCCTGCTTGTCCGTATTAATCCCAATAAATTCCACTCCGTCTATACTTTCATCAATCATTCTATTTACAGCATTATTGCCTGCACCGCCGACTCCTACTACTATTATCTTTGCTGCAGCCTCAGCATCGTTTGTCTTAATCTCAAGCAAGGTACTTCCTCCTCCATTCAACCGTTTAATCTTAACTTAATAATCATGCAGTTGCCAAATTTCCATGAATTTGTGACTCTGCACAAATTTACCGGTTTGATAACTTTTATTCAATTTAACTCCTACATGTTATCATATAATTATTTTTCCAAATTAGCAACCTATTTTTCGCTTTTTTCAATATCTTTTTTTAAGCGTATCTTTTTAAACTAAATTTTAATCTTGAAGAAAAGTAATATTTTTCGTATCCTCCGTATAGTTTTCCATACGTAAAGTTCCCTTTTTGCCTTCCAAATTAGGAAGGATATTTTTCAAATGTATGATTTTCTGGTCAATATCTGAATCCGCCCCTAAAGTAACGCGTATCCCGTCAAAAAACAAGGTCAATTCATAAGTAGAATCAAAAAAAATCTTGTCGGCCATCAACTCATACTTATTGAGAAGCTGGGTGATGTCCAAAATACGCTTGAAAATTTCATCATTTTCCACCGGCAGATAATCGTTCAAGACCACATAGTCAAATTTAAGGCCTGTGACCTGGGGGATACCGGAAGTCCTTTCCTCCGAGCTTTCCACCACAATCCCATCCCGGTCAAAATACATGTATCGTCCTAAATACTCCACATATCCAGCCAGCGCTTTTTCATATACGCTGATTCTTATCGTATCCGGTGAAAGGATATTCACATCCATTTTCTCCACAAAGGGCACCCCTTCAATCCCCTTGTCTTTGTATTTTGCGGCCAGATAAAGGGAATTATTCCCATACCGTCCTCCCATAACCATTTCCATGACTTCTTCATTGGTATAATGCACATTTCCGTCTACATATACGGTAGTTACTTCATATGCGGTTACTATGTAGCGGTAAACGCCCACAAGGACGCATACGATTGCCGCAGCTGTCAGCCCTATAATAATCAGGCTTTTATTCTGCACAAACCATTCCCCTATATCCAGCTTGTCCTGGTATTCCTTTTCTTTTTTCCGCCGGCCGGCTTTTGGCTTCTTCGCCGTGGACGCTTCTTCCTTTTTAGGTTTTGAGGCCTTCCTTTTAGCCTTTGATGGCTGTTTCTTTGTCTTCGATGGCCGGTTTTTCCCTTTTCCCTCCTTCTTTCCCTCTTTTGGTTTCTGGGAAGCCCCTTTCGCTCCCTCTTTCTTTTCTTCTGCCGAAACTTCTTTCCCTTCTTCCGGCCCTTTCTCCTTCTTCCCCTGAAGTTCTTTCCCTTCTTCTGCCGCTTTTCCTTTCTTCCCCGAAGGCTTTTCTCCTTCTTCCGCCTGTTTCCCTTTCTTCCCTGAAGGCTTTTCCCCTTCTTCCGGCTGTTTCCCTTTCTTCCCTGAAGGCTTTTCCCCTTCTTCTGCCGCTTTTCCTTTCTTCCCCGAAAGCTTTTCCCCTTCTTCCGGCCCTTTCTCCTTCTTCCCCTGAAGTTCTTTCCCTTCTTCTGCCGCTTTTCCTTTCTTCCCCGAAGGCTTTTCCCCTTCTTCCGCCTGTTTCTTTTTCTTCCCCGAAAGTTGTTTTCTTTCTTTTGACTGTTTCTTTCCCTGCCCTAACCTATCCGGCTTTTTTTGCTCCTCTTTTGTCCTTTTTTGATTCTTCGCCGGAAGATTCTTATCCTCTTCCGGCTGTTTTCTATTTTTATTTTTAGGGCCGTTTTCCTTTTCCGGAAGATTCTTCCCGGTTTCCTGCTCTTTTACCCGGGAATTTCCCCCATGTAACAATCTGCCTTTTGCAGGCTCTCCCTCCAGGGCCTTACCCTTTATGGGCAAATCCCCGTTTTTCACAAGCCGCAGATTGGGATTGCGGGATTTCCCTTTATTTTTGGTTCCGCTTCCGGGAACTTTCCGCCCCTTTGCCTCGTTCGTCTTCCCAGAAGATATTTTCTGTTTGCTGTTTTTTTCGTTGCTATCCATATATCTTACCTTTATCAGGCACAATGATAACATTATGCCAAACTGATATCTGCCCCTAAGTTCCGTAAATCCTTACAGATATTCTCATATCCTCTTTCGATAAAATGCCTGTTCTTTACCACGCTATTCCCTTGAGCCGCCAGCCCTGCCACCACCAAGGCCGCACCTCCCCTCAGTTCCTCGGCCTCCACTTCCATTCCCTGCAGCATTTCCACGCCGCTAATATATGCCTTATTTTTTACCACTTCAATATCTGCGCCCATTTGCTGCAAATCGGGCACTACACGGAAACGGTTTTCAAAAATGCTTTCTTCTATGATGCTCTGGCCTTGGGCCAGGGAAAGCGCCGCCATGAGCGGGGACTGCAAATCCGTAGGGAAACCGTCATAGACTTCTGTTTTCAGATAGGGAAAAGCCTTCAATTTATGAATGACATCCACGCCAATGCCTTCTTCATTTACGCTTACGCATCCCCCCATGGCTTCCGCCACCGATAAAAGTGCTTCCAGCTGCCCTGCGGGGGCATTCTCAAGGAATATGCTCCCCCCCGCCGCCAACACGGCTGTAATATAAGTTCCTGCCACAATCCTGTCCGCCGGAACCGTATATTTCACTTCATGCAGTTCCTCTACCCCTCTGATAACCAGTTCGCCGCTTCCTGCCCCCCGGATATCGGCCCCCGCTTCCGTAAGAAAGCCGCAAAGCGCCACTATTTCCGGTTCCCTGGCGGCATTTCTCAAAACTGTGGTTCCTTTGGCCGTCACAGCCGCCAAGATTACATTCTCCGTAGCCCCCACGCTGGGGAATGGCAGTTCCTGTTCCATTCCCTGCAGTTTCCTGGCTTTAGCGGTAAAAAACCGCTCTTCTTCCACAATCTCCGCCCCCATTTTCCGCAAGGCGGATAAATGGATGTCTATAGGGCGGCTGCCGATGACGCAGCCGCCGGGGTATGCCATTGTCACATCCCCCAGCCTTCCTATCATGGCCCCCAAAAGCATCACGGATGAACGCATCCTGGTTACCGATTCCCCCCACATCCGGTTATCATTCACATGAAGGGCATTCACTGTAACCGTATTGCCGGCCCAGGACACCAGGCATCCCAACTCCTGCAGCAGATTCTGCATATGGTAAACATCCGCAATCCGCGGGCAATTTCTTATCACACAAGTTCCCTTAATCAGCAGGCACGCTGCAAGAATAGGCAGCACTGCATTTTTGGAGCCCTGTATCTTCGTCTCTCCTCTTAAGAAGTTCCCGCCGTAAATATGAATAGAATCCAATGATGCACCTTCTAAATCATTTTTATAATCTATTCTATATATATGGCATTTTTCCGCAAAATGTATCTTGTCCGGCCAAAGCATTTTTCAAACACGCCCCAGGCCCCTGGTACTCTAATTATGTATTTTCACATATCCTTCAGCCTGATTCCTTTTGCCACGCTCAGCACCACTCCTATCTCTATGAGAAGGAACATAACCGCAGAACCCCCATAACTGATAAAGGGCAGGGAAATCCCTGTATTGGGTATCGTATTAGTCACTACAGCGATATTCAGGATGACCTGGATGGCGATATGCCCCATTACCCCTACCACCAGCAAGGCCCCGAATAAATCCGGCGCATTGCTGGCAATCACCATAAACCTCCATATCAGCAGCAGGAACATAAGTATAATCGCGATTGCCCCGAACAGGCCCAGTTCCTCACATATAATCGAAAAAATCATATCGTTCTGCGCTTCCGGCAAAAATCCCAGCTTCTGCATGCTCTGCCCCAAGCCCTTGCCTAATATTCCGCCGGAACCGATGGCATACAGCGCCTGCACTGTCTGAAACCCTTTATCGCTGGAATGGGCCTCCGGGTTCAGCCAGGCCAAAATACGTTCGCTTCTAAACCCCATCCCTTCCGTCATGGACGCCTGGGAGATGGCAAAAACTATCAGGGCAATGGCCGCCATACCCCCTATTCCCATAATAATGAATTTCTTATATTCAGGGCTGGCTACAAACAGCATCAATACCGCTATGCCGAATACGATAATCGCAGAACTCATATTATTGGTTATTTTCCATATCATAAGGCAGATAAGCGCCGGCATGCCCAGTACTATAAAAAAGCCTCTCGTCGTCCGTATTGCCCTCCCCATTCTGCATATCAGGCTGGACAAAAAAATAATCATGCCCAGCTTCGCCACCTCCGCCGGCTGCAAAGTAATGCTGCCCACCCGAATCCAGCGGGTAGCTCCATTGGCCGAATATCTCAGCTGCGGAATCCAAACCATAGGAATCAAAGCCGCCGAACCCAGGTACGCCAAAGCCGCAAAACGCTCATAAATATGATAGGGGATATTGGCAACCACTATCATCGCTGCCAACCCCAGTATGGTAGCCATTACCTGCCTTTTTAAATAGAAGGTGGACTCATGCCCCTGCAGATTCGCCTCATAGGAACTGGTGGAATAAATCATTACCAGGCCGAATCCAAGTAAAAATAATACAATAAACAAAAGGCTATAGTCAAAATAATTTTCTGATGGATTCCTCTTTTTTCTTATCGCCATTTTTTTCTTACCGCCCTTCCAAAGTAAACCGGCGCCGCCGACTTCAGGCCCGGCACCATAACCGGCTTATGCAGGCATCCAGCCTGCGGGAAACCTTTCTCCCCAAATGCCCGCTCTACAAGCGATTCACATAGTCCTTAAACATGTTTCCCCTCACTTCATAATTAGGGAACATTCCCCAGCTTGCGCAGGCGGGCGACAGCAGCACCGCGTCCCCGCTTTCCGCCGTCTCTGTGCAGATTTTGAGCGCCTCTTCAAAGCTGTCCGCCCGGACAATGTTCTCCACGCCGTGCCTTCTCGCGCATGTTTCTATTTTCTCCGCCGTCTGCCCGATTAACACCAGGCATTTCACTTTATCTTCAAAAGCCTCAATCCACTCGTCGTATTCGCTCTGCTTATCATAACCGCCCCCAATCAATATCGTAGGCTTGCTCATGGCACGTATCCCCTGAATTGCGGCGTCCGGGTTAGTTCCCTTGGAATCATTGTAATAATCCACTCCGTTTTTCGTAGCCACGAATTCAATCCGATGTTCCACCGCCCGGAAATGCTTTACCGTATCCAATATTGTCTCCATAGGCAGCCCCATATTATGTGCGATAGCAATGGCGGCCATCACATTTTCCACATTGCACATCCCCACCAGATTCATATCTTTATGGATATTCATCAACCGGATTTCTTTCCTTCCTTCGGCCATCCAGATTTCATCCCCATCCAGATACAGCCCTTCCTCCAGCTTCCTCTTGGAGGAAAAAAAGACAACCCGGGCAGGGCACCTTTTTCCAAACTCCCTCGTATAGCCATCCTCATAGTTCAGCACGCATACATCCTCTTTGGTCTGGTTACTAGCTATACGCTCCTTCACTGCCACATAATTTTCCATAGTATGGTGCCTGTTCAAATGATCCGGCGTAATATTTAAAATAGCGGACACATGGGGGCGGAATGACTCCGTCGTTTCCAGCTGGAAGCTGCTCACTTCCGCCACTGTCACGGATTCCTCTTCCATTTCCAACGCAGACTCCGTATAGGGATTCCCTATATTCCCCACAACGAATACGGAAGGGCAATATCCTTTCATCATTTTCCCCACCAGAGTGGTCGTAGTCGTCTTCCCATTGGTTCCCGTAATTGCCGCCAGCCTGCCCTTCGCGTACCGATAGCCCAGCTCCAGTTCTCCCCAGACAGGAATCCCCCGTTTTCGCAGGCTCTCCATAAACTCCGTATCCACCGGCGCCCCCGGGCTGGGCACCGCCAACGCCACCTCTTCTTTTATGTTTTCCGGCAGGCTTCCGATGACCACTTCCCCCTCGACGCCTTCCGGCATTTTCCCTCTTACATCTTCCTCTTTAATCTTTTCGTTTTCATCATAGAAAACAGGGATGGCCCCTTTGCTGCAAAGAAGTTTTGCCGCCCCCATTCCGCTGATTCCTGTTCCGATTACCAATACCTTTTTATTTTCCAGTTCCATATCCATATGCCTTTCTTCTTACATCCCCAGACAAAGCGCCGCCAGGCAAAGCAAAGCCGTAGTAATCGTAAATGCCGCTACCACCCTCGTTTCCGACCACCCGCATAGTTCAAAATGATGATGAATGGGTGCCATTTTGAAAAAGCGCTTGCCGCCGGTCAGCTTGAAATAGCCCACCTGTATCATTACCGAAAGAACTTCCACCGCATAAATCAAGGCCACGATGGGAATAAACAAAGGCATCTGCAGCATATACGCCGTAGCCGCCACGAACCCTCCCAACGCAAGCGAACCGGTATCGCCCATAAATACGCTGGCCGGATAAACATTGAACATAAGAAACCCCAGCAAAGCCCCTACTACCGCGCAGGTAATCGGCTCAATCCCGCTGGACGTTCCTATGGCCACCGCCGTGAAGAAGGTGGCAATCATTACTGTCACGCTGCTGGCCAATCCATCCAGCCCGTCGGTAAAATTAGCGCCGTTTACCGTAGCGATGACAATGATAAACAGAAACGGCACGTTCAAAACCCCCCAGTCCACATATTTCCCTGTTACAAATGGTATCTTCATGGCTAAAGATACTTCCGCATTATTCACCATATAATAGGCGAACAACGCTGTCACCAAAATCTGGCCAAGCATCTTCTGCCATGCCCGAAGCCCCATGGACCGGTGCAGCACTACTTTAATATAGTCATCCAGAAAACCAATCAATCCAAACCCTAAGGTCACAAGAAGGATAGGCACTATTTTAGGATAATTTTTTATGAACAGTAGGGATGTAACCGTTACGCTGATTAATATAAGAATCCCGCCCATCGTCGGTGTTCCCGATTTCTTCAAATGGCTTTTAGGCCCGTCATCCCTTTCCGTCTGCCCTACCTTCAGCCTTTTTAAGAAAGGGATAATCACCGGCCCAAACACGACACTGATAGCAAAAGCTATTGCTACGGACATAATCACAATATGGCTCATTTTCACATTCCCGACCTTTCTATATCATATGCCGCCAATTTCCATAGGAAATTGATGACCTTCTTGCGCATCAGCGCAATTCACTGTACCATATGGCACATTATGTATTATAATCCATTCCTTCTAAATAAGGAAGGATATTTTCAAAAAGCTGCCGCACGATAGGGGCCGCTATCTGCCCTCCGTAGTAAACCCCCTGGGGATTGTTGATGATGCCCGGTATCCTTCCACATATCCGTTTTTCCCACTTCCGCTCTCCACTACCTGCTCTAAAATATAGCGCATTGTTTCCGATGTTTCTGCGGAAACTATATTTTTCTGCACCGGATATCGCAAAGTTTTTACGGTTTCCCCTTCGCCGTTCACCACCTTCACCCCGAAATGGGGCGTCACCCGGTTTCCGCCGTTTACGATGGAAGAGGCAGTAGTTGCCAGCTGTATGGGCGTAATCTGAAAGGACTGCCCAAAGGATATGGTGGCCAGTTCTACCGCGCCGATATTTTCCTTTTTATGCATAATCGTTCCGGCTTCCCCCGGCAAATCGATTCCGGTTTTCGTAAGCAAGCCGAATTTCTTGAAATAATCATAATAACGGTCCACCCCGATTCGCATGCCCACAGTAATAAATACCGGGTTGCAGGAGTTCATCGTGCCCTGTACGAAATCCTCCGCCCCATGGCCTCCCACTTTATGGCAGCGTATCCGCCTGTCTTCCACCATGATATAGCCCGGACAGTTGAAACGGTCATTCACCGTAACCGCCCCCGATTCCAATCCGGCCGCCGCAGTAATAATTTTAAATGT
>JAETTM010000096.1 GCA_021769135.1 Lachnospiraceae bacterium | reverse complement strand
TGGAGTCTATCTGCGTATATCTGGCGGGGGATACCAGCACTTTTACAACTGGCTCCGACTTCATCATCGATGGGGCATTTACTTGTTTCTAAATCATGCACAAAGAGGTGTGCGGAAAAGAGGTGGATATGGACGCAAAAAGATTGATAGAAGATGGAAAGACAGCGTTGGGTATTGAGCTGGGCTCGACCAGAATTAAAGGAGTATTAATAGATTTTAAAGGACAGGTGCTGGCAGTAGGGATTCATGATTGGGAGAATTCCTTTGTGGATAATATCTGGACGTACAGCCTGGAAGAAATCCATACAGGGATACGCAAGTGCTATAGTTCTTTGAGGGAAGCGGTGGAAAAGGAGTATGGGGTTAGCCTTAAAAAGGTTGGTTCTATCGGTGTCAGCGCCATGATGCATGGCTACATGGCGCTGGATGGGGAAGGAAAGCAGATTGCCCCGTTCCAGACATGGAGGAATACCAATACCCAGAAGGCGGCGGATGAACTGACGGAGATGTTCCAGTTCAATATCCCCCTGCGATGGAGCGTAGCCCATTTGTACCAGCGCATCCTCGATGGGGAGGAGCATGTGGCGAAACTGGATTATGTGGCCACTTTAAGCGCTTATATCCATTGGAAGCTGACCGGGGAAAGGATAATCGGAATCGGGGATGCCGCAGGGATGTTCCCCATCGACTCGGATACGTTGGATTATGACCAGGGCATGGTGGAAAAATTCGATGCTTTGCTGGCACCCTATGGATACTCCTGGAAAATGAGGGATATTTTCCCCAAAGTGCTCGTAGCGGGAGAAAATGCCGGGGAGCTGACGGAAGAAGGGGCGGCTTTTTTGGACGAAACAGGCGCTTTGTCGGCAGGAATCCCTCTTTGCCCGCCGGAAGGGGATGCCGGCACAGGCATGACGGCCACCAATTCGGTGGCGCCCAGGACGGGGAACGTATCGGCAGGAACCAGCACTTTCGCCATGATTGTGTTGGAGAAGCAGCTTGGCAAGGTGTACCGGGAAATCGATATGGTGACAACCCCTACGGGCTTCCCGTGCGCTATGTCCCATGCCAATAACGGAACTTCGGATTTGAATGCCTGGGTAGGACTTTTCCAGGAATTTGCCCAACTGATGGGGATGAAGGCAGGAACAGGGGAACTGTTTGAAAAATTATATACCAATGCGTTAAACGGCGACCCGGACTGCGGAGGGCTGCTGGCCTACGGCTATTATTCCGGGGAAAATATCACGATGCTGAACGAAGGGCGGCTGGCCTTCCTGCGCACCGCGGAGAGCAAGTTCAATCTGGCCAATTTTATGAAGGTTCATCTGTATACTTCCCTGGGGGCAGTTAAGCTGGGAATGGATATACTGATGGAGGACGAGAAGGTAAAGGTAGACCGGATTATGGGGCACGGCGGATTTTTTAAGACGAAAGGCGTGGGCCAGAGGTATCTGGCGGCAGCGGTCAATGCCCCTGTAACGGTGATGGATACGGCCAGCGAAGGCGGCGCATGGGGAATCGCGCTGCTGGCAGCCTATATGATTGACAAGGGAGCGGAGGAAAAACTGGAAGATTACCTGGAAAACAGGATTTTCGGGGAACTGTCCGGGGAGACGATAAACCCTTACGCGGAAGATGTGGAAGGGTTCCGAATCTTTATGGAGCGTTATAAAGCGGGGCTTGCGATTGAGAAGTCGGCGATTGAGGCGATGGATTGGTGATAAACGCAGTTTGGCGTTTGGAACGGTAACTGGCGATAAATGGAATAGCTGTAATGGAATGCAGGGCCGATGGGCTGGGGAATGATACCCGGCTTATCGGCTCTGTTTTGTGTGCAAGATTCCTTAAACGATGTTCAGAGGTGAGGGAATGGCAGGGAATAGGTGTTCGGTGACAGGGGAAACTCTCTCGCTTCCTAATCCCAATTTATAGCCTCATGAGAAACAGTGCCATATTCGGCAATGCTATTATCTGCTCTGTTTATGGCTTCCAGTTCATCAGGCATAGGGGGAGTTTCCGGAATAAATTTGACCAGTACCTTATAAATTGTATCTATATCGCTGTCATCAATTAAGTCTATCAGGCTTTTTATCATTTCTTTGCTCATATTTATTATCCTTTCTATAATCTTTTATATGCCTGCCCCCTAGGCAGGACATCCTTTATCTAATGTACTTTTAAAATATCATGGTACTTGAATTGTTATATGATATTACCATAATTATATGTTTTGTATTAAAAAAGTCTATAAATATGCGTAAAAAGCATTTCTTTCCACTTGTTATGTTGAAACAGAGAGGGAAATTTGCTATAATCAGCTAAGAGCAAAGGAGACAAAATGCTATGGAATTTCGTGTACTGAAATATTTTTTAATGGTTGCCAGAGAAGAAAATATCACAAAGGCAGCAGCACTTTTGCACATTACGCAGCCTACGCTCTCCCGGCAACTTATGCAACTTGAAGAGGAACTTGGCGTTAAATTATTTCACAGAAGCAAGCACAGCATTATTTTAACAGAGGACGGTATGCTGTTAAAACGGCGGGCGCAGGAGCTAGTATCTTTATCCGATAAAACAATTCAAGAACTTTCCCACAAAGATACGATGTTGTCGGGAGAGATTGCCATAGGCTGCGGAGAAACGAAAAGTATGTTTTTTATTTCGGATCAGATCAGGGAGTTCCAGCAGTTACATCCTCTTGTACAGTTTAGTATTCACAGCGCAATTGCGGACGATATTAAGGAACGCATTGAACGAGGTATTTTAGATATGGGGCTTCTGACGGAACCCGTGGATATTGGAAAATATGAGTTTATCCGTATGCTGCAGAAGGAGCAATGGGGAATACTGACCCGTAGGGATTCAGAATTGGCAGGAAAAAAATGCATTAATCCGGAAGATTTGATAGGTGTTCCTCTCTTAATGGTGAAGCGTGAATTAATAAAAAATGAGTTATCCAGTTGGTTCGGAGACTACTATGAACAGCTTCAAATTGCTGCAACATACAATCTTATTATAAATGCAGCGACAATGGTGAAAAGCGGCATAGGCGTTGCCCTGTGTTTTGATCTTGGTGCAATTTATTATGATGATTTATGCTTTATACCATTGAATCCTGCGTTAAAAACTGGTTCCGCCCTCGTTTGGAAGAAAAACCAGACAATGGGAGAGGCCGTTACACATTTCATACGGTCTGTTAAAAATACGTTTTAGGCATTTCTTATGATTTAATATGGGTATTAGACATTCGGTTTTGGTCTGGGTATAATGTAGGTGTTCCAAGAGGATGCCTGCATTTTTTATGGAAAGGAGCATACGAATGACGATTGATGAGGCAAGTACGCATTACAATATTCCTCTCGATATTCTCAGGGAATACGAAAGCTGGGGATTATGTGATGCAGTTAAAAAAGTCATGGGAGCATGGCAGTATGACGATCAGGATATTGAACGTCTGAGTATGATTATGACACTGCATGATATTGGCTTCACCAAGGATGAAGTAGAGAACTATATGCGTCTGTTGCTGCAGGGAAAATCTACCGAGACACAGCGGCTTAACATATTGAACAAGCGGCGTTCCACGACCCTTGATGAGATTCATTTCAGAGAAATGCAGTTGGATCGGCTAGATTATCTTAGGCATAAAATTCAAACGGCAGGAGGAAGTAGAAAATGAAGAAAAATATAGGTTCTGTGCTGGCATTGTATCCCACCCCCGTGGTGGTGGCTGGTACAATGACGAACCAAAAACCAAACTGGCTTCTTGTGGCCCATGTGGGAATTATCGGGCATGACCGAATTATGATTAGCTGCGCAAAACAGCACTACACCAATCAGGGAATCAAAGAAAATGGCGCTGTTTCCTTAGCGCTTGTGAATGAAGCGATGCTCCCGAATGCGGATTTTGTAGGGAGCGTCAGCGGTAGTAAAACCGACAAATAGGGGGTTGGTATATGCAAAAAGTACTGTTAAATAATGGCGTGGAAATGCCCCTTTTAGGTTTTGGGGTAATTCAGATTACAGATTAAAACGTATGCGAACATAGCGTTTTGACTGCTTTAGAAACGGGCTACCGTCTGTTTGATACGGCAGCTTGCTATGGGAATGAACGTGCGGTGGGATTGGCAATCAAAAAAAGTGGTATTTCCCGTGAGGAATTATTTCTCTGCTCGAAGGTTTGGATTCAGGATGCAGGTTATGAAAATGCAAAGGTGACTTTTTACAAATCCTTGCATAATCTGCAAACGGATTACCTTGATTTGTATTTAGTTCATATGCCTTATGGAGATTATCATGGCAGTTGGAGGGCAATGGAGGAATTATACCAAGAACAACAAAGCTGGAACGGCTCAAAGAAAATCTTGTTGCCAGTACCATTCCTTTTACTTCGGAAGAAATGAAGAAATTGAATATGGAGTTAAACGAAATCACGATTTGGGGAGCAAGATACAACGAGCAGCAGGAACGTCTAACAGAAAAATGAAATGGTGAATTTGTAAAAAGGAGCGAGAAAGACAGATGAAATATACGAAACTTGGGAAATCAGATTTGAACATATCCCGTATCTGTATGGGATGTATGGGATTCGGTGAGGCCGGAAATGGGCAGCATACATGGACGATTGACGAGGAACATTCCCGTGAAATTATTCGCCGGGGTCTGGAACTTGGCGTGAATTTTTTTGATACGGCCATAGGCTACCAAAGCGGAACCAGCGAGCAGTATCTTGGCAGAGCCTTACAGGATTATGCCAGGCGTGATGAGGTGGTTGTGGCCACAAAATTTCTTCCACGGACGCAGGAGGAAATCCATGCAGGCATTACCGGGCAGCAGCATATTGAACGGATGATCGATAAGAGCCTTGCGAATCTTGGCATGGATTATGTGGACTTATACATCTATCATATGTGGGATTATGAAACGCCGCTTTACGACATCATGGAAGGGCTGAACAATGTTGTTAAGGCTGGAAAGGTTCGTTACATCGGAATTGCAAACTGTTATGCTTACCAGCTTGTCAAGGCAAATGCCCTGGCAGAAAAAGAAGGCTTTGCAAAATTCGTATCGGTACAGAACCACTACAACCTCATTTTCCGCGAGGAAGAACGGGAAATGGCGAAACTCTGTCAGGAAGATCATATCGCAATGACACCTTACAGCGCACTGGCAGGGGGCAGACTTGCGAAGCATCCCGGCGAAACCTCAAAGCGTATGCAGGAGGACAGCTATGCAAGACTGAAATATGATGCCACCGCAGAACAGGACGGCGCTATAATCAGCAGAGTTGCGCTCCTTGCAGAGAAAATGGGTGTTTCCATGACAGAGGTTTCTCTTGCATGGCTTATGACAAAGACAGCATCGCCTGTGGTCGGTGCAACAAAACTTCATCATATCGAAGGAGCGGCAAAGGCGGCAGAACTTGAATTATCGGCGGCAGAACTTTCCTGTCTGGAGGAGCTTTATGTACCGCATAAACTGGTGGGCGTAATGGCGCAGAACACGCAGGATACCGCTAAGGAAAGCCATGTGTGGTCTACCGGAAATCAGAAAATTTGAAATATTGGAGGAAATGAAATGAATTTGTATGGTACAGATCCGGAATTTATGGATCGCTTTGAACATTTTGCTTTTAAGGAAGTTCCGAATGAGGAAGGACAGCAGCTTGATGACAGCACCCGGTATATGGCGATTCTGGCGACGCTGATTGGCTGTCAGGGTGTGGAGGAATACTGTCTTATGCTGCAGAAGGCATTGGATGCCGGTATCATGCCGGCTGCCGTAAAGGAGATTGTGTATCAGGCGGCGGATTATCTTGGAATGGGGCGTGTCCTTCCGTTCCTGAATGCAACGAACGACATTTTTGAAAATTGTGGGATTTTGCTTCCTTTGGAGGGGCAATGCACAACAACGCTGGAAAACCGTCTGGAAAAAGGTGTGCAGGCACAGGTGGAAATTTTCGGGGAAAACATGAAAGAAGCGTGGAAAACCGGTCATATTAACCGCTGGCTGGCAGCGAACTGCTTTGGGGACTATTATACCCGTACAGGACTTGATCTGGCACAGCGGGAAATGATTACATTCTGCTTTTTGATGGCGCAGGGTGGGTGTGAGCCGCAGCTTACCGCTCATGCGATTGGAAACATGAATCTTGGAAACGATAAAGATTTCCTGTTCCGTGTCGTTTCGCAATGCCTGCCATACATTGGTTATCCAAGAAGTTTGAACGCAATTACCTGTGTCAATAAAGCGGCAGAGTCGATGAAATAGGTAAGGAGCAAGAAGGCAGGTGGCGTAATGAAACCAAAGTTAAAAATAAAATGCGGTATAGATATTCTCATGACATTCGCACTGCTGTTTCTGATGGGTTATCAGTTTTGGGGAGAACAGGCTCATGAATGGGCCGGCGCAGGAATGTTCATTCTCTTTATCCTGCATCATGTTTTGAACAGACAATGGTATAAGGCTCTTTTTTGCAGCAGGACTTGTGATTTTTCTGTATGGGCTTTCCGTGTTTATCCGGCGGGATTTTCTGACTTATTTATTGCTAAAAAGCGAGTTTGTATTTTTGGATTATGGCGAATCAATACTCGTGTTCTATCTTGATTATCTTGCTTTGATGGGACTGTGTATTTTCATTTCGCACTATTTATCAAGGCTGCTAAGAAAGGTTTGTGGACGAAAGGAAGTTTCAAGATGAAAAAATGGCTTACAATACTTCTTCCCTTGTGCATCCTGCTTGGAACGACTGCTTGTGGTTCGGGTGACACGGCAGTGTGGGGAGAAGAACAATCTGTAAATGCGGAGTCTGTTCCAACAGAAGAAAGCGATACAGAAAAATCTGAAAATTTATCTGTAAAACAAAATGGCAGCAGTATCTTAATTGCTTATTTTACTTGGGCAGGAGATGCGCTTTGAGGTAATCCTGCGTATGCTGATAAGGCTCGGACTTTCGGAGTGGATTGTGGCAAACAACGTGACCATAATGAAGGCTTTCTTCAATACAGTCGGAAATCTTGTGAACGCATTGTCGGCGGGAAGTTACACCACGCTTACCATTGACAGTGCACAGGCAGATGTCATAAAGAATCTGGGTTTCGGTGAGGGGCTTATCATGCTGATACTGGCAGCGCTGTTGAGTGTCATCGTCATTATCTGCGGCTTTTTTATGATATACACGGTGTACTTCCGGTTTTTAAAAATCATGGTTATCGTGCCGATTGGCTCCATTGCCTTTTCTACGCTGGCAGGCAACCGCAACGTGGCGAACACGGCAAGCTCTTACGCCAAATATTTCTTATCCGTGGTGTTTGAGGCGGTCACGATGGCGCTTGCAATCATGTTGTGCAATGCCTTCATCAGTGCGGGGCTTCCGTCCTTTACGGGCAGTTACGCAGACTGGGCAAAAACACTCATATACCTGTGCGAGATGACCTTTACGATTGCCCTTACCGTGGGGAGCGTGAAAGGGGCGCAGTCGCTTACCAGCAAGGCATTAGGATTATAGGAGGGCTGTATGGAAATAAGACCATTGACAGGGGCAGAACAAAAGTATGCCTATGAACAAAGTATGCAGATAAGGATGCAGACAGGAATCGGCGTGTCGGAGGCGCAGCTTCGTTTTGTAACAAACACATCAAGCGGAATGGGGCTTATGAAGTGTGGAAACGTGGTAATTCCTTTTGATAATACCATTGAGAAAGGGACAGACCTCTATAATCTGTATAACACAAATATCCATGAGAAGATTGCAATGCAGAAAAAAAGCAGGGACAGAGCTGACGTTCAGGAGAGGGAATAGCAGAAAAAAGCGTGAAGAATAATATATACCATATCCGCATATGCTGAAAATGTAATTGCATTTTGCATGAGTCTGGTGTAGAATGTAATTAGAAAAGCTGTGTATCAGCGGTGGGTTGACACCTAAAATCTGATACCTTTTCCGAACGTAGGTGTCGGAGGCTGGCAGGCAGCGGAAAAACCTGTTATTTTCCGGACATAGGTGCCGGAGGTTGGCAGACAACGGAAAAATCAACCATGAGAAGGGAATGTCTTGTGTTGCGGCATGGGCATTCCCTTTTCTAAATACTATGATTAAAGGATATGGATATGGACAAAAGAAGGGCAATTCAGACCGTGACAAGGGCAGCGGCATTATACCATGTAAATCTGGAGGATCAGAAAGTGATTTTCCTTTATGGTGTGCCTGCCGAGGTCAGGAGGCAGTTACAGGCAGAAAGTGGGAAGCTGCTTTCTATAAAAGGCTATGAAGTAGCATTTCACCGATATAATTTCCTTCATCTGACAGGGGTAAGGCTGGATAGTTCCAGTGTAGCTTCCGCAATCCATTTTTATGAAAAATGTCTGGATAACCGTCTGATGCCGGAGGATTTCAGCTTTGCAAAGGATGGTTCCACGGTTCAGAAATTAGACATTCTGGAAAACATGATGGGGATTAAGCGGAACGTGACAATGATTGGGGACTTTACGGACAGGGGACCGAAATTGTTTACGGAAAAGGCGGCAGGTAATGTATGCGGCTGCATTGGTTTTGTGAAAGACCGTAATACCATGCTGAATGTGCCGAACACACTTCTGAAAAAGGATATCAGGGATGTTACTGCGTCCCCGGTGCAGAAGGTTTATGCCGTCCTTTCCAAAAGCTATATGGCAGAAAGATACACTGTACTTGAAAAGGTGGATAAGGGGATAGACATGAAAAAATGCTTTTTTGCAGAGGAAATAGAGAAGATACTGGAAAGAGGAGCATTTTAATATGTCTCGGAAGAACCATATACAAGTGGATGGTGTGCTTCTCCAAACAGACAAAGAATTTTCCGGTTTAAAGGAAAATCAGAAAATGAAGATTGCGGGATGGTTTTATGAGGGATTCAGACAATATTATTTGAGTTCCGGCAGATTTCCGAACCAGCAGAGGGATGAAAAAATCCTGTCGTATGTATTTGACAAGATTATGGAAGCGCAGATATGGATACCTGATAGGGAAATATACAACTATTACCGAAGAAGGAAAAAGAAGTTACAGAAACGGTTGGAAAAAGAATTGTCAAAAGAAGGGAAAACAGAATAAAGGGATTAGTCGTGCATCTAAGCCAAAACGGTTTAGGTGCTATTTTTTTGCCCTGAAATGGAGGTGGTGCAGATTGAACATTAAAAAAGTGGATGACAAGCCTATGGTGATCCACACAAAGGAAAAGCCCAAACTGAAAGTAAAAGGAGCATCCGAAACAAAAATCAAGGGCAGAAATGTCCTTACCGTACAGCACAGTCCGAAGATTGCCGGAAGCGTGGCAGCAGATGGGAAGATAAAGTTAAAAAGGAGTTCCGCTCATGTTACGGTTACAGATAAAAGGAAAACGGTGCAGACCAAAACGGCTGCTGACGTCATGGAGTACAGGTGCGGAAACGGCGGCAGATACACACAGGGCAGAAATGGCGGAGGAACTACACAGGGCAGAACTGCGGACAGAAACACGCAGGACAGACAGGGAAAAGAACAGGAAGTGCGGCAGTCCGTAAACAAAGAAAACCGTATGTATGCCCAGTACCGTGTAACAAAAGCGGAAAAAGAGGCGGCAGTCCAAAAGAAGCCAGCCCTTCCTTCCGGTATTGCTTCAGTGGAGGCTGGGACTGCATTAGATGAAATGGAAGGAGGTAACGAAGTCCATGATGCATAGGATGGTAAGAATGGTTGTAGACGGTCAGGAGATTCTGATTACGCTTTATGATACGCCTGCCGCTAACGCATTGTATGAAATGCTTCCGTTGGAATTGACGTTTGAGGATTTTAATGGTGTTGAGAAAATCAGCTATTTGCCAGAGGAACTGCCAACAGAAGGCGAGCCGGACGGTTGCGATCCGGATATAGGCGATCTGTGTCTTTATGCGCCGTGGGGAAATCTCTCTATTTTTTATCAGGATTTCCGGTACTCGGAGAGCTTGATTATGTTAGGTCATGTTGATTCTGGAATGGATATTATTTCAGGCATGAACGAGAATTTTTCTGCAACACTTGAAAAAGCGAATTAAGCAAATATTTTCTTTGATTTACAAGGCAAGCATATCTTGCCCCCGAAAGGTCAATCTGCCTTGTGTGGATTGGCCTTTTTACATACCATTGTCGAAAATTGTCAGTCTGCGGGGCGAGAAAAATTTCTTGAGAAACTTTCAAATACTTTTTCGGTTTGCTATAGGCAAATCCGTTTTGATACTGCGAGGAGGTGAAATAAACTAGAAGGATGCCAAGCCTGCGGCAACTGAAAGAGAAAGCCGCCGCCTTGCAGAGCGAGCTTTCTAAGACGCTGGAAGCCACGGCAAACGCCGAGGGAAGCTCCGCAGACAGGAAATTGAAATCTATTACTCTTTTGTCGGCAAGGTAGAATTGCCCGACTAAAGCCCGACCCGTCCGGCAGTCAGCCGGACAGGGAACGGCAAAATTTTTTACACTTCTTTTACTTCTTTATC
>JAETTM010000010.1 GCA_021769135.1 Lachnospiraceae bacterium | reverse complement strand
GCGTTTTTGTGGATACCTTGCATATGTTTGAAAATTCTCCAATTGTAAGCATATGTCATCCCTCCTTCCAAGTTCAGTATAACCTTTACCCTAAGGGGAAAGTCAACGGTACTTTTAGTACCTTGCCCAACATTCTCCCTTCATCGATGAAGGCGACAAGGATATTGCGCAAGCAATCAAGGTCTGCGAACAGCAGACGGACAAGCTTGCGGACTGCAAACGGGAGTTGGCTGAGTTAAGGACTGCCATCCGGCAGCTTGAATTGCACAGTTCAATAGCATCATGAAAGACTTCAAGAATCCGTTCGACCTCCTAAAAGTTTCGTAAAAGTTTTAGAATGTATGTTCTAATAGTATTCTGTCGGTTATTGGTATATAATGGGATATTATACACTTATGATTGGGGAATACTAATGGATATTGAGAAATTATATGATGATTTAATTTGCATATTACGTAAATTTACAAATTCTATTGACAGGAACAATTCTGCTGAAAAGGAAATGGTTGCATCAACATTATCGGATATAATAAACAGAATTATTTTTGTTATGAAAGATGACCTAGAATGTAAAAATCTTGAGAACAGATTAGTAAAGGAATACAGAAAATTATCAAAAGCAATGTTTGTAAAAACAACTAATAAGGCAATCTATTTAGAAAAAATACAAAAGAATATAGATTATCTGACTTGGGTAAATAAAACCAGAAATATAAATTTAAGCGCACGAAAATATACGATTGCCCAAAAAGAAATATTTTATGCCTATTTAGGGGACAACATTGGCAGTGAGCAAAATGGACGCAGGCCAGTAATCATATTACAAAACAATATAGGGAACATTAAAGGTAATATTACAATTATTGCCCCAGTAACAACACATCAAAAAAAGGTTAAATGGGATGATATAAAACAAAGATACTATATTGAGATAGTGAAAGACGGTGTAATAAAGAATAAATATTTAGATTTTTATGAAATACCTTTAAGGTTAGAGGGAAATAGCAATGGGATATATGGATTCGTAAATGTAATGCATGTACGGGCGATAGACAGGAAGCGAATCGACAGCAAATGTTTGGGCATTGCTACTGATAAGTGTTTTGATAACATAATAAAGGCTATAAATAAAAATTTGAGTTTGTCAGTTTGAATTGACATATTATTAGAGATGTAGTAGTATAATATTACTAAGGTGAACGAAAGAGTTCGCCAAAAGCATGTCTATGCGAGGCATAGATTAATGGCAAATCAAATGCAGAAAACCATAACAAGGTTATGGTTCCGAAAACATCTACTCCGGTAGGTGTTTTTTGGTATAATTATTTTTAAATGAATATTATCTAATACCAGAATCCGTAGAGACTGCGATTAAATATTTAGGGATAGAAGAGGTACAACTCTCTTCTATCCCAATTAGCCTCAAACTACCATAAATCCGATATTTCCGCCACTTTTATCAAAGCACATAATCCGTAATCTGGTATACATAGTAATTGAGCCAATTGGTATACAGGTTATTGCTGTGGGAGCGCCACTGCAGCCTGGGGCGCTGGGTGGGGTCATCGTCGGGGTAATAATTTTTCGGTATCTGGATGGGAAGCCCTTTTTCTTTATCCCTTATATATTCGTTATGCAGCGTCATGCGGTCATATTCCGGGTGTCCCATCACAAAAATTTGTTTTCCTTCCTCTGCCATGCACAGCAGCACCCCGGCTTCCTCCGATTCCGCCAGCACAAGCAGTTCTTTGCATCCATGGATTGCTTCCGCAGGCACGGCCGTATGGCGGCTGTGGGGAATCAGGAAATCGTCATCGAAACCCCTTACCAGAGGAATTTTCCGATTCATCACCTTATGCTCATAGACGCCGAACAGCTTTTCCGGCAAAAGCACCTTATCCAGGCCGAAATGATAATACAGTCCCGCCTGCGCCCCCCAGCATATATGTAAGGTGGAAGTCACGTTTTTTTTGGACCACCGCATAATTTCGCAAAGTTCCTCCCAATAATCCACTTCCTGGAAAGGAATCTGCTCCACCGGCGCACCGGTAATCATCAGTCCGTCGAACCTTTTGCCTTTCAGCTCGTCAAATGTATTATAGAATTTATTCAAATGATTCATGGAAGTATTCAAAGAACGGTGGCTGTTCATTTTCATAAAAGTCACATCCACTTGGAGCGGCGTATTGGATAAAGCGCGCAGAATCTGCAGTTCTGTATCTTGCTTCACCGGCATAAGGTTTAAAATGCAAATCTGCAAGGGACGGATATCCTGATGAATCGCCCTGTTTTCATCCATAACGAATATGTTCTCATTTTCCAATATACCTTTGGCCGGTAAACTATTCTGTGTCTTAATCGGCATTGTTCCATCCTCCTGTTTCCTGCAGTTGTACTTTCTGGCTCTTTTTACGTCCGCTTATGCAGCCGTTTTCCTGCCAGCTTCATAAACTTTTCCATATATTTTAAACCGATAAATACTGCTCTATAAATTCATCCTCCGTTAAAATCGGTATCTGCAATTCTTTCGCTTTTTTATTTTTAGACGAAGAAGAGGTATTGTCATTGTTGATGAGGCAGACCGTTTTCGAGGTTACGCTCCCCGTCACTTTACCGCCCTTTTTCTCAATGGCTTCTTTCAGTTCATTGCGGCTGGCATAGTGGTTCAGGCTGCCTGTCACAACGAAAGCCATGCCCGACAATGTCTGGCTTCCTTCTTCGATTTCTTCTTTTTCCAGCTCCACTTCTTTTAGCAGATGCTCCCATTTCTTTTTATTTTCCTCTTTTCGGAAATATTCATAAAAGCCGGTGGCAATCACTTCCCCTACGCCATCGATTGCGCTTAAATCCTCCACATCGGCCTCCAGCATTTCTTCCAGGTTATTGTGATAATGCCTGCATATCATTTTCGCATTAGCCAGCCCGATATTGGCAATCCCCAGGCTGAAAATCAGCTTCGGCAATGTGGTTTTCCGGGCTGACTCTATGCTGTTTATCAGGTTTTGGTAAGATTTTTCCCCGAAGCCTTCCATTCCGATAATTTCTTCTTTAAAACGCTCCAAATGGAAAATATCCGCAAATTCATGGATATAGCCTTTGGCGATAAACTTTTCCAGCGTGGCTTCCGACAATCCTTCTATATTCATGGCATCCCTGCTGACAAACAGCGTAAAGGATTTAATTTTCTTCGCCTCACAGTTCTCATTGGTACAGTACAGGGACTGCACATCATTGACCTGGCGAATCTGTGTCTTGCCGCCGCACACCGGGCAAGTATCCGGGATTTCCACCGTATCGCTTCCCGTCAGGTTCTCCGCAATCTGGGGGATAATCATATTCGCCTTATATACGGTAATCCTATCCCCGATTCCCAGCTTCAGACTCTTTAAAATGCTGATATTATGCACGGAGGCACGGCTTACCGTAGTTCCCTCCAATTCTACCGGCTCAAAAATTGCCACCGGGTTAATCAGGCCGGTCCGGCTGGGGCTCCATTCGATTTCCCGAAGCTTTGTCTCTCTCACTTCGTCAGCCCATTTAAATGCAATGGAATCCCTTGGGAATTTGGCCGTTGTTCCCAAAGACTGCCCGTAGGCGATATCGTCATATATCAGCACCAAGCCATCGGAAGGCACATCATAGCTCTCAATTTTCCGTTCAAATTCTTCCACGGTTTCCACCACATTGCCGCTGTCTACTATCCGATATTCCACCGTTTCAAATCCCAGCCTTTGCAAAAACAGGCATTGCTCTTCCCTGGAATTGTGAAAATCCACCCCTTCCGCTTTCACCAACGAAAAGGCAAAAAACTTCACATTCCTCTCCGCAGTCACTTCATTGTTCAGCTGCCTCACAGAACCGCTGCACAAATTCCTTGGATTCTTATATCTGGCATCCGTATCTTCTATCCGTTCATTGATTTTTTCAAAATCGGAATAGGTAATGACCGCTTCCCCCCGAAGGACCAGTTCCCCGGAAAAAGAAACCGTTACAGGAATATTCTGGAATACTTTCGCATTATTGGTGACCACTTCCCCTACTTCCCCATTCCCTCTCGTTACCGCTTTTACCATTTTTCCCCCGGAATAAGTGAGAACCACAGTCAATCCGTCCAGTTTCCAGGACATCAGGCCCTTCTGCCCGCCCAGCCATTCCTTTAATTCTTCCCTGTCCTTCGTCTTTCCTAAAGACAGCATAGGACGCTCGTGCCGCTCCTTTGGAAGTTCATCCACCGCTTCATATCCCACGCGCCGGGTAGGGCTTGCGGACAGGACAATGCCCGTCTCTTCCTCCAATGCCGTCAGTTCGTCATACAGCTTATCATATTCGAAATTGCTGATAATCTCTTTATCTTCCGCATAATATGCCCTGGAAGCGCGGTTTAGAAGCTCTGTCAATTCTTTGAGCCGCGCTATGTTTTTATCTGTTTTCTCCGCCATTTTTTTACCCGTCATTTCTTATCCAATTTAAAATTTTATTTCCATTTTTTGCACGGATTCCCGCGCCCATATACATTTTCACTTATCCTATTTCCGGCTTTCCCTTTACGCATCTTTTTCCTTTGCGCATTCCCTATACAGCTTTTCCAGCTCTTCCCCTTGCAATACCCGGTACTCACCTGGTTTCAGCCCTTCCAGCGTAATGTTCAGGACTCGGGTTCTGCGCAATGCCCTGACCCGGTATCCGAAGCTTTCCGTCATTCGGCGTATCTGCCGGTTTACGCCTTGGGTCAATATCATACTGAAGGTATATTGCCCCGTTTTCCTCACCTTACATTTTCTTGTGGTAATATCCAGGTCTTCCAAGTATACTCCCTCTGACATTCCCTTTAAAAAGGAATCGGAAACGGCTTTATCAACACGGACCTGATACTCCTTTTCATGGCAGTTGGTGCCGCGCATCATATGATCGATTAAATCGCCGTCATTGGTCATAATCAACAAGCCTTCCGAATCTTTATCCAGCCTGCCCGCATAGGTAAGGCGCACAGGGTATTTCAATTCATCGCTGACTTTCCTCTCCGCATGCCTGTCCTTTTCCGTACAGGTCACCCCCGCCGGTTTATAGTATGCCAGCACTACTTTATCATTCTTTCCAAAAACTTTCTTCCCATGAACGGCAATCTCTTCCTGCCCGGTAATCTGCATGCCCATAGAAGCCGTTTCGCCGTCCACGGTTACTTTCCCCGCTTCGATGAGACGGTCGGCTTCCCTTCTGGAACAGATTCCGCAGGCTGCCAGATATTTATTTAAACGTTCTTTTTTTTCTTCCATAGTCTGCGTTTCCCTCATTTCCTTATCACTTCTTAATTTAATCAATTGGCTGCGGCAAAAGGGCCAACGTGTTTCCATCAGGCAAAACTGCATATTTTGCAGCAGCCGTCACTGCCTTTCTTCCCGCATACGATAACCTCACCCTTCGCCGTATCCTCATCCATAATCAATTCTCCCACTCCCGGCACTTGTATCCGGCCGGATAAAGGGTTTTTGATGCTGTCCACTTTGGTGGTGATTACCGCCTCCACTTCGGATTTTTCAAAGGCCAAATCCGTATCAATCATTTCGCAATCGGCAAGTTTCAGGTTTTTACAGTAACACAAAGGCTGTGTTCCGATAATCTTGCAGTTCACAAGGGTCAGGCCATTCGAATACCATGCCAGATATTCCCCTTTCACCACGCTGTTTTTTACCGTCACATTCTCCCCATGCCAAAAAGCGTCTTTCGTATCAAAGATGCAGTTCTCAAATGTGGCATTCTTTATGTACTGGAAAGAATATTTCCCTTTGAAAGTTACATTCCGGAATGTCAGATTTTCCGAACGCATCATGAAATACTCGCTTTCGGCCGTAGTATTTTCCATGCGGATGCCACGCACGGACCAGCCAAACTCCGGCGAAATAATGTCGCAGTTATTTATAGAGACATCGCTGCATTCCCGCAGCGCCTTAATCCCATGCAGCCTGCACCCTGTAATTTCCACATGGTCGGAATACCATAGCGCCGCCCTGCAGGCCTGCGTCATCTCCGAATCCGTAATTTTTAATCCTTTATCGTGCCAGAAGGGATAACGCAAATTAAAAAAACAATGCTCCACTTCAATATCCCGTCCTTCTTTAAATGCGCTTTCGCCATCCGCAGGCCCGTCAAAAGAGCAGTTTCTTACCAGCACCCCATCGCTGCCGTAAAGCGCACGTTCCATATCAAAAGTCTGATTTTCAATTGTTTTCATCCCAGCAACTATCCTTTCTCCCTGCCTTCAAATGTGAAAAAATGTAACGGTTTCTTTTGCTCTATTCCCTCCAAAGCGAGCAGTTTCTTTTTCTTTTCCACGCCTCCTGCATATCCTGTGAGGCTTCCATCCGCGCCTACTACCCGGTGGCAGGGGATAATAATGGAAATCGGGTTATGCCCTACCGCGCCGCCAACAGCCCGTGCGGACGCCTTTTCCCTTCCCTGCTGCAAGGCGATTTCCTTTGCTATTTCCCCATAAGTGGTCACCTCTCCGTAAGGGATTTCGCAAAGAAGTTTCCAGACCGCTTTACGGAATTCACTGCCCGAAGGCGCAAGAGGCAGTTCTCCAATAAACGGCCTTTTCCCCGCAAAATAACGGTCAAGCCAGTCTTTCGCATGGTTTAAAGTCTCCGTGCCCGCACCCTCTTTTATCTCCCCCGGTTGGAAAACGGGATAATATTTCTGCCCTTCCATCCAAAGCCCTCTTAACGCATTTTCCTTCTCCACAAGCAGAAACTGCCCGATAGAGGAATTGTATCGCATCGCATACAATATATGTTCCATAGCTTCTCCTTCCAGAAATTACCTTTGTGTCATTTTATTATATTCCTTTTCAGCGGGCTTTCTGCCCCAAATGCAAGCCACAGCACAGGGAATCTGATTATCATGCACTGCCATAAGGGAAACTTTCCCATCAAGTATCGTTTTATAAACCTGTATCGCTTCACCTTCAAAGCACTGGTCTAAAAAATGAATTTCAAATTCCTGGATTTGAAATTCTTCAAAAAACTTACAATCAAATGCATTCAAAAACAAATCCACATATTTTAGATTCGTCATATGCCCCGACTTATCCAAATCCGTATATCTGACCTGGTGGGTATATGCATATTCCATATCGCCTAACTCCGTTGGCAATTTTTGAAAACCATGTATATCGAACTCTTTCCTTTCTGTTATGTCCGTCGGGAGATCAATCTCCTTTAGCCTCACCAGCCTGTTTTTCGAAATATGATAAAGGCAGCTTTGTACGCACCCCTTTACACACTCTTCCCCATTTCTGGAAATAAGCAGATTCTGGTACACAACTGACGATAATTTCCCTTCCGGAATCCATGTCTTCATTTGTAAAGCCTTTGTAAAATCAACCTTTCGGTATATCTGCATTTTATATTTGGTATACATCCAGACAATCCCATATTCCTCTGGCAGAGTATCGTTTCCCTTCCGCTATTTCATAAATCTATACTATATCAATTAAATTATAGCAAACCACTACCGGAAAAACAATGAATTTGTAATTTTAAGAAATATGAACCTCGATTATCTAATAAAAATAAAGACCTTTCGAAGCCTCATACCCCGAAAAGCCTTTATTCTTATTAGTTTCAAAGCTGCTAACCAGAATCGAACTGGTGACCTCAGCACTACCAATGCTGCGCACTACCTACTGTGCTATAGCAGCTTGCCGCTTTAAAACGGCTACGCGGAATCATTTACCGCGTTACCGAAATGTATTGTAACATACTTAAATTTGCTTTGTCAATGTATAAATGCAAAATTTCGGGGAACTTTCGGGGAACATTTCGGGGAAAAGGGTAACAGTTCAGCCCAAAGCCGCATTATGCATGCCCCAGCTCCCTTCTAAGCCCATCGCATATCATTCTGTGCATTTCCTCCCTGCTGCACTCCGATTCCCAATTTTCATCCGAAATATAAATGATATAAGCGATTACCTTGGCCGCTATGGCCATACTGGCATAAGACGCCGATATTCCCCTGCTGATATCACCGTTGGCCACTCCTACCTGAAGCATGTGGGAAAGCACATCCCTGGGCATACAGACTTCCTGATTTGTTTCTTTAATCTTCTTTTGAAGAGTTTTTCCAATCAGGCCGTTATCCGACAGCAGATGGACGAACTGGATAAGGCAGTCTCTTTTCTTGATTTCCCTGTCAATGCTGCATAGAATGAATTCCATTGCCTGAAAAAAATCATTCAATTCTTCCAAGTTCTTTATCATTTGCCTGCAAATTAAATCTATTTGATATAGCAAGGCACTGCTTATGATTTCTTCTTTGTTTTTAAAATATTCATAGGCCGTTCCCTTGCCAATGCCCGCCCGGCTCGTGATATCGGAGACCTTGATTTCCTTTACGTCAATATTTTCGAAAATCAACTCTTCCACAGCTTCATACAGCGCCTTCACCTTAGGAAACAATATTTTTTCCACTTTCATATTTTCTCTCTCCTAAATGTTAATGATTCAGGATATTGGATTTCTTTTCCCTCATAAAAATATCATAAATACAGGGCACAACTACCAGGGTGAGCAAAGTACCGTATATCAGCCCTCCGATGGTTACAACCGCCATCGGTTTCCCCATTTCCGAACCCATATCATGGCTGAATACCATGGTGGAAAGGGCGAGAATCGTTGTCAGCGCGGTCATCAGCACCGGGCGCAAACGGGTGCGCCCCGCTTCCACAATCGCTTCCTTTTTCTCCATTCCCGCTTCACGCAGCTGATTAATATAATCCACCAGCACAATTCCGTTATTAACGATAATACCGGAAAGCATAACGAAGCCAATCAGGGCGATTACACTCACCTCGCTTCCGGTTATATAAAGCCCAAGGAGGCCTCCCGTAAACGCCAGTGGCACCGTAAACATGATAATAAACGGAGACAGCAGCGACTGGAACTGTGCCACCATAATTAAATACATGAACAACAAAGCCAGTATCAGCATCAACGTTACCTGTTCCATCGCATCCACTATCATCTCATTTTCACCGCTTATCACCAGAGTATAGCCATCCGGCATTTCGTAGGCATCCAGCTTCTTTTGCAGTTCCTGGGATACCAGGCCCACGTTATAGCCATCGGCAATGGCAGCGCTCACCCCTATATATCTGTTCTGGTCCGCGCGGTTTACCGAGGTAAGCGATTGATTTGTCTCAAAGTCGGCAATGTCCGCCAGGGTGACTTTTTCTTTTTTTCCATCCTGTTTCGTCACATTTATTTTAATCCTCTTTATCGTATCCCTTGTCAGGGCGATATCATTTGCATTTTTTACATAAACATCGTAATCCCTGATTTCCGTCTCCAACGTAGTGGCGCTGGATGATTCGGCCAGCTTTGCCTGTATCTGCTGGAAAATCTGGGCCACCGTAAGGCCATGCTCAATCGCTTTATCCCTGTCGATAATGATGCGCAGTTCCTCCGCAGCGTCCTCCATTCCATCGGACACTTCCGTTGTTCCTTCCGTTTCCCGGACAATCTGGGCAATATCGGCTGCAATTTCCTGCAATGTATCTATTTCACGGCCCCTCACCTGGATAGAAATGCCCTCTCCCCCAAGGGCGCTCATGTCCATGGAAGAAGTATTAATCACTAATTCCGCCTCTTCCAAATCCGCCGTCAATTCCTCTATCTTTTTCCCAATCTCATCTCCGGTCAGCTCTTTATCCTCTTTTAATGTAATATAAATATCCGTCATGTTATTGGAACTGTTCCCACCCCCGGTTAACAGTGCCATGCTGGATGTGCTGGCCATAGCGCCTACATCCACCACATCGTCAATAGTGCGGATTCTTTCTATGATTTCGTCCGTCACCTTCCCTGTTTCCTCCAAAGGAGTTCCGTCGGGCATCGTCACACTGACCGTAATCTCGGTGCTCTCCATGTCCGGCATAAAGGCAGTTCCCCTGGATATCGCAGCCACGGCGCTTATAACAAGCAAAATAAGGACAGCCGCCAATACGAGAGGTTTCACCTTTAAGGACAATCTCAACACTTTTTCATATATTCCAATCAAAGCCGTAAAGAATTTGTCATCCTTCTGCTCTTTCGTTTTGGTCAGCATCTTGGAAGCCATGGCGGGCACTACGGTCAGGGCAATCACCAGGCTGGCCAGCAGGGAATAGGCAATCGTGAGCCCCATGTCCACAAAGAGCTGCCTTGTAATGCCTTCCGTAAACACAATGGGCAAAAATACACAGACAGTCGTCAAGGTGGACGCCATAATCGCACCGGCCACTTCTTTTGCCCCTTCTATGGCGGCTTCCCGCATGCTCTTCCCTTCGCTGCGCATACGGTAAATATTTTCAATTACCACGATGGAATTATCCACCAGCATGCCCACACCCAGCGCCAGGCCGGAAAGGGAGATAATGTTCAGCGTAATCCCGCTGAAATACATGCACACCACCGCCGTTACCAGACTGACCGGAATGGAAAGGGCAATCACCAGCGTAGGCCGCATATCCTTTAAGAAAAGAATTAATATCAGTATGGCCAGCACCGCGCCAAAAAGCACATTGCTGATAACGGAGTCCATAACCATATCGATATAAATCCCCTGGTCCATCAAAATAATCAAGGACAGGTTTTCATCTTCCTCAGTCATCTCCTCAAAACGGTCTTTTAATTTATCGGACACATCCCCTGTGGAATATCCCGTCTGTTTCTGTATGGTCAGGAGGATGCCCGGGCTTCCGTTGATATTGGTGTAAATTTCATCGGAATTATCCGTCATAAATACATCCGCTACATCGGAAAGGGTAACCACATCCACCCCATCCATATCCGGGTTCATAATAGGCATAGAGGCCAGTTCTTCGATATCCGCGGTTTTGTCGCCCACACGGACCAGATAGTCAATGCCCGCCTCCGTCACATAACCCCCCGGCATGGAAAAATTCTGTGCGGCCAGCAGGGATTTTACCGTATCCACCGTAAGGATATCGTTCATATCCGCGCTGGCATAGGCATCTTCCCTGGCTTCTTCCAGCTTTTGGGCGCCTTCTTCCAGCTGCTCTTCCCCTTCCCTTAGCTGGTCTTCCCCTTCCTTTAACTGTTCCAGCGCGTCCTTTAGCTGGTCAAATCCGTCATCAATCTGCTCCTGGCCGGATTCCAGCTGCTCTTCCCCGGTCTCCAACTGCTTTTCCCCGGATTCCAGCTGCTTTTCCGCCGCCTCTATCTGCATTTCCCCCACTTCCAGCAGGGATTTTGCATTTGCGATTTCTATGGCCGCTTCCAGATTTCCTTTATACAGCTGGTTTAAGCCTTCATCCACCTTCACAATATTTTCTTCAATGGTTTTCATACCCTGCTGCAGCGTTACAATATAGGCCTCTGCCCCCATGCCCATCGTGCTGGCGCTGATAGCGTCTTCCAGCTTCTGAATCTGCCCTTCGATGGTGGGAATCTGTTCCTCCAAAACCTTAAGCTGATTCTCCAGTTCCGCTTTCTGTGCCCGAAGGGATTCCTCACCCCCCTGCGCCCCTATGGCTGCCAGCTGGGTTTGCAGCAATTCCCTCTGTGCCTTTGCATCGTTTAAGGCAGTTTCCGCTGCGGATTTTACCCCCATCATCGCTCCCGCCACTTCCCCCGGCGTGGCCGAATCTTCCGGATGGATACCCGCACCCTCCACTACCTGTCTGATTTCTTCCGGCAGATTCTCATACTGGCTTTCCCCTGAAGATGCAATGGCTGCAATCACGCTGTCAAGTTGTCCTATCTGGGCTTCCCCTTCTGCAATCTTTCCGTCCAGTTCTCCAATAGCCCCTTCCAGTTCGGGCAGCCCACTCAATGCCCCATCAATGGCCGCGATCCCGTCTTCCAGCTGCTTTTTGCCGTCCAACGCCTGCTGCAGGCCATCCTTTGCCTGTCCTAACCCCTCCTGCGCTTTCTCCAGGGTGGTGATTTCCATCTGCATATTTATTTTGGATGCTTCCAAATCCGCCTTAATCGTAAGCAGCTGGGTCTTTGTTTCCGCCAGCTTTTTGGTGGCCTCCCCCTGCTTATCCTCCAATTCTTCCTTTCCATCGGCAATCTTTTGCTTGTTTTCTTCCAGTTCCGCTTTGCTTTTCGCCAAATCGGCCTTGTTTTCCTCCAATTCCTCCCTGGATTCATCCAACTCCTTTTGGGCATCCACTAAATCTAACCGGCCATCCTCGATTTCCTTCTTGCCATCCTCGATTTCCTTCCAGCCATCTTCAATATCCTCCCAGCCTTCGGCCAGTTCCTCCTCCTGCTCTTCCAGCTCGCTGTCGATATATCCAAATACCTGCTCGTTTATCTTATCTATTTTATCCTGCCTTATAATGACGTTGACGCTTTCTTCCAAAAGCCCCACTGCGCTGGCCGAAGCCACCCCTTCTATGCTTTCCAGCTCGGGAACTATAGTATTTTTCGCCAAATCGCTGACCTCCGCGTTGGTAGCGCCCTCCTGGCCCACCGCGGCAATCATCACCGGCATCATATCCGGGTTCAGTTTCATTATAATCGGATTCCCTACCGAATCATCCCAAAAGCTCTTTATCTGGTCAAGGTTTTCCCTGATTTCCAACGATACCGCATTCATGTCCGCGCTCTGGGCAAATTCCAGAATAACCATCGAATAATTTTCGCTGGAAATAGAGCTGATGCCCTCGATGTTGCTCACCGTAGCCATGGAAGACTCCACCGGCTTAGTCACCACCATCTCCACTGTTTCCGGACTCGCGCCCACATATGTAGTCATAACAATTACGTATGGCAGATTGATATTCGGGAGCAAATCCGTCGTCATCTTCGTAAATGACACCACCCCCAATACAATTGCCATAATCACTCCAACCAAAACCGTATAGGGCTTCTTCACGCTGAATTTTGAAATCATAAAAATAACCTTACCCTTCTGTCATTTTCCGTCCGACCAGTCGGTCGGTACTGTTTAAATTATATACACCTCTTTTCTATAAGTCAATAAATCTTTTAATATAAATTATTTAAAAAATGTAAAAAGGGCAGGCCCTGCCTACCCAATTGCTTTCTTTAATTTTCCTTTTATCCTTTGCAGCGCATTATCCGCTGACTTTTCATCCCTGCCCAGCACCTTGGCGATTTGGATATACCCCATCCCCGTCAAATGCAAATCCAGAACCTGTTTTTCAAAAGTGCTCAGTTCCCTTTCTATGGCACGCTCCACATTTTCCACATTCTCCTTATCGATTACCATTTCTTCCGGGCTAAGCTCCGCTTTGGCTGACAGAAGGCTGACCAGTTCCGCTTCTTCCCCCTGTTCACCCCCCGAGGCCACATGGCTGTACAGGGAAATATAGGAATTTAACGGCGCATGCTTCTGCCGCCTCGATGCCTGCACCGCCGTATACATCTGCCGGGAAATGCACAAATCGGCAAACGTGAAAAAGCTGGCATCCCTTCCGCTGTCATAATCCCGGACAGCTTTAAACAACCCTATCATCCCTTCCTGAATCAGGTCATCGCTGTCCGCCCCAAGGATATACATGGATTTCGCCTTGCTCTTCACCAGATTCTTATACTTATCCATAATATAATCCGTAATATTCTCTTCCCCATCCCTGAGCCGGAGAATCAGTTCTTCATCGCTGCACTGCCCATAAAATCCCTGCATATATCTTTCTGGCCTCCAAACCCCCAATAGCCCTCTCCGAATATTCCGCCTACTGTATCACAATAGCCTCCCCGCCATACTGATAGTTATTCACCGGCTCTTCCTCCACAGGCATACTTTCTGCAGGCCCGCTTCCAGCCGTGGCAGCCCCTTGAGAGGCTTCCCCATTGCTGTCATTTCCAGCGCCCTGTTCCTGCGCTGCCGGTTCTACTACCATGGCGCCCTGCGCCGCTTTCTGGCTCAATTCCTCGGCCCTTCTTAATTGCTTTGTTTTTTCTTCCTGGGTCATGTCCTCATCTATCCATTTTCCATCCTTTAAACCGGGAGGATTTGCTATACCCGATGTATTTTGGCTCACCGTTCCCGGCATCCCGTTTCCGCCGGTTCCTGCCGCCGCGTCACCGGCTGCGGTATTCCCGCTGACCGTAGCCTCGGCCATCCTGTCTTTTTCCATAATCCGGATAATCTGGCTGGCCATATGTTCGGCCAGTACCTGATACCCCGCCGGATTGCCATGCACGCCGTCCGGCATATAGCTGGATATAATCTGTGCATCATGGGTATCCAATATATTCGAATTATACAAATCTATCACATCGATATCATACTGCGCCGCCAGCTCCTTAATCGCCTGGGCGAACGCGCTCTGAGGCAGCAGATAATCCCTCTGGTTCCTCAAATAGTCATGGAGCACATTGGGCAGGGGGGTTGCAAAAATAATCTTCGCCGACGGATAATTTTCCTTCAGCCCCCGCATCAGTTCATCAACATCGCCATAAAACGTCCTGGGCTTCTTCTCCGACAGGCTTCCCATCTCCTTCTGGGATGCGGCGAACCCGTCATTAGTGCCGCCCATCACCAATATGATATTCGCATCCTGGGGGATTTCCTTATACCTGTCCACGAACGCTTTATCCCAATATCTCCCATAGGAAGAACCGCCGATTCCAAGATTATAAACCTCTTTTGCATTCAGAATATTCTTCAGGACAGAAGGGTAGGAATATTGCTGATAATTATCCAGATTATCCATATTGCTCCCCGAAGTTATGCTGTCTCCCAGGCAGGCGATTTTCATGTCGGAAAAATTAATGCTCCTGTTGCTGATAATCTCTTTGTCTTTTGCGTTTACCTGTTCCGTCTCTTCATGGGATGAACGTATATTCCTCCGTGCCTCCAAGGTTAAGTCCGCTTCGTCATATTCAAAAGATATCACCTGTCCGTCCACTACCGCATTGCCAGATATGGATACGTCCGGCTCTTCCACAGTATTATTCTGGGATACCGTTTCGTCCTCCGGCATCGGAAGGCTGTTGTTGGACACTGTCTCGTCTTCCTCTGGCACAGGGAGGCTGTTGTTGGATACCGTCTCGTCTTCCTCCGGTACCGGGAGGCTATTGTTGGACACCGTCTCATCCTCTTCCTCCTGTACCGGGAGGCTGTTGTTGGACACTGTCTCCTCTTCCTCCGGCACAGGGAGGCTGTTGTTGGACACTGTCTCGTCTTCCTCCGGCACAGGGAGGCTGTTGTTGGACACTGTCTCGTCTTCCTCCGGCACAGGGAGGCTGTTGTTGGATACTGTTTCGTCCTCTTCAGATATCACAATGGCATTATTGGATACCGTTTCTGCAAATGCCATCACTGCTTCGCTGTTGTCGGCAACGCCATTGTCAGGTTCCGCCGGGGGCTGGGGCTGTACCGGCTCAGGTTCCGCCACCAGAATGGCATCCCCGCTCTGAGGCAAATTCTCCCAGTCCACGGAAGTCTCTTCCCCTTCCTGCTTCCGGTTCAGTTCTTCCTCCAGAAATGTCTGCAGCGCAACGCTGTCCTCCGACAATTCCTTTATCTTCATTGCCGCATCATCCAGCTCCGCCTGCACTTCGTCATGCCGTATCTGCCACTCCTCCATCTGAAGCTTTTCCTGATGGATTTGATAAACCTTCGTTATTAATACCGCCATCAAAACGATGGACAATACGCCTATCCCTACCAGCATTATTTTATGTGCCGAATATCCTTTTCTCCTTCTTTTTCTCATATCAATAACCATACTCTCCTTCTTGGCTCGTTGCCTCGCGGAAATCGACTCTCCCCTATACCGGATGCTTTCCCTACTGCATCCTTTGCCTTACGATTTCATAAGCCAGTACTCCTGCTGCCACCGACGCATTCAAGGAATCAATATTCCCCTTCATAGGAATGGAGGCCACGAAATCGCAGGTCTTTTTCACCACCCGGCCTACCCCTTCCCCTTCGCTGCCGATAACCAGGCCGATAGGGCCTCTTAAATCCAGCTTATACATCGGTGTGCCGTCCATATCCCCGCAGACAAACCACAGGCCTTGTTTCTTCAAATCTTCCATCGTTTTCGCCAGATTGGTTACCTTCGCCACCGGCGTATAATTCAGCGCTCCGGCCGATGCCCTGACCACCGCTGCCGTAAGCCCTGCCGCGCGGTTCTTAGGGATAATCACCCCATGGGCCCCTGCCAGATTCGCCGTACGTATAATCGCCCCTAGGTTATGGGGATCCTCAATATTATCCAACAGCAGGATAAACGGCGGCTCCCCTTTCTGCTTCGCCAAATTAAGGATATCCTCCACCTGGGCATACTCATAAGCTGCCGCATAGGCGATTACCCCCTGATGCTTTCCCGTCTCCGACATTTGGTTTAAGCGCTCTTTCGTTACAAAACGGAGGATGCAATCATGCTTTTTCGCCTCCCTTTTTATCGTCTCCACAGGGCCATCCTTACAGCCGTCCAAAATAAACAGCTTGTCTATCGTCTTTCCTGAGCGGAACGCTTCCAGCACCGCATTTCTTCCCTCTATTGTAAATTCTTCGTACCTCATTCCCTTTCCCCATTCCTTTCCGTCTTCTTCATTATATAACTCTATCCCGGCAAACTTCCACACTTTTGCCAAATATTAATTCAATCTTAATCAAAAATTCATATTTGAAAGTTTTAATTTTCAGATTTCCATTCCTAAGCATCCAATACCACGCTTCACCAGCTCGATTGCCCTTCCCATCTCATCCTTCAGATAAAGGTAACCCAGCAGCGCCTCCATCCCTGTCGCTTTCCGGTAATCGGTGACGGAGGCATTCTTGGCTGTGGAAGAAGACTTTGCATTCCTCCCCCTCCTGTAAATGCCCTGCTCTTCTTCCGTCAAATATTCCTGCAAAGCTTCTATCATCCTGGCTTGAGTACCTGCATTCACATACCGGACTACAGTTTTATGTAATTGGTTCACGCTCCGGTTTCCCCGTTCCACCACCACGGTACGGATAATCACATCATATATGCAGTCCCCGATATAAGCCAGTGTAAGAGGCGAATATGTGCGTATATCCTCCTCTTTACACGCAAAAGCTTCTTCTATCTGCCTTAACAAATTTACGCTCTTTTCCATTTCACACCTTCACGGGTATCTTCCAATATAATCCCTTTGTCCAGCAGTTCCTTACGGATTTCGTCCGCCCTTGCAAAGTTCTTTTCCTTACGGGCCGCCTGGCGCTCTTCAATCAGAGCCTCAATGTCAGCGTCCAGCAGTTCTTCTTTTTTCTCCACAATCAGCCCGCAAATGTCCGACAGTTCCTTGATTTCTTCCTTCAAAGCCTGCAAAAACGCCTTGCTGCTTTCCTGCCCTGCATGGGTATTGGCAAATTTCACCAATTCAAAGATAGCCGCAATCGCATCCGCCGTATTAAAGTCATCGTCCATAGCTTCGTCGAACCTGTCCGTAAAAGCCCCCGCTTCCTCTAATAGTTCCCGTTCCCCATCCTTTAATTCCCCGGACGGCGCATTTTCCAGCAGATAATTTAAATTGCCCACGCTGGTTACAATCCTCTCATAGCCGTTCTTCGCCGCTTCCATCAGCTCCGCGCTGAAGTTTAACGGGCTTCTGTAATGGGCGGAAAGCATAAAGAACCGCAGTATCTGCAAATCATACTTCTCGCTGATATCCCTGACCGTAAAGAAATTCCCTGCGGATTTGGACATCTTCCTATTATCGATATTCAAAAATGCATTGTGCATCCAATACTTGGAAAAAATCTTTCCGTTGGCCGCCTCCGACTGGGCAATTTCGTTTTCATGATGGGGGAATACCAAATCTTCCCCGCCGGCATGGATATCTATTTCATCCCCCAGATATTTCTTGCTCATCACCGAGCATTCGATATGCCATCCGGGCCGCCCGTCACACCAGGGGGATTCCCAATAAGGCTCCCCCTCCTTTTTCGGTTTCCAGAGCACAAAATCCAAAGCGTCCTCCTTCTGCTCCGCCCCTGATACGAGCAGGGAACGGTTCCCCCCCTGCAAATCGTCCAGGTTTTTATGGGAAAGCTTTCCGTACTCCTTAAAATTTCGCGTCCTAAAATAAACGGTTCCATCTTCAGCCTTGTAGGCATATCCCTTTTCCATCAGCGTTTCAATCATATCCAGCATCCCGCCGATTTCATTGGTTGCCAGAGGATGGGTAGTGGCAGGCTTTACGTTCATTGCGGCCATATCTTTCTTGCATTCCTCGATATACCGTTTGGAAATTACAGAAGCGTCCACCCCTTCTTCCATAGCCTTTTTAATAATTTTATCATCCACATCGGTAAAATTGGACACATAATTCACATCATACCCTTTATACTCCATATACCTTCTTACCGTATCGAATACGATCATCGGGCGGGCATTCCCGATATGAATCAGGTTATAGACTGTAGGCCCGCAGACATACATTCTCACCTTCCCTTCCTCAATAGGTACGAAATCCTCTTTCTTTTTTGACAGTGTGTTATAAATTTTCATGTTTCGATAACCATTCCTTTCTCTCCGCCTGCAACTTTGTCCAGGCATATTAGCTCATTTCCTTTTTCATCTGCCTCACCGTTCTTTCCAGTTCCAGAAGCCGGTTGGTCAATTCGCTGTTCTCCCTCCGCAGATTGGCGATATCCTCTTTTACCGGATCCGGCAAATGGATATGGTCCATTTCTTCCTGGGGCAGGCAGCTTTTCTTCCTTTTTACCACCCTGCCGGGCACGCCTACCACCGTAGAGCCGGGCGGAACCTCATTCAGCACTACGCTTCCTGCCCCTATCTTAGAATTATCCCCAATTTTAAAGGAACCTAACACCTTTGCCCCGGCGCTTATCATTACATTATTCCCTACTGTGGGATGCCTCTTTCCATGTTCCTTTCCCGTTCCCCCCAGGGTAACCCCCTGATACAGGGTCACGTTATCCCCGATTACAGCCGTTTCCCCGATAATCACCCCGTTCCCGTGGTCGATAAAAAAGCCCTTCCCTATCACTGCACCGGGATGAATCTCGATTCCTGTTTTGCGCACCCCCCTTTGGGATACCCACCGGGCAAGAAAGTAATGCTTTTTCAAATACAGCCTGTGGGCCAGCCGGTAATGCAGCATCACCTTAAAGCTGGGATACAAAAAAACCTCCATGGACGAATGAATCGCCGGATCCCTTTGCCTGATGACGGCTATTTCCTCTTTCAGCCTGTTCAAAATACCCATATTTTTCTCCATTTCTATACAGCGGACTTCGCCGTGCACTAAAAAACTCCGCCCCAATCCTAACCGGCGTTAAGATTAAGAGGCGAAGTTCATCCGCGGTTCCACTCTCATTAAAGGCGGCATTGCCGTCTCTCCCTTTCCATGTACCCGAAAAGGCGGGTACATTTCACGGCTTAACGTGCCTTCCCCGTACGCGGATACAAGAGCCGTTTCCTGCCCCTTCCCCGCATCAGCTTACAGATGCACTTCCGCTATTTTCCAACCAGGACTGCTTCCAGCTGCTGCACTCCCTCTCTGTCATCTTCCCATAGCGTACTCTATCCGGTCATCGCCTTTTTCATCTTCTCATCCCAGAATATGCAATATGTTCCATTTTGTCAACTGGAAATTTGCAATAATGTAATATCTTCCACCTTACAAAAATGCTTTTTGGTCTTTCGATTATAACTAATCCCAACGGCCAGAATCCTTCCCATATGCACCGCTTTTTCTCCCAGTTTCCCTTTAAAGCGCAGCGCATAATTTTTATTTTTTATCTGTTCAATTGCGTCCTCCGGTGTACTGTCCACCTTCAATTCCAAAATCAGAGCGTCCCTATTTCTATGTTGCGGGTAGAAAATAAAATCCACATACCCTTTCCCAGCCTTATCCTCCCGTTCTACGCGGTATATATCCCTTGCCGCAAGATAAACCAGGTTAACCACTGCTGCCAGTTCAATTTCGTTATTATAAGCAAAAATAGGCGACTCCGTATCATGGGCATATTCCAAAATTCCCGCCATCCTTTCAGTATCGCCAGAAAGCGTTGCCCCCAGCATTTTTTTCGAAATATTTGCCAAATTGTAAATATATCCCAGCGATTTTTCTTTTTTCATCATAGAGGCAAAACTATCCATCAATTCCTTGTTCGGAATCTTAACAAATCCATCCTTATAGGTCAGCAGCCCATACACTACCATTGCGGAATAAATCTCATCCTTTGTTTCCAGGCGCATCGCAGTTGCCGCATGTTCCTGCATATCAATGGCAATGGCTTCACCGGCAAACAGCAAGGCAATGTCGTCCTGAACCTCTGCCACATTATCTTTGATATAACTGAAGACTGAATCATATGTTCCTGAACTGGTCCAATAATTTGTCAATTCATTATCCGATAACGCACATACAATAGAACGGGGATTGTAGATTCTCTCCCCTGCTTTTGTATAATATCCATCATACCAAAACCGCAAATCTTCACGGGTAATATAGGGATTTGAAACCGTTTGCCGATATATTTCGAACAGTCTGTCCACTTCTTCATCCAAAAAGCCAAAATATGTGCCGAATTTTGCCCTTGTAGCCATACTATATTCTTTAAACATATTTAATTCGGATCCATCGGAATATTTAACTATCGGCAATATGCCTGTAATATAAGCAAACTCAACATAAGCCTGGCCTTTTAACAGATTCCTGATAAATTCTATATAATTTTTTTTCTCATCTTCGGAAATAAAATCCTTATGGAAAACAGCATCCCATTCATCCATAATAAAAACAAATTTATCTTTCGTCCGTTCAAATATTGTTTGAAGGTTATCCCAAACTGCCTTGCCGACATCCAGCTCCAGGTCCGAATAAGCCTCCATCAAATCATGGTTAATCCCATCCTGGATACGGTCTATATATTGAGTGTATTCTTCACAGTTGCGGGGCATTCTGCTAAAATCGATATAAATCATTTCATAACGGTTTATATGCTGCCCATATTGAGCCGACTTCGCTATTTTTAATCGGTCAAATATTGCTCTTGCATCAGCCGCCTTTCCAAAAAAGGCTCCAACCATATTTGCCATCACACTTTTGCCAAAACGCCTTGGCCTGGTAATACAAATGTACTTCTGCCCATCCACTGCAACAGAAGAAATCATTTCATCCAACAGCATTGTCTTATCCACAAAAAATCTGGTTTTGGCAATTTCTTTGTAATCCTCAAAGGGAGCATAACTGTTTAAAAACTTTCCCATATCCGCAGCCCCTTTCCCAACATATACATATCAAAATATATATATTTTAGCATAAAGTTTCCCGTTTATCAATTTATCAATCAATTTCCGCCATCCTGCCTGTAAAAGATAACAGTTCAGCCCGAAGCAGCACATTGCGCTATCCCATATCGCCAAGCAATTCTTCCACTTCCGCCTCAGTCATATAGGCAGCATCCGTGACTTTATCATTTTCGTCGCGGATGATTTTAATATTAACGGTTCCCTCCGGGTTCATATCCAGCGTGTAAAAGGACTTGTTGGCGCGGATATCCAGAAAAATGTTGACCAGCTGCCCCTGATAGTAATAATCCTTTATCTACAGAAGTTTCCATTGCATAAACCCCAACAAAGGACGCCCCAAAAATCACACAGGCAGTTAGTATGGCAGTCAAAACCTTAACGCCTTTTGTCCTCTCCTTAAACTTCATAATAGCACCTATCCTTTCTTTCAACAGCTCTTTATTTTCGCTCAAAGTAACAGCCCCGATATTTTCCCTGTATTTCCCCACTGCCGCCATAGCGTCAAGCAGGGTTTTCCCATAATCCTGCGCATTGTCGCCCCCCATTCTGGCAAGGACAGCTTCATCGCAGGAAAATTCACAAGCCCTGGTAATCTCCCGGCTCATAAGATGCACGAGAGGATTGAACCAATGCAGGCAGACCGTAACCTGTACCAGCCATTTGTAAAACATATCCCGCCGTTTGTAATGCGTCAGTTCATGCAGGACAATATATTGAAAATCCTTTTCAGAAACATCCACTCCCGGCAATACAATACATGGATGAAAAACCCTGATAGATTGTTATCTTTCGTACTAACAGCACCAGCGCAGCCACCAGCCACACCAGCCAGACGTGATTGACTGCCAGCACGGCAATCTCTTGCAGCGGCTGTGCCGTTGCCGGTTTATCCGCCATCCTATTCGCATTTTCGCCGCTCTGTCCTATGCCGTCATCCGAGGCAAGAACGTCTCCCGATGTGTTTAGCAGAGGCTGTGGTTGCTGCAAAAAGGCAGCCTGGGTTGCTGCCCGGTCAACGGGCTGATAAGTTTTTCCCAGCAAATTTATTTCCGGCCCGAAAGGCAGAAGGAGACGCAAAATGACAACGAGCCAAATATAATACTGCCATTGCCGGCTGATTTTATCTTTCAAAAACCGTTTCCCCAAAAGCAATATAAGGATGAGCAGCCCTCCGGAAAAAGACATGGACAAGTAGGTTTTCCAAACTACGTTCATTGCTTCTCCCTTCCTTTCTCCAACAGTTCTTTTAATTCCTTGTATTCCTCGTCTGTCAGCAGGTCGCCCATAATCAGATTAGAAACCAGGCCCTTTGCACTTCCCTCATATATTTTATCCAGGAAGTTTTTCGTCTGCGCCGTCTGGTATTCCATTTCTGAAACCAGCGCGGTATATTCATTGCGGCGCCCGATTTTTTCCGCGCTTAAAAAACCTTTGTTAATCAGCCGCGACAACAGCACAATCAAGGTATTCTTTTGACATGGCTTGCCCCTGGCCGCCAGCCCGTTCATGATATAGGGAAACAATGTTACTTCCTGCGGATTTCCCCATACAATTTTCATAATTTCAAGCTCTGCATCGGATATTTTCTGTACCATAGTTTTGCCCTCTTTAATGTATAACATAGTGTTGACATTTAAAATATAACATGGTGTTGTCTTTTTGTCAATCCCATATGCGTTCTTTACCTCCAATACCATACAGAGGCCAAAACCATGCAGCTACATCGTATTAGATTACATCTCCAAATAAATTGCATAAGCCTTTTCTTTGATTTCCTGATAAGTCTCTTCCTGTGCCCATGGCTCGTCTTCATGCGCTTCTATAAAATCATAAATATCCTTGTATCTGGCTTTCAGATATGGATAATACTCATCCTTGTCCTCTTGGGACAAATTCTCATAGGAAAGCCCCCGTTCCGTCCATATAATGGATTCCACCCAGTAAAAAATCACCGTTTCCGGCCTGCCGCCCTGCAATTTATATTCATCCGCCAATTCCTGATTGCTGTTTGCCATCAAAAATGCCAAAGTGCTGCCGAATATGGGTTTCTCCAAATTCCAGAACTGCTCCCTTTCATTCATGATGTCACTTTCCAAATCATTGGAATGAGGTATATGATTCCGCCATCCTCCTTCATCATTCCGGCTTTTGCATTCCGCTGCCCTCTGCATATCGTTTTTAAATATAGCTTCCTGTTTTGAAGCTTCATCGATTACTCCCTGCTCTACTATCGAAGCATTGCCCGACGTATCTTTCCTTTTCTTCCCAAATATGCCATCCATATGGCTGGACACTTCTTCTCCATTTTTTTCAGGGGATACGTTCGATACATAAAATACATCCTTTATCATTTCATCGGTCAATGTTTTAAGCCTGTCCGGCTCATCTAAAATAAAATGAATGTCCGGTATTTCTGCCCCGTTTTGGTCCGTACTGTCCGTTGTTTCCCCATTTTCTCCCGTCACTTTTTCCACTATTCTTTTGCCGTCCTTATCTTTCTCGGCGCTGCTTTCATTTTTCGCTATTCCTTCCGTTCCCTGTTCCACTTTTCCCACAGCTAACCCGTACACGAATACGGAAACGCTTATCGCCGCAGCTATCCAAAAGGCAATTCGAATACGTCTCCTGGATTTTTTTATGAATTTCTGCTTCCTCTCATGCTTATCTTCCAGCGTCGCCTCTTGGTCAGATATTTTTTTCCGTTCATCTTCCTCTTCACTTTTTATTAATTTTTCCCTTAATTCTTCCTTCCTCTGCTCACACTCTCTTTTATCCTCCTCTATATCTTTATAATACCTGTATTCCTCATGTAAATATATCAGAAACAATGCTATGACAATAGCCAAAGCTCCCCAATGATTCACACACTCCACAAAAGCATTGATGAGTTCAAAAACTACTGTCAAAAACCCCAACACGGGAATCAGGTCTTTTTTTATGGCCTTATACCATCTATGAAATTTTTTCTTTTTCTTTTTACATTTCCCCATTATTATATTCCCTCAGATATAAAACAAGAAAATGCCCATCAAGAAATTATCTGCTACGGTATTTAGCCTCATATTTATCTGCAATCTTATCGAGCAACTTTTCATGCGGGTAAAAATATCTGTTCCAAATATCCGCAAAATCCCCTCTGGACAATTCCATCTTCTTCGACTGTGCCATAATTTCCTCCAGACCCTTTATCATTTTCACTATATCTTCCTTGCCAAGTTCCCCGCTTTTAGCCAGAAATTCATAGCTGACGCACATTCTTTCGCCCGAAAAAACATCGTCGATAAACAGATGGGCCAATTTCCAGTCCTCCTCATACAAAGAACATAGTTTCCTTACAGAAATACATTTGTTCATATATTTTAGACATAATTTCCCGCAGCTTTCGTTTCCCAGCTCATGAAGGATATCTTCCATCTGCTGCGGCTGTTCCGCTATCGCTATATTCTCCATTGCTTCAAAAAAGGCAGCTGCCTGCGGGATTTCTCCTTTTTTCCCATTTTCATAATACATAACACAGCATCGCAGGAATTCCACGTCCCAGTCTTCCCCCAGCCGTTCTTTCAGTTTTTCAAGCGCATCGTGGCATTTTACCCATTCCAATGTTTTTTTTTCGTTAATCTGTATCAACTTTACATCCTTTTTGTCTTTAACAACCAAATTCTGTTCTGCATATTCCTGCGCGATGGGTGTCAGGGAATACAAAACGTTCTTGTCCTGTTTTTGAACGGCCAGCAATTCCACCTCGCATTTTTTCATCCTCTTCAAAATGCTGCTGAGCGCACTGGATGTCAGCCCCATCTTTTGCGCAATTTCTTTATTCGTCAAAGTGCAGTCCAATAGCAAAAGTATAATCCGCATCATTTGCTTTGTCAGAAAATTATCAATTATACTTTTCATTTCAGATGTCAATAATATGTGACTCACTTTTTTATAATCATCCTGAACAATATTATCTGTCATTTCCATACCCTTTCCCATATTTCCGTCTTATGGCCTTTGCATACTTTTTACTCCCATACTTTTTTCTCATATTATATTATTTTGATATAATAATCATCATTCTAAATACTATCATAATGTGACTCACATTTCAATAATAATTACTTTTTTTACATAAAAAACGCCATACAGGATTTCATCGCTTTCCCATACAGCGTTCCTTCATCATTATCCAGTTCCAAGCTTAAAACAAAAACTCCGCCATCACGTAATTACTCACATCCCTTCCATAAGGTGTGAGTCTTACCCTCTCCCCGTCCGTCACAAGCCCCTGGCTTTCCAGCTTTTCCATCACTTTCCCGTATACCGATGCCATATCTTCCCCGAAAGCCTCATAAAATTCCTTCTTTCCAACCCCTTCTGTCAGCCTAAGCCCCAGGAACATGAATTCCTCCATCTGTTCCTGTATGCTTAACTCACATACTTCTTCTTTCACCGTTTCCGCCTCCATGCAGCCAAGATATTTCCCCATATCGGCGCTGTTCTTCCAGCGCACATTGCCCACCATGGAAGCAGCCCCCAGCCCGAACCCTGCATAGTCATATCTTTTCCAATAGGCCATGTTGTGCCTGCATTCGTAGCCCGGCCTGGCATAGTTGGATATTTCATACCGGCGATATCCATATTCCCCCAGGATTTTTCCGGTCCATTCATCCATCAGCCGCTCTTCCTCTTCGGAAGGAAGAGCAGGCATGCCCTCTCCTGCGCCTGCGCTGTCTTCCTCCCCTCTCCCTGCATATCCATTTGCTTTTTCCTGACGTTCCCTTCCCCCGCCTTCCCCATACCAATCATAAAAAGGGGTTCCTTCCTCCACGATAAGGCTATAGGCTGAAATATGCTCCGGCCCCAAATCCGCCGCCTTGCGCAGCGTTTCCAGATATTCTTCCGGCTTCTGCCCCGGCAAAGCCGCCATAAGATCCACATTGATATTCCCAAATCCCGCTTCCCTGGCCCACCGATATGCCTGGTAAAAATCTTCCGCCCTATGAATCCTCCCTAATAGAGCCAATTCCTGATTCCGCAAAGACTGTGCACCGATGCTTAGCCGGTTCACCCCTGCCTGTCTGCACTGCTCCAATTTCTCCCTATCTACCGTACCCGGATTAGCCTCCATGGTAATTTCCGCCATGCCACCGATGTTGCTGCCGCCCACAAAAGAAAACCCTGCCTTCAATTCCTCCAGCACCCTCCCTATCTGCTTCCCCGAAAGCACCGTAGGCGTTCCCCCGCCAAGGAAAACCGTATCCACAAAATAATCCTTATATTTATGGGCCTCCCCTTCGATTTCCCGAAGCAAAGCCCCCAGATACCTCTCCCTCTCCCGCTCTCCTGCCGGAAAAGACAAAAAATCACAATAATTACATTTTTTAATGCAAAAAGGGATATGAATATAGATGCTAAGTTTCCTCTTTATTTTCTTCATCCTTTCCCCTATTTATCATCCAATTTCAGCACGCTCATAAAGGCTTTCTGCGGAATCTCCACATTGCCAATCTGACGCATCCTCTTCTTCCCTTCCTTCTGCTTTTCCAGAAGCTTCTTCTTACGGGTGATATCGCCGCCGTAACATTTTGCCAGCACATCCTTGCGCATGGCCTTTACCGTCTCCCTGGCGATAATTTTGCCCCCTACCGCCGCCTGAATCGGGATTTCAAACAAATGCCTTGGGATTTCATCCTTTAACTTCTCGCACATTTTCCTGCCCCTCTCATAGGCGCTGTCCGCATGCACGATAAAGGACAGGGCATCCACTTCCTCCCGGTTAATCAGAATATCCAGCTTCACCAGTTTAGACTCCTCATATCCCTTCAAATCATAGTCAAAAGACGCATATCCTCTGGAACGGGATTTCAACGCGTCGAAGAAATCATAAATAATCTCGTTCAAAGGCAGTTCATACTTTAACAGCGCCCTGGTTTCCTCCATATATTCCATGCTAAGATATTTTCCACGGCGCTCCTGGCACAGTTCCATAATGGACCCGATAAATTCCGTGGTCACCATAATCTCCGCGCTGACAATCGGCTCTTCCATATAGGCGATTTCCGATGGGTCGGGCAGGTTCGCAGGGTTGGTCAATTCAATCATTTCCCCGTTATTCTTATACACACGGTAAATAACCCCGGGCGCCGTAGTTACCAAATCCAGGTTATATTCCCGTTCCAGGCGTTCCTGAATAATTTCCAGATGCAGCAGCCCGAGGAAACCGCACCGGAAACCGAAGCCCAGCGCCACCGATGTTTCCGGCTCGTATTGCAGCGCGGCATCGTTTAGCTGAAGCTTTTCAAGGGCATCCCGCAAATCGGGATATTTCGCCCCATCCGCCGGATACATGCCGCAGAACACCATGGAATTTACCTTCTTATATCCCGGCAGGGGTTCCGCGCAGGGGTTTTTCGCATCCGTTACCGTATCCCCCACCGCCGTATCCTTTACATTTTTAATGGAGGCGGTGATATAGCCCACCATTCCGGCGGATAATTCGTTGCATGGAATGAACTGGCCGGGGCCAAAATACCCCACTTCCACAACTTCCGCTTTCGCGCCTGTGGCCATCATCAGTATTTCCGTTCCCCTTTTCACCCTTCCCTCTTTGATGCGGCAAAACACGATAACGCCCTTATACGAATCATACAAAGAATCGAAAATCAATGCCTGCAGCGGCTTGTCCGCACTTCCTGAGGGAGCCGGTATTTTTTTCACCACCGCTTCCAGGACATCCTCGATGCCGATTCCGTTCTTTGCGGAAATCATGGGCGCATCCTGGGCTTCCAACCCGATAATATCCTCAATTTCATCCTTCACCCACTGGGGCTGGGCGCTGGGCAAGTCTATTTTATTAATCACCGGAAATACATCCAGGTCATGGTCAAGGGCGAGATATACATTCGCCAGCGTCTGCGCCTCAATCCCCTGAGCCGCATCCACCACCAAAATAGCGCCGTCGCAGGCCGCCAGGCTTCGGCTCACTTCATAATTGAAATCCACATGCCCGGGAGTATCGATTAAATTAAAAATATATTCCTCCCCGTCCATGGCACGGTAAATAATACGGACGGTCTGGGCCTTGATGGTAATCCCCCTTTCCCTTTCCAAATCCATATTGTCCAAAACCTGGGACTGCATTTCCCTGCTGGTCAAAAGCCCCGTCTTCTCTATAATCCTGTCCGCCAGCGTAGACTTTCCATGGTCGATATGGGCAATAATACAAAAATTCCTGATTTTACTCTGGTCTATACTCGACATTCGTTTCCTCCGCAGTTTTTCCGGCAATTCCGCCATCCATTTTAATCGGAGTAAGTATACCATATCTTTGCCGCTATTGTCCATTCTCTTGCCTATTAATTTTCAAAATCGGGCTGAACTGTTTATTCCATCTCGATTCCCGCCGTCTCCCTGGCTTCCATCCCTGTTTCCCCGCTAAGGACTTTTGCCAATACATGGGCTAACGGGTCGCAGGCATTCATAATTTCTTCCACCGTATTGGTCTGCGCCCCTAACTCAATCAGCATGCATTTCGCCCGCAGATGCATATTATACCGGTATGCCTTCAAATAAATCCTTCTGGCCAATCCCGGGTAATATTCGTTGCAGGCTATTTGGGCCTGGAAGGAAAATGCCAGGTTGTCGTCCACATAAGGATTTTCCAAGTAAGAAATATCCCCGTTTTTCCTTGTCCTGCTTAAGCCGTTAAAGAACATGAACTGGGCAGTGGGCCGCCCCTGCAAATTCACCATCAGTTTCCGCCCTTCCGCCACCGCATCCCGATGCAGGTCAATCACCACTTCAATGGAAGGATGCTCCGCAAGTATCTGCTCTATGGCCGGGAGCGCATTGGAATAGGCATAATCCCGCGCTTCCACATCGTACTGGCCCGTATGATGCAGCACGTTGAATCCGTACTTTTCCGTGAGTATCTGGGCAAGCCGGTCTCCCGCACCTATAATTGTCGTGGATGTATCCCCCTCCACGGAATCCGCAAACGCTTCCTGGGAATGGGTATGGTAGATTAATATCTGGGGCTCATCCGAATCATGCTGCAGCTCCATGTCTTTTCCCAGCAGGTTTTCCAGGTTCAGCTGCTGGTCCGTAATCGATGTGGTGCTGTCGATGGCATAAAAAGCCGATACGATATCCTCATATTCCGTCAGGCTGCTCCAGTCATATTCAAAGCTTTTCTTCTGAGCTTTCTGGAATTCCTGACCCTGCACTTCTTCCACCTCTCCGCTTTCCTCTTCTTCTTCCGTTTCCCGCTCTCTTTCTTCTTCCGCAGCCTCATGATAGGATTCATTCTCTTCTTTCATGGCCCTTTCCAAATCCCCGTCTATATGAAGGGCATCCTCTTCATATTCCAACGCCCCTTCTTCCAGCCCTTTCCTGTCTTCATCCGTTCCTTCTTCCCTTATCAGCATGTCGAAAGTGTCCTCATCCTCTATGCTGATTTGAATCCGGCCCTGCTCCTCGCTGTATTTGTATATGGGCATCTGCAGCAGAATCACATCCCGAAGCAGTTCTGCCGCATCCTTATGTATGCCTGTCTCTTCTTCCATAAAAGCAAAAACAGGCAGATAGGTCCGGTTAATCTGCCCCTGCACCCAAATGGCCGCTTTACCCCAAAAACGGCTTCCCCCGGCTTTCCCTTTTGCCGAAAATGATGCCGACAGGGCGCAGAAAACTGCCGTTCCTATCAAGGCTGCCATGCAGCCCCTTTTAAATCTATGCTTCCATTTCGTTTTCTTGTCCTTATTTCCGGAATACAACCGCATCACCTCTTCGCCTTAGGCAATTATATGCCGGAAAAAATTTTATAATTCCAACGCTTCGTTAATTGCATCGCAAAGAATGTGGCTAATCTGCTTAATCTGATAATCCACATCCTTGCTGGTAACATACATATTGTTTAACTCCGTCAGGTTGACCGGCGCTTTGTCCGCCAGGGCGTCATTCACAATCGTAGCCGCATCCACCACAGTGGGAACCCCAATAGCGATTACAGGCACTTCCAGGCTTTCTTCCGTCAAGGCATTCCTATGATTTCCTACCCCGGAGCCCGGATGTATCCCCGTGTCGGTAATCTGTATCGTCCGGTTCAAACGTTTGGTGGAACGGGCCGCCAGCGCATCCACTACTATGATTATGGTAGGTTTCGTCTGCTCAACCACCCCTTTTATAATTTCTGCGCTTTCCATCCCCGTTTTCGCCATTACCCCCGGAACAATACTGCTTACCATATTCATACGTGATTTATTATAAGCCGCCTTCCCATATTCTTTTACCACATGCCTGGTAATGAACAAATTATCCGCCACATTAGGGCCCAGGGCATCCGCCGTCACATCGCGGTTCCCCAGACCCACGATAAGCACAGACTGCTCTTTTTCCGCATTGGGGATAATGCTTTTCAGCTGCCTTGCCAATTCCGAAGAAATCTCTTGATGGTAGTCTTCCTCCGGTTCCGCCATCCCCGGCGCTTCCAGCGTTACGTATGTGCCCATAGGTTTCCCCATGGCTTTCGCGCCGTTTTTCGTTTCGATTATTACTTTCGTAACCCTGATTTCATTTTCTTCGTCATAGCTTTCTTCCACTCTGACGCCCCGGATTCCCTCTTCTGATTCCTTGATGCTTTCTTTCGCCTCCAAGGCCAAATCCGTCCTTACCTGAAAACAACTCATCTGTCCGCTCCCAAACCTTTTCTTTGTTTAATCTATGCAGGCTCAAATTTGATTGCCCCAAAAAACTTCCATAAGCCCTATTTTTTACAGAAATAAGCAAATTATGTATTGACATTCGGAAAGTCTTACTCTACAATAATATACGTGTGTTTGCATTAAAACGTCCGTGTCCGCATTTAATGTAACATTCCCGAAAACCAAAGGATTAATCATAATAGGAGGTGTGAGTCTTGGCTAACATCAAATCTGCAAAGAAGAGGATTTTAGTAAACAGAACCAAAGCCGCAAGGAATAAATCCATCAAATCCGGCGTAAAGACAGCGATTAAGAAAGTACATGTTGCAATCGAAGCAAACGATAAGCCCGCTGCAGATGCCGCATTGCTGGCTGCTACTTCTGCGATTGATAAGGCGGCTAAAAGGGGCGTATACCACAAAAATACAGCTTCCAGAAAAGTATCCCGTCTTGCTCAAGCCGTAAATCAAATGGCTTAGCTTTGAGATATAGATAAAAACATTTATACAACCGGAAGAAACCTCCTATACCATCGTATGGGGGGTTTTAAATTTGAAAATTTCTGTCTTGACATATATTTATTTTGCGACTATAACTATTTGTGGAATATGAATAAGTTTGTGTCTGCGCCGCATCCACAAACTTATGATACGCAGGAATCAGCATAGATAAAAAGCAGCGCAGAAATGAGGAAAATTATGGAATCTTATGAAGTACTAAGGGATTTGGCTATCATACTGCTCTTTGCGAAATGTCTTGGCATCCTTGCCAGGAAGTTCAAAGCCCCCCAGGTGGTTGGGCAGATTATTGCCGGGCTTCTCGTAGGGCCCTGCGTATTGGGATGGATTACCCAGACGGAATTTATTACGGAAATGGCGGAAGTGGGCGTAATCATATTAATGTTCTCCGTAGGGCTGGAATCCGATTTGAAGGAACTGATTAAAACAGGGCCGGTGGCCTTCCTAATCGCCTGTGCGGGCGTTTTTGTTCCATTGGTATGCGGCGCCCTCCTCTATATGGGCTTTTACGGCATGGCTCCATGGGGAAGCGAGAATTTTTATAAGGCAGTATTTATGGGAACGATTATGACGGCAACCAGCGTGAGCATTACGGTAGCTTCTTTGCAGGAATTGGGAAAAATCAAGAGCAAGGTAGGCACAGCTATTGTCAGCGCCGCTATTATCGATGACGTAATCGGCATTGTTGTCCTTACTTTTGTCATCGGGTTTAAAAACCCGGATTCGAATCCCGGAATGGTTGTTGTGAAGACCATCGCTTTCTTTGTAGTAGCTATTGTGGGCGGCTATTTTGTTTATAAAATGTTCCTCACCCTGGATAAACGTTACCCGCATACAAGGCGGATTCCTATCGTCGGCGTGGCATTTTGTTTCGCCCTGTCCTATATCGCCGAAAGGTATTTTGGCATTGCCGATATCACCGGCGCTTATGTGGCTGGCGTTGTGTTATGCAATTTAAGCGATAACGAATACATAGAAAGAAAAGTGGATGTGAGCTCCTATATGTTTTTCGGCCCCGTTTTCTTTGCCAGCATCGGTTTGAAGACTTCCTTTGACAGCATGAACGGCAAGCTGATTGCATTCTCCATTTGCTTTGTTATTGTGGCCCTGTTCGCCAAAGTTCTTGGCTGCGGCCTCACCAGCAAATTATGCAAGTACAGTGCGGCGGATTCCTTGAAAATCGGCGTAGGGATGATGACGCGGGGGGAAGTGGCCCTTATCGTGGCGCAGAAAGGGCTTGCGGCCGGGCTTTTGTCCGCAGATTATTTTACGGCGGTTATTTTGCTAATCCTGGTATCTTCCATATTGACGCCGATTGTCTTAAAAATGCTTTATACGAAGGATGAGAAAAAGGAAATGGCAGCGCAGTCCTGAAATCGCTGCCAATTTCCGGCAAAATCATCTGCTGTGGCCGCCACCCCCGTGATGGCCGCCATGGCTTGCTCCTCCTCCGCCACCACCGCCTCTTCCACCGCCGGTATTTCTCTGAATCGGCCTTCTGGTCACCCTTTTATTGAGAAAAATATCCTCCCTGTTATATAGCTGGGGTTTTCCTTTTATATAGGCCGTGGCCGATACCGTTTTTTTCCCTTTTTTATAACTCCAATGGAGAATAACAAAAATGGCCATAGAAATAACCGCTGCCAGAGGGGGAAGGGAACGCGGCAGGCGGAAGGAAATCATCCCGCTTCCCGTCATATCATGGCCGAAATCATTGATATATGTCTCATATGCCTTGTATGGGTTTTCTTCTATATAACGGTATACATTATCCAACAAACGGTTCACCCTTGCATCCGTATACTTTTCCTGCGCCCTGCCCACAGTGCACAGCCATGTATAGATTCGCCCATCGTCTTCCCTATACCAGTTATCCACAAGAATCACCCCGTCACCAATCGGCTTATCATAGCCAAAGGCATTGGAATCATAGAATTCCTCGGCAAACACCCTGACGAATTCCCTGTAGGGAACATTCCCTTCCCGTTCCCTGGCATATTCCTTCAGCGATTCATTTAACGTAACGAGTACGATATCGCAGCCCGTCTGTTTTTCCTTTTTGGCAATCAGCTTCCTTAGCTTTTCTTCTTCCTCTTCCGAAAGGACGCCGCCATAGTCAAAAACCCTCTCTTCCGTCCGGCATTCCCCATTTCCCCTTGCCTTTCCCCATGCCGCGCTATGCGCCGCGAGAAGCCCTATGTATACGACTGCCAAAACCCCCACTGCCGCAAACAACCATTTAAAATAACGTAAATATTGTTTCATCTCAATAACATCCATATCCTTTCCGATTCTGCACTCACGCACAGCAAAAACAAGCTGCTACAGAATTTCCAATATCCCAATCACCAGAGATAATGCCATCCAGACCGCGGCAAATACGGTTCCCCCATAAGCCAAAACCTTTTTCTTCGATACCGGGGTGGAGCCGATAATCTTCCCGGTCTGCCCATTGACATAAAAGGGGTACTCCTTTTCCTGATATTTATAAATATAGCGCCACACCGGGAGAAGGGTGTAGTGGGTCGCTTTGGGGTCCATCTTGATGCTTTTCTGCTCCGGGATGAGCGTGGTATATCCGGTCAGCGTTTCCTGAAGCAGGCATTCCGCATCTTTTTCCGCCTTCTGATGCGCCCGCCCTTCCAACTCGTCCGCCTTTTGGTTGTAAATTTCCCCGTAAAAGCCGGACATGTATTTTTCCTGAAAATCCTCCAGGCCGTTGTAGTCAAAAGGCTCCATCAAATCCATCACATCATCGGGCATTTCTATAGATGCATCCACCGGCACTTTCTGGAAGTCTATCCCCATTTTCCGCACTACACGGTAATAGGAAGTTTCCGTATATTCCGTATCCCCTCCGGTCCAGACCCTGACTTTTGTTCCCTGCCCTATGTAGGTGCAATCCGCCCCATAATCATACATCCAAAAAGGAACATACATCCCTTTCATTTCTTCTAATGTGGATTCGTCCAGAAATGTGCCCGGCGTAAAGACCCTGCTTTTAAATTCTTTCTTCAACAGCTCCACTGCCTGCTTCATCCCTATCCGAAAAGGCAGGAGCAGCCCTGGCCGGTATGCTCCGCTCACCCTTTCATCCACAATGATATAACTGCCGCAGTATTCGCACTTGCAGGTAGAATTGTATTCTTTTAATTCCAACGGTGCGCCGCAGTTGACACATATTGTTTTCTCTTCGGAGACTTCTTTTTCCCCGCTGTCAATTCCGTCGCAGTGGGGGCAGTACATGTCTCCTTTTTCCGGGCTGTATATGACATTGCCGCCGCAGTTTTTACATCGAAACAGCATAATTTGTCTTCCTTTCTATGGGGTGTTGGGCTTTCCTGCGTAACAGGGCAGCCGAAAGGCTGAACTGTTACTTTCCTGCATATACGAATTCCCGTTGGATGACATAACTTAGGAAAAACAGCAGGATATCCACCGGCATTTTCACCAATACTTCCAATCCTCCAAACAAGGGGTATAGTTTGCCTACCAGGAAAGCGCTTAACGACATTTGCACCGCTGCCAGCAATACATACCGGGGCAAGGTGGTTTTTACCGGGCTGTCGCTTTGGAACACTACTTTCAAATTCATTAAATAATTATACAGCGCGGAAAGGATTCTGGCAAATACAGTAGCTGCCGTTATATAGGTGATATTCCCCCACTTCATATCCTTAAGCAACAGGCAAAACAGGGAAAATAATGCTAAATCCACTACGCTGGAAGATAATGAGGAGAACAGGAATTTTCCAAAAACCATATATATTTTAACCGAATCTTTAACAGGGTTAAAATGGCTTGTTTTGTTTTCTTCTATATAAATTGTGCGAATCGGCACTTCCACAATGGGGATTTGCCTGGCTTTCGTTTCCAGAAGCATATTGGTTTCAAATTCAAACCGTTCCCCTTTCACCATAAGGAGCTGTTCCATGAAAGATGCCGGAATCCCCCGCAAGCCCGTCTGCGTATCCGAAACAGTAATGCCCGTCAAGTATTTCATTACTGCCCTGGTGCATTTGTTGCCGAATTCGGACCGGGTAGGCACATCCTCCCCTTCAAAGCACCGACAGCCTAAAATCAATGCTTCCGGGTGGGCCAGCATGGCATCTACGCAAGCCAGGATACATTCCGGCGAATGCTGCCCATCCGAATCGGCGGTCACTGCCCCTGGCATGTTTTCATATTCTCCCAGGCAATAGTTAAAGGCGGTCTTCAAAGCCCTTCCTTTCCCCTGATTCACCGCATGGTGGAGCACATGGCAGCCGTAAAGCGTCTCCGCTTCCCGAAAAAAATGCCCGTACTCCCCACCGCTTCCATCGTCCACCAACACTATATTCCGAAAACCCGCAGCCTTTAAATCCTTCAATAAGGCGGGTAATTTTTCATCCGGCTCATAGGAGGGAATCACCACCGGCACTTCCCATCTGAGTTTTGTCTGCTCCATAATAATGATTGTGTCCTTTCTGTTATATCTGTTACCAGCACTCCATCCATGGCGTTTTTCCACAGCAGCCGCAAAACCAGATGCCATGCTGCCCGACAGTACCGCACGCAAAATCTACGGGCCTGCTGTGCCGCTCTGGGCCAAACAGCCTTCCGCCTGATACAATCGGCCATACCCATCCTCCACCCGGTACAGGCAGCCATACCGGAATTCCCCTTCTTCCAGCAACCCATCAAACAGCGCTTCCTTATCCCCTTCAATCTCATCCACATAAAGGAAATCCGCATGGGCATCCCTTAAAGCATTTACAATATCCTGCCCCGTCCACACGGAAGCATCTATATTTCCGTGCATCACCGAAACAGGAGACGCTTCAAACCCTAAATACGTATTTCTGACCCAGCTTATATCGGAAATATCCCTTAAATAAAGCACCCTGCCTGTCGGTTTGCCTTGCCCTGCTTCCACCGCCTCCAAAAACTTTTCCCCTTTTTCATCAATAATGGCTTCCCGTTCCGCCATTATTTCCTCAGTTCCGCTCCTATAGCCGTACAATGCCCTGTAAGCGCTTCCGTAATCCGCGGTCAGAAACACGAACAACATGCAAAGCACCAGGCCGATTTTCTTCCTGCACTCTTCCAGCACATAAAATGCCAGCAGATATAACCCTCCAATAGCAAAAGGCGCCCCATACCTTTCTATGGAAGATACCATTCCAAAGGGCTCCAGATACTGTGTCTCCACCACAAATATAGTCAGATGGCTCACTAAGTTAATCCCATAAAAAACAATCCCCGTCGCCGCCAGGAATCCCCCGGTATAAACCGCCGTCCGCTTATCCAGCACATGGCATTTGCAGAACACAAAGACGAAAAGTAGCAGCAGCAAATATAAGCTTAGGGGGCTTAAGTCCACTGCAATCGTATTCCACCGGTGCAGCGGCCATTTCACAAACGCTTCTGCAAAAGCTTTTACCATTCCCTCATGATAGTCCGGAATATTCATCCCACCCGTTGCCATCTGGATGGCCGTTCCCGTCAGCTTGGCCACCCTCCGGTTCATAAGACAAAAGCCCAGCCAGGAAATTTCCGTCAGTACTGGAAGCAGAGTCACCAAAAAAAGCGCACGCCTGTCCTTCCTTCTTTCCACTTTTTCTGTGTCTTCCATCTTATGCTTGAGAAAATGATAGCCGTAGGTAAACAACAGCCCGAAAGCCACCCAGATAAATCCCGTATTTTTTACCAACACCAGCACCATCAAAAATAACGCCTGACGGATATAATAAAACGGCTGGCCATGCCTCTTCCAGTCCGCAGCAGCCGCCAGAAAGTTCCCATATACCAGCGCCATAGTCAAATCCGCGCAGCACCCATCGCACCAGAATACCTCCGCTGCCGACGGGAACAGCCAAAGGGCTGCCGCCGATGCCGCCATTGTCAGGATATTCCTTCTTTTCAGCCTGCGAAGCAGCGGGAACAGAAAGGATAGATTCATAAAATAATATCCGGCAAACATCAGCCCTTCTTTAAATTCTTTGGGAGAAAAGTGAAGGAACCACCATTTCATCATCTGCGTTCCCGGCGGATAATCCCCGAATTCCGCCGCCACATTTCCATACCGCCCGGCAAAGCCGTCCAGATAAAATAACGCCTTCACATCCGTTGCCCAAAAATTATAATCATCCCACCAGCTCACCAGCTTGGCGCTTACACATGCCGTAACAATTGCTGCCATGGCAAGGGCAGTAAGGGCGCTGGGGGATAAAAGTTCCTGCATGGCAAAACGAAACACATTTTGCCTGTTTCTTCCATGCACTTTCCCTTTCCTGCCCGCAATGACGGCATATACCAAAACAGCTGCCACTATCGCCACCGCCGCATAATCGGAAAAAGACAATATCCTGAAAAAGGAAAGAACGTAAAGAAAAAGGACAAGAACAGAACATCCCACAGGGAAAGCTTCCACCAGCCAGATTCTGAATTTCCAGGAAATACATATTATTAAAATAAGAAATGCCGCTATATGAAAAAGGAACATTGCTCACCTCATGCACTACATTAAATCATTAAGTCCGTTTCGTTTAAAAACTACTCATCTGCCTTTGGAGCCATATGGCAGCCTTGGCAATTCCGCACCAAAAGCCGCCCACCCGCACCATACTTATGCTACAGCACGCTAAATTTGCGCTCCCCTTCCACCGGCGGAATGATTTCTTCCTCTATCCTCTCAATGGAAATAAATTTCCCGCTGTTCAGCATCTGTACAAGCCTTTGAATCTGCCTTTCCGGCCCCTGCGCTTCCATTTCCACGCTTCCATCCCATTCGTTCCGCACCCATCCGGTCACACCCAGCTCCAGTGCGCAATAGCGTGAGCTGTAACGGAAGCCCACTCCCTGCACCTGGCCATAAAATTTCATGTGTTTGCGGATGATGTCGTCTTCGTTTGTCATTGTATTCTGTTTTAAGTCCTGCTTTTTATCCTGTCCTATGTTTTGCTTTTTATCCGGCCCTATACCCGGCTTTATTTCTTGTCCTGTGCCGGCTTTTGTTTCATTTGCTTTTGCCGCGTTTGCCTTTGCCTCATTTGCTTTGGCTGCATTCGATTTTATTTTGAACAGACCTTTAAACATTTTATCTCCCCTTATTTCTCCATGGTATGTTGCCCTTTAGCCCCTCGCCGGGGCGGCATCCTTTCTTCTTCCAAAAGTAGATAAACCTCGCGGCAGCCACCCAGATACCTATAGGCACTCGACCGATGCCATTTAGTTAACACCGCCGCCATTAACTTAATGACATCGGGCACTTACCCCATTTCCCGCGGAAATAACCTTACTTTGAGTTATTCAGAATCTGTGTACGCCTGGCAATAATCAGTGCCAGTATATTCTTTGCCGCCAGCTGCTCCTTGCGCATCAGGCATTGTTTTAGCTGGATAAAATTGCGGTCAAACGTATCGCAGCCCACCTCTGCTGCCTGCCTTTGCATCCTTTGCAGGATGCTTGCCGCTATCTGCCAGTTTCCCCGGTTGATTGCCTGGCCCAGCTTCATAAAGTCCAGGCTTTTGCAAAAATCTATCGTTTCCATATGTTATTATCCGCCTTTGTTTGATGTTTTACTCTAGGGGGTACTTCTAATAGCTGTTGTTATTATTTTCTATTTAGAAATTATATCATATGATGGGAGGATTTTATAGGGGGAGTTTTTACTTCACATATCCTTGTTACTGTCAAGTGTAATGAATTGCATAGACTTTACACTTTCGATATGATATACTTATGATACATATTTGAAAAGGAGATACAAACATATGGACGATGAAGTAAAAATGATGCTTCATGCTATTTTAGAAGAAATAGGGGGCGTGGAAGAAAGGGCAAATAAGCGTTTTGATACTATAGAGAAACATTTTGACACAATTGAGAATGAATTGGAATCCCTCCACCATGAAGTAAACGCCTGCAAGCTGGAAAGGGATTCCATCGGCTTGTTGATAAAGAAGATAGACCAGCTTGAAAAGCGGATTGAAGAATTGGAAAGGAAAAGTGCTTAGAAAATGTATATTCGTAGAGAGGTTTTTCGCGCCTATGTCCAACTGTCAAAGATAGGCTTATATTATTATATTCTCTAGAAAAGACCTCCGGACTGAGCAAACACCTTACATCAGTCCGGAGGTCTTCATATATTTTAAAAGCCACATTCCTTTCACTTTTCAATCCCCGTTGCCAATCAACACTTTCTTCCCGCAAAAAGCAAAGCCATATTTCCGTATCCGTTTTTCCGGAATCCCTTTGGCTATAAGCAACGCCTGGTAATCTTTCTCTTCTATTTGGCGCAATGCCTCTTCCACCGTATCCGCCAGTTCCTCTTCATCCATATCCTGTACCTTGAACTCAATGATAATTGCGTTATCCTGCTGCCTTTTCGGCTCCATCATCACATCATACCTTCCGAAACCGCTCTCCCTGTTGGATGTCAGCGCATACCGGTCCGCCAATTCCACCATCATGCCCAGTACAAAGCCATGGTAAAACCGCTCCGGCTCTCCCTCGGAAGGATTCTTTCCCGTATCAAAGTAACTGAAAGTCTGCAGTGCTACTTTATTCATAAAAATATTCATCCCTTTTACATCATCTTCCATCAGCGCCTGCAAAAACGCATTATTGACCCGGCGGCAGCTGCCAAACCACCTTTCAATCATTTGTTCAAACATCACCTGAATTTCCAGGTTAGTCAGCTGCAGGCTGTATTCTGCCCTCCGGCGTGCCACATTAAATTCATAGTGTATCACCTTCAAATACCCGCTTGACACCAAAAGGCTCCACACAGCATCATCCCCCTGGTCCAACTGGTTAAATACTATCTGCTCATCAAATGTAGTATGAAAGATTCCACCCCGTAACAGTTCTTCCATCGTCATCTTAATTTCCGGGCTTCCCTCCCGAATTAACTTTCCCACAAGACTGTTACTGCTGGAATTTGCCCAGTAAATACCTATTTCTTTCTTATCCAAATAATTTATAATAGACCAGGGATTATAGATATCTGTACAATTTCCGAAGGTAAAGCCGTCATACCATTCTTTTACCTGCTGTTTCTTGTCCGAAAGCCCATATTCTTCCAATGCCGTAAATACCTCTTCTTCCGTAAAGCCGAAATATTCCGCATATTTGTTGGAAGTAGCCGTTATTATTTCCAGATTGTTCAAATCAGAGAAAATAGACTCTTTACTGATTCTTGTAATCCCTGTCATAATCGCCCGTTCCAGATAAGGATTTGTCTTAAACGTAGAATTGAACAAACTTCTGATAAAAGCTGCCATTTCATCCCAATACCCATTGACATAGGCTTCCTGCATAGGCGTATCATATTCATCCAGAAGAATGATTACTCTTTTCTCATAATAATGGTATAGATATCCGGACAATGCTTTTAAAGAAAAAGCGGCTTGATTGTCTTCCATCTCTGGCGAAATAAGGGCAAAATCTATTTTTTCACTTTCATTCATCAGTGGGCTTTCCAAAAGGAAATCATATTGGTTATAGAGTTCCTTAATCAAACGGCATATTTTTTTCCGTGCCTGTGGAAAAGTATTCTCTTTTACATCCGCAAAACTTAAGAAAAGGACCGGATATGTTCCCTGCAATTGTCTGTATTTCTCTTCCCCCCATATGGAAAGCCCTTGAAAAATATCACCCCTATTTGCATAATCAACCGAAAAGAACTTCTCTAGCATGCTCATATTTAATGTCTTTCCAAACCGGCGGGGCCTGGCAATCAATGTCACATTGTCTCCATTTTCCCACCAGTCCTTTATAAAATCTGTTTTGTCAATATAAAAATATTTCTCTTTTTGGATTTTCGCAAAATCCTGGTGTCCAATCCCTACTGTTCTTGCCATAAATTGTCTGTTCCTTCCCTATAGCGATTTGCAAATATCGTTCTTTAGCTATAAGTATAGCCGCATCTTCCCTTAAAATCAACAAAACCTTTCTGCAAATCTTTATTCTTCTGCCACAAAAAAACAGCGAGAAATGCGGTATATCGCCCAGTTTTCTCGCTGACATAGAAAGAGGAAAGAAAAGCTTAGATTCTTTCAAATACCTACCTCAAATAATTCACCGCCAAAATAGCCGCCCCCAGAACCGCCAGCACCACGCCTGTGGCGCGGTTTAAGGTGATGGCGCTGGCTTTATTGGCAAATTTTGCCGCAATCCGAGCCCAAAGGAGGGTGGACAAGATGCAGAATATCAGGCAGAACATATCCGGCTGCCCTCCTATGGCAAAATGGCTGACAGCCCCGGTGAATGCGGTAAACGCCATAATAAAGACGCTGGTTCCCACCGCTGTCTTCAATTCATATCCAAGTACGCTGGTCAATATCAGGAGCATCATCATCCCGCCTCCCGCGCCGACAAAACCGCATATAAACCCTACTACCATGCCGCTTGCCACCGACTGGACCATCCTCTTTCTCCCGCTTACCGCCGCCATGGATTCTTTCGTTGTCATGACCGGCTTGACGATAAATTTTATTCCCAGTAAAAGCGTCATGAAAACGGAAAAGCTCCCCATCGTTGTATTTGGAACGAGGCTGGCTATCCAGCTTCCGAACAGCGTAAACAGCAATACTGTCACCATCATCACAATCCCGTTTTTAATGTCCAGGTTCTTGTTCTTCCCATAGGTATAAGCGCTTACCGCGCTGGCTAAGACATCGCTGGCCAGTGCAATCCCCACCGCTTCATAGGCCGGAAGCCCCAGAAATGTAATCAGCATCGGGCTGATTACCGCCGCAGCGCTCATCCCAGCAAATCCGGTGCCCAGCCCAGCCCCTATTCCTGCAATAAAACATATCAATAACTTATACATAAATTTATCTCCTGTTCCAGGGTTAGTCACCCGGTATAAGCTTCGTCCGCTCTATTTGTAAAATCCTGCTTTTCCAGCCATCGTGCTTCTTCCTAGGTTTCGGGTATATCAATCCGCTCAATTTTAAAAATTACAGGCCTTGTGCCATCATTACAGCAGGCAATCATCATCCTGTCATCATTCGTCCATTTATGTATGATAACCGTGCTGCATATATTCATTCTTCCTGCAATCTGTCGAACTCTGCCATGCACTCATCTACTGTGGAGCCATTTAAAAGCATCCGCACAATCAGACATGTATTCCCCCATTGCTCCACCTTCATGCCCGCATTGGAACCAAGCACATATACATTCTCTTCAATCCTTTCCTTTAGTGGCTGCAATGCAGGGATATACTCCACTTCCACATTTTTGGAAGGCGAGATAACGTTATTCGTCTCCGCGTATAACTGAAGCGCTTCATCGGAAAGGATGATTTCCAAAACATTCTTCGTATCTTCCAGGTGTTCCGCCTCTGCATTAATGCCGTAGCCGGTCATAGATACTACCGGCATTGGCCCGCGGCTGCTGGGAAAACCGATTACCTGCAGTTCAAAATCCGGTTTCCCATAAGCGGTCTCCGCATTGGCAGCGCTCCAATATGCCATTACAATCGGCGTTTTCTGCGCTAGGAAATCCGGCCCTTCCCCCTCAATCGCTTCATAGGTATATGCCGTTTTGGCGTCAATATATCCTTTGTCTATCAGTTCCTGCAAAAACTCAAATCCCGGGCGCATATAATCGCTGTATTTGCTTTCCCCGCTATTAAGCGCCTCTATTTCCGCTTCCGTATTTCCCCCGTTATACAAATCCGCATAAGCCTGAGCAAAGACAAAATTTTCCAGCCACCAACGGTTTGCCCCGATAGGAGTTTCTATCCCGTTTTCTTTGAATACCCGGCAGCACTCCAACAGGTCTTCCGGCGTTTCCGGGAGTTTAAGCCCATACTGGTCAAACATATCCTTATTTACAAACAACCCGTGAACTACGACTTCCTGCGGAATTGCCACCAGCTTCCCATCCACCGTATTCGCGATTTTGACCACTTCCCTCAAATTTTTGGCACAATCCAGTTCCGACAGGTCTAAAAGCTTCCCTTCCTCGCCAAGCACCTGTATGGTATCCGGGTTTAACAGATATAAATCATCCATGCCATTACGCACCCGATCCAACGTTACATCATCGTACGTTTTTTCCTGGTAATTTTCTGCCGTATATGTCCTATACTCCACGGTCAGGCCCAACCTCTCTTCGGCCATGCCTACCGTCAAATCAAAAGCAGTCCTTGAAATATTTTTAGCATCCGGGCTTGATTTTTCCATAGGGCCAAATAAATTGACCACCTTATCTTCCCCCTTCTCGCTAATTATCACCCCATTCTTTGAACTGCCTTTGTTGCCGCAGGCAGCTATGGACAGTATGCCCATCCCTGCCAGGAATGCAAATAATGCCTTTCTAATCTTCCCGCCCTTCTTCCCTTTCATAGCAACCTAATCCTTTCTTTGCATACATTGATAAATAACTTTCCTTAACAATTCCATATCGATTGGTTTTGCCACATGAACATTCATGCCGGCATCCAGAGCTTCTTTTACATCTTCCGCAAATGCGTTGGCCGTCATAGCAATAATCGGTATTTTGGATGCATCCTCCCTCTCCAATCTACGTATTGCCTTTGTAGCTTCATAGCCGTTCATTATCGGCATCTGGACATCCATCAGTATTGCATCGAATTCCCCTTCCTCAGAATTCGCAAAACGTTCTACCGCTAGTTTCCCATTTTCCACAATCTCGCAATTGATTCCTTCGATGTCTAAAAGTTCAAGCAGAATCTCCGCATTGATTTCATTATCTTCCGCAGCAAGGAGATGCAGGCCTTCCAGACTAAATTCCTCCATGTCCTCCTCTGCCTTATCTTCCTCTTTTTTTATGCCCTGCTCGTCCAATATACGCAATTCCAGCTCCACCCGGAAAAGGCTTCCCTGGCCAACTTCGCTGGAGACCTCTATTGTTCCCCCCATTAACTCTACAATATTTTTTGTGATAGCCATGCCCAGCCCTGTACCCTGCACTTTATTCGTTGTACTGTTTTCCGCCCTTGTGAAAGCTTCAAATATCGTCTTTAAAAACTCCTGCGTCATCCCATACCCGTCATCCTCCACTTCAAACCGGATATGCTCGAATTGGCTGGAATATTGCTCCAACCCTATTATGCGGAACCAGATGTTCCCTCCATTGGGCGTATATTTCACCGCATTGGAAAGAAGGTTAATCAAAACCTGATTAATCCTTGTCTCATCCCCTTCCAAGTATTCATGCTTGAGCCCGGTTACGGAAGTATGAAGATTCTGCCCTTTCGCATTTGCCATCGGCCGTATGATTGTATCCACAGAAGACATCAGATCCTCTATGGTAAACTCGCCGATGGTCAGCACCACTTTCCCGCTCTCAATTTTAGATACGTCAAGGATATCGTTAATCAAGCTTAGCAAATGTTGGCCGGAAGCCATAATTTTATTCGTATACTCCCTTACTTTAGAAGGGTTTTCCGCATCCTTCCCCAGTAAAGCAGTAAATCCCAGAATAGCATTCATCGGCGTCCTGATATCATGGGACATATTGGAAAGAAACATTGTCTTGGAATTGCTCGCCACTTGGGCCGCCTGCAATGCCTCCGCCAACTGCTTGTTATGCATTTCCCTTTCCTTTTCCCGCTCCTTCCTGACTCTCATCTGCTGTCTTTGATTCAGATAATAAAGCAGGCAGCACAGGAAAAAGGCTACCAGCATCACGATTACCACGACCAAAATATTCTGGTTAACTGTCCGTCCTTCCTGCTGAATCGCTTCAATCGGCACATAGCCAATCAGGTAAATCGCCCCATCATTCACCGCCCACATATAAATCAGGGAATGCTGTTCCTGAATGTCATGGTAAAACATGATGTCCTTCCCCTGATCGATACATTCCGCGACTTCTTCTTGCAGGTCTTCTTCCAGGATACGGTTGGCGCGGTAAAAATCTTCCAGGTTCACATGCCCTGCATTGCGTTCCCCCATCCCTTTGGGCTTAAGGACCAGCCTCTCGCTCTCCGCATCCATAATATAAAGCATTGCGCTGCCATTATAAAACCCCTCAGGCAAGGCTTCATCAAACGAATCATAAATATACTCTATATAAAGGCATGCAATTTTCTCCCCATCCCTTATTATGGGGCATTTCATCGTGTATGCCCATGTTCCCATATCGTTCAGATAAGATTGTGAAATCGGTAAGCCCCCTACCGTTTCCCCAGCGGAAAAATCCAGCCCTTCTTCCGAGAAGTTTTCGCTTGTATTGGAGACCCCTTCAGTCTTCCCTTCCAATATTATCGACATCTTCACCATTGTCTGGTTTCTATTATAAGTGGAAACGAATTCTTCCGGATCATCCATCATTGCAATTTCCTGGGCAATCAGCTGCTGGAACTCTGATTCCTTCATTAAAATTGCTTCTATGGTTCCCCTGATTAAAACCAGGCTTTCGCTTAAATTATGAATGGCTGAAGAAGACATTTCTTCAGTTATTTTCCGCGATACAGCAAATACTACCGTGCCTAAAATGCAAAAAACCAATATTATGGAAAAAAGCAACGGAGATACTTCTTTACTTAACATATTTCTAATTTGCTTCCTTTTCACGTTACCCCCTATGATGCTGCTTTGCAGTATCCCAAGTCCAGATAAAAATGCTATATCGCCTGTTTTACAGACGCTTCATTCCAGATAAAAGTATTATACTCTTACTCCCTTTTTTCTGTCAATGAAATCGTATAATGTCCACTTTCCCACACCAAAAATCGAGAGGGGAAGTTTTCTTCCCCTGCTCGTGGCACGGCCCGCTCCATCCCAATGCTTATACTTCCTGCAGCAGCGCTTTCAGCATCATGATATGGTACTCTTCATCTTTGATAATTCTTTCCAGGACTGCCTGTACACACGGATCCCCAATCATTTGAATATGCATTTCATACTGGCGTATCGCTCCTTTTTCGGCTTCTATGTCCGCCAACAGCATTTTCCCCACGTTTTCCGGTATATTCAAATATTCGGGAGTCCACATCTTCCGTTTTCCATTGCGCATCTTTGCCGTAAAACTAATGTTTCCCCCCAACAGCACAATAAGTTCTCCCAGCTTCTGCAAATGCATCATCTCGGCTACGGCAATGCTTAACAGCGTCTTGGCCATAGCGCATTTCTCACAGGATATGCGGTTCTCATTATTAATATATTGGGTAATGGCGGAAAGTTCCGATACCGCACCGCAATAATCCACGCTGAGCAAATCCGCATAGGACTGGTTCCGGCCGCTTATTTGAATCGGGGGATATGGCAAATCCACCATAGCAGGCCTTATACCGTTAAAACTGCAAGGGTTGGTTATTATTTTCTTTTTCTCTTCCAAATATATAATCTCCATATTTATCTTATTAATTAATATATTGGAAAAGAAAAATAGTGTGCAGGAAATGAAATTCCCTCAGGGCATTCCTCCTTCACACCAAATTTCCGAAAATTCTCCCATATCCATAATGCGGCGGCAGGTCCGCCAACCTGGCCGACAGCCGTTCCCTGACAGAATCTTCCCTCACCCGGTTAGGGCAGTGCGAACTGCCGCACCCCAGGCAAATGCCAGGGCAGCGGATGAATTCCTCTTTCGTCAGCTGCGCTATAAATACAACGCTCTTTTTGGGCTGTATGCAAAAGGCGCTGTTGCAGATTATCCCGCGCACTTCTCGCCCCGCCATCGCCTGGCCTGCGCCCTGCATGACGGTATCTCCCAGGATTCCAGGCAGCATTTCCAGCGGAAATTCTTCCTCGCTGCCCAGAAAATGATACCTCGCCACATGCCAGTCCGTATTCTCCTGTATATACCGGTTATATGCTCCATAACTATCCAGCAAAACTTCACCGGCCAGGACCTCCAGCATATAGCACTCGGATAACATCCCCTTCCGGCTGTAGTTTTCCTGCAGTTCATCCACTTTCCATCCTAAAGATATGACAACCGACTCCCATTGCTTATCCTTGGCCCCGCTGCCCCCTTTTTCCGTCAAAGGAGCGCTCCATTCTTTCCTCTCCCAAAAGGCTTCTTCGGTCATTAACGGCAGCATCCCTTCCGCCACTGCCTTCAAATCCTCCATCTGCTCTTCCCCATAATGATATTTCCTTTGTATCCTCTCCAAAAAAGACGGTTCTAAAAAACTATCCAGCAAATCTGGAAAAAAACGTAACATATCTGTACTCTTATCCCTTCCATTTCAATTTGGGGCCGCTGTTTTTATCGCTATTCAAATGACGAGGCGCGCCAACCTATATCATCCCGCGAGGCCTTTGTTCCATTTACCTTAATATTCAATCCCTTCCCTGGCGATTATCCCACGGGTATATGGATGGCGTATGCATTCCATCTTTGTAATATAGTCTGCGGAATTTATCATAAAGTCTTCCGCACCGCGCCCGGTCAGGACAAGTTCTATCCCGCCTTCCCCCTCCCTTTTTCCCGCATTCAGCAGCTGCCTGATTTTCTCCGTATCCACCAGCCGCCATTTTACGGGGTATGTCACCTCGTCCAGGACCACCATATCATAGCTCCCTTCCTTTACCGCATCTATCAGTTCGTCCAAAATATGGTTATGGATATCCGTAAGCTCCGCTTTATCTTCTTCGGATAAAGCAGAATAAAAGCCAAATTTTTTTCCGCTGCGCAAAACGGTGATACCCGGCAGATTTTTCAGCACATATAATTCCCCTGTATCGTTCCCCTTCATAAACTGGGCGAAGCATACCCGCATCCCTCTCCCCACTGCCCTCACGCACATCCCGATGGATGCCGTTGTCTTTCCTTTTCCTTCTCCGGTATATAAATGTATCATTGTCAGCCTGCCTCTCTCAATTTACTGTTGCGATTCCATCTCTATCATATCCTATTTTCCGAACCGCGGCAATCCGATTTTGAGACACAAAAATGGCTTCCCCGATTTTGAATCTTCTTTACTAAACGTACAAAAACCGGGGGAAAGCAAAACGGCATAATTTCCTGCCCATGCTTTCTCCCGGCCTGCAGACCCGCTATATGCGCATTAATCCTTCCTATTGCAGCTCAAACTCGGCAAAGTTTTCCTCCGCTGCATCCGGCGCAATATATACCCGGAACTTTCCGGCTTCTGCCGCAAAATCCCCATTTACCAATTCATTTCCGGTAAAATATCTTTTTGTACTTCGCACATTTCGTTTATAAGATTTACTGCATTGCTATAGCTCGATATAGTAGGGTCTAAAAGCATAGCCTGCAATAATTTCTTTCTGTCCTTCTCCATATAGGCCTCATATAGCAAATCCGCAATGCTGCCCTGGGTTGCCATCATGGCAGCCAGCCCGGCGGGGATTTTTTCTGTCTGCAAGGGATGGATTCCGTTCCCGTCCACCATCGCCGGCACTTCCACCACCATTCCGTCCGGAAGGCTGGGGCAATAGCCCTTGTTGGTTACATTGACTGCCCCGACATGCAGCGGTTTATCAAATGCTATGGCTTCTATAATCGGCACGCCGTATTCATGGTTTTGCTCCCTTTCGCCGCTGGCATCAAAGGCATCCTTAAAGATATCCTTTTTTTCATTTTTAAACATTTCTTTTTCCCAATTCCGCCCTCCGATGGAATAAATAAATTCCAGAGGCTCATTGCTTATATCCGACCAGGGCTGTTCCGTCATGGGATCGTAGAAATATTGCATTTGCGCTGAAGCAAGGAACTGGTCGCTCCAAGACAGATATTCCCCGATATGGTTTGCCCCCGGATATACCCACACGCCGTAAACCCTGAGTAAAATCCTGGAAAGGGCAAGTTCGTCCCAAAGGGCCAGTTTTTCCATCCTGAGTTCTTTTTCCCGAAGCAATGGATACAAATCACGCCCTGTCTTTTTCTCCACCAGTTTTGTGAGCACGCCGAAATGATTCAGGCCGCTGACTTCCGTTTCCAGTTCGCTCTTATCCATTTCCAATATTTTCGCCGCCTGATCTACCCCCATCTGCTCTCCGTGGCACAGCCCTATCACTTTAATTTTCGTTGCTTTGGCAATCATCCCCACCAGCTTCGCTTCCGGGTTGGTATAATTCAAAAGATAGGCCTCCGGGCATACTTCTTCCATCATTTTTGCAATTTCCAGCATAGGCCCCAGGTTACGCAGCGTATGGAACATGCCGCCCGGTCCGCCGTTTTCCCCGTAAATCTGCCGGAATCCATATTTTCTCGGGATATGGAAGTCCTGCGACCAATAAAAATACCTTTCTTTCTCAATAGCCGTCACGACAAAATCCGCCCCCGTCAATGCTTCTCGCAGGTTTAAAGTCGCCTCGATGACCGCATCCGGCTTATGTACCTCTTTTAGTTTCCTGCAAAATTCGCTGCTGATATCCAAAGCTTCCTGATTAATATCCATCAGACTAATCGTCAAATCTGCATCCTTAATGGATTCATTCCTTAAAATGTCCGATACCGTCGTCGGGCAAAAGGAAACGCTCCCCGCCCCAATGATTGCAATTTTCAATTTTTTTCTCTCACTTGCCATATCCATTGCCTCCTAATTACAACTCCGCATATTTTTCTCATATCCTGCTTCCGCATTTTCCGATTTGGCATATCCCTTCCCAGCCGTCTCATTGAAAACTATATTCCGCCAGTTCCTCCCATGTCACCTCCCTGCCAAATTTTACATACAGGGATGACAGTCCTGCCCCAAGCCTGATTGCCGCTTCCATATCCATCTTCAGCAAAAGCCCCAAAAGCAGACCGGCGTTAAAGTTATCACCTCCTCCTGTAATTGTCCTTGGATTTTTCACAATTTCCTTTTCTATGTAAAAAACTTTATCATCCTTCACATAACAGGAAGTTCCCAGCAGATGGAGTACCATTTCCCTGCACAAAAGCCGTTTGGATAAAGTCAACAGCTTTTCTTCCATTTCCATTTCCCCAAACCCAAGCTTCTCCGAAAACTGCTCCAGTTCATTTTCATTCAGGCTCACCACAATATCGAAATACTGCGCATATCCCCTAACCAGTTCCGTCAGTTTCTCCACTTCATCCTTTTGACGTTTGGAAAAATCCGAAAAGTCCATGAGCATTATCTTTTTGTTCTCACTCTTGCATTTGGGCAGTATCCGAGCCAGGATATTTTCCCAAATATCATTACTGCCAATCAGTTCCCCCCAATTTAAGAAAGCCGCCCCGTCGCATTCATCCAAATACCGAACCAGTTCTTCCTCCGGCACTGCCGAAACCAGCCTGCGGTAGTCCAATGCATCGATATCCCCGTTTTCGCCCAGCATAAGCTTACCCGATATAAATTCCAGAGCATCGCAGTAGCCCGGATCGCCTACAGAAACCAACGAACAATTCCCGCTCATCCTCCGGAAAATCGGCAAGACCTCCGGAAAGCCCATCGTACCTACGCAAACCGGCTTGCAGCCTAACGTTCCCAATGCATTGGCCATAATAGGCATATTCCCGCCTATTTTTTCCTGCACCTTTTCCAATGCCACGCTGCAGCTCTTCCCTTCTTTTGCCGCAAGATAATCCGCAAACTCTTTCATCGTAGGGAAAAATTCCGTGTTTTCCCTGTCTTTACGCCTGACCGGTTTCAATATTTTATCTACAAAACCGTCAAATCCTAAAAATATGTTAAAACCCAAATCGCCTTTTGTATTCTTATGAAGCATTCTTATATCCTCCTTTCCCAGCCGGATACCATCCTATCCGCCGCCGTTTTGCCGCAAAAGCTGCAGAGCAGCATATTAGCGGAAAAGATCTTCCAGCCATATATTCCCCGCCAGCAGCCCGGCTCCTGAAATACCCGGGAGCGGCGCCTTTTTCTGCTTGATGCCCAACGAACGGTAGCAAATCTTATCCAGCTTTTTCTGGGTTTGTTCAATCACCCCGTTCCCCAATGTTTCTATTACCGGCCCGCTTAAAACAATATTGGAAACATCATAGCTGAATATCAAATTATTAATCAGCAGCGCCAGATACCTGGATACATATTCCACCGCTTCCTGCTGCTTTTCCCCGTTTGGTACAAACCCATTGGCAATGCCGAACTTTTCTTCCAGCGCCTTAATGTTAATCTTGTTTTCCAACCAGCCGGCTTTCTCGTCCTCTTCGGAATATTCGAACATCATGTGCCCGATTTCCCCACAAATATTACGGTTCCCCCTTCTCGCCTTCCCATCGATGATAACCCCGGCCCCCAGCCCGGTTCCCAAAGAAATAAAAATCAAATCCTCCCTGGTATCCGGCTTTATATAGGCATATTCGCCGAAAGCCTGAATGTTTAAATCATTGTCCACAAAGACTTTTGTCTTGTATCTGGCGGATATTTCTTCTATTTTATCCCCGAAATACCGAGGTTCGTTGATGCCCAGCAGCGGTGCCGTAATTTCACATTTGCTTTTGTCGAAAATGCAGGGCACCCCAATGCCAATCCCTATCAGGTCGGCGATTTTCCGGCCGCTGATTTCCAACAGACGGTCAATATTCGCAATCAGGGAATCCTCGAAATGCTTCCCGCACCTTACCTGGACATAATAATAAACGTTGCCAGCCAAATCCACTATTCCCAAAGAAAGGTAATCGCCTTCATAAATCACCCCTATGGAGAAATATTTATCCCTGTTCAGCTTAAGCATATTCGGTTTCCGCCCCACCCGCGTCTTCGTGCATTCCTCCGTCTTTACCAGTTCCTTTTCCACGAGGAATTCCACTATTTTCATTACCGTAGGCACGCTAATCTTGCTGATGCGGGCGATTTCATTGATGAACAGCCCTTCCTCGCTTCTATTCCTGAATTCGCGGAAAACAATCTTCGTGTTCATTGTTTTTAAATGCGACGGTTCATATTTTGCCATTTCATATCCCCCTAACTATGTCATATATCGTAGCGGATTTTATGAGAATTAATTAATTAAGTTTCTTAATTATTATGACTCAAATTATATTTCACAAAAGTATTTTTGTCAATATGTTATCAGGAAAATGTTTTCGTCATTTTTTATGTATTTATTTAATATTATTTGTGCTTATTTCACAATATTGTAATGTTTCACTCTAAAATTCCATATTCTTATTGATGTTTTAAATTTTACATCATATAATTATTTAAGTTTATTTAATAATTAAGGAAGAAAAGAGATTGAAAACTAAATTTTTCAGTCCGGAGTTTGTGTCCGCACGGCATCCGCAGACTCCATCCAACACAAAAGCTGTGCAGAAATGAGGAATTATATGAAAATAGTCAAATCGGAAAATTACAAAGAAATGAGCCTCTTGGCAAGCGATATGATGATAGAGGCCCTGCTCAGAAAGCCGGATGCCTTGTTCTGCATCGCCACAGGCTCATCGCCCACAGGCGCTTACCGCCTTTTTGCAGAAAGGATAAAATCGGAAAACATTGATATAAGCCGGATGCGAATCATCAAGCTAGACGAATGGTGCGGCCTCCCTAAAGACAATGCGGCCACCTGCGAACACTATATTGCGGCCCACCTTCTGGCCCCTTTAGGAATTCCGGCAGATTCCCCACGTTATATTTCTTTCGATCCGTTAGCAAAAGATTCCGATGCGGAATGTGCAAGAGTTTCCCGGCTGCTCCATGAAGCCGGCGGTATCGACTGCTGTATACTGGGCCTTGGAAAGAACGGGCATCTGGGCCTGAACGAGCCGGGCAAAGAACCATATCCTTTCGCCCATCAAGCTGCCCTGCACGCCAAGACGAAAACCCATGCCATGCTTTCCGAAAACGGGGAATCTGTTTCCGCCGGATATACGTTAGGCATCAAAGACCTGCTGGATTCCCGCCAGATTATCTTGCTGGCTACCGGTGCCGATAAGCAGGAAGCCTATGCCAGGCTGCAAAGCCAGACAGTTTCCCCCGAATGCCCCGCCAGCTTCCTTTGGCTGCATGAAAATTCCGTCTGCATTACAGATATTTCTTCCTTTGCATAAGGCTGTACCAACGCTCCATCCGGTCAGCACTCGCATCGTCAGCACACTTTTTATTTCCGCGGGCAACGAGCCAAATAGCTGCGCATATTCTGCCCGTAGGGCGTTCTTGCAAAGGTCACTTTCCTATGTGAGCCAAAAAGGGGAGTACACGAAAAAAGTACTCCCCCCAGACCTGTACAATAACCAGAAATTATCACTTAATTAAACGCTTTTTTGCATTTACCTTCCAAGCTCCTTTAACAAATTTTCCAGTTCTTTAATCCTCTCCTCCTTCTTCTCCAATTCGCCTTGCTTTTCTTCCAGCACTTTGGCCTGCTGCTTTATTTTATCGTCCTGTTTCTCTATTTCGCTGGCCTGTTTCTCTATCTCGTTGGCCTGCTTCTCTATCTCGTTGGCCTGCTCCTTCACCTTCCCCTTCGATTCTTCCAGTTCCTCCTGCATCTCATCAATCATCAGCTGTACCGTATTCCTATCCAATATTCGCAGTGCGTCCGAAAACATGTCCAATACACCTCCTATATCTTGGCGGAAAGCCTCTATCTCTTCAAAGATTTCCATGAAAACGTGGTATTCCCCGGCAATCCGGGTTAGCACCTCCACATTGTCTGTGGACAACAGGTGCATCCAGGCTTCCAGTTCCCCTTCCACTTTATTGTGGCTAATCCTATGGAATATGTCAAGGGCTATGAACACATATTTCTGGGGGAGTTCCATTTCCAGTCCTGTGTCGAAATCCTTCCCCGACCTATGCATCCAAACCTTGGGCACTGCCTTGAAGGTTGCGTCGCTTTTCTCCAGCAGCACCACCGTGTACACTTTCTTGATATCACGGTAGGAGAACTTCTTCCCCTTTTCTCCCTTCACCCTTACATACTGCCTCATCAGCAGATCCGCCGAATAGCATGCCGCACGTTCCCCGGGGAACAGGTACGGCACCTTCTGGATTTCCACGTCCGCTATGGAGCCGTCCTCCATCTCCACCACGATGTCCATTATCAGCAGGCTTCCCTCGTCCAGTATCCTCGTTCCTTCATTGGGCAGCGCCCGGCGCACCTTGAGTTTCCTCCCCAGCACCAAGGAAAGCAGCCGGGAGAGCCGTTCCGGATGGACCTCCGGGTCGAATACCTTTTTGAAGAAGGGGTCATAGGTAATGGGCAGCCCCCCTTCCCCGGTACAGAAACGCAAAAACTTCCCCTGCCATTCCTTCGGCATGCCATTATAGACCTCCTCCATCCCGGCCTCTGCGACCCGGCGCAGTACCTCATCCTTTGTCAGCTGTTCATTCCTCATAAGCAATCCTCTCCTTTTCCTTTATTTTAATCTCTAAAAATGGGGTTAATGGCAGAAATGCCATGGAATTCGACACCTTAGAAGCCGGTGCCTTTGTTTATAGATTAATTGTGAGTGGATATAGTGTAACAGATTCATGGACAGGATTCAACAGATTTTATGAAATATTTTCCATTTTTCCATTTTTGGTGATTTGCAAAACTAAATTCCACCCCTTCTTCTCCTGGCCATGGAAGTTATCCTTACTATTCCGAACATACTTTTCCACCGTTGAACATGCATGCTCCTCATTCCATAAATAGTCCTGAAACTTCTCAATCTTTTTTTCTGTCAGTTTGTAATCTGCCATCGCCAATACCTCCTGCATTATTTGCCTTTTACATAAACTGCGCAAAAACATTCGCCCCAATTACCGTTAATATTCCGGAAACGACAATGGACAAGCTGCTCATGGCGCCTTCCACATCCCCCATCTCCATCGCTTTCGCCGTTCCGATTGCATGGGAGGATGAGCCGATGGCAACGCCTTTCGCCACAGGGTCGCTTATTTTAAAGACCTTGCAGATTGTTTCCGCCAGCATATTCCCGATTACCCCGGTCACAATTATCACGGCTACCGTAATCGGCACATAGCCGCCCAGTTCCTCGGAAACGCCCATCCCGATTGCCGTCGTGATGGACTTTGGCAATAAAGTCACATAAGAGGCATAGTCCATGCGGAACAACAGCACCAAAAGGAAAACGCTGGTCAAGCTGGTCAATACCCCGGAAATAATGCCTATCATAATCGCTTTATAATTTTTCTTCAACAGTTCTATCTGTTCATACAGCGGCACGGCAAGGCAGATTGTTGCCGGCGTCAGCAAAAAGCTGATGCATGCCGCTCCTTCCTTATAAACAGCATAATCCACATGGAGCAGGCATAGGCACAAAATGGTGACAGCGACAGCAATCAGCAAAGGGTTAAAAATAGCAAGCTTCCATTTTTTCTTCAGTACAATGCCCAGCCCATAAGAAAGCAGGCTGATAAAAACGCCAAAAAATACCGATGTTTCAAAAAATTCATTCATAATTTCCCCTATCCCGGCCCCCAGGATTCATTTCCTCCGGGCATCTCTTTCCTCTTCGGCGCATGATGAACTGGACCACCCTTCCGGATACTGCCATCACGGCCACTGTAGTAACTACCGTAATTATCCCATAAGGAAGCAATGACGGCCTGATAATCTTCCAGGAATCCATCAGCCCCACTGCGGCCGGAATAAACATAACCGGCATAATTTCTATCAGGAAGACGCTGGTTTCCTTGATATCCTCCACCTTAATGATTTTGCACTCCAGGCAAAGGAATAAAATTGCAATCCCATATATGCTGGCAGGAACAGGCAGCGGAAGAAGTACATGAAGCATCTCCCCTATAAACGATATCAATAATATAATTCCAAATTGCTTTAAATATTTCAATTAAATCCCTCTTTTCTACAGGGCAACAAGCACCGTTTTAATCTCATAGGCACGCAGTTTTACGCATATTTCCCCCTGGCAAAAATCCGTCTCCGGCCGCTCCCTCAAATCGCATTCCGCCCATGACCGGTAAGCAAATCCGGGAGTTACCGTCACTTTTTGCGCAGAACCCGCAAATTCATGGAAACGGAGCACAATATATTTCCCGTCCTCGGACTTTTTCACCGCATCCAGTTCCACCTGATCATTATCGAAATTCAAAAAACTGTCGTAGTCCAGGGTGCATACCCCCGCCATGGCTTCCATCGGCTGGTTTAATGCAAAAGCTTCCTGAACCGTCTTCCCTTCCACAAAATCACCGCCATGGGGAAGCAAGGCATAGGTAAATACATGTTCCCCCTGGTCCTGGAGATAATCCGGGTACTGCGCAGCCCTCAACAAAGAAATGCGCATCACATTATCCTTAATATCATGTCCGTATTTGCAGTCATTTAAAAGGCTCACCCCATAGTTGCGCTCTGACAAATCGGCCCATCTGTGGGCAACCGTTTCAAATTTCGCCAAATCCCAGCTGGTATTCCAATGGTTCGGCCTCCTCACATTGCCATACTGCACATCATAAGTGCCGAAAGTGGAGCGAATACCCACCGGAAATGCCGCTTTCAAAAGCTGATACCGCTCATGGTATTCCACCCGTGTCCGAAAATCAATTCTTCTGCTGCTGCCATAAAGGACTACATCCTGGAAGATATGAGAATTCATATATTTCCATTCCAAATGTATCTTCACGAACAACGGCCCTGTTTCCGCGATTTCAAAACGGGTTAGTTCCCTGATTTCCCGCATTTTCTCCTGATAGAAAATATCCACATCCCATGCGTCATAGTCAAGGGGCTTGTCCTCAAACACCTGCAGAACATTTGCCCGCATCCCCACCGGGATTACCTCCCGGTCGAAATCCTTATCATACAGCCTGGAAATCTGCCCATACTCGTTAAACGTTATCTTATAGAAGGGCGTTTCCATTTCCCTGCCCCGTACCGCAAACGTTCCCTGCCCGTCTTCGTTTATCCGCCTTTCCCCGAGGCCTTCTGTTCCGCCAATTTTCCCTCCGGCATAAGCTGCCTTCTGCGCTTTCTCCTCCCCGTAAACAGAGCCTGCCGTTCCCTTCCCATCTCCTTCTTCAAAGAAAATGGCTTTTGTTCCCATGGGAGGCACCTCTTTCACCTCCACATAAGTCACCCCATCCCCTTTTTGCGAAAGGAGCTCATGGCCTGCGGCATCCCTGTAAATTCCAGGGGCATTTCCCGGTATGGGAACAATCTGGCTCATGACCCATCCGGAAGCGTTGAACACCGTATAGGTATTTTCCTTTTCTTCCAGTATTCTTCCATAAGCTTCCTTCCCTACCTCATCGGCAATCCCCTCAATATAAGCGTAATCCTTTCTGCAGTCTTCATAAACCTCCCTGATGGATGAACCCGGGATAATGTCATGGAACTGGTTCGTTAAAAGATGCTTCCACCCTTCGGTCAGCCTCTCCTGCCCTGCCTTTTTCAAATCCCCCGCCAAAAGTGCGCCCATCACCGTCAGCCACTCCATCTTGCGGTACAGCAATTCCATTTTACGGTTCATCCGTTTATTGTATCCCTGGCTGGTGTATGTTCCCCTATGATATTCCAGATACAGTTCGCCATCCCATATATGGATATGCTGCCCGCCCTTTTCCGCCATATGGTGGAGCCTGCGGAAATACTCCCCGGCCGTAGATGTTTTCAGATTGGGAAGCCCTGGAATCTTATCAATCCGCCTTCTGTTTTCCAGCATATCCCTGTTGACTCCCCCTCCGCCGTCGCCGAACCCGAAAGAAATCAGCAAATCCTTATTCATCTGCTTCTCGCTGTAAGCGTTCCAAATCCCCTGCACCGTCCTGGGGGAAATCATCCCGTTATAAGTATAAAACCACGAATCCCTCTCCCGTTCCGGCTCCGGCGTGGTGATAAAATGCGTCAGTACTTCGCTTCCGTCTATCCCTTTCCACCAAAAGGTATCATGGGGCATACGGTTAAATTGGTTCCAACTGATTTTCGTAGTCATAAAGGTATGGATTCCGGCCTTTTTCAAAATCTGGGGCAGCGCCCAGGAATAGCCGAACACATCGGGCAGCCAAAGGTATTCCGTTTCTTTGCCGAATTCCTCCTTCATAAATCTGCTGCCTATCAGAATCTGCCTTGTCAGTGATTCCCCTCCTGTCAGGTTGCAGTCGGCCTCCACCCACATGGCCCCGTCAATTTCCCAGCGCCCCTGGCGTACCCTTTCTTTGATTTCTTCATAAATATCCGGAAATTCTTCCTTCATATACTCATAAAGCTGGGGCTGTGTCTGGAGGAAAATATATTCCGGATACATTTCCATCAGCCGCAGCACCGTGGAAAATGAGCGGGAAGCCTTTTCCTTCGTATGCTTCAACCTCCAAAGCCACGCCATATCGATATGGGTATGGCCCACGCAATATATGTTCACCATGGAATTTTTATCCATCCCATCGATATATTCGTTCAGAAAATCGTCCGCCCGATACACGGACTCATAAAATTCCTCGCTCCCGGGATAAGCCCAGTCAATCAACCGGCATGCCTCGTCCAATGCTTTCCGGAGTTCGTGCTGCACGGGCTGTGTTTCATTCAGTTCCCCCAAAGCCTGCCATACCATGGACGCCATATAATAAAAATCATCCGTCTTTTCATCCAGCCATGCCAAATCGGCCCTGGCAATCCGGTGCTCCTGTTCCCTGGGCGCCCCTCCCCCTTCAAGCCCTGACCAGAGCCGGAAAGTAATATCCACGTCCGTGCCGTAAAGCTCCTCATCAAAAAACACTTCCTTATGATTCCCGTCCACGCCCTGATACATGCTGCCGTTCACATAAAGCATGGCTTCAAAGCCGGAATTATTCCCGCCCCCCGTATTGCCGAAATCAAAAATTCCTACCGCTTTCCTCCCCTTCCACTGCGCAGGAATATGTATCTCTTTATGCATCCAAAGATATTTATCCCGCCCTTTCCATGTATCGCCCACTTCTATGCTATCCCAGCCCTCATAGCTTTCGGGCAGCCTGGGATTCACCGTGCCTTCCATATCCTGCGCCGCGGCAAATGCCCCAAGCCCAGCCGCATCCCGGTATCTGTACTTCTCCAATTCGTCAATGCGCTTTTTCAGTTTTCTATCCGTTAAAAACATTCGATTGCCCATACCCTTTCCTAAACTTTATCCCATCTGCCTATTCGTAACTTTCCAACAAGCATGAAGCTCCGAGCCGAACCGTTACCCTAATCCGGCTGCTGCCCGTCATGGGCTTTCCATTGGCAGTCCATTAGTTCCATATCCGTGAAAATTGCCCTAAAGGAAGAATCCTCCGGGGAACAGGCATAGATGCCAAAACGAATTTTCCCCGTTCCTTTCTGCATATGGCAAATGCGCATCTGGCTAAAGTTCACGCCATCCTGGGAGCATTCGATGCAATAATCGTCCTCCCGGCGGCTAAAACGATACCACATGGACTTTATATCCGCAGAAATAGCTGTAGTCGCCCAATCGGAATAGCCCCCATTGGTCACTACGCTGCCCAGGTGCTGAAATTCCCCATTTTCATATTCCACAGAACCTTTGAGCCAGTTTTCGCTGTCCAGATACATGACAATGCCGCACTGGTCAAAACGGTGATGGCTCTCCGTAAAATCTGTTTTCACCACAAAGCTGAAAAATTCCTCTTCGGTTTCCATCTGAAATACCGGGGCATTATCATTTTGAAAATGATAGTAAGTCTTCTGCCATAAATCGGTATAGGGCTTTGTGACAATTTCCACCCTGTTCCCGTTTATACTGCACTCCCCCGGTTCCCTCGTCCAGCTAAAAGATGTTAAATTCATATATGTCCTCCATTCCCGCCTAATATCGCTGCCCTTCTGCGAAGAGCAGATAAGCACATGCGCATCAACGCAATTCATTATACCCTAATTCCCATTTCATTTCCACCATGTTAATGCTAATTCAATAGATGTTTTTCACAAAATCAGGGTTATACTTATCAACGTATTATGAGCAGATGAGCCTGTGGTGACGTAGCCGTTTCAACCCCATACCCTGCCTTTTTCCGCCGCCTATCCCTCAAACATTTCCCTCTCAAACAACAACGCCTCTCTCGCTTCTTTATCCAGCATTTCATCGGTAATGCCGCTACGAATCTCCCTCCAGATATGGATATCCTTTTCGATTTGCCCGCCCCTGCGCACAAACGGTTCCATTACCACATATCCGTCATAGTTTATTTTCCTTAAGGCATCGCCTATTTCTTTCCAGGGCATACGCCCCTGGCCCGGCACTTTCCGGTTGCACTCCCCTGTATGAAAGTGCCCCAGCAGGCCGCCTGCCGTATCAATTGCTTCCGCAAAATTATCTTCTTCAATATTCATATGGAAGGTATCCAGCATAACCTTTACGTTTTCTTTATCAACCTCTTTTACAAAGCGTACCCCTTCCTCCGAACTATTCAACAGATGATTTTCAAAACGGTTCAGCACCTCCATCCCAAGCTGAATATCATACGGCGCCGCCATATCTGCCAGAATACGCGTTCCTTCTACACTGTATTTCCAGTCTTCTTCTTTATTCACCGGATGGGAAAAATCAACGGGCCAATAAGAATACAACGCACCTCCCAAATGGTGAATCCCCAGCTCTCCCATAACATCAAACAGCCGTTTAAACCATTCTTTCGCATTCATCCGAATCCTTTCATCCTTTGCCCCAATGTTATGTTCATAGGATGGCCCATATCCTGCTGTAAGGGAAATCCCATTAGCAGCCGCACTGGATTTCAATGCGGCAATCTGCTCTTTTGTATATTCCGGAAGGGGTTTTGCACCAATCTCCAACGCGTCAAACCCCAACGATGCAACTTTTTCAACATATGGAACATAATCCGCTTCCCACTCTTTTTCCCAATATGCATAATAAATACCATACTTCATTTTTCTTTTCTCCTTTATAAAACCTATGATTCAAACCGAAAACCTACTTTTAAATCGCCATATTTACCGGTTGCATACTCAAACGCTTTTTCCCAGTCTTCCAAATCAAACAGATGCTTTACGATTCCATTGGTCTTCAACAATCCGTTTGCAATATTTTCTATCACATATGGATAGCAATACGGGCTAAGATGTGCCCCAAACACATTCAGCTCCTTATTATCGCCAATCAGGGTCCAGTCCACCGCCGTCTTCTCCGCAAATACGCCAAACTCCACAAATGTTCCCAGCTTTCTCACCATCTGAAGCCCCTGAACAACGCTTGACGGATATCCCGTCGCTTCTATATAAATATCGCACCCATATCCATCCGTCAATTCTTCCACTTTCTTTAACGCATCCTCCTTTCCCGGGTTGAGCACAATGTCCGCGCCGAATTCTTTCGCTTTTTCAAGGCGCTCATCCATCATATCCAGCACAATCAGCTTTGCCGGATTCATCTGCCGCGCATAGGTTATCATTCCAAGGCCTAGGGTGCCCGCCCCGGAAATTACCACCACATCCTCAATTCCAATATTGGCCCGGTCTACCGCGTGCTTTGAACAGCCATACGGCTCTATCAGCAATGCCTGCTCCAAAGGCATATTCTCCGGCACATGGTAAACCACTGCGTTTTTGGGGTAACGGACATATTCTGCCATGCCGCCGTTATTTTCTTTTTGAAAGCCAAAAGTCGCATGGGGCTGGCACATCCAATAGCGCCCTGTTTTGCAGAATTTACACTTCCCGCACGGAACAATCTGGTCCGCTATCACGCGGTCTCCAATCTCGTACTCTGTCACATTTTTCCCCTTTGCCGCCACATGTCCGAGGAATTCATGCCCTGGAATAAAAGGCGGCCTAACCCATCTCACATGAGTTTCATCCCCCCAGGTAGAGTTTCCATGATAGCATTTTAAATCTCCCGCACAGATTCCACAGCCTTCCGTTTTAATGATAATATCATCATCCCCGCATTCCGGAACCGGCCATTCTTTTTCAAAACGGTAATCTCCTTTGTCATGCGCTACCAATGCTTTCATCGTTTTCGGCAGTGCTCCATTCATCCTCATTTCCTCCTCACTTAATATAATTACTTTATGTAATTTGATTATATAAAGTAATTTATCTTTTGTCAATGTTTTCCTGGACTAATGCCTATAATTGAGTAACAGTTCAGTCAGCAATGTCATGCAGTTAATGACATCGGACGCTGCGAGAAGGATAAAATCCTCCGTCGCCACGCTTTCGCTCTGGGAAAAACGCAGCGGACACATAAGGCGCTGAAGCACAGCGCCTAAGTGCCGGCGTTTTTCAAAGGGCTCCTTGAGGATTTTATCCTTCTCACAGCTGGCTAAGGTGTTAACTAAATGGCGGTCTGAGGGAACGCCCGCTTATGAAATGGGCATGGGCTGAACTGTTACATAATTGGCAAAATATAAAGGATATAAGTCTAAATTACTATATAAGGCAGAATTATGTTTTTAAATGTGCTTGAAAAAAAACATACCGGAATATATAATGTAATTACTTTACAAAAACAACCGGGAGTTTTTTTTATTATGTCAAATAAAAAGCCTTTAAATGTGGAAATCAAAAAAATTAATAAGACCAATATCTATCAGCTTTTTTTGCAGGGCGAAGAGTTGAGCAAGCAGGAATTAGCCGGCGAATTGCAATTATGTATCCCTACCGTGGCCAAAAACATCGATGAACTAATGTCCGCCGGATTGATTCGGCCAACAGGCTCAAAAGGAAATACGGGAGGCCGAAACGCAACGGCCTATTCGATTATAAGCAATGCGAAAACGGCTTTAGGCATAGAAGTGACCAACAATCACATTTCGATTGCCGCATTAAATCTTTTGGGAGATATTATCCTTTCCGAAGAATATCATGCTGCATTTTCAGATACGCAGGATTATTATCGCGAACTGGGAAGCCTGGTCAAAGAATTTGTCGCCAAAGCCGGCTTGCAGGAGCAAGACATTCTCGGTGTCGGGATTGGATTGCCGGTTCTGGTGGACAGCAACCGCCAGAAAATTGTGTTTAATAAAATTATCAATCTGGAATCCAATGTTTTTGAGAAGCTGTCCGAACATATCCCCTATCGGATTGAACTGTTTAATGATGCAAATGCTGCCGCCTATACGGAAATATGGAAAAACCCCAATATGAAAAATGCATTTTACCTTATGTTAAGCAACAATATAGGCGGCTGCTTTGTGCTGGATGATATTGTATATATCGGCGATACGCAGAAAGCCGGGGAAGTGGGCCATATAACCTTAATACCAAACGGGCAAAAATGCTACTGCGGGCAGAATGGATGCGTGGAAACTTATTTAGCTGCAACTAATTTGTCAAACCTTACGGGCGGAAATCTCCAAAAATTTTTTCTCGAACTGGAAAAAGGCGACAAAAGCCTTGCCATGATATGGGATAAATATTTGGATTACCTGGCGCTCACGGTAAATACAGTGCATGCCTTATTGGACTGCAATATTGTGCTTGGCGGCTATGTCGGGGGGTATCTCGAAACATATATGGATGCTTTGCGCGGGCGGGTCGAACGATTAAATTCATTTGGAGACAGGGCCGATTATTTGAAAACATGCAAATATAAAAAGGCTGCCATCGCATCGGGGGCGGCACTCAATTTTATAGCGGCATTCAATGAATCTATTTAGATGGCGTGGGCGGTGGCAGCATCGAAAACAACGAATGTCCGGCTTCGCCAGCCATCCTTATGTTAAACAACAGCGTCACCGCAAAGTTTGGGCCGTTTTGTTCCACAACGGTCCGGATGGCAAATCGTAAAAAACTGCTGACAGCGGACGGGGTTCTTCCAGCTTCACTTCCTCCTCCCCCGTAATCAGCGCATATTCAAACAAATGGTCTGACAATTGCTTCATCCGCCGGGCTTTCCTGTCAATTTTCTGTATGTAGGATACTTTCTGTTCATCATTTTCGCATTTATTTTTCAACAATATTTCGGTATATAACATGATGGACGTTAACGGCGTACGCAAATCATGAGACATCTCCGTAATCATCCTCTGATTGGCAAACGTAAGCTGCTTTTCCTGTTCCGTCTGCCGGAGGAAGGATTGACGCATCGAATCCAACCCTTCCGCAAGCTGCGCCAGTTCATCCTTCCCTATAATTGTAATGGGGTAACTCAAATCCCCTCCCTCCAGAATTTTAATTTCCTGGCTCAGTTTACGGATATAATGGATGGTTTTCCGGATTCCCAGCATATCGGTCATACGCCGCTTCGTTCAGATTTGCCTCCGGATATTTTGAGTCATAAACGATAAAGCCATTTCTATACACTTGAATCATAACAACCGCCTGGTCCTTTACCCACTTCGTCAGCTGTTTTGCATACGCTGCGGATTACGCATCATCAAAAGCAATGTGTTCCTTGTATGCTTCTGTGCAAGGCATAGATGATTCCCCCTTTCTCCCACATGGGGCGGTGCATGGTTTACGGTTGCATTTATAATTCAAAGGGCAACAACACTTTAGGCTGTCGCCCTTTGATTACCTACTGTTGTTAGTTGCTTCGATTGTTTTGACGGCTTTCAATTAGAGGAATATATATACCGTTTGCTCATAGCACTTACAATTCCAAAATAGCAAATATAAAAAACTGAAATACACGCCCCAAACTCACCAGTTAATTTGAGCAGAATATTATTCAAAGAAGCTGGCAATATTAAGTTCATTTTTCCATTCAGTAACGGTATGCAGAATAAAATAATCAATAAAGCCATTATCATTGGAGAGGATAATTTAATTGCTATCTGCTGATTCACAAGTCTTACTATCCGCTTATCACTTTTCCCCATACAGCGCATTATCTGATTGCTTTTTGAATTTTGCCTAATTTCTATAATCTGCTGCAAAGATAGTATCGAAAAATAAATAACCAAAAAAACAATACAGATACTTATTTGTGAAGTTCCCATCCACTGGCGCATAGCCGTATCAAAAAGCTGAAATTCCGGCTGCAATATCAGTATTCCAGTTACAAAGGAAGCCCCGGAAAACAAAAAGCATATGCAAAAAACAGCATTAACCATAGCCGCCGTTTTAAGATTTGATGTAACATTTGCCATAATATAAAGCCTGTCTTTTTGATATATCTTAACGGATTTCATTCGCCTGTACGCATATAAATAGCCAAACACCCATTTGTAAAAAGCAAAAACAGATATTAGCAAAGGGATTGCTGTAACAGATACGGGATAAACAATATAAACTTCCGGCAAAAAAACAATGCTACAAACGCAACCAATGAAACACACAAAACACAAAAAGAAAATAATGCCCCATTTTTTATAGTTCCATATATTTTTTACGCCTTGATTGCGGTTTCTTTCATACATCAGCTCCCTTATTTGCAGCTTGTCTAAGCGTTGCTTCAATCGAAAAGAACACACTGTTTCAATAAAGCCAAAAAACAGAAACGTATATAACATACTTTTTCCATAAAGGAATCCGCAATGTTTCATTTCGTGCAATGGCTCACGGAAATACCAAAATCCATATATGGAAAAACCTATTGTTGTTCCTGTTATATAGCAGCAAAAGCCAATCAACAAGACTTCGCATAGGAACAGCCGGGTTAATCTCCCTTTTTCCATACCCAATAATAAATAGCTTGCAAATTCTTTTGCCCGCTGCTTTAGCATGAAAGTGTCTATATATCCAACTAAAACTATCTGAATGGCTGCTATCAGCAATGGCAGAGAAATCACTTGAAAACCGGCTGATTCTCCTATAATGGTTATACAATTAGATACTTCTATAATCGCCAAAAGGACGGTCATAGTAACAACATATAAAAGATAATTTAGAAAAGACCGCTTGGCATTACGGATTGACAACTTCAAGTACATCATGGCTTTCTCCCTCTATCAATTCTATTTTCTTCAAAATGTCTGCGAAAAAGGTCTGTTTGTTTTCCTGTTCCCGGTTTAAGGCAGCTTTTATTTCGCCGTCTTTCATAAACAAAATCCTGTCACAATAGCTGGCTGCCATGACATCATGTGTGACCATCAATATTGTTGCACCGTACTCTTTACAAAGCATAGCAAGGGTGTCTAAAAGCTGTCTGGCAGCATGGGAATCTAATGCCCCGGTAGGCTCGTCCGCAAGTATAATATCTGGATTTACCACAATAGCACGGGCGCAGGCGCAGCGTTGCCGTTGTCCTCCCGATACCTCATATGGGAACTTATCTAATATCGCTGATATATCCAGCTTTTCAGACAAACTTTGAATCGTTGGACGAATGTTTTCTTTGGAAATCTCTTTAATTGTCAAAGCAAGCGCAATATTTTCATAGATAGTCAAAGTTTCAAGTAAATTGTATTCTTGGAAAACAAAGCCTAAATGTCTGCGGCGAAATTCTGCGGTGGCTTCGTCTGGTATATCCACTATATTCTGTCCGCTTATTCGTATCGTCCCATTTGTTGGCTTGTCTATTGTGGCTATTAAATTAAGCAATGTTGTTTTTCCAGAACCGGAAGCCCCCATAATTCCAACAAAACTTCCGTGCGGTATCTGAAAACTCACGTCATTTACAGCTAATACAGAATTATTTTCTGTTTCATAGAGTTTGGAAACATTTTCAACTTCCAAAACATTTTCAGGAGTTGTATCACTTTCTTTTGATTCCCATTTATCATGTCCTAACCAATTTGTAATCACGTCCATAAGTACCTCATCTGCTTTTTCTTTCAATTTTTCTTCTGCAATGCACTCACCCGCAAATAGTTCATTCAAAGTAACGTCTAAAAGAGTGCATAAAGGCATAAACAAAGATAAATCCGGCATAGACCGTCCTGTTTCCCATTTTGAAATAGCCTTATCGGTTATTTCCAGTTTTTCTGCCAACTGGCTTTGCGTCCAGCCTTTTGCTTTCCGGCGTTCGGAAATAAAAGCTCCAATCTTAATTTGATTCATCATTCAGCCCTCCTGCTTGCGGCAAATTATATAAATCCGGCATAAAAATGAACACCTACCAACGGTAGAGTTGGATAAAATGGGGCTTTTTAACTCTACTGACAGTATAGTTCTGAACGGAATTTGACGAAATATAAGGAAATATGTACATTCAGATTATATCATTCCGCTATCTCTAAATCTATCTTGTTTGTGATATTCAAAAAAAGATATAGATGTGAGAGGGATTCCGTAGTAGTCGGCACTGTGCGTAATGTGCATAACTTGCTGTCTTATGGACTTTTCCATGACGGAATAGCAAGTTATACACATTTCCACGGTGCTTGTCTTTTATTCTTTGGTTCGGAATAGTATGGTGCTGGCGGATGCGAAAAATGCCATATAGTCCTCCATTTCTCCGGGATGTTCCCGGGCACAAGAAAAGCCGCCCGTGTAGGCGGCAGGTGACACTTTGGAACAAATTGTTCCAAAGCTATACAAAAGCGTCCGGGTCGTCCAAATCGTCATAACGAACTTTGCAGGAAGGTGACGGAATCTTTCTCTTCACCGCACCCAGGACCATATTCCAGTGCAGTCCCAGATACAGGCCCATCAGCAAAAATCCCCAATAAGAACCCAATATGTGCAGGCGTCTTGCCATCGCAAGCCCGCTTTCTATAGGTAAAAACGAAAATACATACCGGGAATGAATTCCCTAAATTCCTCTAAAGTCATACCCCCTCAGAGAAATCCGAATATACCTCAAGGAACGCCTCCGCAAATTCAGGCAGACGCTTTTTCATTCCCCACCTATATTTATCGCACAGCACCTTAATGGGAATCCCCAGCAGCAGAACCATGGCGGTATCCACGGCTTCCTCTCTTGCTTCGCTCTTTATCCGTTCAAGATCGCTTGCCCGCATGGACAAAACCGGTTTTTCCGCACCGTTTTCCCCTGTTTTTCCAACCGCCTTCGTTCTGCCCTGTTCATAAATATCTGCCACTTTCTTATTTCAATAAGCCATAGGAGCCGTCATCCACCGCTTCCAGCCATTCATTAGAAGCATCCACACCGGGAACCTCAACAGCCAGGTGGGAAAACCAACTGTCCGGTGCGGCACCGTGCCAGTGCTTCACGCCAACCGGAATGTTTACCACATCCCCGGGATGAAGCTCCTGCGCCTCCTTCCCCCATTCCTGATAAAATCCCCGTCCGCCCACACATACCAGAATCTGTCCGCCTCCGGATGCGGCATGATGGATATGCCAGTTATTCCGGCATCCCGGCTCAAATGTGACATTAAAGATCCCCACCTGCTCTGTGGACAGCGGCGCTAAGTAACTTTGCCCGATAAAATACTGTGCAAAGCCGTCATTGGGCTTTCCAACCGGGAGCAGCATACTTTTTTCATGTGCCTCCTTCGCGCTTTCGGCGCAGGTCTCCTCTGTCCAGACTTCCTTTGCCATACGGAAAGCTGCCCATGCCTTCGGCCAGCCTGCATAAAAAGCCGCGTGGGTCAGGATCTCTACAATTTCTTCTTTTGTAATTCCGTTATTTTTTGCACTGATCAGATGAAACTGGAATGAGGAATCCACCAGTCCCTGCGCCATTAAAGATACCACCGTCACAAGGGACCGGTCCCTTAAAGAAAGTTTTTCCTCCCTGTTCCATACCTCACCGAACAATACATCATCGTTTAACTGTGCAAATTTCGGGGCAAACTCCCCAAGCTGATCCCTTCCTGCTGTCTGTTTTACCATTGTTCTCACCTTTTCCTTTCATTTCTTTTCAGATTATTTTAGTTTTCAAAGCTATCCGCCCATTTTTTCAGTTCTCCGGCATTCAGCCTGCCGTTCAGGAGCTTTCCGTCTTTCACTGCCGCCGCAGGCACAAGCTCCTGCAGGGTCTCTGCCGTCCTTCCAAGCCTGCTGCCGCCGGACGTCGCAAACGGCACAATGACCTTCCCGCTAAAATCATAAGCCTCAAGGAATGTCCGGATGATTGCCGGTGCCGTGTACCACCATACCGGAAATTCTTCTGTCAAGTATGGACTAAAAAAAATTTCATTTTTTTCGCTTTCATTATATCCTTAAATCCCACAACAGGGAATTGCACAAATTGTTATGCAGTAATAACCTAGAGGTTAATACAATCAAGAAGTAATTTCTTTCCCCAATCTAATTTTACCTTTGCAACCGCCTAGTGTCTAATACTTATTCCGATTTCTTTGCCATGCCCTAAAAGCATTATTCAGAATACCATATATGCCGTAACAGGAAACTTCCCCATTCCTGCTACCTGCTTGCTGCCAGTTTCTTTGCAAAGTCCCTGTAAATTTCTTCATCTGCCCATTTCACATAGTCCTTAATGTCGATCAGCTCTTTCAAATCATAAATTTTGAAGTGCATCATATGCTCTACTTTTTCAGGACTGTACTCTCCCAATTCCGTCAGTTTTGCAGTCATTTTCCGTCTGATTTCTTCCTGTAAGGACTGCGGCATTGCTGATATATAGTACGGCGGCACATATGGCACATCCTTCTGCAATACTGCATCCTCATATTTGTAGCTTTTCTCAAAGTCAAGTATAAACCCCCGTATCAGGATTTTTGCTTTACTCTGCTTTTCTTCACTGATAAATCCTGTCAATTCATCGAAGAACTGAACTAACTCCCTCTTTGTAAAGCCCATCTTTACATACTCCTATCTAAAACAAAAAACAGGACTAAACCAGCGATGTACAAACGTAACTTCCGTTTTTAGAGCCAATATAGTCCTGCCTAAAGCCTAATATTCTATTTTACTAATGTCATACCGCTTGCAGAATGTCCCTCAAACTTCCAGACTATCTCAATCCTGTTACCCGGATAGACAACGACCTTTTCTATCAGTTTGTCTTTCATATCCTCTGTCAGTTCTTCCTCTTCCAGAAATGCCATAGCCTGGTCTGCTTTCCTTTGGGAGCCTTCCTGTTCGCTTTCCTCTTCTTCCTGTGCCTGCCGGAGTGCCGCAAGTTCTTCTTCCAGCTTCTCCATATCAGCGTCATACTGCTTTTTCTCATTCAGGAAAAATTCTCTTTCCAGTTTTCCGTCAGCGTATTTATCATACAGTGCAATCCAGCTTTTTTGTGCTGCCTCAATCGACCTCATTGTGGAATTGATCCTGTCACTAACGGATAAAGGGGAATTTCTCTTTATGACCTGCCTTGACAGCTTATCACGGTCAAGAAATATCTCTGCCTCTTTTCTGACGGACGCAAGCACCGCCATATCCGCTTCATGCTTGTTAATCTCAATGTCACTGCAATCGGAACCAGTCTTGAATGACCGCTGTTTGCAGAAGATGGTTCCGTAGTGGGCATTGAACAATGCCCTGCCACAGCACCCACAATAATAGATATTCTTCATTTTTTTGCTTTCTTTTGCTTTCTGCTGTTTCAAAGAGGATACCGCCCTGATGTACTGCGGATAAGTGATGATAGGTTCGTGGGTGTTCTCCACCCGTACCCATTCCTCTTTTGGGCGGCTTACCTGCTTTCCCCCGACTGCATCCAGCTTTGTCTTTAGCTGCACCATAGTCCCGGTGTACTTTTCATCCCGTATAATGTTCTCCACCTTGCAGGCGGTCCAGTAACATTTCCTGCCTTTGTTTTTCCACAGCCTTGTGTTCCCTCTGGAACGGTACAATTCTGACGGGCAGGGAATACCCCTGTCATTCAGTGCCTTTGCTATCAGTGTCGTTCCAGTTCCGGCTATCTTCATATTGAAGATTTCTCTGACAACCGCCGCTTCTTCCGGTTCTATGACCAGTTTGTGCTTATCTTCCTCTGATTTTCGGTAGCCATACAAGGCACAATTTGAATTGTACTGCCCCTTTTCTGCCATGCGCTGCCATGCAATCCGCTGTTTCCTTGACATTTCCCTGCTGTAATAGTCATAGATCAGGTTCTTAAATGCCACGTCCAAGCCTCCGGTTGTGCCGTCTGCAAGTTCCGCACTGTCGTAGTTGTCATTTACAGATATGAACCGTACTCCCATAAAAGGGAATAGCTGTTCCAGATAATTTCCCAGTTCCACATAGTCCCTGCCGAACCTTGAGAAGTCTTTCACGATGATACAGTTGATCTTCCCCTTTTTGGCAAGTTCAATCATTTCCGTGAACTGCGGTCTGTTATCGAAGTGTGTGCCGGAAAACCCGTCGTCGCATTTCTCAATGACCTTGCAGCCTTCAAACTCTTTCCGGTTCTTAATATAATCATGGAGCAATGCCCTCTGTGTCGTGATACTGCCGCTCTCTGTCTTGAAAGCGCTGCCGGATACATCATCGTCCTCTATGGAAAGCCGGACATATAAGCAGACCACATATTCCTTTTTTGCCGCTATACTGCCTGCCGCATACATGCGATCTCCTCCTCCCTGCTCTCTGCCAGTTCCACAAATGCTTTCAGTTCATCGGCAAAGGCATATTCTATTTCAATCCTGCCCTCCCCGAAGAAAACAATGCGGCTGATCAGTGCGTGGACTATATCTGATGTAAGTTCCTCAAAGCCTGCATACTGTTCCATGATTTTCGCAAAGTCCTGACTGCCCGCATATTCTGCCTCATAGGTGGTCTGCATCGCTGCCAGTTCGGAAAGTTTCTGTGTGAGGTTTTCCGCCTCTTTCACATATTTCTGCTTCGCAAACAGGTAATCCCTCTCGCTCAGCAGTCCGTCCGCATAATCATTGTAAAGGTTGCTGTTCATGGACTGCGCACGTTCCAGCCTGTTCCTTGTGTCTGTTATCTGCCGCCTGTAATCTGTTTTTATCTGTTTTGCCTGTGCCGTCCTGTTCAGCCTTTGCAGAACTTCCTTTGTATCGAGGAACAGTTTCATGTGCATCCGCAGGGCAGCTTCTACCGCCTCCTCCAAATCCTGCATTTTAATACATTTCTTTTTGCAGAACTTCTCGCCATAAGCGTCGGAGTTAGGGCAGATATATTTGTAATATACCTTTACCTTCCCATTGCGTGTACCTGCCTGTCTGCAAAATTTCAGCCTTCCGCCACAATCACCGCAGAACAGGATGCTGTCAAACTTACTGTCTTTCCTTTCAATACTGCTGTACTTTTCCTTTCCCTCAAAATATCTCTGCTTTCTTTCCTCTACCAGCTTCTGCACCCTGTCAAAAAGCTCACGGCTCACAACAGGCTCATGGGTTCCTGACACATATATCCTGTCCTCTTTCTTTATCCTGTGCTTCTTTATCCCCATGTGCATCGCTTCTTTTTGTAATCCCTGCTCCATATCTCCAATGTAGACCGGATTGACAATCATAGCGGCGATTGTGCCGTCATTCCAGAGGCTGTCGGCATACCGCTTATTTTTTGTCAGTCCCTTTTCATATTTGTAGCGCATTGGGGATGCTATCCCTTCGTCATTCAGCATTTTTGCAATGCCTGCATTGCCCATGCCTTCTGCCTTGCACTCAAATATCCTTACTACGATGTGGCTCACTTCCCTGTCAACAATGAGCTGGTTCTTATCCTCCGGGCTTTTCATATAACCGTATGCCGCCCTGCACCCTATGAACTTCCCCTGCCGCTGCTTGATGTCAATGGCAGTGGAGATTTTCTTTGACATATCCTTTGCATATGCCTCATTGATAAGGTTTTTGAGCGGTATGATCAGACCATCTTCTGCCGTGTTCGGATTGATGCTGTCATAGCCGTCCGTGACTGCAATAAAGCGCACCCCAAAGAAAGGGAATATCTTTTCGAGGTAGTCCCCGGCTTCCAGATAGTTCCTGCCGAGCCTTGAAAGGTCTTTTACCACGATACAGTCAATCTCTCCTGCCCGCATGTCCGCAACCATCCTCATAAACTCTGGTCTGTCAAAGCGTGTGCCTGACACACCGTTGTCTATGTATTCTGCCGTCTGTTTGAGGTATGGTTTGCTCTCCACATAACTTCTTACTAACGATAACTGGTTCTCAATGGTGTCACAATCAGGGTTTTTGCTGTCCTCCACAGACAGCCTTGCATATACAGCCGTCCGGTACAGCTTCATTTCCGTTTTTGCCTGTGCCGCTGCATTCTGCATACCCTGTTCGGAAACAGAGGGCTTTCTGCTTTTCCTAGCCATTTATACTGCCTCCTTCCTGCCGGACTCTCCGTATGCAGCCACATATTCGCTGCACCTTGCAAATTCATCTTCAAAGTTGTATGTGACCTCAATCCTGTCTGCACTGTAGACCATGACACGCTTTATCATCACTACCGCCGCATTGCGGTCTAAAGACCGGATATTCCGGTGCTGCTTAAACTCTTTGATCCATTCGTGCATACTGCTCTTGTTTTCCAGTATCAGCTTCATTTCCCGCTCATAAGAGCCGACTGCCGTTTCCGCCTCACTGATCCTGCGGTCATATTCCGCTTTTAACTGTAAGTATTCCTTTTTGGAAATGATGCCGTCCTTTAAGTCCTCATACAGATTCAGCTTTCTTTTTTCCGCTTTTTCCAGTTCCGCACGTTTCCTTACGATACGTTCATCAAACTTTGCCACGTCTGCTTTCAGCTTCGGCGCTTTCTCTATGACCTGCATTGCCGCCTCCAGTGTCAGCACATTTTCTATATGCATCTGTAACAGGCAAAGGACGGAATCTGTCAAATCTGCTTCTGCTATTCTGTGCGGCGAGCATGAGGTTTTGTCCTTTTTATTGCCGGAGCAGACATAATACACATATTTTTTGCCGCCCGCCGGAACCGTCTTTCTTACCATAGGTTCCATGCAGTCCCCGCAGTAAAGCAGCCCTGCCAGCGGAAACAGCGCCTCCCTGTCCGGGGAAATCCTTGTGTCCTGCTTTAGAAGTTCCTGCACAAGATTAAAGTCTTTCCTTGAAACAACAGGCTCATGGGTATTCTCTACCTTTACCCATTCTTCCTCCGGCTTCATTACCCGTGTCTTGACCTTGTAGTTCGGTGTTGTCTGCTTGCCCTGTGTAAGCACCCCTGTATAGACCTCATTTTTGAGGATTCTAAGCACCGCATTGTAACTCCACTTCGCCTGCGTCCCTTTTTTGAACGTCGTTTCAAGATTGATGCCTATGCTTTTCTTGTATTCCATCGGGGAAAGGATACCGTCACTGTTCAGCCTGTCAGCGATTGTCTGCTGGTTCAAGCCGCACAGCTTCATTGCAAAAATATCCCTCACGACGCCTGCCGCATATTCATCAATGATAAGATGGTTCTTGTTCCTTTCATCTTTGAGGTATCCGTACACGGCAAATGCGCCGATATACTCCCCTTTTTTCCGTTTCATTTCCAAATGGCTTCTGATCTTAATGGATATGTCCCTGCAATAAGCGTCATTTATGAGGTTTTTGAACGGAACCACCATATCACTGCCATAGCCGCCAGCCGCCGCCATGCTGTCATAATTGTCCGTAATCGCAATGAAACGTACACCGAGCATCGGGAATATCTTTTCGATATACCGCCCTGCCTCTATATAGTTCCTGCCAAAACGGGACAGGTCTTTTACAATGACACAGTTGATCGTGCCTTTCCGTATATCCTCCAACATACGCTGGAAGTCCGGGCGGTCAAAATTGACACCGCTGTAACCGTCATCCGCATACACGGAATGTACCTTGATTTCAGTGTGGGATTTCAGAAAGTCCATGATTAAGGCTTTCTGGTTTGAAATGCTGTTGCTTACGAGTTTGCTGCCCTCTGCAACATCGCCATCTTCCCTTGATAACCGGAGATAGATGGCTGCATTATATATGATAGAATTGATGTTTTCCATCTGCAACACTCCTTTTCCTTGATTTCAATTAAGACAGCCCTATCTTAATGAACCTAAGACTCAGAGTTTGCACATGATTTAGTTTTCCTATTGAGTCTTAGATTAACACAGATCCCGGTTTTTTTCCACACTTTTTTCAAATTTTTTTATACAGACATTACAAGTTCCTCAAACCGTTCATTTAAGGAAACCCCGTTTCCGCTGTAGCTTGCCTTGACAATGACTTTCCCCACACGGAAACAGTAAGGGTTTTTTACCTGCCTGATAAATTCCCTCCGCTTTTCCTGCTGTGAAAGCCCATCATCTATCTTTATCTGCTGAATATCAACAACATCTTCCGGTTTTACTGTCCGAATATCCACTGACTGTAATTCCTCAAATGACATTCCATTCCTCCCTTTGAAAAAATTCATGCTGCCATATGGAACACTGGCAACTATGTAAAAAGCCGGACGTCTGCCCGGCTCCCAAAAGATATGATGTTATGTCTTTCCTTAATTATATCTGTCAAACACTCCTACCTGCACCTGTACACCCTCCGTAATCCTGCCGAGCGTTTCTTCATCAACCTTTCCCATGTGTTCTATGATACGGTCAAAGTTCAGAGCTGTTACCTGTTCGCATAATGCCACGCTGTGCTGATCCAGTCCCTCCGTCTTATATGACGATATGAATACATGGGTGGGCAGGTTCTGTTTCTTGTAAATCTTAGTAGACAGCGGAACTACTGTAATGACAGTGCTGTGCTTGTTTGCCCTGTTGTTACTGACTACCACCACAGGGCGCATACCGCCCTGCATACTTCCCTGATACTGTACACCCAAATCCGCATACAGTATATCTCCTCTCCTTATCTTCATCAGCAGCCTTTACCCCCGCCCCATATCGGTCTTTCCTTATCGGCAGGACTCTTTGTTGTATCATAAATATGGTACTGCATGGTAGAAAGTTCAAAAAAACCGACACCGATGTTGGCAGCGTCATACATAAATTCTTCCAGATCAGACTCGTCCGCTGTTATATCAGTCATGTTCTCCACGACAACCGTATCATACTGCCCGGTAATCAGGCGGGTAATCAGCATATTAACCGCATCCCTGTCAATGTCCCTGTTCGGTCCTTTGTTGACAATAGTTTCATTCATTAACGCTATTCCTGCCATACTGCACTTCTGACGGTTCTGCTGAATGAGTTGGCGGATATTGCTCTCTGACTTGTTGGAGTTCATAAACATGATTGCCGGATGCACAAGCACGCCGACCTCAAAACTTTTCACATTACTGCACATGATAATCACCTGTTCTTTCTTCTATTTTCATTGACTGAAACAAAAGAGAAGTTTTTGCCGGCTTTATCCTCTCATACAGGAAAGCCTTGTCTGCTGTTATCTGGTAACTGCAAGGCTTGCCTGTATCAGAGGATAACGTGGCATTTCTGCCACATTACCCCTCTGTTTCATCTGAAAATATCAGATCACGCTCTCGCTTATCCCCGAAACGGGTAACATACACTGGGACGGCTCCATCCCACACTGCGCCTCCGTCATGCCCAACCAGACGAAATCCGCAGGCAGCCACTCCCGAAAAATGCTTTTCGCTGAAATTCCGGTGCCGTTCTATCTCATTACCTCTGACTGCCATGCCAGTAGGCACAATCCTCTGCTCCATACCTTCACGGGCAACAATGTTATCCATTGCAGGTACATCTTCGCACGAAACGGGATTCTGCCACCCCTTTATCCCCACATAAGCATGAACGGATAAAAAGGCGAAAATAAAATCGGGTGTATGCGTGTCCTATTGAATTGTTTTGGCTTTCTCAAGCCTGCAACTATCATAACTGAAAGGGAATTGTTTTCAGAGTGCCAGATTGCACTATTTGTAGCTGATATATGCCACCTTTTAGCACATAAAAAAATCAGCCTCCAAACTGTTATAGCTCAAAGACTGATTTTATTTAATGTTATTCATACAAATGCGTATGTAGGGAATATTTAATTCTACTCTTCTAAAATATAAGTTATTGTCATTTTAGGTCTTGAATATTTTGTACCCCCAATAAATGCAGAACCAAGACTCGGAGATGCAATATTGGTTCCTGTCATATACACAGACCATGTTCCGGCAGCTTTTTCCGCAATAAATAAATTGGTAGTAGTCACATTACCTCTGCCCCAACCAACAGTATGTGTTTCCCCACTTGGGCTGGTAATTGTAAGGCTCTGTGCCAATATTGCACCTTTTCCACCGATTACAGATGCATTAGAGCAATCAATTGTAACTTCTTTTACAATCGCATTATCCGGCAAACTGTTAAAATTAAAAGTAACCGTATTGGAATCCCCTGTAACTCCCGGCATCAATGCAATCGACATATCTTTATTTGCTGACTTCGTTGCTTTGTCTGTGCCCGCTGCAAACGCTGTTACCTGTGAAACGAACAACATTGTGAATACCAAAGCAACCGCTATTATTCTCTTTACTTTCTTCATTGACTTTACCATAATCGTATTCCTCCTGTCTGTCAAATTCCCCTTATATACATTTGCTGAATTACATGCTTTATGCTTTCATATCGAAATTACTTTGCACCACAACATTTTCATTTGTGATTTCCACATTTGTTCCAGTGTTCAGCGCCTTTCTTGCATCATGGTATGCCTCATAATATGCTGATTTTAACGCTGAATGTACTCCCGTTTCTGCTTTTGTCTCTTTCTCATGCCACCCTACTCCTTGAGTGTATGTAAGAACTTCTTCCCCTCCCTCATTATATATATGGATCGCAGAACCAGTTCCCTCTCCTTGATATTCAG
>JAETTM010000095.1 GCA_021769135.1 Lachnospiraceae bacterium | reverse complement strand
TATTTGACACATATTCAAAATTCCGTCTTTGAGGGAGAAATTTCAAAAGTACAGATTGCAAAACTACAGAAGGAACTGAAGCCATATATAGATAAGCAATTAGATTCGGTTATTATTTTTAAAAGCAGGCAAGAGAAATGGCTGGATAAAGAATTCTGGGGAAAAGAGGAAGACATGACTAGTATCTTTTTATGATTTGCTCTGTCTACCACTGATAATGCATAAAGTGTGAGGGGGCGACAATGCAGAAAAGAAGCTAATGGAAGGGCATTTGGAAGGAAAAGTAAGGGTTGGATGAAGCGTTTGGAAGGTAGGTAGACAAAATAGGAGGTGTTATAGATAATAAATTGGGGGATAAATGAATGGGGGGGTGAAATAGTTACATTGTGGAATGTAAAGTACGATAATGCCTGGCATAAATAACAAGATGGTCAAGTTGAAATAGTTACATTGTGGAATGTAAAGAAATTACGATATAATCAGCATTATGTTGCATCCCGGTTGAAATAGTTACATTGTGGAATGTAAAGGCTTCCGGCTTTGCTTATTATACAAAGCTGCTTTACCGTTGAAATAGTTACATTGTGGAATGTAAAGGAAAATGTAACATTGCAAGTAAATTTTTCATTGTCGTTGAAATAGTTACATTGTGGAATGTAAAGATAACCCTTACGCCAGTTATCTGTACATCATCTGTGGTTGAAATAGTTACATTGTGGAATGTAAAGACATGATACGCATACATGCCGAATCCCCATCCATTCGTTGAAATAGTTACATTGTGGAATGTAAAGTTGCTTAGCGTAATATCCGCATAGTTTACCAGCCTTGATTGAAATAGTTACATTGTGGAATGTAAAGTTTAATGCCTTTGCCTCGCATATTTGAGGCATATGCTATTGAAATAGTTACATTGTGGAATGTAAAGGAACTAGGGTACGGAACGAAAAAGGGCAGCTAGGGGGTTGAAATAGTTACATTGTGGAATGTAAAGACCGGATGAAGCGCTTCCTGGAATTTTTCTCGTTCAGTTGAAATAGTTACATTGTGGAATATAACGTATGCTCATCTGCGGGGTGGCGGTGGAGTGTGTCATTTTCAGGCTCTGCATAGTAGACTGCACTTTCGAGCGTAGCGGGAAAAAGCGCAGATGATGAAGTCATGTTCCGTCCTCCTGGACGATATTTTGGCTACGTGTTGCAAATACCAGGCTATGCGTGAAAAGACGGAGAATAACAATAACAGGCATGCGGATATGGACGGCAGCTAAATCTGGTATAATATAACAGACAACCAGATTCAACATATGAGGGACAGGCATTCAAATGACTATGAGAGGTTTTCGCATTGCTTTAGCCAGATTGTTGAAGAACCGGATGATATTATCAAAGCAAATTTAAATAAAAGCAAGTTACCGCCAGTTGAACGCTGGCGGTTTTTTGCGGAGTAAAGTATGATAACAATCGGTGCCATTTTCGTTCCTGCTTTTGCGCCCATACTTGAAAAAAATGGAAAATTATGGTAAAAAAGGATTATTGCGAAAAAGGGGGAAAGGGAATATTGGTATAAGAATGGAGGCAACTGGGTTATATGGTTCGGGAGTACGAAACGCAGGATGTATACGAGGCAACACAACAGCGGCTTAAATTTATTTTTGAGGAATTCGACAATATTTATCTGTCCTTTTCAGGAGGTAAGGACAGCGGGCTACTGTTGAATATGACACTGGATTTCCAGAAGAAATATTACCCGGATAAGAAGATAGGGGTATTCCATCAGGATTTCGAAGCCCAATATACGGTTACCAGCCAATATATTGAGCGGACCTTTAAACGGCTGGAAGGCGAGGCGGAGCTGTATTGGGTATGCCTTCCTATGGCGACGAGGACGGCGTTAAGCAGCTATGAAATGTTCTGGTATCCATGGGATGACAGGAAGAAAGAGGCATGGGTGAGGGATATGCCCACGCATAAATATGTAATTAATCTGGACAATAATCCAATTACAACATACCATTACCGCATGCACCAGGAGGATTTGGCCAAGCAGTTTGGCAGATGGTATCGAATTTCCCATGAAAATAAAAAAACCGTCTGCCTGCTGGGAATGCGTGCGGATGAATCGCTGCAGAGGTACAGCGGTTTTTTAAATAAAAAATACGGCTATAAAGGGGAGTGTTGGATTAGCAAGCAGTTTAAAAATATGTGGTGTGCCTCCCCCATGTATGACTGGGGGTTGGAGGATGTATGGCACGCCAATTTTTTATTCAATTATGACTATAACCGATTGTATGATTTGTATCATATGGCAGGGCTGAAGGTCTCCCAGATGCGGGTGGCTTCCCCGTTTAACGATTATTCCAAGGACAGCCTGAACCTGTACCGGGTGCTGGACCCGGAGATATGGGCGAAGCTGGTAGGGAGGGTGCAGGGAGCCAATTTTGCCTGCATTTACGCCCGCTCCAAGGCGCTGGGATACCGCAGCATTACTTTGCCGGAAGGGCATACATGGGAATCCTACACCAGATTTTTGCTGGACACCCTTCCTGTCAGGCTAAGGAACAATTATGTAAAAAAATTTAATACTTCCATACGGTTCTGGCATGAAAAGGGGGGCGGCCTGGAAGAGGAAACCATCAAGGAGCTGGAGGAGCATGGCTATAGGATTAAGAGGAACGGGGTTTCGAACTATACGCTGAACAAAAAATCGCGGGTCATTTTCCTGGAAAAAATCCCTGACAATACAGACGATATCAAAAGCAGCAAAGATATTCCCAGCTGGAAAAGGATGTGCTATTGCATTTTAAAAAATGACCATATCTGCAGGTCAATGGGGTTCGGGCTGAACAGGCAGCAGCAAAGGGCAATCGATGCGATAAAGGAAAGGTACAAAGGATTGGAGGACATCAATGGAGAAGACTAAGAGCCCGGTTTACAATATAATTGCAGTACCTATACATAAAATAAAACCGAATAACTACAACCCGAATGTGGTAGCGCCGCCGGAAATGAAACTTCTTTACCAAAGCATAAAAATGGATGGTTATACAATGCCGATAGTATGTTATTATGTAAAAGAAAGGGATGAATATATTATCGTGGACGGCTTCCACCGCTACAGGGTAATGCTTGAGTACGAGGATATTTTCGAGCGTGAAAAAGGAATGCTGCCGGTGTCGGTCATCGATAAACCGATTGACCAGCGGATGGCGAGCACGATTCGCCATAACCGGGCGAGAGGGAGCCATAATGTGGATTTGATGAGCAATATTATAAAAGAACTGCATGAAATCGGCCGCTCCGATGCATGGATTTCCAAACATCTGGGGATGGATAAGGATGAGATTCTTAGGCTGAAGCAGATTACCGGTCTGGCGGCCCTGTTTAAGGATGTGAAATTCGGGAAGGCCTGGCGGCCTATAGAAGAGGATGGCGATATTTAGCTGGCGGCGGCCATATGCCAACATATTCAAGAAGGGATTGGGTGCTGTGGAGGCGGTGCTCCGTTTTGCGGCGGGGCGCTGGGTTTGGGCCTGCTTAGGCGGGCATGGGGTATCAAGATGGATTTAAAGCGTGAATTGGTAGTGCCGAATGTGGACCTCCCTTTTAAAATGTTCGTATTTGAAGGGAAAAACGGCAATTACCGCGTGACAAAGCATTGGCACGATACGGTGGAAATATTCGTTGTATTTGAAGGGGAGATTGATTTTTATATCAACTCATCCCATTATGGCTTGTCCAAGGGCAGGTTTATCGTTGTGAATTCCAATGAGGTGCATTCGATAGAAGTGCCGGAAGAGAATTTCACGGTGGTGATACAGTTTCCCCCGGAGGAATTGGAGAAATTCAGGGAAGACGAGTATATCCTGTTCCGCCATGTGCCGGAGGGGTATAAAGAGCAGGATGCGGAATTTGTAAGGCTGGTAAAACGGATGTACACGTCATATGCGGAAAAACGGTATGGGTTCGAACTGGAAGTGCTCAGCAGCTATTATAAGATGCTGTACTATCTCGTCACGCGGTACCGCAAAACGGATGTGGACGAGGAACAGATGAAGAAAAGCAGGCAGATGGAAAAGCTTCATGATATCACATCCTATATACAGGAGCACTACAGGGAGGATATGACTTTGGAAAAGGTAGCGGGGATTTTTGGATTTTCCCCCACTTACCTTTCCCGAATCTTTAAGAAGTATGCCAATGTAAATTATAAGACATATATTTTAAATATAAGGGTGGAATATGCCTTTAAGGAATTGGTCAATACGGATAAGTCAATTAACAAAATAGCAGAAAACAGCGGCTTCCCGGACGGCAGAAGCTTTACGAAAGCCTTTGCGGCCCGGTTTGGCATTACGCCGGATAAGTACAGGAAGGAAATGAGGCGGCGGGAAGGGTAAAAGGGCAAAAGTTCGGCCCAGAGCCTATGGCTCGCCGTGCCGCTTTACGCTGAACTGTTACCAAATTTCCTATTGACAATGAAAAATGATAAATATATTATGTTATTTGGTGATATTAAATGTCCTCCAAATTGATACTAGTGTACTGACACGCTCACATGTCAGCACACTGGGGGTGTTTATATCATCAATTTATCTTACAATATTTTTAAATCTTTAGGAGGTATTAAAAATGAAAAAATCAACTCTCAACAAAGTATTTGCCAGCACATTGGCAGTGGCATTGTGTGTGCCCATGCTGTTAGCCAGCCCGATGTCAGTTAATGCATCCAGCGTTTCCGGCAACAAGCCGTCCGTATCTGGCAATACCACCAGCTCCAGCTCTTCCAGCTCATCCAGTGAGACGGCTACAGTTACTGCCAAAAATACTGTGGCATTGGGCGGAAAAGTAGTAAAATCTACAGTTGGAGGCGTTTTCGCAGGAACGGTAGTGAATGGAACGGCAGTATTGTCTCCGGTTGCATCTGTAGCAGCAGCGGCAGGATTAAGCCAGGCAGATGTGGATGCAGGCACAAACGTTAGATTCTATGTTTGCAACAGCACAGATAAAGAAGCAAAAGCAGCCCTTCAGTCAGCAGCAGCGGCAGCAGGGAAGAACCTTGCAGGATATCTGAATGTTGATATGTATACGATAACCAAAAAGGGTACTGTAACATCCATTAAGAATGCTATGGAACCTATTACATTGACATTTGCCCTGCCTGGACGTATTGCTAAAGCAGAAAACAATGTTTCCATTTTGTGCATCGACAAAGACGGCAAGACTGTTGAAATGAAAGATACAGATACCGATGCCAGAACACTTACGGTAGAAGCAAGCGTATTTGGCGTATACGCAATTGTTTACTAATAAGATGGTAAACCTGGATTCATTGTAAATAGTAGGATTTATACATAAACCGGGGCAAACCTGTTGTGACTATACAGATTTGCCCCGGTTTGCTATTTGTATCAATCATTTTCGGAATGCAGGCTTTCCCCATTGCTGGCAATCACATCCCGGTACCCATAGAAGCTTTTCTTAGGCTCTGCTCATCTATATGCATATATTATATATAAGAAAACGGCATATATCAACAATGCCGGAAGATTTCTTTGAAAGGCTTGACAGTCATATAATCTATATGTTATTATACATACCAATGGTCGGTTTGGAGGTGAAGGAGAGATGGCACGGAATAAAAATCCGGAAGAAACGGTGAATAAAATATTGGATGTGGCCAGCCGCCTGTTTATGGAGAAGGGATATGAATATACATCCATCCAGGAGATTATCGATCAGCTGGGGGGGCTTAGTAAGGGCGCTATTTATCATCATTTTAAGTCAAAAGAGGATATTCTGGTGGCTGTTACGGACAGGATAACGGGAGAATCGAACCGGATGCTGGCCAAAATCCGTGACCGCAAGGACTTGAACGGAAAAGAAAAGCTGAAGACAATTTTCAAAGAGTCCGTTTTAAGGCTTGAGCTGAATGAAGTCTTTGCTACAGCCCCGAACCTTCATAATAATTCGAAACTTCTTTGCAGCATCCTGTATGACACGTTAGAGGATGTGGCCCCGAACTATATATTGCCGATTATTAAGCAGGGGATAACGGATGGCTCTATCCAGACGGACTATCCGGAAGCTTTGGCGGAACTGATAATTTTTGTAGCTAATGTATGGATGAACCCGATGATATTCGACAACACAGCGGCGGAAAATTATAACAAGTTTATTGTGTTCCAACAGATGATGCGGGGCTTTGGCTTGGACATTGTGGATGAAGAGATTTTGAACCGGCTGCAGGAACTGACATCCATTTACCAAAGTAAAAAATAAAATCTGCCCTATAAAAAGGGCAGCAATTTTTACCATTATACATACCGTCATGCGGTATTTAAAATGCAAAAAACAGCGTGGAAATGGAGGAAAAGATGAAAGAAAAATTATTTTCAAAGGATTTTACCATGGTAGTGATAGGGCAGATTATTTCATTGTTTGGAAATGCGGCTATAAGATTTGTGCTGCCGCTTTATCTGCTGAACCGGACAGGCTCGGCCATGCTGTACGGAATAGTGACAGCGTGCGCTTTTATCCCTTCGGTCCTGCTTTCGCCGGCAGGGGGGATTGTAGCAGACCGGGTGAATAAGAAGAACATTATGGTTGCATTGGATTTTTTTACGGCGGCCCTGATTGCGGCATTCGCTATGCTTAAGGGCGGAGTCGGCCTGATTCCGCTGCTGACGGTTACGCTGATGCTTTTATATGGGATTGCCGGCGCCTACCAGCCTACTGTGCAGGCCAGTATTCCTGCATTAGTAGGCAAGGAGCATTTTATGGCGGCAAATTCGGTAATCCAGACAATCAGCTCGGTTTCTTCCCTGCTTGGGCCTGTGATAGGAGGAATACTGTACAGCGCTTATGGGCTGGAACCGGTGTTGTGGGTATGCATAGCTTGCTTTTTTGCATCCGCTGTGATGGAGATTTTCATAAAAATCCCTTTTAAAAAACAGGTTTTTAGCGGAAGCATATGGAGTATGGTGAAGTCAGATTTTACTCAAAGCATTCGATTTATAAGAAAAGAAAAGCCTGTTGTGGGCAAAGGGATGCTGGTTGCCTTTGGAATCAATTTATTCCTTTCTTCCATGCTGAATGTGGGAATGCCTTATCTGATAACGGAAGTATTGGATTTGGGAAGCTTACAGGCCAATCAGCTTTATGGTTTTGCGGAGGGGGCACTGGCAGCGGGAGGGCTGTGCGGGGCAGCCTGCGCAGGGATTTTTGCCCGCAGGCTGGCTGTGCAAAAGGCAGGGAATCTCATTGTAGCCTGCGCCATATGCGTATTTCCGATGGGGGTTGCCTTGATGCTGTGTTCCTCAGGGCTGGTGAATTATATAGTGATGACGTTATGCTGCTTTATGATTATGATATGTTCCACTATTTTTGTGATACAGATTATGTCTTTTGTTCAGGCGGAGACGCCCCAGAATTTAACAGGGAAAGTAATCGCCGTAATTTTTTCCATTTCCGTATGTGCCCAGCCATTGGGGAGCGCACTGTATGGAGCTTTGTTTGAACTGTGCGGGGGGATGGAATATGGGGTTGTTTTGTTCGCGGGCCTGGCGGCGTTGGCGATTGCGGTCTGTACAAAAAATATATTTGTTGCGGTGGAGCCTTGCGGAGAGTAACGGTTCAGCCTTTTGGCTGCCTTGTTACTGCAGAGATGACCTTTCATAAGGGAAAGGCTTGAAAAGCAATTACCTTTTTCCTATAATGAAATAAATAGATATCCGCAAGGCTATGGAAAGGGCATGGTTTTTAATATGAATAAGGGCAAAGAGTTTTTGGATTTCTTATTGGACAGATTCAAAATTGAAAGAGAAAAGCTTGACCGGTCTGGGGTATATGCATATACACAACGTTTGCTTGCTTATAATTCAAATAAAATTGAAGGGAGCACACTTACTGAAGAGCAAACGGCATCTTTGTTTGACAATGGAATGCTTCCAAAATCCGATGATTATTACAGAGCTAAAGATGTTGAGGAAATGAATGGCCATTTTCTTATGTTCAATAAGATGTTGGATACGTTGGATGAGCCGTTATCACAGGAGCTGATAAAGCAATTTCATTTTGAGTTAAAGTCCGGGGTATTTGAAGACCGCGCTAATGGATATGCGATTGGTGATTATAAACAGCGCCCTAATATGATTGGCATGTATCAGACAGTAAGACCGGAAAACGTAGCCAAAGAAATGCGTTTATTATTGGATTGGTATTGCAGTCAGGAGGTAAATATTGCCGTTTTGGCTGAATTCCATGCCAGATATGAGAGTACACATCCTTTCCAGGACGGGAACGGCAGAACGGGCAGATTAATCCTTTTCAGGGAGTGCCTGAAGAACGGTATTGTGCCGGTTGTGATTGAAGATGCAAATAGAAATGAATATTTGGAGGCGCTGAAAGAGTATAGGGAAGAAAAATCTCTGGATAAATTAATTGGACTGTTAGAGAAAGAGCAACAGTTTTATTTGGAGAAGTGTAAATATTTTATGTAGATTGTATGGAAGAACTGAAAATAATTATAGGAGAAAAAATATGGTAACCCCTATGTGAAAGTGCCTGCCAATGAACCGGAGTGGGTATTGGAGGAGAAGTGAGGACAAAGGCTGCACTCTTACCGAAAACTCAAATTTTCTGCAAAAATTCCCGGACATAAGGCAATGCTGCCCCGATGGAGATGTTATGCTGGGGCATTTTGCTGATTAGGATGAAATCGGAGGGCTCCGGGAAGGGCGTCATCTGCCTGATTTGCTCATGGAGGAAGGTAAGGTCCTCTTCGCACAGGTATGGAGCGATATATCCTCCGAGGATGAAATCCGTGTCATAAATCAGATGGAGCATATTGACCGCTCTGGACAAGTCCGTAAGGAAAAACTGCCAGCGCTTTTGTGCGGAAGGTTCATTTTCCCGCACTTTCAGGAAGAAATTTTCCAATTCTTCCCCTTCATTGAGTAAAGCGGTCAATGAAAGGAGCGTCTCCATACAGCCATGTTTGCCGCAGTAGCATAAAGAGCCATTCGGCTGCATCTGTATATGTTCTATGGTAGAGCTATGGCCGTGCTTTCCGTCCAGAATCATGCCTTTGGAAATGATGGCGGCCCCAAGGTGTTTGCTTAAGGAGAGATAAAAGGCATCCGTAAGCCCGGGGGATACCCAAAGCTCGGAGATGGCCGCGCTGTCCGCGTCATGGATAAAAGAACATGGGTAGGGAAGATGCCTGGAAAATTCTGTGATGGAAAGCCCGGTACAGGACAGGATTTTGCCATATAATACGGTTTGCTTGTCAGGGGTTATCAGCCCTTGCATGGCGAAGCCGATGCCCAGGATTTGTTCATCCTTTGCACCGAATGAATTTATGAATTCCATCAGTTTGCCGCATACGCCCCGGAAATAGGATTCGCTGCGTTCAAAAGGAATTTCGGATGCCATACGGCATATTTTCTCTCCATATAGATTAACCGCAATCATTTTAACTTCTTTTTTTAAGATTTCCACGCCTATGCCGATGCGGTAAGCGGGCACAATGGAGTATGCGGAAGCTTTTCTCCCTACGAACTCCGTATCTATCAGCCCATTTTTGTAAATCAGCCCTTCCTCTTCCATGGCCGACAAATTGGCGGTAACGGTGGGGCGGCTTAAGTGCAGCTCATAGGCAATATCCTGTTGGGAGACTTTTCTGTTTTTATAAATAAAATGGTAAATCAGGCTTCGGTTATTCTGTTTAATCTGATTTGGCGTTATGCTTTTCTTCATAATAATCCCCATTTCTGCGCAATATTTATTCCCGCATAATATGTAAATTACTCCCCTTTTGTTTTGCAAAATCATTTTACAAAATAGAATTATAGCATATGGGCAAGGGAGAAATCTATTGGACAATTAGCCAATTTAATAAGGAAAAAACTGTGTATTATTACGGATTGACGAAAAGCAATTACTCTATTATTATGTAATTATATTTTGGTAAATGATTTTACAAAATTGAATCGGAGAAAGGAGAGCATCATGGGAATTATTGAAAAAATGAGATTGGACGGAAAAAAAGGATTTGTAACGGGGGCGGCAAGAGGAATCGGAAAATGCACGGCAACGGCCTTTGCGGAAGCCGGCGCCGATATGGCTATTGTGGATATCGACTATGAAGAGGCGGAAAAGACGGCCCGGGAATTGGCGGAGAAAACCGGCAGGAAAGTCATTGCGATTAAGACGGACTGCACCGATAAGGGGCAGGTGGACGAAATGGTGGAAGAGGTAGTAAACAAGCTGGGAGGGCTGGACTTCTGCCACAACAATGCGGGCATTTGCATCAACGCCCTGGCGGAAGAGATGACCTATGAGCAGTGGAACAAAGTGATTAACATTAACCTGAACGGGATATTCCTTACGGATATTGCCGCCGGGAAATATATGCTGGCACACGGGGGCGGTTCTATCATCAACACGGCTTCCATGTCAGCCCATATCGTGAATGTTCCCCAGCCCCAGTGCGCCTACAACGCATCCAAGGCGGGGGTTATCCAACTGACCAAGTCTCTGGCCATCGAATGGGCGAAGCGGGGAGTGCGCGTAAACAGCATTAGCCCGGGTTATATTGGCACGGAACTGACTTTGAATTCCCCGACTTTGATTCCGTTAATTGAGAAATGGAATGAGATGGCACCCCTTGGGCGGATGGGGAAACCGGAAGAATTGGAGTCTATCTGCGTATATCTGGCGGGGGATACCAGCACTTTTACAACTGGCTCCGACTTCATCATCGATGGGGCATTTACTTGTTTCTAAATCATGCACAAAGAGGTGTGCGGA
>JAETTM010000152.1 GCA_021769135.1 Lachnospiraceae bacterium | reverse complement strand
GGTGGATGTTTGGATAGGGATTAGTGGCGGCACTTGGGGAGCGGCAATAAACTTCTGCATCTTCCTTACGAAAGAGAGAGCCTTGCTGACATAGTTGGCTATTTCCTTCTTTTCTTCGGGAAGGTTACGCACGGGATGATGCTGTAATTCGATTTCGATGTAAGCCAACGCGATGATGGTCCGGTTCGTGTCCGGGCTGCCGATACACAGTTCGATCACTTGGGTGGCGAAAGCCGTGTATGCTTTTTCCATATTGCAGTCCCCGGCTTCGTTTATCCGGCGGAAGAAATCGGTTTCCGCCAATAGAAAATAATTCATGTCCTGTCAATTTTGAAATTTTACACTCTGTTTTCGGTATGCGCACATGAATAGTATTGGCAAAAATCGCGACCAAAAAGCAAAAAATCCGGCACAGTCTTTACAACGTACTGGATTTCAATGCGATAAAAATTGATATTTTTTATCCGGCATGAATTATAAGCTTCTTAAAATGTTCTTTTTCAGAACATTGCTTTATTAAACGGATTATAAAAGTGTTCTTCTATGGAACATTCCGGCTATTTCATGGTTTCCATACGTGTGTAGATGCTCCGGTACACTCCGTTGGAATAACTCTTTTGTGAGGAGAGTGTCCAGCGTGCTTCGGGCAGTGCCGACTTGAAAAAATGCCGTCCCGTTCCCGATATGAAAGGCACGGTATATAGGATAATCTCATCCACCACCCGCATACGTAGCAGCCCGTTGATATAGTCCGAATTGTCGGGAGTGGCTTCGGCAAGATAGCAGATGTTTGTATTGTCTTTCCGCCATTCGTCCAACATGGAGATGGAGTAGTCCGGCGTGATATGGTAAAGCGCGTTTTCCCTTATTTTGTCAATATCGCAGCGGTCAAGGCGTAAATCCTCATACGCTTTGCCATATAATTCTGAAGAATGACACCCGTCCATCGTGAGGACGGCAAGAATCTGAACTTTACCCATAGCCTTTTCCTTTCGTTGGGCAAGG
>JAETTM010000094.1 GCA_021769135.1 Lachnospiraceae bacterium | reverse complement strand
GCCGGTTGGAATTAAAACAAGGTAAACCGCATTGCTGAATCTATCAAACAGAAAGCCATACACTATCTGTCCTATCGGCTGGACACATAGCGTAACCACGGATGTATAGGCCATTATTTTGCCGATGAGATGATTGGGCGTTCTTTGCTGTATGAGGGAAACGGCAAAAATGGAAAAAATGCTGATTGCAATCTGCATTCCGAAAAATGAAACCACAACAATACCATATTTTATCATGGAGCCCGCCGGGCAAAGGAACACAAGCCCTGAAGGAATAATAAAAATACCTATAGCAAAAAGTAAAATGGATAATCTATGTATTTTCAGCTTCGCAGCAAATATTCCTGCGGCAATGCTTCCCAAAATTGTCGCAATGGCCAATGCGCTTTCCGCAGCGCCATAATATCTGGCATTCAATCCAAGTACGTTGCGCACAATATAGGGCAGCCCGACTACGGTGATTCCCATTACAAAAAATCTGGAAAATGCGGTTAAAAGCAGCATTCTTGAAATATCCGCCTGTTCTCTTGAAATATATCTCATACTTGACAAAAAATCTTGCCTGATAACCGATAATATGCCGCATTCCCTTTGCCGGCGCTGGAAATCCAATTTTATGAAGCATTCAAACAAGGCCGTAATAAAGAAGCATCCGATGCTTGCATACATAACGGGCTTTAAATGGAACATGGAATACAGGATACCGCCCAACATTGGGGCTGCCAGATAGGACAGGGATGCCACCTGATTTACAACAGCATTTCCTTTCATTATATTATCGCCCTGGAGCATGGTTGGGATACACGCTTGTACTGTAGGCGTTTCAAATGCCCCTAAAACGGAAAGGACGATAAGCAGAAAGCTGATTACAGCAAGCCCATTGTTTTCGGACAAAAGCAATGCGGCGCCTAACACTGATGCGCCCGTCAATGCGTCTAACGCAACCATAATGTTTCGCCTGTTCGCCCTATCCGCAAGGATGCCGCCAAAGGGCGAAAGAATAATGGCAGGAATCGTGGCCACGGATAATATCCCGGCAAATACTGCCGCCGAGCCAGTTACTTCCAGCACATACATGGATAGGGCCAGCTTCAATATCAAATTGCCGAATAAAGAGGTTATCTGCCCTAAAATAAGCAGCACAAAATTCTTGCTGAATAGTTGTTCCGTCATGGCTCATTCCCTCCTTTTCCCGAAATATCGGCGATAAATTTTTCTGCAAACGATATTGCTTCCTCATCGAAAAGCGGCAATCCCATATGATTCAGCACTTCTATTATAAAACGGTATTTGTGACGCAGTTCTTCTTCTGTTGCAGGAAATACCGAGGGCATAAGCCAAAAGTTAATGAGCGGCAAAAGCTCAGAAAGTTCCTTTTCATATTCCGTTTTAATGGAACCGTCTTTTTTCCCTTCCTCCAACAGTTCCATCCATAAAGGCGTCAAAATACGCCTGTTTTCTTCTACTGCAGCGGCTAAAATATTCGGGTCTTTCAGAATCGGAACCGCCTGCCTGTTCAATTGGTTACGTTCCTCATCGGATTGGTTCAGTACGAGCAATGCCCTGATTTTCTCCAATCCGTTCAAATCCTTCCGCCCCCTGATTGCCTCAAAAGGGTTATTGTCCAAAAACATTCGATTCCCTATCTCGCGCATGACATCTTCCTTGCTTTGGAAGCAGCGGTAAAACATCCCTTTTGCCCCGCCTACCATTTCCATAATATCCGAAACGGACGTCTCCTCATATCCTTTGGAAATAAACAGTTTCTGTGCAGCGTTTAAAATTTCCGCCCTCCATTCATCCGGCGTTTTCTTTACAGGTCTGGCCATTTCTTAATGCACCTCCTCTTCCAATAGTTATTGACTCTAAGTCAATAACTATTTTACCACCATTTTAATATTTTTGCAATAGCTGTAAATTTCCATGTTAGTTTAACGAACGCCGCCACGCTTCGCGAGCCTGCTTATCGTAACGAACGCCGCCACGCTTCGCGAGCCTGCTTATCGTAATAAAAGCGGAGAGCCCTCATGCCCTCCGCTATCTATGTACCCATTACATTGTCTGTTTCTCACGGCCTTTCAAATAATTTGTCATAAAAATCCCTATATTCGGGCAATTGAGCCGCATAAGGCTTTAAGCGTTTTTCGATTTCCGCCTTTTCCGCCGCATCCGCCTCATAAAGGGAATGTTCATTATTCGTCCGCTGAAGCACATCCCCGGCCACTTCGTGGAACATTATCCAACACAGGCTGCCAGCATCGGAAATCACCTGGCTTTCCACGATTTCCTGCTTTTCGGCATTAACCTGCATCAGGATATACCCCAGTTTCTCTGACCAAAGCCAATCGATATAAGGGCTTTTCTCCACGTAATCTCCAAACACCCTGCATACTTTTTCAATATCCGTATTTTTCTTCGCCTTCTGAACCATAATTAACCTCATTTCTGCATAGCTTTTGTATCTTAGTCTTTGGGAAAACTGCTTTATTTTGCTAAGCTTCCTAAAGCCCGTTGCTGTACTGCTTCGTTTCCTCTTTATCTGTATCCGCTTTTTGCCGCTTTTCCGCATCCGCCTTTCTATCGGCTGTTCGCTGGCTTTTTCTGCTCTTTTGCTGGTTTTCTGCCCTGCTTTCTCGCTTTTTGCCCAGTTTGCCGACTTTTTACCATCCTTTCCCCCTCCTTCCCGTCCTATTCGGCTTCCTTTTTCCTTCCGCCGCGTTCCTTATCGGATACAAAAGAATCCACGCACATCCCCTTTCCCCAACTATTTTATCATACACCAATAGCTCCTTTGCAAATGTAAATACTGGATATTCTATGGGGCGGCTCCGAAAAGCCGCTCTATATCATCCGCTCCAAAACGCCATTTTCCACACCGTTTTTCAGTCGGATGAGGATTCCCTCCGCTACCCCTTCCAGGTAAGCGGACAAGGAACCTGCCAATTTTTTGGGCTCCGCACCATTTTCCCAATAACATTTTTCCCCATAATACTTTCCTGTAAATTCCTTCACCTCGCCTTTCAACAGCCCGCTAATATGGGAAAAACTGCTTTTTTGAAAAATTTCCTGAATCTTCAAATAATCCTTCTCTTCAAAATCCCATTCCTGCAACGGTTTTTTTGCCAATATATGTCCTGCTACGGCCATAAATACCGTCTCGCAGATATTGTCTACCATTTCTTCATATTGTCCGTTATTTTTCACCAATATTTTTTTCACATATTGTTTTGGGAATTTATTTAAAAAGATTTGTTCCAAATAAATGCATTGCAGAAATTCATAAATTTTGTCCACCCCTGTATACTTGGAAATATCCCTTAAAACCGGGTAATCCAAAGTTAAAATTGTATTTTGCGGCTCGAACTTCACATCATACCATTGAAAAAATGCCGGCAGCCCGCTTAAAAAAGTATCCCGCAGACACTGGTTTCCATAACTGTCAAATACGGGCAGGATTTTATGGTAAAGCGCCAAAGCGGCTTTCGCCTTTTTTTCCACCAGCCCCACCCCTGTTTCATAGGCCTGCTGCGCGGACAGCCGGTTTTCTTTCGCTGCAATTCCCGTCCCCTGCCCCGAATCCGTATCCTCCGGCCGATACGTTTCACGGATGCAGTACAAAACCGCCCCCATCAGTTGTTCCGCTTTTTCATAGGAGATGGATGTGCTTTCAAAGGCCGTATACTTTTCCGCCAGCTTCCCCACTATCGGCACCAGTTCTTCCATTTTATAATCCATCGCATTTACCTCCAGCATAATTCTTTCAGGCTTTCCAGATATAAATCATAATCCCATCTTTTCACTTCATCGAACGAAGCATATTCCCCCCGCCCTTCGGCAGCCTTATACCCCCGGTATCCCGCGCGGATTGCCTGGGAAAAAATATTCAGGCATGTTCCTTCCAGATAATCCAAATCCCCAAAGCATGTCTCTTCAAACTGCTCTTTCATAAAATGAAGCAGCTCATCATCGGAAATTTCATCCTGCATCTCATTTTTGTATAAATAGAAGATTCCTTGCAGGCGGATGATTGTTTCCACATAATTATTCTGGTCGATAAAATCCGAATCGCAAAACTCATAAATTATTTTAGGTGTAATGCTTTCCCCGAACTCAACCCTCTTTTCCTGCTGCAATGCACGAGCCCGCTCCCCTATAATCAGCTTGGCCTCCCGCTCATTTAGCACCAGCCCGTACCGCTGCGTCATCCGGTTCGTTTCCATCACCTTACTCAGCTGATTCTGCTGCTGCAATAAAACCATCCAATTTTCTTCCATAAGATTTCCTCCTAGTTTTGTGGAAACAGTAGTAATTCAGTACCGTGAATAGTAATGAATTACTACTATATCACTTCGCGGCGGTCGTTACAATTCTTGTTTTTTCGTTGTTTTTGTGGTATAATAGAATTATAAAGAAATACATGATATTCGGAATTTTCGCCCGAATTTTTATAGAATTCAATACCCGCGTATCTCATAAGCGTCATAGATATGGCTGAAATGATATCCCAGCTTTTCTGCCAAAGCTGCCGACCATTTATTCTGCGCATCCCAGCTGGGATATAAATTTCTGGCAAGGCATTCCAGAATCAGCTTTGCTCCGCACACAGTAGCCAGCCCCTTCCTGCGGTATTCCTCCTTCGTATCGATTTCAATCTCAATCCCGCCCCGGTACGCGGTATAGGAAGACGCACCGGCCACCGGGCAGCCATCCTTTTTTATTAATACCCCTAACCCAAGCCTTCGATAAGACTCCCAGTTTTCAAACTGGGATACGAAATCACCGCACCATTCTTCCTTTTTGCAATAATTAAAATCGGGCTCATCCATCATCCTTATGGTGTACTCCGGCGCAAGCCGCTTCGTTATGCCCTGCAATTTCCTTACATTGAAAATGCCCGGCTCCTTTTTCATCGCATACCGCTCCACCTTTTTCGCTTTATCCCGGTAATGGTCCTCTATTGCCTCCGCCCATCCGGCCCTCCCGGGAACGGCGATGATAAAATCCTGTTTGCACCACTCCGGCTTAAACGCGGCCAATTCCTCATCCGGTTCTCCTCCGAAAAAGCAGAAATCCCCCAGAATCGCCATTGCAGAAGCCGGGGTTTCTTTATCATCGACATAAATATGCCCCATCACGCCCTGGAGGCATGACCAAATCATCGTTTCTTCCCAGCCGTTGAAAATCGGTGCCGCACATTCTCTTCTTTCCAGTTCATATATCATGGCTCTATCCTAAAACCCTTCTTCTTTCCTCTGCTTGCGTATTTCCTTTCTCCGCATCCCGGCTTCCCATTCCGCCCTTTCGGCTTCGCTGTTTATCACCAAATCCGGCACCATAGTCGGTTTCCCTTCCCCATCCACTGCTACCAGGGTCAAATATGCCCTGTTGATGGGTTTCCTTATCCCGTCCATGCTTTCCTTATAAGTATCCACGCGCACTTCCATGGAAGAGTTCCCCACATAGGTCAGCCTCCCAATTAAAACTATCATATCATTTTGGCTGGCCCCCTGTATAAATTTCAAGCTGTCCACCGATGCGGTCAGCACCTCGGACTCGGCATGCCTGATTCCCACCAACCCTGCCACCTCGTCTATCCACTCCATCAGGCGGCCGCCAAACAGCCTCCCCGCGCCGTTCATGTGCTCCGGCCTTATTTTATAAATTTGTTCCACACGGGAATCCGATACGTTTTTCATTTTCCTTTGTTCCATTATTTATTTACCCCATTTCTGCGCGAATCTTAAAAATTCTTTGGCCACATTATAATCTTTCTCGCCCCCCAAGTCAATGCATATGGAAGCAGCTGCCGCATATGTTATCTTTTTTACCGCAAATGTTAAAAACAGTTGCTTGATAAGCTATAATATTTTATATAAAGTATGAATCATACGAGGGAGGTACGAAATGAGCATAGGAGAACAAATAAGCAAGATAAGAAAAATATCCGGGATGACACAAGAAGAGCTGGGCGAGAAATTGAATGTATCAAGGCAGACAATTTCCAAATGGGAAAAAGACATATCCTCTCCGGATTTGGAATGCGCCGCTGCCTTATGCGAGCTCTTCCAGATATCCCTCGATGACTTTGTAAAAGGAAGGCAGACGGTGAAAAACGAGGAAAAGATTTCATTGCAAGATATGATGAAGATAAACCAGCGCACGCAAAGAAGGACCATTTTCCTGCTCAGCGGTTTATTCTTTCTCATAATAGGGATTTTGGCGGTATTGTTTATTACGGCATTAAACAACACTGTCAACAGTATTGAATATATGATATACCGCTATATAGCGACAGGACAGTATGTATATGCGCCGGCTAATTATTGGAAACTTATTTTGGCCATCCTTTCATTGATAGGAATCGGCATTATTTTGTGTACGGTTTACATTTGGGAAGAACGGAAGGAGAAAAAGGATAATGGGTAAAAAGAAATATTTCGCCACATTGGCTCTTTTTATTAAGACAATATGTCTGACAGTATGCCTGATATGTTCGGCTGTTTGCCTGGCCGCATGCGGCAGGAAGGTTGAAAATCCCTATGGAACAGCAGTCGCCAGCCTGGGCGATAATGATGCATATGCATTTTTGGAAATGGATTACCAATACAATGTTATGGCAACTTCCGATATGCTATATGATTCGGGAACGGAAAAACAGGCGGCCATTTATTGTGATGTATATTACTATACAGGTAAAGAGGCCAAAAATCTCGGTTCGATTATGAGCGATGGAACCGCTTATCCGATATCATTTTCAAATGACGGGCTGTTCGCCGCTTCCGGCCACAGCATAGAAAAATATGCCGTTTCGGAAAAAGAGGGAATACTCTTTTTAGAAAAAGGAGTATATATAAAATTGGATGAAAATGGGAATGAATATTATACTTGCGCCCTTAACGGAGAAGAATCCGAATCTACAGAACAGGAATTTCTGGAAATGACGGAAGAATACGCATCCAGCCAAGTCATTCATTTTGCATACGGCGCCGCTGATTGCTTGAATCATATATGGTAATAGTTTTCCAGGCCCAAAAGGGCATCCGCCGCAACAATTTGGCCCAGGACTTTGCACTTGCTGCAAAGCCCGTACGAATGTGCAGAGGCGGCAAAGAATCCGGCCCTTTGCCGTAGGCAAAACTCAAAATGGCCGGATTCCGTACCATCCGCCTGCAATAGTGTGAAATGCCCTTTGCTTTGCGCCCTGCCCATCCTACCCTTCTATTATCTTCACCCCCCATGCCGGAATCTTCATCTTGTCTCCTTTTTTCACCGTTTCCCCTGATAAAAGTTCCGCTCCATCGATAAACTCATTACACGCTTCCTGCTCCCGGCCGGAATAATTGAAGCAGAAGTATACGCATTTCCCAAAATCATTGATTCCCTTCCGGATAATCAGCGGGAAACGCTGCCTTTCCATAACGGATATTCCTGCATTTTTCAGCGCTCTTTCAAGAATTTTAGTCAAAAGCCCTTCATCCGTCATACAACCGATATAATACCCATATCCTTTTCCAAAGCGGTTTTCAGTCGCCGCAGCATATCCGCCCCAATTGTAATGATCGTAAGAAGCCAATACATGGGCAGTATCCGGGATTAGAAGCTCCATGAACACTTTCGCCTCATGTCCGTCCTCTTTTGCCCCAATCTCCCCGGCCAATTTCACGTTCTTTGGGAAAGTAAACTCATGATATTTCACTCCCATGCAATCTTTAAGCTTCCGTGGCTGTATCTCATGGGCCACCTTTACATTCTCATCCGCAAAAGCGGTTTTAAATGTGGCAAGCAGCGTTCCGCCTTCCGCCACATATTCATTTAATTTTACCAGCAATTCCTCCGGCGCAGCATACAAAGCGGGAACAATGACCATTTTATATTGCCCGAAGTTCTCGGATTCCGGCCAGAGGAAGTCGCATTCCACATTCATCTTGTAAAGGGTATCGTAAATCCACCGCACCACATCGTTATACGCCACTTTCCCCTTACCGGCAGCCGTTTCATCGATGCCGAACCATTTCAACGCTGTGAGCGCCTCATTGCTTACCAGAACTGCAACCTCGTTCTTCTTTTTCAGATTGACCAGGCGGCTCCCCGCTTCCTTCAACTCTTTTCCAATGATACAGGCCTCCCGATAGGTGGCATTTTCCTGGAAGTCATGGCTTAGAACCCCTTTCCAGTAAGTTTCCTTCGCATTATGTAAAGAATGCCAATGCCAATACATCACGCTGTTGGCTCCCGATGCAATATGGCTGTAGGCCTGCAGACGGAGCTGCCCTTTATAAGGCAGCCAGCCGGGAAAGCCCTGAGCCTCTGTCTCCAAAAGCAAATAATTGTCCTGTTTCAGGGAACGGGCCATATCCCCGCCAAAAGCAATTTCGCCCCCTGTCAGTTCATCCTGGGTAGGATGGTAAATATCCACCCCTGCCACCGTCAGGCATTTTGCCGCATGGTAATGGTTTACATCCGGCTGGACGCCAAAAGAATATCCCCTCCACTCAAAATCAAAATTATGGGTAATAAACTGCTCCTCACGGCAATATTCCCTCACAATAGCCGCCTGCCAGCTTAAAAATTCATCCACCAGCATCCTCTGGAACTTCTCGAACTCCGCACCCAAGCTTCCGTTTATCGTTCCCCTCACATCCGGAAAATCTTCCCACGCGTTGATTCGGTTGCTCCAATAGTCCAACCCAAAAGCCTTGTTCATATCATCCAGATTGCCATGAAATTTCTCCCTAAGATACTTGACGAATTTTTCCTGCACATTCTTTCCGGCTGTTCCGTAATGTTTCGTTTCGTTATCCAGCTGAAAGCCAATGACGCATTTTCTTCCCGCCGTATGCTCTGCCAATTTCCTGATTACGCGCTCCCCATAATATCGGTATGCCGGATGCGTGATGTCCATAATCTGACGTGCTCCATAAATACCCCGCCCTTCTTTTGTTTCCGCCAGCACATCCGGATAGGATTTCGCAAGCCAGGTGGGTATCGCATAGGTAGGCGTTCCCACAATCACATGAATGCCCGCTTCCTCCATAGCGTCCAAAACCCTGTCCACATGGGTAAAGTCAAAAATGCCCTGCTGGGGTTCGCAGGTGCTCCACGTAGACTCCGCAATCCGTACCGTGTTCATCCCCGCCTTTTTCATCATCCGTATGTCTTCATCCAAACGCTCGCCGGGCATATATTCATCATAATATGCTGCCCCGAATAAAATCTCTTTCATCATGTCAGCCTCCTATATGTGCCCTATTTCCCTTCCCGAATATTTTTAACTGTTTTATATTCAAAAATAAGATTTTCATATCTCCGGATACCGCCGCATCCTACAGGTGCCTGCGCCAGCAGCCCCACCTTTACACTCTTATCGGCGGGTAGATTGAAAAAACGCATCATATAAAAATTTTCGCCATCCGTAGAATAATGAAATGCAAATGACTTTCCGCATCTGCACATCTGAAGCCAGGCAGTATCCCCCTCCAGATTACACCCATTCGCATCATCCGATTCCCCATTTTTGGTAACAACGCTGACTGCCGCATGTGTTCCGAAATCTGTCATTTCAAAACAGGCTTTTGCCCAGTTATTCATATCCTGCATCACCATAATGGAAGAAGAATCATATGTATCTTTGAAGCTATGGGATACTTTTACCTTCATCACAAAATCCCCGGCAATTTCCGTATAATAAAACGGCGCATTGCATAAAGATTCCGGCGTAATCCCTTCTTCGCCAACTGCACCATTGTTACAGAAAAAATCGCTCTGTGCCGGAGCAAATATCTCTATTTTGCCATCCTCTTCCTTTATCTCTCCTTCATTCATCCATTTAAATTCCATATACATCTCCCTTTCTGCGCTGTGGCGTGTTTTCTTACAATTAAAAGTAGCACTGGAAGCGGAGCAAATATATCATGTATTTTATGTGGTTATCACTAATTTTTGCTTTTTTCATAGTTTTTGAATTTATTCCTGTATTTCGAAGGAGTCATTCCTGTTTCTTCCTTAAAAACCTTCCCAAAATGGCTTTGGGAACAGAAGGCCAGATAGGAAGCGATACTTTTCACATCATATTCCGAATAGCGGAGCATGTTCTCCGCCAGCCGGATTTTCTCCCGGCGGATATATTGCTGGATAGTTATCCCTTCCACCCGCCGGAACAGGCTGGAAAGGTAAGCTGTGGATACGCCAATTTGGCGGCCAATCTGGCCCACCACTATTTCGCTGTGGAGATTTTGGAAAATGAAGTTCTTTGCCTTTTCTATCAGTTCGTTCCTTTCCTTCTTCCCGTCAATATTGCTGACGCATTCCGCGAATTCATATTCCGCCTGCCGCATCGCCGCGTCGATTTTAACCACATTGGCCATTTCTTCAATCTTCAGGATATAACCATCCACCATAGAAAAGGCTTCTTCCGGCAGCATCCCACCTTCGATTGCGGCCCTGGATGCCAGGGTAATGACGCAAATAGCAATGTTTTTTGCCTGCCGTATTTCATTCCTGGAAAGCTTCCCCACTTCTCCCCGGTATGTCTCTTCGATACTGCGCCGCAACATTTCCTTATCCCCTCTACGTATGCTGTCCAATTCCCTCCGTTCTTTATCATAAGGGTTATGGGGCAATTCTGCTTCCTGGCGCTGAAATATCACCTTTTGCACACTGGCTCTGGCCTCCCATGTTTCAAGCCCCTCCAGCCCATTCTTTACCCTCAGCTCTTCTGCGGTACATACCTTCCCCGTAATATTATTCCATAGGATCAAAACCCCTGCGATAAATACCTTTCTTTCGCAAAATCCTATCCAGCCATGCGCCCCTCTGCCGACAAAATGTTTTTCCTCCATATACTTTTCCAGTTCCCTGACAGGCTCTACAATGCTGACCGGGCCAATATTTTTCTCCAAATAATATATATTGCAGTGAAATATACTTACCCACTGATTCAATACAAAATCCCAGTTCATATCCCATGCTCCTCCGGCAAAGCTTTTCCGATAGCTGCTATATTCTTACCAGCCTCATCCTTTTCCATTATATAAGCAGAAATGCCCGCTGTCAGCAGGCATTTCAAAACGCGGCACTTGACTCATTGCTCGCGGGAATAAATTCTCACCATCACCGGATAGCCGCCCCGCACATCAACCTCCACGCTGTTTTCCCATATGGTAAAGTTTTCATATGCTTTCCGGCCCTCTTCCGTAATTTCATAGACTTCCTTTATTTCCCCGTCAAATCCTTCCGGGAAACAATATCTCAATTTCGCATCCGTTTTTGAATAAAACGCAATCTTATTTTCATCTACCGGGCAAAATACGCTTTCGTTTTTGCTTATTTCCCTTCCCCGCCAGGCAATACGGTATTCTCCCGTTTGTCCGCTGCTCCTGATAAAGGAATTTTCTTCCAGCTCCATCACAATATCTCCGTTTTCTTCCCTATAATCCACCACTTCCAGCTTGTGGAGCAAAAACCAGGGCAGATAAAGGAGATAATACACTTCTTTTAATTCCGGGATTTCTTCTTCCACCGGTTTTGTCCATGGATACCAGATAATTTTATGGATGTTATGCATCAGTCTTCTTGCCCAGTCGCCGGGGCCTCTTAACTCATCCCCGCCGTAAATGGCCGCATTTCGATATATAAGCGATATTAGCGGAATTTCTTTTCCTCCAAACGGGCATGGGCGGAAAAATTCGTTTTCCACAAAATTCAGGTTCATCCGGCCAACCATAGGGTAACGCAGCGATTCCGACATAACATCCGCTCCATGCTTGGCATATTCCTCCAAAATAGGATAGCGCCCCTCATACAAATTTTTTATTCCGGATGCCGGATGATTCTTATCCCAGTCATTTCGAATCGCAAACCAGGACAGCACGTCCAAATGGGCCACTTCCCGGATTTTATACCGCCTGCATGCCGTGGCAATCCGTTCCTTCCCGTATTTCTTCATATACTTGGCAAGCCCCTGCACATAGGACATATCCCTGGTCCAGTTCCTGCTGCTCCACAAAGTACCGTCCGGCAGCCGGGCAATCATGTCTTCATCCCAGGCAATGCTGCTGGGATAAGCATCGTCAAAATTATCATGAAGTCCAATAAAACACCCGATGTCTTCCGCTTTCCGGCGCAGCTCCATGTATCCTTCATATCCGCCCATCCGCTCATTAATTTGCGTCACATCCGGATATCCGGTATCCATTCCTTCCACCTGCCATCCCGTAATAAATGTAATCTGCTGGCATTCATCCGTCCATAATGAAAGCTTCCGTATGTACTCATAGGCCTGCGCGAATGTATTTTTGGGCCGTTCCAATTTCGGATGGTCGCCGGGAAGGACATACATAAATTTGTCATCATAAAAATCTGTCCGCAGTTTGGGCATTCTCGCGTGCACGGCTTTTGCCCCGTCCAGCCAATCCACCCTGCCGTTCCCGTCATAATCCCCCAGGAAATCCAGGCGGCAGCTGCTTTTCTGCTCGATGGGCAGATTCAGCGTATTTTCATTTCCATAAATTTTTGTCAGATTATCGTCATTGCTGTTGCACCATGCGCTTCCGTCCACCCGGTACTGTTTCACCGTTCCGATAAATGCCCTTTTCCCGGAATCCGCCTCTTCCACTTCCACCAGAACCCCGTCTTGAAATGCCGTCACTTCCATAGCGCACACCGTATTTTCATCCCCCAGCATAACTACCGGAAGCATTGGCATGATGTGGCCAAAATAATCGTGCTCCGGCATTTTCCCTGGAATAGCATCCTTCAAATATACCAAACTGCCGCTGGCCATGGCATGCACAAGCCAGGCATTGCTATCTTCCTTTGTTCCAAGCTGAACCAGCCGGGGAATCGTCAAAGAAATCAGTTCAAAACCTTCCTTTTCCTCCACGTCCTCCAAAGTAATCGTCAATGAATTCCTGTCAACCCGATAGCGAAGGGTAAATTCTGCCGCCGTCTCCTCCCCATATTTCAGCCTGAACAAGAACTCCCCGCAAACCCTCCCCATATGCCCATCACAGGGAACCGCTTCCACGTCGAAATATTCCCTGGGAGCAAGCCTGCAATATCTGGCCACGATTTTCTGCCCCAATTCCTGACTCCCAAACATCTTCCCCTTCCTTCTATACTCCACCGGAAGCCCGGTCCTCCAATCCAACCCAACCGAAAGCCCCGCCGTCTCCAAATACCGTCTCTCATCCCCCATCTCATTCACCATTCCTTTCTTCCATCCTCTATTTCCCCGCTACCCTTTCACCGCTCCTGCCGACATCCCGGAAATAATATATTTCTGCCCCATCAGGTAAACGCAAAGCACCGGGATAATGGAAACGATGATTGCCGCCGCCACCAGATTCCAGCTGGATACATACGTTCCATAAAAATTATATACCGCCATCGTCACCGGATAGTTCTCCGAGCGGTTCAGCATGTAAAGGGGAATATTGAAATCATTCCATGCATTCATGAAATTAATCAGCACACCTGTTGTAATTACCGGTTTCATCAAAGGCACTTCTATCTTGAAAAACATTTGAAAACTCTTGCATCCGTCAATAATCGCCGCTTCATCCAGTTCCACAGGCACTGTGCTTACAAACCCATAATAAAGAAAAACATCAAAAGGAAGCATCAATGCGGAAAAAAGAAAGACTACGCCCAGCATCGTGTTCATCAAATGAAGCACCTGCAGCATACGGATTGTGGGTATATAGTTAATAGGCGCCAACAGCCCGATAAGGAAGAAGAAATAAATTCCTTTCGTTCCCTTTGTCCTTCTCCTGGACAATACAAAGGCTCCCATAGAGGCCCCCAGGTTAGTTATCACCACCGACGATATGGCCAGAAAAAAGCTGTTTGACATAGCCCGTATCATTTTTCCTTCTTTAATCACCCTTTTAAAATTTTCGAAATGAAATTCTTCCGGCAATGAAAGCGACATGGTTGCCGCCTCCGCCTGGGATTTTACCGCATTGAGCAGCACCATAAGCAGCGGAATTAAAATAATCAGGGAAAGCAGCCACATAACAACGGTCCGGATTGCAAGTTCCATCCTTTTCCTGTTTCTCATTCCTCTTCACCTCCCATCGCCCTGGATAAAATTTTCAGGCTGGAAAATGCGATAATGGCGGTAATCAACAGCAGGCATACTCCGAATGCTGTGGATAGGCCATATCTCCCGGCCGAAAATTCTCCAAATACAAGGGTATTGAGCACTTCCGTCATATTGCCCGGGCCTCCCCTTGTAAGGATAAAGACAAGTTCGAATACCTTAAAGCTGTTAATCAGGTTCAAAAGCAGATTCACCTGTATGGAAGGCAGCAGCATCGGCAGCGTTATGTAAAGAAGCATATGCCGTTTCCCCGCCCCGTCAATGGATGCAGCTTCAAAATATGTCTTTGAAATTGTCTGCAGACCGGCCAGATAAATAATCATATTAAAGCCAACGGACTTCCACACCTCCACCATAACAATGGAAGCCATAGCCGTATTTTTCTTCACCAGCCAGGCCGTTGCCAGATTCCCCAAACCAATGGCTTCCAGAACGGAGTTCAACAGCCCGTAAGACGGATTCAGCACAGAAGTAAAAATAAGCCCTACAATCAATGGTGCCATTGTCACCGGTAAATAAAAAATAAGGCGCAGCAGATTTTTCCCTTTTATCCTCTCGTTTAAAATCAGTGCCAGGAAAAGCCCCAGGCCGTTTTTCAGCACCGTTGTACCTACTGTAAAAAATAATGTATTTCCTAAAGCATGAAGGTAATTCTGAGAATCCTTCAATATTGTTTTATAATTCTCAAAGCCTACAAAATGAATTTCCGAATTATAGCTGTTCCAGTCCGTCATCGCATAGTAAAAGCTGAACATGCTGGGCAAAAAGAACAATAGTCCGTATACTACTACCGGCAGAATCAGGAAATACAGCGGATATACTTTTTTCTTATTCATGTCTGCCTCCTTTTTTAAATGGGCAGCCATGTTTTGTCATCGCTGCCCTTCTTGGTTTTATTCCGAATATGTAGATGTTTTACTCTCCTGCTGCTTCAAAAGTCTTCTGCCGTTCCGCATCCATTTCTTCAATTGCCTGCTCCGGCGTGATATTTCCGGTTAACATATCCTGCATTGCTTTGCCGATTGTATCTACCGACCAGTATTTCACGCTTCCGCCGCATACAATTGCCGTTCCATTTTTAGAATAGGATACCAAAGAGGTATAAGCCGGAGTCTGCTCCCTGACTTCCACGCCTTTCACCGATGCCTCCCCTAAATCTGTCCTGGCCGTGTAATAGCGCTCCGCATTTTCTTTCTCCACCAGGAAATTGAAATATTGCTCGATTTCATCCGCATATTTTGTCTGTTTATTCACTACGCGTACTACCCCGCCTGCGGAATGGTTATATTCGTTAATTCCGCCGATAAGCAGAGGGAACATTTCCCATTCAATGGCATTGGAATCGGGATAACGCTCCTGTACCTCGTTGGAGTAGGCAATATAAGTGGCAATCATAGCCGCTTTTCCCGTTCCCATCGCTTCATAGCCATATTCCCATTCATTGGCAAAGGGCTCTTCCCCGAAATATCCTAAATCATAAAGTTCTTTGTAATCTTTTAAAGCCTGCAGCATTATGGCAGAATCCTCATATTTCGCTTCGTTTTTATTCAACCGTTCTACAAATCCCGGAGACTCCTTCTCAAATGCCGCTGCCAGCATGGAAAGCCACCAATGATTGTGCCATGGGTCCTTTGCATTTTCATAAATAGGGATAATCCCATTGTCCTTAAATACCTGGCAGACCTCTTTCAGTTCTTCAAAATTCTGGGGCACAGACAGATTATATTCCTCAAACATCTGCTTATTGTACATCATGGCCGTTCCGTCCACACTCCACATATTAAAGCCGTAAAGCTTTCCATCTATAATGCTTCCTTCTTTTGCCCAGTCCTTCATTTTATCCACCCACGCCATATCGGATAAATCGAGGAAGTTTTCCGTAGGCTGGAAAGTCTGCATGGAAACTCCGGCGGAAACATACATAATATCCGGCGCTTCATTGGTAGCCAGCTTTGTTTTAATAATTTTGTCATACTGGTCATCGGGATTTACCTGGAAATCAATCTCTATTCCCGTTTTTTCCGTAAATTCCGCTGCCAGTTCACTTCCTCCCTATATTGTCAAGTGATTTTCCTCAAAAAATCAAGGAATTTTAAAGTCTATATCTCAGGTAAATGAGCCAAGGAGATGGACATTTCTCTGTATCTGGTACGAAAATAGAGGATATTGGGTATACGAAGTAGAACGTCTTTATTTTCGCTCTACATGGCCTTGTGTATGCCCTTCCTTCTATGGCAGCGCACCTCCCGTATCTACCAGGATCACCGTCTTACGGGTCCTAACTTCCTTCGTTCCGCCTGTCCATAACCAGGGTGCCAGCTTAGCTCCTAACCAGGGTCCTGCCCTATGGAAAATATTCCTGCCGGCTACCGGCTCATTCTTTGTTATAAGTCTTACTGACCTGCATGCTTCCCAGACTGGCACCTTGCGGCGGACGTTTCCCCGGTCTGTTCCACATATCCTCCCAGCCTTCCTGTCATGGCTGGATTCAGCTCCCGGCATTGTCTGCCGGAGGCTCAGTCCAACCATAACAGGTATTGCCTGTTTTTGTTCCTGCTGTTACGCAGTTTGTACCTGCCCCCCTCCTGATGTCACCCAGCAGCTTCCCCGGGTCGTACTGGACGCCTTGGGTAAGGATCTTGTAAAATATCCTCACTACCTTACAGGCTACCGCCACCACCGACTGCATCTTTTTGAGGGGGTTCTCCTTCCGGGTCCGAAACTGATGCGGCTTTCCCCGTTATGCTTGCCTGAATCATTTGCCACGATGGCATAGCCTGCCAGCTTCTGCAGCTGTTTCGGGTTGTCAAAACGTCTAATGTCCCCCACTTCAGCTATAAAGCCACTGACCGTCACCATTCCAATCCCCTTGATCGCCAGCAGGTTATCGATATACGGGATCTCCTTCAGCTTGTCTTCTATTCTCTGGAGCAGTTCCTCCAGTCTTGACGCATATACATCCATGTCATTCAGTAAGTTCCTCAGTTCGATCCGGGCGGCTTCCGATGCCTCTTTGCTTCCTACGCTGTGCTCTGCGGCCGATACCAGGGTCTTTGCCCTCTTCATTCCGGCGCCTCTCAGCTTTGCGTCCCTCCAGATCTGGTTTACCCCTTCCGCACCGAGTTTTATGATGTCCTCCGGCAGCGGTGCCTCCTTCAGCACCATCCGTCCGCTGACCGCCCTTAAATCCCCATAAACGTCTTTATATTCAGGGAAATAGATGGAAAACCATCTGGCCGTGCGGTTCCTGATCCTTGTAAGCTCTTCCTGCGTCTGGAAGCGCAGGTTCGACAGGCTTCTGATCTCTGCATAGATACCGGTTGGTATGTATGGGTGCGAGAAACGCCCCTCGTTGACAAGCGCAGCGATCGTCTTCGGACCCTTTCGGTCATTTTTGTTAGGGTTGTTGTCATCCAATTCTTTCGATTTCTTCACATGGTGGGGGTTCACATGCACTGGCTTCATCCCGTTGTCCTGCAGGAACCTCCCTAAAGCGAACCAGTAGTGGCCAGTCGGTTCCATTCCGGGGACGATTGCCGTTTTGCCGTGCTTTTCCGCTATGTCCTCCATCCATGCCTTAAAGGTCAGGAAACCTGCTTCTGTATTGCTGAATTCCAACGGTTTCCTTGTGTACTCGTAGTTGCGCCAGTCAAAAGCTCTCGCATAATGAGTTTCGCTTCCCACATCAATGCCGACAATCAAAGTTTTTTCAGTAATGGATGCAATTTTTGCGTTCTGTGTGTTACAATTCATCTTGGATACCTCTCTGTTCAATAAGATTTTTACTAACCGGCAAAGTCAGTAATCTTATTTTACTCTGAGGTATCTTTTTTTCAATCACCTGCTTTCTTGGAAGCCCCTATGTTTGTATTATACAGGAAGCTCCT
>JAETTM010000093.1 GCA_021769135.1 Lachnospiraceae bacterium | reverse complement strand
CCTACAACCCTACAGCCGTCCTTTACCGCTTTCCTGCCTTATCAATTTTTATTTTTGGGTTTTCAAAAGCAGGATTTCAAGAATATGAGAACAGAATGTCCTGACAGATATACTGTATGATAAGTTTTCACTTAAAGAAATCATTTGCTTTGAAGGAAGTATAACATATGTCACCAATTCCTGTCAAGGAATTGATGACTCACTCGCCCTGACAGCACCTTCTCTTCTACGAAGAGCAGATATGCGCTTGTGCATCAGCCAGCTGCAAGAATATAACATTACTGGCTGAACCAATGTCATTTAGTTTAGAGTGACGATGTATTTAAGAGTTTGATTTTTCAGGCTCTTTTTATATTGAAACATAAGGTGTCACTCAAAAAATATCATTTCTTTTAAATAATTGTTGACAAATCCTCCGGTTTGTGCGGCCGCTTTCGCTCCTATCCTTCCATTATAGAAGCGAAAGCGGCCCTTATAAGTAGACAAAAACATTCTTTTACTTATAAGGAGGTATTATTATGGCTTTTGCTGACCATGTGAAGTCGCTTCTTTTAAGCGATATTTCCAGTATTGCCCACAACCCACACCCTTTTGTAAACAACCCCGGCCGGGATTTTACCAGGAACCGGAAGATTTCCATGCAGGACCTCATGGAGTTCTACATCTGTATGGAAAGCGGCAACCTCCAGCATGAATTGCTCAAATATTTCTATTTCCGTTCCGACACCGCTACCGTTTCCGCTTTCCACCAGCAGCGCAGCAAACTGAAGCCGGAAGCCTTCCTTTCCCTGCTCAAACAATTCAATGGCCATTTCCAGCCCGAGACCTATAAGGGTTCTTACAGGCTTATTGCCTGTGACGGTTCGGAATTTAATATCCCACTCAATGAAAAGGATGCGGATTCCCATTACCCCCCAAGCGGGAAGTCCAAACGGGGGTTCAATATGCTCCATGTCATCCCTTTGTATGATATCCTGGGCAGGTGCTACCTTGATGTTGAACTGCAGCCTATCCGCAGGAAAAATGAATTCCGCGCATTCTGCAGCCTGATGGACCGCTTTGAATACGATGAAAAAACAAAGCCCATCTTTATCGCCGACAGGGGGTTCTGCTCTTATAACGTTTTTGCACATGCCATTGAAAACCGCGCTTCTTTTCTCATCCGGGCCAAGGATGTTTTTGTTTCCAGGCTGCTGGGTCAGGACATCTCCGGCAGGGAATTTGATGTTTCCCTCCAAAGGGTTTTCTCCCGCACCCATTCAAAGAAAAAATACTTGCACCCCGAATGTGCCGGGCTGTACAAATTTGTCTGCGCAAATGTCTGCTTTGACTATATTTCAAAAGAAAACCCTGAATATCCCATGCGGCTGCGTGTCCTCAGGTTCAAAATACCAGGGGGTGCCTATGAAAATATCATAACCAACCTGCCGGGGGACGAATTCCCCCCAGAAGAAATCAAAACACTCTACAGCCTCCGCTGGGGGATAGAGCTTTCCTTCCGGGATTTAAAGCAGACAATCGCGGCGGAGCAGTTCCACTGCAAAAGCAGGGAATATATCGGCATGGAAATTTATGCCCGTATGATTCTGTATAACTTTTGTTCCTTCATAACTGCAAGGGTTATTATCAGCCAAAAAGGTACGAAGCATGCTTACCAGGTGAACTATTCCATGGCAATCAAAATATGCCATGAATTCCTTAGTGCATACACAGGCCCCTCCATATCTGTTGAATGCCTGATAGGCAGCTTCCTCCTGCCCATCAGGCCGGGGAGGGAATATGGGCGCCGTAAGCGTTTGCAGCCACCAGCCCGGTTTGCTTACCGCTTTATATAACCCTCACCACTGTTGGTATACCTTACTTTTTGACGGGGCGAAACCGTCTTTTTGTGATGCCGAAAAATGGATGTTTCTTTTTTTTGAAATACGGTTCGGGCATTTATAGCATTTTTTTAATGAATCTTTTCTCATTGGTTTCCCAAAATAATGTGATGAGACACTTTGCTGAACTTTAACTAAATGACATTGTGGCTGAACTATTACCCCATTAAATCATAATAAAAAATATATTGCTGCACTATCCCGGCAAATCCCTCATACTTTTTCATAGGAAACCCCTTCGGATAATAATTGTCCAGCACCTGGCGGATATGGGTATCCACCGGAAACGCATCCAAATGATGGAGGGCAAACAGACAGATACAGTCGGCCACCTTTTCCCCTACCCCGCATAGCTTAAGCAGCTCCTTTTTTGCCCCGGCATATTCCATGCGCTTTATCGCTTCCAAATCCACTTCGCCGCTTTCAATGCTGCGCACGGTCTCGTAAATATAGCGGCTTCTATACCCCAGATTGCAGTCTCGCAGTTCCTCCTTTGAAACACCGGCGAGGGCATGCACATCGGGAAACGTATGATACAAAACCCCCTCTGCACTGCACTTCTTTTCTCCAAAGCGGAGACAAAGTTCCTCAACATTTCGCTTAATCCGTTTTATATTATTCTGCTGCGAGATAATAAAAGAAACTATCATTTCCCACAAATCCTGATTCAAAATCCTTATCCCGCCGCCGAACCGGGCCGCCCTGGATAAATAATCGTCTTCCCCTTCCGCAATCTCCATATACTTCCCATAATCCCTGTCCAAATCAAAATATGTATGCCAGAATTCCCTGTATTCTTCCTCTGTGCAGGAAAAAAATGTTTCCTTTCCCCTCTGCTCTATTTCCACATATCTTCCGCCTGCAATGACGGAATACCGGTTTTCCCCTGCAGGGTTCTGCCGAAAACACTGCCCCGATTCGCTTATCTGCTTTATTGAAAAATTGGAAATTTCTTTTTTTATCATATCGGTACCCTGTTCTTTCCTCTGCGAAAAAAATTTTTCTATCTTCGCTTTCCATCCGTCCTCTCAAACACATACTCCGTCTCCGTAGACATTTCTTCCCGGAACACATAGCCCAGGCGGTTGAATTCTTTCATTTCACAGGGAGTTTCCACATTCCTTTCGGCCATAAACCGCACCATTTCGCCCCGTGCCATCTTGGCATAAGTTCCCTTTGTCACAAACTTCCCCTGCACTTTTTCCCCGAAAATGCACGTGATATATGTGTCATCGTCCGTTAAATATTTTTCCACGCACTTGGAATACTCTTTGGATGCCAGATTGATAATCATCCCGCTTTCATCCCTCACCTGTTCGTACAGCCGCCTGCCCCACAATTCATACAAATCCTTTGCGCCGCCGATGGATGCCTTCGCCTGCATTTCCAGCCGATACGGCACCACCCCGTCCATCGGTTTTAAGACGCCGTAAAATGCGGACAAAATACGCAGATGTTCCTGCACATAGGCCAACTGCCCGTCTTCAAATACCGCAGGTGCCATATACTGATAGGCGATGCCTTCATAAGAAAGCACCGCCGGTGTCAGGTTTCGATATAAATCCATATGCTTTAGCCGCTCTATATTTTGACTGGCTATTTTATCATTGCACTTCCAAAGCTGTTTCAGTTCCTCAAAGGATTTTTCCTTTAGCCATGCACCAATCTTTTCCGTCTGTTCCAAACAGGCCGGAAGCCCCTGATGGGCCAAAGTATCCCAATCCACATTCATCTTTTTCGCCGGGGACAAAATGATTTTCATCCTAACCTCCATATCGCCGCAAAGCTTGCTTACGCTAATTCGCCCAGCATGTTTTCCGCATCTTCCGCCGCTTTTACTTTATCATTTGCTTTAATAATCACGCCTTCCTCGTCTATCAGGTAAGTGGTTCTGACAACGCCCATGGAAACCTTGCCGTAATTCATTTTTTCATGCCATACGTCATAGGCCTTTATGACATTCAGTTCCGGGTCCGAAAGGATTGTAAACCGCAGCCCCTGCTTTTCCTCAAAGCGCTTATGGGATGCCGTCGAGTCTTTGCTGATACCCAGCACCACAGCGCCTTTTTCCATAAACTGGGGCATTCTCTCCGAATAAGCGCAGGCCTGTTTCGTACAGCCCGGCGTATTGTCTTTCGGATAAAAATAAAGAATCACCTTTTGCCCTTTATAATCTTCTAGTGTATGGATTTTCCCGTTCTGGTCCTGTAAGGAAAAATCCGGCGCTTTTGTTCCTACTGCTAACATAATTCGTCCTCCATTCCAAAAATTGTTCCCCCCAAACCCAATTGTATGGAATCCTGCGAAGAAAGTCAACCGCAATCCGCCGCCTTCCCGGGAATCAATTTTTATGGACGGCATGGTAGGCAGCCCACTCTGCAAGCACTCTTCTGGTATGGATGATATCCGCACCCCCCTTTCCATGGTCATGGGCTATGCGGACAGCCTCTCCAATGACAGCTCCCTCTCCCCGCGCCAACACAGGGAGGCAGACATTATCAAGCAACAGAGCCTTGTAATCAAAAAATTAATCGAAGACCTGAACCTGACCTCCAAACTGGAATATCACATGCAGCCGCTAAAGGTCGAGACCTTCCTCCTGGCCCCCTTTCTACGTTCCCTTGTTGTCGCCTATTTGAATGAAATGCAGGGGAAAAATTATGACATAGAATTAAATATACAAGATGAACTTGAAAGCACCTACATGAATGGGGATAAAGCCCTGTTGGGCAGGGCCATGGATAATTTAATCGGCAACAGCATCCGCCATAATCCCCGGGGCTGCAGAATCGCCGTCTCCGCCATGCTGCTAAACAGCTCTGTCTGCTCCATCTGTATCCGGGATGACGGCATCGGTATACCCGAGCAGATTGTGCAGGCTTTGACAGGGGAAACCTCTTCCCAGGATTCCCTTACCTCTGCCGAAGCCCCTTCGCCGGAAAAGCCCCACATTATGGGCCTGCGCATCGCCCGGCAAATCGTGCTCTCCCATCAGGGGAATTTTTATTTCAGCACGGACAGACATGGAATCCTCATGGAATTTCCAGTTAAGGAAAAGCCGTCATCCGCGCCGTAATCCCCTCTCCCATATTCGGGAAGTCGGCTGCCCAGGCCGCGTCCGCCGCAAATGCCAGAATAAACAGCAGGCAGGCCAGCTGCAGCGCCTTCCTCCCCTTATCCCTTTTCCATATTTTGCGGTAAACCATCCGTAGATACGGCATCACGTAACAAACAAGCAGCCATCCCCCCACGCCGAACAGCAAACAGCCCCACAGGCAGATTCTCCCGCTGATATTTAAAAACTGGTCGCTGTAATCCCACCAGCGGATTCCCCATCCCCTTTCCAGAAAGTAGCTGGACAAATATTCCACCACCGAGCAAAGCGCCATAGATGCAAAAAACGTCCGCACCGGTTTATACTCCCATTTCCTTAACATTATGGCTAACAGCAGGCCGCCACCGCCGTAAATTGGCAGCCATGGCCCCAGCAGTACGCCCCTGTTCACAAATTTTCCATCCTGCACCAAATAAATTGCAATTTCCCATAGCCATCCGGCCAGGGAAAGCAGAAAAAACAACAATACATAAAAGAAAAAGCCATAATTCCTGCTTCTTTCCATAATTATTCTCCATTTCTGCGCTGCCTTTTGCGCATTGGTGTCATACTTTAATATAGGATATCCTTCTTCTCATTAATTTACACTAAAATCTTTTCATTATAATGATTAGGGCATCAAAATACCTGTCCGGAAAATGTTCCTGGGCGTCTGGTATATTACCCCTAAACTGGTATGGTTTAAAAATCCTAAAATGGTTCTTTTATCTATGCCATTTTTATGTATAATAAAATTCAATTGGAAAGGATATGGTGATTACTATGAATACAGAAAATAAAAAGAATGAACATATAAGAAAAGTTATTTTTACCGGCGTAATGGCAGCGCTCTCCTATGTTGTGTTTACCTTTCTGCAGATTAAGATTACCCTCCCCGGCGGGGATGCCACTTCCATTCATCTGGGAAACGCCGTCTGCGTGCTGGGCGCCCTGCTGCTGGGCGGGGTTTACGGCGGCCTGGGCGGGGCCATCGGCATGACCATCGGCGATTTGCTGGACCCCATCTACATTGTCTATGCCCCTAAAACCTTTCTCCTTAAGCTTTGCATCGGCCTTATCACCGGCCTTATTGCCCATAAGCTGGGGCATATCACCACCGAAACCGACAACCGTAAAGTATGGAAATGGACCGTTGCCGCAGCTGTAGGAGGTCTGCTTTTCAATGTGATTTTCGACCCCCTCATCGGGTACTTTTACAAGCTGGTCATCTTAGGCAAGCCTGCTGCCGAGCTCACCCTTGCCTGGAACATCGCATCCACTTCCATCAATGCGGTAACATCCACCATCGTATCCGTGGCCATTTACATGGCGGTGCGGCCGGCATTGAAGAAATCGGGGCTATTTTTTATTATGAAATAGTCAGCCGCCTCATTGCTTGCAGAAATAAAAATCAATATTTTTCCAGAAAATCTGCCATTGTGAGAATTTCTGGCTGTTCAACATCCAACACCAGAAAATCTTTATCGCCGGTTAGGAATACATCAATTTCCTCCATAATAGCTGTTGCTAATATGGGGGAATCTTTTGCGTCTCTCATTTCGGGGAATTCATTTAAATCCAATTCTTTCGGTGTATAGACCAATTCAAAGGGCAATTCCAAAAAAAATCTTTCAATATATTTTCTTTTCGACGGGAATTTCCGTTCAGTCACTAGCCGCCGTTCTTCAATAACGTAGTCACAAATCAATACCCCCTAACGTCTTTCCGAATCTGATTCATATAAGTCTGCATATCAGCCTCTGTCTGAAAGCCAGCTTTCTGTGCCTCTCCAGCAAAGGCTTCTTCCACTCTTTTAAATGCCATCAACGCAGAATTTTCAAAATAGAATCTACCATTTTCTTCTAAGATAACAACCTTGTCGCCTGTTTTTAATTTCAGTTTATTCCTTATAGATACCGGAATCGTAATCTGTCCTTTGCTGGAAACCTTTGCTACTTCCATATTTAACCCCATTTCTGCGCGGCCTTTATATCAAGTTTGCGGATGCCGCGCAGACACAAACTTGGAGTAAATGTTTGATTTTCTTTACTTCCTTTACTTATATATTATACATAACGGAGAAAAAATATCACTTAAGCTCCTGAAAGTTTTCTGATTTTTTAATCGGCATTGGTATCGTTCATCGGCAATACGTCCTTTACCCCACATCCTCCGTCTCCACCCGATAAACGCACAGGAATACGGAAACAGCGGCGCAAACCAGCAAGGCTGCGTAGAACAGCATATTATTGAACAGCGTATAGGAACCGATATTCCCCTGGGTCAGCATAATGACGATAAACGCCGCCACAATAGTTGCTTTGGAGGATTTTACTTTCAGGCCAATGGGCAGCACCACGTAGGTAATGCTAACCATAGCCGCCGAATTAATCAGCGTATCGGCATAAAAAGACGCATCCATAAACATTTCCGGCCCGAAGCTCCCAAAGAATTCCCCATGGGTCAGGGTATTTGCCAGCCAAAAGCCCGCGCTGCAAAACAATTTGCATATAACCAATGCCATAAAGTTAAACCCCCACACCGCCAGCATTTTTGAACAGAGGATTTTCCGGCGCTTGATAGGGTATGAAAACATCAGGGCCATCGTTTTATCCCTATACGCCGCCACAATGAAGTTGGAAAGCATCACGCTTGTAAGGAGCATAAAGCACATATTGGCAAATAACTGTATTGCCATATCCTGCATGCTTTTTCCATAAATCCCTATTGTTTCCTGGCTGTTCAGTTCTCCGGACATTGTGGCCACCAGCAGAAAAATAATGGCGGTCAGCCCTGCCGCTTTTCCAATATACTTTGCCCCACGGTTCTTTTTCCATTCTAATTTCATTAATTTACCCATTATTTTTCCACCTCCGTCATCTTTAAAAAGTAGTCTTCCAATGTTTCCGTTTTTCTTCCTATTTCCATAACTTCCACATCATTTAATGTCAATATCCTGGATATTTCCCCCGGAACCGCCCTCTTATCGTAAATGCGTATCTTACCGCCCTCCATAATCTTGAAATTGCCCAAACCGCATTTTTCGCTTAACAGGAAAGCTGCCCGTTTCACATCCGCAACGCCCAGCTCCATATAGGCCAGGTTCATTTCCTCCACCTCTTCCATGCCGATTTCCTCTATCATTTCTCCATGGGCTATAATGCCGACCGTATCGGCAATGCTTTCTATTTCCGAAAGGATATGGCTGGAAATCATTATCGTCACCCCATATTCGGTGCACAGTCTTTTCAGCAGATTGCGTATCTGTTTCATCCCTGCAGGGTCCAGCCCGTTTGTCGGTTCATCCAAAATCAGCAGCTTTGGCCGGCAAATGACCGCCCTGGCGATTCCCAGACGTTCCTTCATTCCAAGGGAATAATTTTTCACCGGGCGTTCGGCATCCGCTGTCAGTTCCAGCATTTCCAGGACATCCTCCACCGCTCCCGGCGCGTAATATCCCATATATTCACAATGGAGTTTCAGGTTCTCCCTGCCAGTCATATGCTCGTAAAATACCGGGAATTCTATGATACTGCCCATCCTTTTCAATATCCCGTAGGAGCCCGGCGTCAAAGTCTCCCCAAACAGCTCCACATTTCCGCCGGTGGGTTTCCAGAGGTTGGTTATCATTTTCATAACCGATGTTTTCCCCGCCCCATTGGGCCCTACAAACCCGTAAATTTCCCCTTCCCGCACATGCAGGCCGATATCCTGTACGATATCCTTGCTCCCTATTCTTTTTGTCAGATGATTCGTTTGAATGATATATGCCATATCAGCACCTCCAGTCTCTATTCCAGTACCGCCAGTTCTCTTCCAAAGCCCTTTTTAAAATACTTTGCAGAGCAATTTCCGGCCGCTGCCGCGTCCTGAAATTCTCTGGGGCTTTGTCCGCTCACTGGCTGTTTCCAGTACCGCCAGCTCTCTCCCAAAGCCCTTTTTAAAATACTTTGCAGAGCAATTTCCGGCCGCTGACGCGTCCTGAAATTCTCTGGGGCTTTGTCCGCTCACTGGCTGTTTCCAGTACCGCCAGTTCTCTTTCAAAGCCCTTTTTAAAATACTTTGCAGAGCAATTTCCGGCCGCTGACGCATCCTGAAATTCTCTGGGGCTTTGTCCGTTCACTGGCTGTTTCCAGTACCGCCAGTTCTTTTTCGCTAAAATATATTGTAGAGGTTCCGATTTTCAAAACTCTTGCGCAAATCTTACGAATTTCTTTCGCAGCAGTTTGCCGCAAATCGGGGCGTACGGATGGCTTTTCGCATCTGCAACGTAAAGGTGGTCCTTTCATATGGAACGCTTTCCAACAGGATATCTCCCTTCATTTGCCGCGCCAGGCTTCTCGCAATGGTGAGTCCGAGGCCGTTTCCCTGCACCTGGCGGCTGCGGGAATCTTCCATAGTAAACAGGCGCTCAAAAACATTTTCCGCAAATTTTTTGTCAATCCCCATCCCTTTATCCGTTACATCCACCAATACCAATTCCTTTTCTCCCCGCAGGGCAATCCCCAGATATTTTCCTTCCGCTCCATATTTCACCGCATTAGAAATCAAATTATACAATATGCGCTGCAGGGCTTCCCCATTGCCGTTCACATAAACGGCATGCTCCGGAATGCGAATCTCCACCTGGAAATCCTTCTCCGTCAGTATTTCGTAAAACTCCAAAACCGTTTCCCGGCATATTCCGCATATATCCAGGCTGGACAGTTCGATTTCCATATCCCCCGCTTCCAGCTTCGCCAATGTAAAAAAACGGTTGATTAATTCCATCACATCCTGCGCCTTCTGTTCCGCCTTTTTCAGCATTTCGCCGCCCTCATCCCCCTGCAGCCGAATAATTTCCAAATATCCCAGCACTACAGTCATAGGCGTCTTAATATCGTGGGAAATATTGGAAAGCATCTTTTTCGAAGATATTTGAGAACGCAAAAAATCCGCCTTGGACTTTTGCTGCTTCTCCAACAGCCGATTAATCTGCCCTGCCAATGCCATCAGTTCCCGGCTTTCCGTAAAGACCATAAGCGAACCGTCACGCTCTTTATCTAAAATTTCCTTCAGATCTTCTGCCATTTGAGAAAGGGTCCTGTTCATCCGCGCCCGCAGCACCGCCCTCTGGCAAATCATTGCCCCAATCAGTACGGCAATACATAAAATAAGAAAAACAATCGCATGCCCACTGCTCATAGCATTTCCCCCAGTTTGTACCCGATTCCCCAGACAGTCACCACATACCTGGGGCTGCGGGGAGCGTCCTCAATCTTGTTTCTCAACCTGCTGATATGCACGTTCACCGCATTTTCATCCCCAAAATATGCTTCGTTCCATACAAGGGAATAAATTTGCTCCTTGGTATATACTTTTTTCGGGTTCTTCATAAGAAGCTTCAATATTTCGAATTCCTTCGCGGTCAGGTCGATATCTTTCCCTGCTTTTTTCACCGTATAATCCGACAAGTCCATCACGATATCCCCCGCCCTCAGCACTTCCCCTTCTTTTGCCACCCCGCCGTACTGCGTTGCCCGGCGGATATTCGCCTTTATACGGGCCAGCACCTCCGTTACGGAAAAAGGCTTGGAAATATAATCGTCCGCCCCTAGCCCAAGCCCCAGCGTTTTATCCGAATCCGTATCCTTCGCAGATAAAATAATGACCGGAACCACGCTTTCCTTCCTGATGTATTGAAGCACGTCCATTCCGCCGATATAAGGAATCATCAAATCCAGCAGGACAAGGTCAAAACTCCCTTCCTTAAATTTCCTGCAGGCTTCCTTGCCGTCATAGGCGGTTTCCACCGTAAAATTTTCCGTTGCCAGATAGTTTTTCAACATCCCGCTTATTTCCAAATCGTCTTCTATCAGTAAAATAGTCATCTCTTTCCCTATGTCCTTTCCTTTTTCGGCAACAGTTTTGCCTCTAGTATATTCGTTTTTTTTATAAACTACAAGGGCTCAAAAGTTATCATGCTATAAAACAATTGAATAATTTATTGTTACATGCTATAATGCCTAAGGCGTTGCAAACGGCGATAATGCGGGATTTTGTCTGCAATTCATTGAAGGAGGTACAGGCATGAAGTTTGAAAAAATTGATTGCGGCAACGGAATGGTTGCTGTTGTTTCAAGCGACGATAAAGTGATTACTGATGTCGATTCTGCACTCGATTTGCTTATGTCTGCCAAATATGATGCAGGCACGAAGTATATCGTTGTGGATAAAAAGTCAGTTATTGAAGATTTCTTTGTTTTAAGCAGCGGTTTGGCAGGGGAAATTCTTCAAAAATATATCAATTATGGTGGAAAGATTGCAATATACGGCGATTATTCACGCTATACCAGTAAACCGCTGAAAGACTTCATCTATGAAAGCAACAAAGGGAGAGACATATTCTTTGTTGCCACAAAAGA
>JAETTM010000151.1 GCA_021769135.1 Lachnospiraceae bacterium | reverse complement strand
TGCGGCGGCTGACGGTAGGTTTTGCGGTGGCTCTGCCCCCGCGCCCCCGGCCTCTCCCAAAGAACAGAATAAGGGCAAGTGCGTAACCGGCGGGCGTGGACATTTACTCGCCACGGGTGGGGGAAGTCGTGTTCTGAAATCACCTCGCTGCTGTCAGCATCTTTCAAGGCCACATAGACGGCTGTTCATCTCCAGTCATTTCAAAAAACTTGCATTTACACTCCGGGCAGACAGATGGAATAATCAGCGGACAAAATTTTAGTTTCGCATACTTGATATGTTGCCCCTTTATGGTAAAAAAGCACTCTTTCTCTTTCAAATCATTCCCCCCGCGTTTTAGGACGTAATATGGAAATGGATGTCCGCAGCAAGGACATCTCCAAAAAAGTTTTGGAGTAAATTTAAGCGGAGTAGCCACCAAAAAAATCGGGAGTGATATAACAAACGCCACAATGAAAAACGCCAAGAAAGGTTTGCTCTCTATCAAGGCACTCATTTCAATATTCTCACCCAAAATCCTGTCCAAAACAACCACAGGAATGAACAATACCATCGCACAAACACAAGAAGCGGCAAAGCATCCCCATTGTATCATGAATGCTGTTTTCATAAATGCACAGCATCGCCGGAACCGGGGCGGCATCTGCGGGAAAACATACGGAAACGGCTTTGACATATTCTCTTGTTGCAGTCGCCAATTTGAAAAATCATCCGTTGCTCTTTTCATAATCCTGTCCTCGGAATTTTTCGTTTGCCTGCCCATATCACACATACAGCAAGACATAAGCTCCCGCCAGTACAAGGGCTTTGGACTTTAAGTATAGCACATCTCCCCAGCGAAAACAATCACCGCTTTCTAAAGGCAAATGCGTAACCGGCGGGCATGGACATTTAGGCTTGCGGCACAGCCCCCAACCCCCATGAATACGGGCTTCCTGGGGCGCTCCAAGCCCCGGCGTGGGGCGGGGTATAGTTTTATACTACCTACCCCCGAAAACGGCTTTTAACCGTCCACGGGGCTTTTCC
>JAETTM010000150.1 GCA_021769135.1 Lachnospiraceae bacterium | reverse complement strand
GCACTCCGCAACGTGGATAAGATTTTAGGATTGGAACCGCCGGAGCAGGCGCAGGAAAAAGAACAGCCCAAACCGGAACGGTGACGCAAAAGTGCCGCCCCTTTCCAACCGGGACGGCACTACTTTTTTTGAATATCTTCATCGGGGACATACTCCGCAATGTCCCCCAGGCCGCAATGTAAAGCGGCGCACAATTTGTTTAAGGTTTTTGTTTCCATATTTTCATTTGCCCGCAGCCGCCGGATGGTCTTGCTGTCGATGCCGCACTTCTCTCTTAGCTGGTAGGTTGACACATCTTGTGCCTGCATAACCGTCCATAATTTATCGAACACTATCATAAAAGCACCCCCGTTTGACGTTTATTAGTATGGGGGTTATAATCTTTTTTATTAAGGGGATATAACCCCCATATTCATATTGGACGGCTCAATTTGTTTCGCTGCCAAGGGACTGCTTTTTCAAATCCAAGAAAGGTTGTGGCATTATGATTTATACAGATGAAGTAAGAAAAAAGCTGGACGCGATTTTGAAAGCGTTTGGGGAATACATTGACGGACAGAGTTATTTTGATATAGTCTACTCAAAGAAAATCGGCTATGTCTGGATTTTAGCTGAATGTCCCGGCGATGCCGGCGCGGTGCTGCTGGATACGCCGGAGAAAATGCTTGACCAACTGTTTAACGAGGTTATCAATGATGTAGTCAATGCGGATGAAAACAAGACGCATATCCTTAACGCTCTCACTCTTTCCGAGTGGGAGGAATGCGAAGTCCGCCGCCGGATTGCAATACTGTTGGAGCCGCTTGCCGAGGATAAAGACGGCTATCTGCAATTCATGGACAGATACCTGAAAGCCTATCAGAAAAACAACGGATATATCGGGGAGCCGGACGAACTTTGAATTGCAAAAGTGAATTGATTTATTTGAAGTATCAGCCAATAAACTATAAAATACGAAAGGGGAACAAAAATGGAACTGAACTATTTTAGGGACAGGCTTTTTGATTTACTGAATGACAGCGAGGGGATGGGGATT
>JAETTM010000149.1 GCA_021769135.1 Lachnospiraceae bacterium | reverse complement strand
CTGCAATGGAAGACAGATACGGACTCAGCTTCCCGCCTTCAGACAGCATCGACGGCTCAAAATCCGGAAACTCCCAAAGGATCAGATTCAATTTTTCATCACAAGCCAGCGCCCACAAAAACTCTGCCGCAAGAAAACCGTCTAAAATACCATATGCGTTCCATTGGCCTACGCCGTCATTGGCACGGCGGTATAGAAACGGGCTGTTCAATCTCGCCGCCCAGTGATACACCGCCTGATTTTCTGTGAGAAAGTTCAGCTTGCCATCCTTTGTCTGTTTCAGGCTGGAAAGAGGGCGGATCGTATTATAACTGCAATAAAATCTACTTGGCAGACAACGATAAAATTCTTCCAATGGCAGTGGAAGTGAAACCCCCAGACGAGCTTCTGCCCGCCGGATACTTTCCTCCTTCGCTCCCTTTCCCTCAATCCCGGCAAATTTGCAGAGAAACTGTAATACCGGGGCAATGGATTTCAGTTCCCGTTCCTGTGGCGGCTGGGGTGGAGCCGAATTAAAAACAGGATGCCCGTCCTGGCTTTTCATCCAGACATACTTGAATCCCATCTGTTTCATAAGCTGTTCCAGTTCCTTATCAGACCTGCCGCCAAAATAGGCCGTCCCTGAATAAAGAATACTTCCGCATAAAAACCTGGAGGATTCCTCCACAAAGTTTACACTAAAATTTGTTCTGTGACTGGAAAGCTGCTCCAGAGGAACATGATAAAACGTATCCGGAAGATGCTCCCGCATTTTTTTCCAATAATTTTCCGCCTTATCCTTGTTGACGGCTGCCACGCTGGGCTGCGCCAGGGTCTGCTGGTATCCTAACCATTCCATGATCCACTGTGAGAGTTTTGACTGATTGCACGGCACTTCATGGCCTTCCAGATGCTTTTCTTCCCTGCGTGTTTCCGGCAGCACATAAAGCCCCCACATCTGCGGATCTTCCAGATCATTGCTGCCCATGGTATCCTTGCTTTTGTGATACCGGCTTACTTCAAAGCCATAGCCATACCGTTCATGCCGGCAAAAAGGCAGGATCGTAAT
>JAETTM010000148.1 GCA_021769135.1 Lachnospiraceae bacterium | reverse complement strand
CGTTTTTTCAAAAGAAAGCGGCGGCTTGAAATTTACTATTTCAAAACCGCCGCATGGCTACTTGTATTTTGTTCGGGCGCACAGATACCAGCCGCCGAAACAACGGTTTTTTTATTATGCCGTTGTTCTGGCAGAGGTGTTGAATTATTATCAGAATGCGTCTGCTGACACAATCGAAACGCTGCCCCTTACAGTTCCCAAAGTACCGTCCGGGGCTTGGAGGTACAGCTTATAGGTTCCGGGCGTTGTTGCTGGAGGCCCAACGGTAAAATCCGCAATACATTCCAGCGGTTCGCCCGGCTGACGCAGGTTATTCACTGACCAATAGGCCACATCTTCCTGATTGTCCTTTGCAAAAAAGGCCTTCATTCTGTTCCCTGTTTTCGCTGAAATGTCGTATAAAATTTCATCTCCGTCGGACAATGTGTATTCCCCCAGGAAAATGGTTTCTCCCGCCGCTACGGTTTTGAAATCAACGGGGATTATTTCCACGCCAGTTTTATCATCCGAATCGTCCATATCCCCCAACAGCTCAATCACTTCCGCTTCGGTCATATAGGCGACGCCTGTGATTTTGCTTTCTGTATCACGGACTATTTTAATATTGACAGTTCCTTTTGGGTTCATATTCAGCGTGTAAACGGATTTGTTGGGCCGGATGTCTAAAAAGATGTTGACAAGCTGGCCCTGGTAATAATAGTCTTTGCCGTCCATTGTAACGCCCACAGCCTGGTATTCCGCCGCCTGTGCTTCGGCCCATTCTTTCTCCTGCTTTTCTTCCAGCTCGTCAAATTCTTCACCTCGGTTCAGTTTATCAAAGAGCATAGATTGAAAAGCCCAGTTTCCATCTTCCAAAGCCCTGTCCAGCCAAAGTTCCAGTTCCGATTCGTCCATACGGTCCATTAAAGTGGAGAAAAACGCCATTTCTTCATCGGTATATGCCTTTTCTGCAAAGTCGGCAAGCAGAGGAGAATTTGAGCCAAGTCCGCGCACAGCAACAGAGAAGAAAGCGAAATCGCTCTCGGCATAAAGCTTTTCAAGCCATGTCCTTTGAGCATTTTCGTCCA
>JAETTM010000147.1 GCA_021769135.1 Lachnospiraceae bacterium | reverse complement strand
CCGGCATCTATATTCCATATCGCTAAAACTTTCCTGTTTCATACTCCGCGCCCCCTTTCCTTTATTTTATCACATCTTTTATCATTTCGGGGGATTAAATCAGCGTTTCCTTAGAAACAGTTTATAATAAATGGATAACCCTGATGGAAGAAATGGACATCATGCACCAAATATATCTCTATTGCCTTATCAAAGGCTTTTATACGGCAGATGTTAGATTGGCTTTTCTTGTAGAAATCTTTGAGCCATTGGTGGAGTTGGTCAAAGCCCATACATACTACTTTCAAACTTTGGAACCTGGAAATACAAGAACAACATCGCTCAAAATGTGCATAGATGCTTTAATAACAAAATATGGGGCGGACATTTTTCCCAAAGAATTAAACACCTGCTATTTGGATTTTCTCAACAAGGCCGTTAAAAGCCGAGTGCGGATTATGCACATCAAGAAAAACCAGGAGGCTAAATGTTTTTCTGACAAAGAGGATATTTATTATTCTGCTAAATTCAGCCTCTTGTATCGTCGAATTCTTTTGGAACTATTAGGCATTCCATATTGCAGTTATGAAGCACAACTTAAAGAGGCAGTCATAAGCTGGGACGTTTGGCTTAGTGGGGAATGTAATTAGGAGGGCTTATGGAAAAATTAGTGGCACGAGTTTGCGCCGCCCTGCATCAGCAGGGGTGGGCGGTTTTGAAACAGGATGCCGTGCCCCGTCGGCTACCTCAGTGTGTCAGCAGCAGATACAACAACGACGACGTGATGGTCCACGGCGCGGCCTTCTACCGGCTGGAGGGGATGCCCTTTGGAGACTGCCTGCCCCAGCGGGCCGTCGTTTCACCGGAGGAGCTTCCGGCCCGGTTCGTGTCCATGGCGGGAGCCGCCTTCAAGCAGCTGGCGGGATTGAAATGATGGAAAAAATGAGCGGCAGGGCTTTGCGGGCCCTGCCGCTTCGTTTTTATAGCCGTCTATGGACTTTATTCAGTTCACGATTTCAATGCAATGCCGCAGCTCTTCGGCATCGCGAAAGGCAAGATGCAGCACATCTATGAGATTCCGGCCGTCAC
>JAETTM010000146.1 GCA_021769135.1 Lachnospiraceae bacterium | reverse complement strand
GTCATATTGAAAATAAATCTGTCCCCTGAAAGCCCCTAAACAGCATTTCACGAACTTTTCTTCTCCCGGTGTTTGGGTAATGCTTACCCCGTTTTTGTTAAGTGACTGCATGATGTCCTATTTTTTATGGTTATAATATCAGCAAGAAAAGCAACGACAGGAAAAGCAGAGCCACGCCCAGCGCATAAACGACTGAAAGGCAGACACGGAGCAGGAAACAGGCGGCACGAAATACGATATACGCCGTTATCGCCGTGCCTGTTCCGGCTACACTGGTGAACCGCCATGCAAGGCAGAGTAGCAACACCCGCCAAAGGATTTTATAAATGCTTTTCCGTTTCATAGCTTGGTTGTTTTAGCGGGCAGGGCTTTGACACCCCGCCCTGATTGGTATTTGATTATGCCGCACGGAACACAAAACCGTCATCAAACCAGTAATCGCACATAAATAGGTCACGGGCGAACTTTTCATAATCGAAATAGGTCTTTGCGAACTCCGGCAGGTCGTAACATTCTTCTATAATTTCATAGGCGAAATCTTCTTCATCGTCATATTCCCCCTGATATTCGTCCCGGAAATCACGTACAAGGTCGTCCGCATCTTCCTCGCCCAAATCACGGCTTTTATAGTTGCACCACACGAAAAAGGCTTCCTGCTCGGTGTCGCTCAAATCCTCCACCGCATCACGCAAGGCAAAGAAGTTTTCAGAAATCCAGCTTTCAGAAATCAGGGCTTCCGGGATATTCTCGTAATCCTGAAACATATATTCCGCATCTTCCTCGTCCTTGTGCAGTTCCCGGCAGGCTTCGTAAAATTCTTTCTTGTCCGAATAGTCCGAAAGGTCGAGCCATGCGCCGGACAATGAACCGTTGTTATACTTGCCGTAAGTGCCTACATAAACTTTTGCTGCTGATAATGTCGTTGCTTCCATATTCCTGTAATTTTTAAGTTTTTAATTTTATGCGGATTTGAGAGGTGAGGGAGTTGAAGTTTCACTGAACTTTTTTCCTGTTTCCCGTAAATCCGACTTTTTTTTTATGCGTCTTCCGGTCGGGTCGGTCGTTTTCGTTT
>JAETTM010000092.1 GCA_021769135.1 Lachnospiraceae bacterium | reverse complement strand
ATGGCGCTTTCCATGCATTCGCTGGCAAACAGTATTTTACTGGACAGCCTGCAGCCAATGGCCAGACAGTCAGCTAAGACAGTGGAGGCAAATATTCGCATGCTGGCGGAGCGCATGATGATGCTCGCCGGCGATTCGAGAATGAACATAGTTGATATAGGAGGAAACGCAGCGGAATCCGGGCATGATGGGAAGACGGCAGCGGACGGATGGGAGGCTGCTTTGACAGAAGCAGCCGAGATTTACGAATTTTATACGATTGCCCTCTATGACTTAAGCGGCAGACTGGTCCAGGGAATAGACGGTGCGCCGGAAAGTCTGGATGACGGCTTTTTTACAATGCTTAAGGAAACAGATAATCTGACGACCTATAACAGTACCATTTTTCAGGATAAACTGGGCATCACTATGGGGATGCCGGTAAAGGAAAACGGCGAAACCGCTTTTTATTTGGTAGGCGTCTATAAATACGATATGCTGAATGATGTGCTAAGCAGTATAAATATAGGGAAAAACGGTATGGCTTATATGGTTAACCGTGAAGGAATTGTCACAGGCCATCCGGACCAGTCAAAGGTTCAAGCCAAAAGTACGCTGCTGCAGCTTGGCGGCGGAAATGAGGAAGCAATCAAAAGCGTGACCACAAGGGAGACCGGTTCAACAGAATTTGACATAGACGGACAGCAGATGCTGGTGGCTTTTTCACCCATTCATGGCACACAGTGGGCTTTGGTTATCCAGGTGCCAAAGTCGGATTACAATAATCTGATAAACGGGGCGATGATAGTTGCAGGAATATGTACGCTGGCGGTGCTCTTTATATCCATTCTGGTGATTCTGCGGATGGCCCGGTCAATATCCAAACCGGTGAAGAATGTGACAAACCGAATGCTCGGCCTTTCCGATGGGGATCTGCATACCGAGGTGGCGCATATCAGGTCAGGGGATGAGCTTGAGATTATGACCAGAACATTGGCAGATACGGTAAGAAACGTTAACCGGTACATATCAGATATCCATCAGGTATTAAGCGGTGTTGCGGACGGCAACCTGCAGATTGAGCCTCAGGTTCAGTATAAAGGTGATTTCACGCTGATTCGTAACAGCCTCGTCACGATTCTCTCGTCCATGAATAAGACGATATCGGGATTTCGGGCGGCTGCGGCCCGCCTTGCCCAAATGGCAGAAGAACTAAGCGGACAGTCAGGGCAGCTTCATCAGGCATCTTTAGAGCAAAATCAGGCGACCGATGTGCTGGTTGATGAAGTGACCCATGTCAAGGAACAGCTTGCCGGCGTAATTAAGAGCAGTGACCAGACGCATACTATGACAAGTAAAATCACCAGAAAGGTGCAGGAAGCGAATACGCAGATGGACGCCCTTTCTAACGCAATGAGCAATATCAGCTCCAACGCCCAGGAAATTACCAGTATTGCCAAAGCCATTGATAATATTGCATTCCAGACCAATATTCTGGCGCTGAACGCATCTGTGGAGGCAGCGCGGGCCGGAAGCGCGGGCCGCGGATTTGCCATTGTGGCCGAGGAGGTGAAGGAGCTGGCGGGCAAAAGCGCCCAGGCAGCTCAAAACGCGATGGCTATCGTAACAAATACCAAGGCTGTTATCCAGGAAGGCGTGGAACTGAATGCCAGTACGGCGGAATCTCTGCAGGCCATTTACGGTGTTTCCACTGAAATCAGTGAAATATCAGACCAGTTGGTAGCGGCAGTACAGGGACAGGAAAATGCGCTGATTAGCATGGAAGAGAGGATTGCGACAATTTCATCCATCGCCGACAGGAATTTGCAAAGCGCCGTTGGAACAAGCCAGTCCAGCGAGCTTTTGGCAAAGGAATCCGAAGAACTTCAGGTGCAGGTAAAGAAATTTGCTTTGAAGGAGGAATAACATTGAAGAAGATAAGAGAAATGATGAGACGGATGTTTGGCATAACGTTGATTTTTTCAGTTATGCTGCTTACAGGCTGCGGCGAGCAGACAGGTCTTCAGGATGGTTATTATACTGCTCAGGCTTCCGAGTTCAGCCACGGCTGGAAAGAATATATTACGATTATGGTCAAGGGCGGAAATATTGTTTCGGTGGAATATAATGCGGAAAATGCCAGCGGTTTTGTCAAAAGCTGGGATAACACCTATATGCAGGCGATGCTGCATGGCACCGGAACTTATCCAAATGAGTATACCCGCTTCTATGCCAGCCAGCTTTTAGACGGGCAGGGAGATGGTGAGATTGATGCGCTGACCGGGGCGACTTCCTCTTACGGATCCTTTCAGAAGCTGGCGGCAGCGGTAATAGAACAGGCAAAGCGGGGCGATTCCAGCATTGTAATTGTGGATATGGCAGAGTAAACGAAAGGGGCTGTTGCATTAAGAAAACGAGGGGCAGGATATGGAAAAGCAGATGCTGTATTATACCATAATTTTGTGTGCTTCGGCGCACATGGAAGCAGAAGCTGACATGATGCACTTCCATGTCAGTTATACCATATCCCTGTATACTCCGGTTTTAATGCGACAGCTGTTTCTTTAGAGGGAGACAAACCTATAGGAATCCTGCATCACGAGTGTTTTGACAATGGGGAACGTGTCCACTTTGTCCGTCTTGGTTTTGCGGATGTTGTCCTTGCGCATGGCTAAGGTTTTGATGGGGGGCAACAGGATACATGGGAAAACTGTCTGCAATTTTTTGTCCTGGCACTTCTGCATTGTCAGCATAAAATACTTCAAAGGTGGTTTCTTCTCCACGGCTGCTCTCATCAAAAGGACTGGTGTCATCTCTAGATAAGAACCTCCCCAAAAAATCCCCTTCCAGTTTTTTCACACTGAAAGAGGACTTACATCATGGCATTATTGTAAAATATACTTAGTTCCTGGCAGCCCGTTTTTATCATGCAAAGCACCAGCTTTGTGTGACATGGTCAGCGAAAAGTATCCTACAGTAATCCGCATATCTCACACCCCAATCAACGCATCAAAGGTCCCCACCAAATTCAATCTCCCATACCCCCAGGAACGGTTAGGATATATCAAATCAGGCGAGCGCACCGCCCCCCTGGCGAAATAGGACTTCACTTCCATGCTTTGAGCCAGCAAATCATTTTTTTCTATTACCGCCCACTGCATCAGCTGCGCCGCGCCGCCTGCGGTAATGGCGGCGGCCATGCAAGAGCCGGTCCGGCTTCCCAATACCGTAGATACATTCACCCCCGGCGCCGCCACATCCGGTTTCAGCCCTCCATCCCTGGCAAATCCCCGGCCCGATTCCAGATAAAAGCTATTGTTGCTGGCATTATAGGAGGATACCGTAATTACATTGTCCGCAAGGGATGGTTCTGTCAGCGTTTCATAAGGCGATGGCCTTAGGAAATAGGTGTCGGTTCCCAGAAACTGGGTGATGGGCAGCCACATATTGATATACCCATAGCCTACATTTCCCTTTACTTCTACCAAGAATGTCCATACCCCGGCCGTTGGCCGCTCTATGCGGAATACTACCAGTTCATCGCCGCCGCCCTGCTCCACCAGGATATTGTCCACGGAAATCCTTGTTCTTTCATAAATAAAGCTGAAATTTCTCGTTTCCCTGCTCCTGAAATCCATATAAGGGATTACTTCCCCGCCGGGAGAACGGATAGATATGCTCATTGTATTGGGAATGGCATTCCATAGTTCCATCACCATCCCCGGCGTTTCCTCACCCACCCGTATTTCCACAGTCTGGGTCGTCTGGCCGTCTTCCAGCGGAAAAAGGCTATGATAATGATGCCCCGCATTGCCTTCATTGCCGCCGCAAACTACTATCACCCGGTTTCTTTTTCTGGCAATCCGGTCCAGATATCTGGCCAGGATGGAATTGCCGGCATGGTCTCCCCAATTGGTTCCCATGCCGATGCAAATCACCACCGGCCGTTCCCCTACCCGGGTAAAACTGTCAAGATATTTCACCGCCATGCCGATGTTGGCATCACAGTAAGCCGGCACGCCATCCTGGACAAAATAATAATCCCTTAAATACTGCTTTGCTTCTTTACATTTCACCATGACGATATCCGCATCCGGGGCTGCCCCCAAAAAGCTCATCCCGTACCCCAAATCGCTGCCTGCGGCTACGCTGGCTATGGCCGTTCCATGCCCGTCCGTATCCGTTGACGGAACAACGGACAGCGGGTTATCGCTCTTCAATGCCTCGTTAATCTGCCCGTTGGTATATTCCGTTCCAAAAGAAAAACCCTCCGGAGGGGTTCCGTCCTGTATCGTCTGATCCCATATGGACAGAATCCGCGATGTGCCGTCCGGCCGTCTAAATACATCCAGATTATAGCGGATACCGGTGTCAATAAATCCGATGACCACCCCTTTTCCTGTCAATGAAAGGGGCGGACCCTGCATCTGGGAAATCCCTGACCTTATCAGGTTAACCGGGTCATATTCTCCCATCGGTCCGGCTATATCCTGCATTAACCCATAAAGCTTGGGAATCGAGTTATAAGTATATTGGCTGACACTGATTGGCAATAGGCCTGTTCGTCTAAAATATAATACAGCAAACTGATCGTCTATTGTTTCCATACAATAGTCCATGCCATCCAGTTCATCCCCTATCAGTGCAAAATCCACCAATGCCGCCCCATAATCTTCCGACAAAATCTGCTCTCTGCACGCCATACTTCTTTCCTCTGCGCTTTTCTTCTATTGTATGACTCACCTCTTGATAACGTTAAGATTATCCGGCAATTCTATGCTGTTGCTGCGGATGTCTATAATAGGCCCTCCTGTATTTTCAATATATTCCCTGGTAATTGTCACTTTCCCGATATTATCATCCTTCGGGATTTCATACATAATATCCAGCATAAATTCTTCGATAATAGCCCGCAAAGCCCTGGCACCTGTATCCTTTTCCATAGCTTTTTCCGCAATGGCTTCCAGCGCACCCTCATCGAATAAAAGCTTTACTTCATCCAGTTCCAGAAGTTTCTGGTATTGCTTTAATATAGCATTTTTCGGCTCCTTTAAAATTTTTACCAGCATTTCCTTTGTCAGGCCTTCCAAAGTGCATATAATCGGCAGACGCCCTAAAAACTCCGGTATCATCCCGAATTTACGGATATCCTCCACTGTCACCTTGCTTAAAATATTTTTATCCTTATCATATTTATCTTTCAGCTGGGCCCCGTACCCTATGGAGGTGCCTTTGTTCAGGCGCTGTTTGATGATTTCCTCCAAGTCGGGAAATGCCCCTCCGCAGATGAACAGAATATTTTTTGTATTAATTGTAGTCAGGGGAACCATGGCATTCTTGCTGTTTGCCCCTACCGGCACTTCCACCTCCGCGCCTTCCAGCAGCTTTAACATCCCCTGCTGTACCGACTCGCCGCTGACATCCCGGGAATTAGTGTTTCTTTTCTTTGCAATCTTGTCGATTTCATCGATGAAAACAATTCCTCTTTCCGCTTTCTCCACATCATTGTCCGCCGCTGCCAAAAGCTTGGATATTACGCTTTCAATATCATCCCCTATATACCCCGCTTCCGTCAGGGAAGTGGCATCCGCAATGGCTAACGGCACGTCCAGCAGCCTTGCCAACGTTTTTACCAGGTATGTTTTACCGCTCCCTGTGGGTCCAATCATAAGTATGTTGGATTTTTCTATTTCTATTTCATCCATCGTTCCCGTGGCCACCCGCTTATAATGATTGTACACCGCGACGGAAATAATCTTCTTTGCCTTTTCCTGCCCCACGACATATTCGTCCAACTGGCCCTTTATTTTATGGGGGGCCGGGATATTCTTAATATCCAATACCGGCTCTTCCTTCCCCTTCGCCTTCTTCCTTTTCAGCTTCTGCTTGTTGGGGATTCCCCCATCCCCCTGCAAATCCGCCAGATTCACAAAACTGATATTGGCAAAGCCGTTCTCCTTCCCCCATTTATTGATTTCTTCGTTCCAATTCGTATGGTTCAGCATCCCCTGATAATCGAACTGGCTGACCGTATCCATTGTCTTATGCATACAATCATTGCAAACTGAGATATGGTTGGGCAGCTTGAACATTTTCCCCGCCTTGCTCTCCGGGCGTCTGCAAATAAAGCATACATCCTCGTATTCGCTTTCCCCTCCATCCGTTCCTATGTCCTTCTTCCTCTCTTTCTTCTCTTCCTGGGCCGCCACTTCTGCCTTTGTTTCCTCAGAGCCATCCTCGTCCTCTTCGTAATCGTCCTCATTTATTTCCGTATCCCGCATATCCAATCCTTCATCGCGGATTTCGTATTCGTTGTCCATATTATCCGAACTGCTCATTTTCCCTCTACCTTTCCCTTCTTCCGCAAACTTCCTGTTCTATAAGCCGCCATCTTCCCTACTAGATAACAACAGTCATGATTTATTATAAATCATGACTTATTGATAAACAAGTGAACATTTTCTAAACTATAGGAATCAGGAAAGAAAATGCACAGGGCATGTCTGGAACATGCTCTGTGCACTTATCTTCCTTTTCAAGGATTGCCGCCTTTTAATCGAATTTCTCTCCCAGCGTCACAGTCACAGTCTTGCTTTCCCAGCCGTCCTGGCTGCCATGCATGATTGTGACATCCACGCTTTCTCCTACCGAATAATATTCCATAACTCGAAGCAGGTCTTCGGCGCTTCTGATTTCATTACCGTCGAAATCTGTAATGATATTTCCTTTCCGGATTCCTGCCGCTTCCGCGCCGGTGCCCTCATATACTTCGGACACATATGCCCCTTGCGGCATCCCGTAAATCTCTGTCATTTCTTCCGCCACTGTACGGGGGGAAATGCCTAAATACCCTTTGTTGCTCTCCGTCACTTTTGTTCTGGTTTCCTTTAACATCAGCTCTTCGATAATCGGCTTCGCCGCTGAAATCGGGATAGCATATCCCATGCCTTCCACCGCGTTGCCTCCAATCTTGTTGGAATTAATTCCGATGACTTCCCCTTTGATGTTCAGCAATGCCCCACCGGAATTCCCCGGGTTAATTGCCGCGTCTGTCTGTATAAATGTCGCTCCTTCTTCCCTTCCCTGGTCATTCCCGGTCTGCATCGCCAGGTCTATGCTCCTGTCCAAAGCGCTGATTACCCCTAACGTTACCGACTGCCCATAGCCCAATGCATTGCCAATGGCAATTGCGGGTTCCCCCACATTCAGGCTTTCGGAATCTCCCAACGCCGCTATTGTAATCGCCTCTCTGGTAGCAGCCCCCACATCTTTCAGAGATACTGCTACCACTGCCAGATCCATGCTCGGATTCGAACCCTTCATCTGTGCTTCCGCTTCCGAACCGTCCACAAACTGTATAATCAGTTTATCCGCATTCTCCACCACATGATAGTTGGAAACAATTAACAACTCTTCATCGTTTTCCCCTACGATAATGCCGGAACCGGCCGCTGTGGATTCGCTTCTCAGCGTCTGGCCGAAATAGGACATCGTTTGGGTATAAGTATTATTGATTGAAACAATGGCCGGCATCACCTTGGAAGCAACCCCGCTTACATCCATAACAACCGCTTGGCTGCCCGCATCGGCGGTTCCCATCATTTTATCCGCCGCATCGGCAATATCGCCTGCGGCCTCTTTCGCCGACTGCACCGCTTCCTCCGCAGATTCCGCAACTGCCTCCGCTTTGCCGTCCTCATTACGAGAGCTGGTAACCGCATCTATCCCATAGAATCCCAACCCGGCAAAGACCCCGAAAAACAGCCCGAAGCTTACTGCTGCCAAAGCTTTCTTCCAGTAGCTTCCTCCGCTCTTCTTTTCCTTTTTCGGCGGCTTCTGGCTGCCCGAGTAGGAGCCGCCGTTACCATTGCCGCCGCTTCCATAATAATTATAACTCTGATATCCGCTGCCGGAATTGTAGCTTCCTTCCTGATAAACAGGAGCGCTCTGTCCGCTGAAGTTTCCGCCTTCGGCCTTCACTTCTTTACCTGTGCCGTCAACAACATTTCTATTTTCATAATCATTGGGATAATTATTTCCATACATAACAACTACCTCTTTCCTTTCCTAGATTTTAAGCATAGTATATTTTCGAAATGTGTCTTTTTTGTGATGGAAATATGCGTTTTTTGTGATGAATTTGTTATAATTTTATTTCCAATATTCCGTGTTCGCGGTACACTTCAATACAATTTTTTCCGGCAACTTCTTATAATTTTTCCCCATTAAGAACCCGGCATATTTGCAGGCGCTGCTTATGTATAAAATGGGAATCAGCCGCTTATGCCCGGACTTCCACAAATATTCCGCCGTCTTTTTTATCAGCGCCGCCCCTTCTCCCACAGAAGAAACCGAGGCAAAAACCTCCGGGTGTTCCGCCTGGGATACCCCCAGATCGAAGTTTCTATGGAACTGCTGCATGCAAGTATAATTATGGGAGTGCACTACCCGGGCATCCGCTTCGTATACGATTTTATATCCCGCTTTCACTGCCCCCGCCGCATATATCATGTCTTCGTTGAAAATTGTATGTTTTATAAATCCCCCCAGCTGCTCATAGACATCCCTTCGATATGCCGCACAGACATTGGAACAGAAAAAGGTTTTAATTCCCAGCCGTCCTATATCCACCATGGACTTGACGCATTTCTCTTCCGGATAGTTGAACTGCCTGGTATACCGTTCTATCACGCCGCAGTCCTTTGCCGCCATCTGTCTGGCATATGCCGCCGCCACATCCTCCCTTTCCAGCGGGGCTGTGAGCCTCTCCAGCAAATGTTTGTCCGCCGGCATGGCATCCTGGGTCATCATTACAAAATACGGGGCATCCGACTTTTCAACCCCCTGCCTCCTCGTCTTTCCATGGTCGAATTCCTCCTTAGACAAGTGGGCAACAAATATATTCCCGTACTTCATAAAAAAAGGGCTGCTTTCCACAAGCCTGTCAAAATACTTCTTCTCCGTATTCATCAGAATAATTTTATTGACAGCCAAAGTCTGACGCTCCAGCCTGTCGATTAATTCAAAAAAGTTTTTGCCCGGCTTATAGACCGGTATAATTACATCCACCTTTTTCATCTTTAACCCCATTTCTGCGCCTTTCCTTGCGCATGTTCCCTTTCAAAATCCGGAGACTTCAGTACATAACATAAATTTGTATGGGAATAAAAGGACCCTTTCAGGTCCTTTTACATTACTTCAAATATGGGCTTGTGTCGCTCCTAATTTTCTCGCTGTAGGACTGGACTTCGGAAGAAGCCGTATAAGCTTCGTCAAACAGGAATTTATGCAGCCATTCTACGCTTTCCTTCAAATCCACCGGTATGACGCAGCTCCCTTTCGAGCCGATAGTTCCCGTTGTCCGGTATTCCTCATAAGGGAACCCTGCCTGATCCACAATATTATAATCGCCGATTCCTCCAAGCAGCTCTACAATTTCCGTCAAATCCAGCGATGTATAGATTTCATTAAACACATCATTGGCAATCTGGTTCAATGTGGCTGCCGATGCTGTCTTGGCTTTATCTGCCATTGCCATAATTACTTCCCTCTGGCGCTCCGTACGCTTGAAATCATCCCCTGCGGTATAGCGGATGCGGCAGTACGCCGTAGCCTGCAAACCGGTCAGCAGCTGATAGCCGGTGCTTGTAACTTCCTTATAAGGACGCTTCAAATCCTCGGCCATGGTGAACTGATAGCTGTTCAGGTGATTGATTTCCGCCTCGTCCACATCGATCATAACGCCGCCCAAAGCGTCGATGGTATCCGCCAATCCAGCAAAGCCCACGGTAATGAAATCCGTAATATTCATATCCAGATTCATATTCAGCATGTTAATCGCCATCTCGGGCCCGCCCTTCATATAAGCGGCATTACACTTATTGTAGGTGTCGTTGCTCAGGTTCAAATAGGTATCCCTGTATACGGACACAAGCTTGCAATCCCCGGTATCCAGATTGATAGACGCAATGATAATCGTATCGCTTCTCGTATTTTTTGCCAAAGCCCCTGTCGTAGAGTCCACGCCGAACAGGGCGATATTCCGATAGCCCTTCATCTTCGTCGTCTCCGCCCGTTCCTTTACTTCCTCGTTTATGACAAGTTTTTCCTCATTCAAATCCACTTTCCCGACTTTTTCCACCTTCAACACGGCATAAAGTACGGCCACCATAATCAGCAGGATAAAAATCTCCACAATAAAGAGGATAATTTTCCCCCTCTTTTTCTTTTCCCTCTCCCTGGCGGACTGTTTTTTACCCTGTGTACTTTGGGAAGGCTTGCTGCTTCCATTGCTTTTCTTTTTCTTCGATTTCTCAGCCATTTTCATTCTCCCTTATCTTTCTGCAATTTATTGTATCATATTGCGCTTCTGCATTCTTAACAGGCATTTTGATAAGAATGCCTAATAGGCATTCTTATTGATAAACCCCTTAAAAATAGTCAGGAACATAATCTTAATGTCCAGGCTCATTGTCCAATTCTCTATATAAAAAATGTCATATTCAATCCTTTTGCGGATAGAAGTATCGCCGCGGTATCCATTAATCTGGGCCCAGCCGGTCAGCCCCGGCCTCACCTGATGCTTAATCATGTAACGCGGTATCTCTTCTTTAAATTTTTCCACAAACAGCGGCCTTTCCGGCCTGGGTCCTACCAGGCTCATTTCCCCGGCCAGGATATTGAAAAATTGGGGCAATTCATCCAGGCTTGTCTTCCTCAATATCTTTCCCACCTTGGTTACCCGCGGGTCATCCTTTACGGTCCATGCCTTCTTTTCCTGGGAAGGCTTCTGCTGCTCCATGGTACGGAATTTATACATATAAAACGTCTTATTGTGAAGCCCTACCCTCTCCTGCTTAAAAATTACCGGGCCCGGGCTGGAAGCCTTTACAAGAATAGCAGCCAAGAGCATAAGCGGCGATGACACAATCAGGCCAAAGAGCGCGCCTACCACATCCACCGCCCTTTTTGCCATCCAATTCAGCGTATTGGTCAAGGGAACATACCGGATATTGATAACCGGAAGGCCCATCAAATCTTCCGTATAGGGCCTGCTGGGCACAAGGTTGTTGTAATCTGGAATAAACTTCGTATGGACGCCCGATTTCTCACACAAATCCACAATGCGTTCCAGACGGTTATAATCTTCCAGTGCCAGCGTAACTGCGATTTCATCCAGCTTGTTTTCCGGCAGGATATATAAAAGGTTCTCAATCCTCCCCAGCACTTTCACGCCCTTATACAGCGTGCCGCTGGGCACCCTGTCGTCCAGAATCCCCCTCACCACATATCCCCATTGGGGATTTGCATTTATTCTGGTAATATATTCCTCCGCCGCACGGGAATATCCCACCAAAAGTACATACTTTAAATTATACCCTTTTTTCCGAAAATATTGCAGGGTATTCCTTATCATTGTTTTCGATAAGGTGGACAATATAATCGTTATGACATAAAAAAGCCCAACTAAAAGACGGGAAAAATGCTCTATCTTAAACGCATAAAGCACTACCATAAATAGCATAGTCCCCGTTGTATTTGCTTTTATAATCCCGGCTATTTCATACTTTCTCCGCGTCGCCCGTTTCGGCGTATACATATTGAAAAAATAGTATAACGCCACATAACCCGGTACAATAAAATAAAGCGCGCTGAAATATGTCTCAACAGACAACGCAGTCACGCCAGGTTCCGTATCTGCAAGCGGTGTCGCAAATTTTATCAGCCATGCCAGTGAATAGGAAAGGGCTATAACAACCGCATCCACCAGCAGGTGCAGTCTATTAAAATATTTTTGGTTATCTTTTATCATAATTTCACCAAATTTCCTATACTGATATGTATTTTACAATATAATCAAGGAAAGTACAACTTAATTTTCCATAAAAATGGAAAAGGCATGATTTCTCAATCCACTATCCTCCGCAGCATATTCGCCCAAAGCTCCAACTGTATCCTTACATAATTCTGCATGCACTCCGGGCGGAAATGCACTTTCTGCTTCCTACCCTCCTCTGACAGGCACAAGCGGATTCCTTCTCCTATCCCCTTTGCATAAGTTCCACCTAATCCCTTCTTTGCAAAAAAAGCAGCCTTTATCAGTATGCCCGCTATCAGAAAATCCAAATTCAATAAAATCTGGAAAAACGGCATATTTTTATAAATAAGGTACATGCTGTTTTTGGACGACAGCATTACTTTGAACCGGTTATATCTGGAACCGCTGACTGCGCTTCCCGCATGAAGCACCACCGCCCCTGGCTCAAAGTAATTGCGGAACCCCGAAATTTTTGCCCGGTATCCGATATCAATATCCTCCAAATAAG
>JAETTM010000145.1 GCA_021769135.1 Lachnospiraceae bacterium | reverse complement strand
ATCTTTTTCCTGTAAAGAATTGACCCGTTTCATACCATGTGCTATAATCTCAGCAGAGTATGATTAGTAAATTACAGGGGATTGTTCAAAGATGTTTACTACGTTCTTTCTGCATTCCGGAAAGGAAAAAACATATGACTGTCAGAGAACTGGCCAAGCAGATTGGTGTTTCGCCTGCAACCATTTCCATTGTATTAAACGGTAAAAAGGGGGTAAGCGAGGAAACACGCAAGAAGGTATTAGATGCCCTTAAAACCTACCAGTACATGCCCCCTGCCCGCAAATCAAGAAGCGGCAGGAATGTGCTGGTGGTAAAGTTTTATAAAAGCGGTATGCTGGTAGAAGAAAACCAGGGATTCATTACCATGATCATTGACTCAATCGAAGAACAGCTTCGGGCCGAACAGATTGGCATGACCCTGACCGTGGTCAAGACAGGTCTTAAATCCGCCCTTAATTCGCTGGATTACAGCAAATACTGCGGAATGTTCTTAATTGCCACAGAAGTCATGAGGGAAGATTTCGTACATCTGGACTCCATACCCATCCCCTTCGTGGTGGTGGATAATACGGTTCCCAACCATTACTGCAGCAGCGTATGTATGAATAACAGGGAGAATGTATATATCGCCCTGCAGTATTTAAAAGAATGCGGCCACACCGAACTGGGTTACCTGGGCAGCACCACGGGTGCCGAAAACTTCAATGAGCGCCACGATGCTTTTATCAAATACGTAAATGAACTGGATTTTCACTTTGACCCGCGCAATGAATTCCGTTTAAAACCAACCATGCTGGGCGCCCGTGATGATTTTTCAAAATTCCTGGAACAAAAGCCGGAGCTTCCCCCCTGTTTTTTTGCTGAAAATGATACCATTGCGCTGGGTGCCATGAAGGCCCTGAAGGAAAAGGGATATAAAATCCCACAGGATGTGTCACTTATAGGTTTTGACGACATCCCCTATTCCTCAATCAGTTCCCCCACCCTTACCACCATCCACGTACAGCGCAACATCATGGGCAAGCAGTCCGTCATCCAGCTGATGCAGCTGATTGAGGACCCGCGCTTCATGCCCATGAAAACGCAGATTAC
>JAETTM010000091.1 GCA_021769135.1 Lachnospiraceae bacterium | reverse complement strand
GAACACACTTTTTGCCTTGGTCACTTTCCTGTACTGGCGGTTAAGGCCCTCTATGATATTTGTGGTATACATGATGCGCCGGATATCATCAGAGAACTGGAAGAAGGAGCTGACATTCTTCACATCACAGATTGACCAATCGAAGAAGCAATTGGAACTACTGGAAAATGAAAAGGTACAGTTGGTCGCGCAGATGAACTTCGCCATTGGTTCCGGAAGGGTAGACTGATGCCCTCTCCTACAGTAATGTGGGATGAATAAAAGTAACTATATCGGTTAAAGGCGTATGGGAACGTTAAGACCGAGGAAAGACTGGTTTTAGATAAATTTTAAAATGATAATGAATGTATGTTCTGGATAGAATCCTGTCAGTTATTGGTATATAATGGGATATTATAATACTGATGATTGGGGAATATGATATGCAAAACGAGTACTATTTATTTTTGGATGAAACAAAGCCTAATGCACATGGAAGCTATTTTGCTTTAGGCGGCTATGCAATACGAAGAGAAGATTATGAAAGTATTCTAAAGCCACAATTAGAAAAAATAAAATCTGACTTGATGCCTGATCCAGAATTGCCATTACATTTGTATGATATGCGCAAAAATATAAAGGGCTTTGAATTCCTGTCAGATGTAAATGTAAGGAATAGTTTGTTTGACAGGATTAAAAACTTGGTTCAAAGTTTAGACATAAGCGTTTTTGTCGCATCAATAGACACCGAAAAGTATAAAAAGATGTATTATGAAAAGACCAATGATATTTATGATATCGCTTTGCAGACAATTCTGGAAAACTTTGTACATTTTCTTCTTGAAAATAAAGGAGTGGGTTCGTTTTTTATAGAATCAAGAAATCAAACCGAAAATAAATATCTGCAAATCTGCTACTATAGATTATTGACAGGCGGGACATTATTTATTAACTCCGATACGATAATGAAAAATTTATCCATATTAAGCTTCCCATTAAAATCCGATAATAATTTGGGAGTCCAATTAGCAGACTTTATCCCAGTATCTTTTGTGCGGAACCTGATTGGTTCTAAAGATTATTGTGGTTTATATAAATTGTTTGAATCAAAATTATATAGAGGATATGGCAGAAATATGGAAGGACGATTTGGATTCAAGAAGCTACTGGAATAGAACATATGTTCTGAATTGACATATTAGTAAAAAATGGTAAACTATAAACTAACGATGTATATTAAGGTGTAGCCATTTTTATACAGCGTTTGCAGAGGGGCAAAGGGTGTAGCCGTGACTTCTGCATATTTTGTGTTTTTAGTACATATAAATAAGTATGGTCGAAGGGTGTAACCGTGAGACCTAGCTTTCCAGCGGTAGATAAGGCTGATCAGCATTATGGTGTAACCATTTTCTGATACGGTCTTATTTGCTATTTGTGTTACGATTATCTAAAACCAGAATCCGTAGAGACTGTAATACTTTGTATGGCAACATATAAGGTTTCGTTACTCCCCTCTTCCATGAGGGCGAAGATCCAGTCCGAACTCACACAATAATCCCCAATTTAAAATGAAATGTGAGAATATGCCAGAAATGACATATCGCTATGCCTATGCATAGTCAGTAGGTTTGCTAAACCGAAAGTAACAGATTGACAGAAAGGAACCGAAGAATGGCTTTCCGAACAGACAAGCGCATTCATCGGCAACCTCATGGGCGTTGAGTACGAAGTGTACAATTTACAGGCGCAGGCAAACGAGACGGCCAATGCCCTTGCATGGATGTTCTCCACACGTGCAGATACATTGGTTGGTGAACTGGTGGCTTCCTACCAGAGCGAACAGAACCTAAACTACATGACACAGGCGCTCCGCGACAGCCTGGTAAAGACTTTGGAGGGTGGGTACAACATCAGCAGCATAACGAACGCCCTAAGCGGGATTGCATCCGGGCTGAACGGGGTTGCCTCTGCGGCAAGGGATGCAGCAAACGCCATATCGTCCGTAGGGGCGGCACGTGCATCCTCCCCTACTTATTCCGACACATCCAATACAAAGAATACTGACACGATGAAGATTGTACGCCAGAACAGCGGGGAAATCCGTGAAGTGATGCAGAAGGACGAGGACGGGAAGTGGCACAAGTATGCTTACGCAAAAGGCACACGTAATGCCAAAGGCGGGCTTCGTGTCATCAATGAAAAAGGCAAAGAACTCACCCTCCCTAAACTCCCGTCAGGGAATTATGCAATTGGCAATGAAGGAGACCAGATACTTACCAAGGAGCAGACGGACAACGTATATGAATGGTCGAAGACAAGCCCCGATGAGTATGCTGAAAGTGAAGACAAGCCGAAGCTGCTGACCGTGGAGGAATTTGCCGCAATGTACGGCGTAAAGCCCATTGATTTCACTAGACTTGCGTCAAGCGCAATGTATGATATACCAAGCCAGGTGAAGAACCCGGGTATGATGCCACAGGCAGTAAACAACAATAATAGTACTGTCAACGTGCATTATGATAGCCTAGTTACTGTAAACGGCGATGTGAATGATACGAAGCACTTCCTGAATGATATGAAGAATGTAGCCAACGATGCAATCAAGAAAAGCTGGCATGATTTTGAAATGACCAGGAAGTATGGAATTTATTAATTTGGCGAGACAGAAAATGTAAAATAATATGCCGCACTCTGGGATATGGGTGCGGTTATGAAAACAGGAGGTATTAATATGTGGATTGATGAAACAACATATAACAGTATCATGAAAAGGATTGAAAATCTTGAAAGCAACCAATTTCAGGCAAATGAAAGGGTAAAACAATATATCGAGGACTCAGAAGCTTTGTCAAACAAACTTTGTGAATTAATCAATGCGCTGCCTAAATTACTGGAAGAATCGTTGAAAGAATTTATCAAACAATAACTGTTTCAACAAATGATTTTCCAAATTCAGTAAGACAAAACATATATTCATTAATTGAACTTTCGGGGTATGAAAGATTAGTATCAGCACGCATTTGATCACACTCTGCCTTGATTTTGAGGTATAAATCAGAGTTAGTTATATAGCTGTATCTTTCTTCTTTTGGATGTATAAACTGAGTATGATCTATGCGAATTATTCCGACTCTTTCAAAGTTTGACAACATAATAGAGATGGTGTTCCATTTAAAATCTTTAAATAAAACATTTGATATGTTCTCATGAATTATGTTATATCCTATTTTGCTTGTTTTAGTAATTGATGCGAGAGGGTAAATCTGATCAGGTTCTGAAGAGAATAATAATGTAAGCAGTTCAATTTCATATGGGCTTAATTGATCTAATACATTATCAAAGGATAATAACGGTTTAGTTAAGCTATCGCTGTTTGAAGCTTCACTTATAAGTTTTGCATATTTTTGGCGTAGTTCATCCTCTGTAATTTTATATTTCAAATGATCTATCATGGATGCAACAACTGCAAAATTCGCAGGACATAATTTATCCTTTGGAATAGAATTGATATTGTTTTTATATTCGTCAAAAAATTTCTCCTTTTTAATAGACACAGTTTTGTTGATTATTTCTATAGGGGTAAGAAGAGTATTTAGCAATTCAGTGACCGTACTGAAAGCTTTCCCTATATTTTGTGCAGGTGGTTGAACAACATCAGAGTATGCTTGTGGAGCTATTTCAGAGATATTTTTTGCTGCATCAATTAAATTATTTAAATTCATAGTAGCACCATACCTTTCGATAACTATATAATTTATTATGTCATAAATTGGTATGTTATGGTAGTCAGAACATATTTTCTAAGATGGATATGATCCATATTAGTCAAAAGAAACATAAAATATGAAATGAAGCCGCACTCTGGGATACGGGGTGCGGTGTATTAGAAATGAAAAAGCGTGCAAAAAGAATGATAAAATTAAGTAGAAATGATGCTATTAAGGACGGGGAAAATCTGTTTTTAGTATATTGCGTGTTGGGAAGTGTGGTGTATGCCAAGCGAGTGTCTGATGTAAACAGCAGCCCCACCTATGAACTGGAAGAAGTGTTGAAATACTATCGCAAGATAGAAATTATGGAGAAATAAATATTTGTAGAGCAACTTGTTAATTAGTCGAGGTAAGGACATGGTTACTTAATCGTGTCCTTCCTAATATTGAGTGATGAATTTGAAAAGTGAATATTAAACATTGAATGTTATAACATTTTAAATAGATAAAAGAGGAAAATATTTATGAAATTTTATAACAAAGGAGCGATGTATTGTTGAATAATGTAGTAACATCAGGGGTGCCGATTTGGGAAAAAATTAATTTGACAGTCAAAGAAGCGGCAGAATATAGCAACATAGGAATTAATAAGATTGATAATATGTTGAATAATCCTATGTGTACATTTGTTCTTCATGTAGGTAAGAAAAGATTGGTAAAACGTAAAGAATTTGAAAAGTATTTAGAAAAGAACATTGAAATATAAAGTTGAAATAAGAGGCTAGATATGGTAATATTATATACTGTGTCAGGCTCTTTTATTCTATAAAGGAGTTGATAAATTTGGGTAAAGACCTTAAAGGAAAGGAATTAGGCGCTGGAATTGTCCAAAGAAAAGACGGTAAAGATGCGGCAAGATTTGTAGGCAAAACTAAAAAAAGGACAGAAAAGCATTTTGACAAGGTATCAGAAGCAAAAAAATGGTTAGCAGAAGCTAAATATGAAGATGAACATAGCAATATTGGGGCATCTTCAAGAATGACGGTGAATGCATGGTTCGATTTTTGGCTGCATGAGATAAAGGAAAAAACTACACGCCCTAATATGGTAAGAAATTATCGTGAAAGATATGAACATAATATCCGAGATGTGATTGGAAACATGATTATATCAGAAGTAAAGCCGATGCATTGTCAAAAGGTGCTAAATCTTATGGAAGACAGTTATAAAGGCTCTACAATTGAACAATGCAGAATTACTATGGCGAGTATGTTTTTCTATGCACAGGAAAATCAGATTATACCAATAAGCCCGGTCGTAAAATCAGTTAAAACGCCTAAAAAGATTGAAAAGAAGGTTAGATTTCTTACTTTAGAGGAACAGGATAAGTTCTTAAAGACGGCAGAGGGAACAAGCAATTATTATCAGTTTGCCTTGATTTTACAGACGGGATTACGGACTGGTGAGATGATTGGATTAAAATGGGAAGACATAGATTTCCGAAAAAGAACAATCAGCGTCAACCGAACAATGGAATTTCGCTATGGTGATCAGGAGTTTCGCATTGGAGAACCGAAAAGTAAAGCTGGCTACAGAACAATTCCAATGACACAAACTGCTTATGATATTTTGAGAGCAAAGGAAAAGGAAAGACATACGATAAAAGTGTTGGATTTCAGATACAAAGATTTTGCGTTTATCAATAGAAAGGGTATGCCTACTAAAAACTCTACCTATGATTCTGCGATATATAAGATTGTGGATAAAGCAGGTATCCCTAGATTTTCGATGCATACATTAAGACATACCTTTGCTACAAGAGCGATAGAAGCAGGAATGAAACCTAAAACCCTTCAGGAAATACTCGGTCATGCTAATATAGGCGTAACAATGAACCTGTATGTACATATAACCGAGGATGAGAAAGAAAAAGAAATTAAGAAGTTTGAACAAGCATTCAAGATTGGCTGATGGTGCGGAAATGGTGCGGAGGTCAACTGGAAAATGCTTAAAACCCTTGAAAATAAAGGAGAAGTGAGAATATCATGAAACTAGGCATAGTAGGCCTACCGAACGTAGGAAAGAGTACATTATTTAATTCCCTGACAAAAGCAGGGGCGGAATCGGCCAATTACCCGTTCTGCACCATCGACCCCAATGTGGGCATTGTGGCGGTGCCGGACGAGCGGCTGAAGCTTTTGGGGGATATGTACCAGTCGAAAAAAGTGACCCCTGCGGTGATAGAATTTGTGGATATCGCCGGCCTGGTAAAGGGGGCTTCCAAGGGCGAAGGGCTGGGGAACCAGTTCCTGAGCAATATCCGGGAGGTGGACGCCATTGTACATGTGGTGCGCTGCTTCGAAGATTCCAATGTAGTCCATGTGGACGGCAGTGTGAACCCTTTAAGGGATATAGAAACCATTAACCTGGAACTGATTTTCTCCGATTTGGAAATCCTGGAACGGAGGATGGCCAAGGTGGGGAAAGGCGCCAGGATGGACAAGGCGCTGGCAAAGGAGCAGTCGCTTTTAGAACGGGTGAAAGCCCATCTGGAGGAAGGGAAGCTGGCGCGCACCTTTGAGACGGAGGATGAGGACGAACAGTCATTGCTCGCATCCTATAATTTCCTTACCTATAAACCGGTTATCTTTGCGGCCAACGTAGGCGAGGACGATTTGGCGGAGGATGGCGCTGGCAACGAAGGCGTAAAAAGCGTACGGGAGTTTGCAAAAGAAAGCGGGAGCGAAGTATTTGTAATCTGTGCCCAGATAGAGCAGGAGATTGCGGAATTGGATGATGAAGAAAAGGCTATGTTCCTGGAGGACCTGGGCCTTAAAGAATCCGGGCTGGAAAAGCTGATTAAGGCCAGCTACCGAATTTTGGGCCTGCAAAGCTTTTTGACCGCAGGGGAGGATGAAACAAGGGCATGGACAATAAAAATAGGAACGAAAGCGCCCCAGGCTGCAGGAAAAATCCATACGGATTTTGAAAGAGGGTTTATTAAGGCGGAAGTGGTGAACTATAAGGATTTGCTGGAACAGGGTTCTTTAGCTGCCGCCAGGGAAAAGGGGTTAGTCGGAATGGAAGGGAAGGAATATGTGGTGAAGGATGGGGACGTGATTCTCTTCCGGTTCAACGTCTAAAGACAATGGAAAAGATATATCGAAAAGGAGATACATGATATAGGGGGATGGCAAAGAGAAAACCCTATATCTGGCACATCGAACAGAGGTTCCTACAATATATGGAAAATGACGAAAAAATGCACTTTACAGCGAAATGTAAAGTGCATTTTTTATAAATAAATTCCCTGAATTCGCTTGTCAAACTTTCCATATTGGTATAAAATCAATATAAAAGTGGTGAGAAGTGGTATGAAGTGGAACGAAGTGGGTAGAATATCCCAAATGTTGTTCCGAAGTGGCAGACTCTCATACCGCAAAAGTGGCAGGCCGCTTTTTATTCTTATAGGGGTTATTACAGAACGGCGGGTGAGCTTTATGTTTATGGGAGAATACAACCATACAATCGATGCAAAAAACCGGCTGATTATCCCTTCGAAGTTCCGTGAAGCTCTTGGCGATGAATTCGTGGTGACAAAGGGATTGGATGGCTGTTTATTTGTGTACGATAATAAAGAATGGGCTTCCTTTGAAGAAAAGCTCAGAAGCTTGCCGCTTACAAACAAAGATGCGAGGACTTTTGTCCGTTTCTTCCTGGCAGGGGCTGCCAGCGTGGAGGTGGACAAACAGGGAAGGATACTGATACCTTCCGTATTGAAGGAATTTGCAGGTATCAATAAAGATGTGACTCTCATAGGTGTGGCCAGCAGGATTGAAATTTGGAGCAAGGAGAGATGGGAAGGCGAGTCCTCTTACGAAGATATGGAAAGCATTGCGGAACATATGTCGGAACTGGGCCTGGGCATCTAAAAAGGCAGCATTGTGGGGGTTAATATGGAGTTTAAACACAGGTCTGTATTGCTGAATGAGGCAATCGACAATTTGAAGATAAAAAGCGACGGGGTTTATCTGGATGGGACCTTGGGCGGCGGCGGACATTCTTATGAAATAGCCAGCCGGCTGGGAAGCGGAGGGCGGCTGGTAGGCATCGACCAGGACGGGGCGGCCATAGAAGCTGCCGGGGAAAGGCTTTCCCCTTTTCAGGATAAGGTAACCATTGTAAGGGAGAACTACAGCAATGCCAAAGAGGTATTAAAGGGGCTGGGAATCGAAAGGGTAGACGGCATTTTGTTGGATTTGGGGGTATCCTCCTATCAGCTTGACGCCTTGGAGAGAGGGTTTTCCTACAAATACGATACCGCGCTGGATATGCGTATGGATACGAGGCAGGAACTGAGTGCCAGGGATATCGTAAACGGCTATACGGAAGGGGAGCTGTTTGGCATTATCAGGGATTACGGGGAGGACAGGTTTGCGAAAAATATCGCAAAACATATCGTCCGTGCAAGGCAGGAAAAGCCGATTGAGACGACGGGCGAGTTAAATGAGATTATAAGGGCAGCGATACCGGCTAAGATGCGCCAGACGGGGGGGCATCCTTCTAAAAGGACATTCCAGGCTATCCGTATCGCATGCAACAGGGAATTGGATGTGCTTGAAGACGCGCTGGAAGATTTGGCCGATTGCTTGAACCCAGGAGGAAGGCTGTGCATTATTACTTTCCATTCTTTGGAGGATAGAATCGTGAAAACTGCTTTCAGAAGCTGGGAAAACCCATGTATATGTCCGCCGGATTTCCCAGTGTGCGTATGCGGCAGGAAACCGAAAGGGAAAGTGGTTACCCGTAAACCGGTGCTTCCGGGCGAAGAGGAAATGGCTTCCAACACGCGGTCGAAAAGTGCAAAGTTGAGAGTATTTGAAAAGGATTAGGTGTGATGGCTCAGTATAGGACAAGCAGAGACAATAGAAGGCAGCAGGCATACGCAGGGAGAAACAGCGTTTATATCCATGGGAATGCGGTAAGAAAGCTGGATGAAAGGGTTTATGCGCCGGAAGAACGGCGCAAAAAGCCTATTAGCAATACGGCAAGAAAAAACAGGGAAAAAGCCCGCCATATGAACTTGGGATATGTGCTCTTTTTGTCATGTGCAGTGATGGTGGCTGGTTTTATTCTGACCATATATATTGGGCTGCAGTCCGATATTACCAATAGCATTAAAAATATATCCAGGCTGGAAAGCCAGCTGAATGCGTTGAAGCTGGATAATGACGAAGAATATAGCCGAATTACGAGCAGCGTGGATTTGGAAGAAGTAAAGCGGGTTGCTATTCAGGAATTAGGAATGAAATATGCGGAGGAAGGCCAGATTGTTATAGTCGAAGGAGGGGGCAGCGATTACATGAGGCAGATGGCGGATATCCCGCAATAAAAAGAAAGTGGTAAAAAATGAGCAGACAGGAACAGAACAACAGAGTAAAACGTGGAATCAACGGACGATTTACGTTAAGGATGCAGAAGAAGCTGGTGGTACTTTTTTTGTTGGTACTGTCAGCTTTCATAGGGTTGAGCTTTCAGCTGATAAGGATTAATAAAGATAACGGGAAGCGGTATGAGAAACAGGTGCTGTCGCAGCAGTCCTATGACAGCACAACGATTCCTTTCAGGCGGGGCGATATCCTGGACAGCAAGGGAACGAAGCTGGCGGCAAGCGAGAAAGTTTATAATGTTATCCTGGACGCGAAAGTAATGCTTGACAGGGATGGAAAATATGTGGAGCCTACCATAGAGGCAGTGCAGAGGGAACTTGGGCTGGATACCAGCGTCATCCGTTCCCGTCTGGCTTCCAATCCGGAATCTTCCTATTATGTATTGGCCAAGCAGCTGACCTATGACCAAGTGAAGGGCTTTAAGGAATTGCAGGAAGATGAAGAAGCGGGCGCGGATATCAAAGGTATCTGGTTTGAAGAGGAATACAGGAGGATTTATCCAAACAACCGTATGGCTTGCGATGTCATCGGCTTTACAAGGAGCGACAACACTGGGCTGTTTGGGCTGGAACAATACTATAACGATGTGCTCAGCGGTACGCCGGGAAGGGAATACGGGTATCTGAATGACGATGCGGCCTTGGAGCGGACGACCATTGCTGCGGTGGACGGGAATTCCATTGTTACGACGATAGATGCCAATATCCAGGCAATTGTGGAGAAATATATAAAGAAATTCAATGACGAATATAAAAATAATTTCACGGAGAGGAACGGGAGCAACAATACCGCCTGCATTATTATGAAAGTAAACACTGGGGAAATCCTGGCTATGGCCAGTTATCCGGATTTTGATTTAAACGACAGGATGAACCCGGAGGATTTATATGGGATGCCCATGGTAAATGATGTGGGGAATGTGATAACGGGAGAATATATCACGCCTTCCAATTTCAACGACCTCACCCATGAGCTTCAAATGCAGCAGTTTAATGCATTGTGGAGGAATTACTGCATTAACGATACTTACGAACCGGGCTCCGTAGTGAAGCCCTTTACGGTGGCGGCGGCGTTAGATTCGGGGAAGATTACGGGAAATGAGTATTTTAACTGTAATGGGTACCGGGATATCGGCGGGCATGAAATCAGCTGCCATAACGAATGGGGAGACGGGGAAGTATCGGTACAGAAAGCGGTGGAAATTTCCTGTAATGTTGCGCTGATGGATATTGCGGCGATGACTGGACGGGATACATTTGTGGATTATCAGCATACTTTCAATTTTGGGCTGAAAACCAATATCGATCTTTGGGGGGAATCCAGGACGGCCAATTTGGTATATAGCAAAGATAACATTGGGCCTACTGAGCTGGCTACCTGTTCTTTCGGACAGGGTTTCAATGTGACCATGATACAGGTCATTGCCGGGTTCTGCTCGCTGATTAACGGGGGGAATTATTATGAACCCCATATGGTGAGCAAGATTATCAGCCCCAGCGGAGCTACAGTGCAGAATATAGAGCCCCGCCTGCTCAAACAGACGATTTCGGCTTCTGTTTCCGATAAAATAAAGGAATACTGCAACTTGGTAGTATCCGGGGAAAACGGTACTGGAAAGACGGCTCGCCCGGCAGGATACATGATTGGCGGGAAAACGGGAACGGCGGAAACCCTGCCCCGGAAAAATAACGAATACGTGGTTTCCTTTATGGGCTACGCCCCTGCGGACGATCCGCAGATTGCTATTTATGTAGTGGTGGACAGGCCTAATGTGCAATACCAGGATGATGCGAAGTTCGCCACCAGGATTGTCCGGAATATACTGACGGAGGTGCTGCCGTATATGGGCATCTTCATGACGGAAGAGCTCACCGACAAGGAGAGGGAAGAACTGGAACAGCTGCAGACGGAAATCATGTCCCCGGTAGCCCCGGAGGAAGATGCGCAGGAGGAAGGGGCGTCAGGAGAAGGGAATGACGGGTCAGGAGAAGAGAGCGGAACAGGCGGAAACGGAGACGCAGCCGGGGAAACGGGCGGCAGCAGTGCGCCGGGCGGGAACGGCGGCGGAACGCCGGAGGGAACCGGGGAGGAAGGTGCGGACGGAGAAGAGGACGCCCATTCGGAAGCATGGAAGACCTTCCCCATCGACCCGGAAACCGGATATGCGAAAGACCCTGATACCGGCAAACTGGTGGATCCGGAAACGGGGCATGTGGTTGCCGGAGGGAACAGCACGCCGGCCGGCCTTGGAACCGCCGGAGGAAACGGGAATGCCGATGAGGAGGATGAGAGTCCATTTTAGAATAAATTTTTGGCAGTGAAAAAAGAATAACCTCATAGGACGGATAATAAATTGTAGTAACACCTTTTTATGAGGTTTTCTATCTTTATGTCAGTAAAAAACAGAACTTATATCAGGAAAAAAATTGTGGTGTCATTTTTCCTCTGTACGGCGGCCTTTTTCTTGCTGGCAGGGCGTCTGGTCTATCTGATGGTAGGCTGTTCGGAGCATTATACGGAAGCGGCCAGGGAACTGCACGAAAGAGAGAGGTCGATTAAAGCGGCTAGAGGAAGGATTATTGATTCTACAGGGGCGGTGCTGGCGGATAACCGTACCGTGTGTACCATATCCGTTATCCATAACCAGATTACGGATCCGGAAACGGTGGTGAAAGTCCTGGCAAAAGAACTGGGGCTTTCAGAGGAATATGTGGCAAAAAGAGTGGAAAAGTATTCCTCCATCGAAAAAATTAAAAGCAATGTGGATAAATCTACGGGGGATAAAATAAGGGAGTACGACCTGGACGGGGTAAAGGTGGATGAGGACTATAAAAGATATTATCCATACGATACGCTGGCATCCAAGGTGCTGGGCTTCACCGGGGGGGATAACCAGGGGATAATCGGCTTGGAAGTTATTTATGAAGAATATTTGAAAGGGAAAGAGGGAACGATTCTAACAGTGACCGATGCCAAAGGGGTGGAAATCGCCGAGGCGGGGGAAGAGAGGATTGAGCCGGAAAGCGGCAATGACGTATATGTAAGCCTGGACATCAATATCCAAAGCTATGCCACCCAACTGGCCATGCAGGCGATGGAGACAAAACAGGCGGACAGTGTCTCTATATTGGTAATGAACCCGAAAAACGGGGAAATATTGGCCATGGTCAATGTGCCGGAGTTCAATTTGAATGACCCCTATACCTTGCCGGAGGGAGTTTTCGAACCGGCGAGCCAGGAGGAAAAGCAAAATGCCCTCAACCAGATGTGGCGCAACGGCTGCATCAACGATACCTATGAGCCGGGCTCCACATTTAAAATTATTACTGCGGCGGCCGGATTGGAATCGGGGGCGGTTACGGTGAATGACCGTTTCAACTGTCCGGGCTATATCATGGTGGAAGACAGGCGGATACGCTGCCATAA
>JAETTM010000144.1 GCA_021769135.1 Lachnospiraceae bacterium | reverse complement strand
AAAGTATATGCAGGATGCATTGGAACGGAGAGAGGCAGCCGCATAAGGGTATTTTGTGGGCTAAAGTATTGATTTTTCAAGGTGCGAATCCCATTTTTATTGTGGGAAGTTTGAGTGGATAAGTAATTGCGAAACCTGGACTTAAGGGAAGCGTCTGGCGGGTTTCGCAATTATCTATGGGAAGAAAGGTAAAGGTATGAGGAGGATATGAAAAAGTTTATGAAAAGGATTGGAGGGAAATCTGTAGCTGCGCTTTCTCTGATTTTGCTGGTATTTTTGCTTGGAGGATGCGGGAAAAAGGAAGAAATGGCGGCGGTAAGGGTTGCCGCGCTGAAAGGCCCTACGGCCATGGGAATGGTGCAGCTGATGGAAGAAGACGGCCAGGGCTCGGGAGACGGCATGGGCTATGATTTTACAATCTGTGCCTCCATAGACGAAGTGATGCCGAAGCTGGTGCAAGGCGAGGCGGATATTGCGGCAGTTCCGGCGAACGTTGCTTCCGTACTTTACAATAACACAAAAGGCCAGATGCAGGTATTGGCGGTTAATACCCTTGGAGTTTTATACATAGTGGATACGGATGGCTCCATACAGTCGGTGGGCGATCTGAAAGGGAGGACAATTTATGCCAGCGGGAAAGGGGCAACCCCGGAGTACGCCCTGAATTATATTTTGGAAGCCAATGGAATGGACAGGGAAAAGGATGTGACGGTGGAATGGAAATCGGAACATTCGGAATGTGTGGCATCATTATTGGGCGGACAGGCAGAGGGGGCGGCGGCCTTGCTGCCTCAGCCCTTCGTTGCCACGGCGCGGATGAAAAACGAGAATATCCGCATCGCTCTGGATTTAACGGAGCAATGGGATATGCTTCAGGAAGGGGAAGAAAATCCCAGCGCGATGATTACCGGGGTAATTGTGGCGAGGAAAGAATTCGTAGAGCGGAACCCGGAAGCTGTGGAAAAGTTCATGAAATCCTACAGGGAATCGGTGGATTACGTCAATGGAAATATAGATGAGGCGGCGGGATTAATTGAAAAATATGATATAGTTCCGGCGGCTGTGGCCAAGGAGGCCCTGCCCTACTGCAAGATAGTTTTTAT
>JAETTM010000090.1 GCA_021769135.1 Lachnospiraceae bacterium | reverse complement strand
CTGTAACATACTTTTTTATGAAAAAATGTAGCGTTCACACGTCCTGCCACCGTCAGATAGCCCTGTTTCTGCATTTCTGCGTTCAGTTCCCTTACAATCTGATAGGCTTTTGACTTCGACACACGCAATTCCGCTGCCACTTCCTCCACTGTCATAAACGATTTTTCCGTCATTCAGATACCCTCTCCTTTCTCTTTCTTAACTCTTTTTAGTTAAGTTATGCTGATATGGTACTAAATAAATTCCGTTAAGTCAAGTGGTTTTCAGGAAAATCTTAACTTTTTTTATTTAAGTTATTCTTGCTATTTCTATTGCACCATGTTATACTGACTTCAACAGATTTGTTTAAGTCAAACCATGCACACAATAACAAGATGAAGCACAGCACAATCAAGCTAGCATGGTTTTATCACACTTCACAATAACGGAGGTTTTATTATGGCAATCGGCAAACGTATCCGCTTTTTCCGCAACCGTAAAGGCATGACACAGAAACAGCTGGGCGAAATCCTCGGCTTTCTCGGAAAGACCTCTGATGTCCGCATGGCACAGTATGAAACCGAAGCGAGGACACCGAAGCACGACCTTGTAAAAGAAATGGCAAATATCTTTGATGTAAGCACCCACGCCCTCACCGTGCCGGATATTGATACCAATATCGGACTTATGCACACGCTCTTTGCACTGGAAGATATGTATGGTCTGAAAATCGGGGAGATTGACGGGGAAATCTGTCTTCGCCTTGACAAGTCCGACTATTCCACCTACTCGTCCATGTTCGATATGTTCCACGCATGGCGGGAGCAAGCCGCCAAACTGGAACAGGGCGAGATTACCAAAGAGGAATACGACCAGTGGCGGTACAAATACCCCGAACTGGACACCTCAAAGCATTGGGCGAAAGTCCCCTCACAGGCGGTCAGTGATATGCTTATGGAAGAATTTCAGAAAAGCGAGAAAGAAGAAAAAAAAACAGCTAAGAAGAAAAAGCAGAAATAAGCATAAGGAAAACCTTGCCGATATTCAGTTTGCACATCTGAAAATCAGCAAGGTTTTCTTATGCCATTGATGTAATTATTTAATGAGTGATACCCGAAATGTTGCCAAATCGTTGCCAGTACTTAAACAAATTTGTTTGGAATCCGCATAAACACTAGGCTCTCAAATCCCATTTCATCACTCCCATTCAATCGTAGCCGTAGGCTTAGGGCTCAAATCATAGCACACCCTGTTCACATTCGGCACTTCCTTCATAATCCTGTCCGTAATCTTCATCAGCACCGGCCAGTCCACCTGTTCCACCGTGGCCGTCATGGCATCCACCGTATTCACCGCCCGGATAATCACCGGATATTCGAAGCACCTGGCATGGTCGCGCACGCCCACCGACTTAAAGTCCGGCACCGCCGTAAAATACTGCCATACCTTCTTATCCAGCCCTGCCAGAGCGAATTCTTCCCTCAAAATAGCATCCGACTCGCGGACTGCCTCCAGGCGCTCCTTTGTAATGGCCCCCAGGCATCTGACACCTAAGCCTGGGCCTGGGAACGGCTGGCGGAATACCATTTCCGCCGGAAGCCCCAGTTCCATACCGCAGGCGCGGACTTCGTCCTTAAACAAATAATAAAGCGGCTCTACCAAAGAAAATTTCAAATCCTCCGGCAATCCTCCCACATTATGATGCGACTTCACCATTTTAGCCGTTTTCGTGCCGGATTCGATAATATCCGGATAAATCGTTCCCTGTGCCAGGAAATCGATTCCTTCCAGCTTACGCGCCTCTTCCTCAAATACCCGGATAAATTCTGCACCGATAATCTTCCGTTTCTTCTCCGGGTCTGCTACACCGGCCAGCTTTCCAAGGAAACGTTCCTGGGCATCCACGTAAATCAAATTGGCGTCCATCTGGTTTTTGAAGACTTCTATAACGCTCTCCGATTCCCCTTTCCGCATCAGCCCATGGTTCACATGTACGCAAACCAACTGCTTGCCAATGGCCTTAATCAATAAAGCCGCCACTACGGAACTGTCCACGCCGCCTGACAATGCCAACAGCACTTTTTTATCGCCCACCTTCTCGCGCACCAGCTCCACCTGGTCATCGATAAAATTCTTCATATTCCAGTTAGCTTCCGCTTTGCAGATATCAAATACAAACTCTTTCAGCTTATCCTCTTCCGGCATCTCATCGAACTTCAGCCCGCACTTCGATGTAGGGTGGTCAATGGACATCATGGGATATCCCATATCATACAGCTCCGCTTTGATTTCTACCGGTGCGCCGTCCACTATCCTGTTTTCCCCTCCAAACAAAATAATCCCTTTTAAATTTCCCGACTTCTCCAATTCCTGCGCCGTAATATCATGGGCATATATCTCGCTATACACCCCCAGCGCACGGATTTTCCTTGCCAACTCCGCATTTTTCGTACTTCCAAGGTCCAAAACTGCTATCATATCCTGTTTCATTCCGTTCCTCCTCACCTGGTATTTTATTTAATAATACATGCGCCTTATACACGCAGTCCTATGCGCAAATACATATTTTTATTTTATCGTCTTCCTCTCCCGTTCGCAATCTTTTTCTTTTATAAATTGCTTTCCCTGTTTTAAATTATTACTCCTTTCCGCTATAAAGCCTCCTGCCCCTCAATATTCAACAGACGAAATATACACACTTGCAAAAAGCGAGCATATAAGTAACTATAAAAGAAATCTGCAAAAAGCCATCTATTTCAAATATTATAAAAGGATGGCCTTTCCCTCAAGCCGCTAAAACATGGCCCAGAAAAAATCCATCCTAAAATATGCCATTATAAATTCATGCTATTCCATATTACATAAAGCCAACGCAACAATTTTGCGGCATCCGGCAAATGTACGGAAATGCTCCGCCTCCCTTGAGCATGTCAGCCTGCCATTGTCCGCCAAAGCCCAATTCGTCGCCCCGCAAACAGTATCTAGCGGTTCTGCCTCATCTGGTACCGAGCAGAAATCGGTTCCCTTTTGCCGCCCATATGCCCCAAAACCGCCTCACCCTTTTACAGCTCCCGCCGCCAGACTCTTCTGCACATTCTCGCTAAGGGCAATATACAGAATCAATGTAGGAATCGTAGCAATCACCAGCCCGGCCCCTACAGGCCCCCACTGAGTGGAATACTTTCCAATTAGTTCCATTACTCCGGTAGTTATGGTCTTAAACCGACTATCGCTGATGAAGGTTACTGCCAGCATCAGTTCGTTCCAACTGGACAGGAAGGTCAGGATAGCCACCGTGGAAAGCGCCGGCGTTAAAAGGGGCAGGATAATATGGAAAAATATTTTATAAATGCTCGCTCCGTCGATAAACGCCGCTTCTTCCAGTTCTTTGGGCAGCCCTTCCAGCACACCTACCATAATCAGTATCCCAAGAGGCATTGCAAATGCTGTATAAGGCAAAATCAACGACACATAGCTGTTCAACACCGGATCCAGATTCAGGAATAAGGGCAGAAGCACCGCATGAATCGGTATCATCATTCCTATCAGGAACAAAGTATATACCGCTTTGCTCAATTTCCACTTCAACCGGACAATCCCATAAGTAATCATTGCTGAAAAAAGCAACGTAAAGAAAATTGTAAGGCCTGTTACCACAATACTGTTAATGAAATACCTGACTAATTTAGTCTCCTCCACTACTTTTGTATAATTGTCAAAACGCCAGGTCTCCGGAAGTCCCAGCACATTCCCTCCGAAGATTTCCATATTCCCTTTCAGGGAAAAGGTAATCATCCAATACAGGGGAAAAAGCTGTATGGCCGCAAAGACAATCAGAAATATCTGTATGATGATATTGCCCGGTTCTATTTTTTTCATCGCCATCCTCCTTAATCCAGCCGTTTACTAATTTTTCCGAATACTGTCTGCACCAGCAAGGTAAAAATAAGGCATTCCACAATAATCAAGAGGGCCATGGCACTGGCATAACCGTATCTGGTACTTGTGAATATTTCCGTATACATCAGCATGGTGGGCACTTCTGTAGCGTGCAAGGGCCCGCCTTTGGTTAAAATATAAATCAGGTCAAAGCTTTTCAGGGAGCCGATAATGGCGAAAATAACACTGGCCTTTATCATAGGAACTATCATGGGAATAATAATCCGGAACGCAATCTGCACTTCGCTTGCCCCATCCACTTTGGCCGCCTCCCTGATATCCGGCGAAATCCCTTTTGCCGCCGAATAAAATAGAAGCATATGATAGCCGATATACTGCCAAATCATCGGCACAAATACCGCAACCAACGCCCATTTATCGTCCGCCAGCCATTGCTTCTGCCATCCCTCCAGCCCAATACTTCTCAAAAAAGTGTTTAACAGCCCATAATCCGGATGATATACTTTCATCCACATCTGGGCAATGATAGTGGATGAAATAATCACAGGGATAAAAAATATGGTCCGGTATACATTTTCCCCCTTTACCCCTTTCGCAAGGATAAGGGCTAACAGCATGGAAAAAGGAAGCTGAAGGAAAACGGATGCAAAAGCTAACAGCAATGAATTCCCCACCGCTTTATAAAAAAGCGCATCCTTGAATATTTCCATGTAATTTCTTAGCCCTACAAATTCCGGCTTCGTAATCCCGTTCCATTTTAAGAAACTATAGCCGAAAGACTGGAAGATTGGAACAATAGCAATCGCAGCAAACCACACAAGCCCGGGCAACACGAAAAATGCAATCGCTTTTTTATTCCGTAACGCTTTTTCCATAATTTCCGCCTTTCTTTTATGACAGTGCCGGAAAAATGAAGCCAGGGCAGCTTCATTTTTCCACAGCCTTCTCATTTTTTCCGTTTTTTATTATTCAGCCGTTTCCTCGGCATTGGCAGCCTCCGACAGCGCCTTTTCATTGGCTTCCTGCATCTTCTGGGCAAATTCTTCCGGCGTAATCGTACCGCCTACCAGCTCCTGAAGCAGATTATAGTGCGCATCGATAGCTGTTCCCTGCAGGAAAGTATCCCACGCCAGCACATAGCCGGTTGCGGAATCCGTTAATTTATTGATTTCTACCAATACCGGGTTCACTTCCGAATCATCAATATCGCCCTTCCATGCGGTCACCCCGTCTCCAAGTTTATACCCTTCGTTTGACTGATACTCCGTCAGAGCGATGGCAAATGCTACCGCTTCATCCGGATGCTCTGTCTTGGAATTCACCATATAGCAGTCAATAGCCCCGCCGGAAAACTGGGTCGCATCGCCCACACCCCCATCCACCAAAGGCATGGGAACTACATCGATTTTACCTTGTATCAGATTTTCCGGGTTCTCACAATCCGCTGCTGTCCAACTTCCGCTGTAATACATGGGGACTTTCCCCATGAAGAATTCCATCTGGGCTTCATCCGCGCTCAGGGCCATTACGCCTTCCGCAAAAGCCCCTGCGTCAACAAGTTCCCTCAAAAGTTCTGCGCTTTTCACAATCGCGTCCGTATTCAAGCTTTCTTCGCCTACCAGCGCTTTGTTGCAATAATCCGTTCCTCCTGTCCTTACTGCCAATGCATTCTGGTACATACCGATGTGCCATCCGTCCTTACCTCCCATGGCCATCGGAGTGATTCCACTGTTACGGAATACTTTCACACAGTTTAGCAGTTCATCCCAAGTGGTAGGATAGCTAAGATTCGCCTGTTCAAACAGTTCCCTGTTGCAATACAATACCCCTGCCCACTTCTTTATGGGCAACCCGTAAATTTCATCCCCATAAGTAAAATATTCCAAGACGCCGCTCTGCATACGGTCATATGTTTTGTCCGCCTCCAAATAACTGCTTAGCGGAAGCGCAGCTCCTGCATCCACAATGGACTGGGAATAGCCGCCCCCATAGGAAAGGAATACATCTCCCTGAGAATTATTGGCTACCGCAACTTTTAATTTCCGGAACTGATATTCCTCAATCTGCGCGTTCTCCTGCACGATTTTAATGTTTGGATGGTCTTTCTCATACATTTCAATAAAATCGTCGATTACATCCTGGCTCACGCCTCCTCCAAAAGAATGCCAGAGAGTCAAAGTTATCGTTTCCTCTTCCTTCTTCCCGCAGCCGGCCAGCGTCAACACTACCATTGCAATTGCCATCAATAATGCCATTTTTTTCTTCATCATATTCCTCCTATTCCAGTTCTTATTTCATTGGTTTTTCATATTGATCCAAAATTTTACCTATGTATTTGAATCCGTCAATATCATAATTACGCTGTGCAGCCATCCGTTCCGCCAGCAATTGGAACGGAAGCGTGGCGCATATATGGCTAAACGCTTCTTCCCCTTCCCAGACATATGGGAAATTCCTGTAACCCTTTATCCGGCTTTCCCGGCTGTCAGTCATCAGCACCACATCTCCATGGCAGACCTTTGCGAGAAAATCGGCATGCATCAAAAGAGTATTAATTTTTTCTTTCCCAAACCCGATGAGCACAATTGGGATTCCTTCCTCAATCACTTCCACCGGCCCATGGCGGAACTCCGCCAGGGAAAGTCCTTCCGCATGGAGCCATACTTTTTCTTTCATCATCAGGCTGGCCTGAAGAGCTGTGGGAGCGTGGGCATCCAGCCCTGTAAGATATATGGCTTTCCTGTGAGACAGAAAATCTGCCAGTTCCTGTTTATATCCTTCCGCCAACTCCAAAGTAGCCTCCATCGCTTCCGGCAGCTTCTCCAACTGTTCCATAGCCCCTTCATGTTCCATACCTGCCATAAGGTAAAGCGCCATAACCGATGCCGTCTGCGTCTTTGTGGCAGTTCCCAGTTCTTCCCCGGCCATCAATGGCAGGCAGCAGCCGGCATTTTTCCCCAAAAAGGAACTCTCATCGTTTGTTATTCCTAAAAACGGGATTCCCTTCTCCATCATCTCTTTCACAATAACCTTCGTTTCATAGCTTTCCCCCGATTGAGAAACCACTACAGCCATGCTGTCTCCGTCCAGCGCATTTCTGTAATATTCCGCTTCGAAAGCGGGTATCGCTGACGCACGGGCTCCTTTATATTTTAAAAATGCATATTTGGCCTGCATGCAGGCGCTCAATGACGCCCCTGTTCCAAACAGGAAAATATCCTTCCCTTCTACCGGCCATTGTTTCAGCCGCGGCGGCAATCCTTTCCATAGTTTACGGATTACTTCCGGCTGCTCATGAATTTCTTCCCATAGCTTTGCCATTTTTCCATCCACACCTCCCTATTTTTTATTTTCCTAATATGCTACCCTTTTCAGCTGGAAGCTTCTGCTATATTTTTCCAGGTTCTGGAGCACAGGTCCGCCTTCATTCCCCGACCGTTCAATGGCCATCAAATATGCCCCCACAATCGGTTCGTACACCGCATCCACGATTTTTGCCAAAGGGGCATCTTTTCTCAACTCATCTTCCACCCCTTGGCGCAGTTCCGGTTCTCTGCATTTAAAAATACTCCCCGAAAGCACTACTTCCGCCTCGTAGCCCAGCATATCCATTCTTTTCATGGCTGCAATGACATACCTTCCGAACTGCCGTCCGAACCGATACCATATATTCTTCGACACCTTATCTCCCAAGCGGGCCGCTTCCTCCAATACAATGGGCAGGGAAAGATAATCCTTTAAGGCAATTTTTTCCGTTACCTTCTTAAAAAGCAGTTCGTCTACATCTTTACAGTCAAATCTTTTAAGAAGCATCTTCGTGAGCATCGTTTTCTCCCCCATTCCTACGTAGGAATCCGTCACCGCCTTGACGCATGCTTTTCCCAATGCCGCCCCTCCCTGATATTCCTCTTCAATGTAAAACCCGTATACGAACTCCTTACCGTTTCTATCCCTCACCGCACAGTTCAAACCGGATCCTGCACACAGCACTGCCCCATATGGATGGCTGCTTCCGGCACGCATGGCAATAATACAGTCATTGACCACAAGTATATTCTCAATCCGTGTCAACTGTTCCAGTTCTTCCTTTAAAAGCTTTTCCTCAAATTCCCAGTCCATACCAGTCATCCCGGCAGCCAACGTATCTATTTCAGAAAGTTCCAGCCCTGCCTGTTTCAGTGCTTCCTCCACCGCCTCCTTTACCGCTTCCATGGCAAATTTCATTCCTGTATTGGAATGGCAGGCCCCATGGCTTTTTCCAAAACCCAGCACATTGCCACTGTCATCCCCGACAATAGCATAAGTTTTGCTTGAGCCCTGGTCAATTCCCATCACGTACTTCACCTCACACCACCTTCCTTCACCCTTTAAAAAACTGGGGCAGGTATTCCTTATTCGCCTCCAAAAGTTCAGGCACCAGCTTTTCAACCAGACTATATTGCCTTACTAACGGATGTGCCAGCAACGCCAGCTTCATTTTGCGCACATCCCCTTCCACAGCCGCTTCCACGGCCAACTGCTCATAATTTTTCACTGCCGCTATTATCCCCCAGCACATCTCGGGAACCTTCGCCACATGCAGCGGTGCCATGCCTCTGCGGTTCACCAGACAACTGATTTCCACCACTGCATCCTTCGGAAGGAAGGGAATCGCTCCACGGTTTGGCACATTGACCACCATTTCCTTATCCACATTGTTGTGTACCGCATGGACGAAATTCATAGCCACCTCCGAATATCCTCCACCGCCTCTTTTTGCCAGCGCTTCCGGCTTAGTTACCTGTTCCGGGTTCCCATAAGCACTGTAAATCTCTTTTTCCAGTTCCATCACTTCCTCGCCCCGGGTATAGCCGCAATCTACGATTTTCTGTATTTTTTCGTCTGTCTGGTAATACCATTGCAGATAAGGGCTTGGGAGAACTCCCAACAGCTTTATCAAATCCAAATTTACACTGTTATTCTCCCTGGCAATGGCTTCAAACTCTTCATCCGTCACTGCTCTCCCGTCTATAGTGATATTGCTCATAAAATTTAAATGATTTAATCCGGCAAAATCATATTGAACCCGGTCATAGGCAATCCCAAGCGCATCCTTGGCCCACATTTTAGGGAAAATTCCTCCGGAACAGAATCCGGCTATCCGGGCCTTGGAATATTTTGTCACCGCTTCCGTTACCAGCCCGGTGGGGTTAGTGTAATTAATTATCCAGCCATCCGGCGACAGTTCTTCCATCCGGTGCGCCAGGTTCAGAATCACCGGTATGGTGCGGAACGCTTTCATCATTCCCCCTGCCCCGGTAGTCTCCTGTCCTACCAGGCCGTATTTCAGCGGAATCTTTTCATCCTTTACCCTCTGCCTGTTGCCTCCCACCCGGATTTGAGTGTCCACAAAGTCCGCCCCATATAATGCTTTATCCAGTTCGATTGTGGAAGAAATCTCTGCCTCCAGTCCTAAATGGGCAGCATAACGTTTGCAAAATCCTTCCATAATTCCAAGGCGTTTCTCGTCAATGTCATAGAGCACTATCTCTTTCGCCTGAAGGGTTTCCCTTCTGTTTGCCAGTTCTTCCAACAGTTCCGGGGTATAAGAACTTCCTGCCCCTACGATTGCTAATTTAAATTTTTCCATTTTAACCTCATTTCCGCACAACTTTTTGTGCTAAAATTTATTTTGCAATAGAGCGAAAATTCGTATGTGTATCGCTCCACACCTTCCGTTTATGTTAGGACCGGCGGCTATGCACCGGTCCTTTAATAATATCCATTTTCTATGTAGTTTCCCCAATAACCAGTTCCGGATAGTAAATAATCCTCTTTTTTTTCTCCGGATTATCTTTAATATCGTCCAACAGCAGCCTAGCTGCATTCACTCCCATCTCAAACATGGGCTGCGCCAATGTAGTAAGGCGTCTCGGCTTTCTGTCCGGCAACACAATAAAGTCATTGTCAAACCCAGCCACTTTAATATCCTCCGGAATTCTGATTCCTTTTTCCTCCAACGCAATCATCCCACCGGCCGCTGTGGCATCGGAACCAAAATAAATGGCGTCCGGAAGTTTCTCCATCCCCTTCTCCAATGCGTTCCTCATGGCTTGGCAGCCGCCTTCCACCGTAAAGTCTGCCTGGATAATCATGTCTTCCCTGCATTCCACACCATGCTTTTTCAGCGCTGCCCGGTAGCCTTCCATACGGTCAATAGCTGCTTTTACTGCCAAATCACCCGTGACATGGTAAATATTTTTACAGCCCTGCTGAATCAGATATTCGATCATCACCTCAGAACCATATCGGTTATCCACGCAAATATTGTTGATATTCAGCCCGTCTACATCATTTTCCACAATCACCATAGGCATACGTGAATGTTCCAGTTCTTCAATCAATTTGTGATCCCTTACATTGGATCCATACATAATAAATCCATCTGTACGCCCCTGGGAAAAGAAATCCACATATTTTTTCTTCGCTTCTACATCATCCCGGGCGCTGCAGAAAAGCACTTCATATGACGATTTTTCGATTTCCTGTTCAATTCCCTTTATGAAATCGAAATAGTATGCCTGGCAAAGACTATCCATAATAACGCCGATAATATTTGTTTTCTGCAGGACTAAGGAACGGGCGATGGCATTGGGCCTGTAATCCAATTCGTCCATAGCATCCAAAATCTTCTTCCTGGATTTCTCACTTACCCCCTTCTGGTCATTAATCACTCTGGAAACCAAAGTCTTTGATACACCTGCAAGTTTTGCTACATCATATATGCTGGCCATGTTTTCCTCATTTCCGCGCTGTTTTTGCACATGTAAAATTTGTGGGCGCAATGCAGATACAAACTCGGAAGCAAACATTCGAAAATCCCTTCATCGCCTCTTCATTTGTGTATCGGTTTACAATAAAATATATCATTGAACAAGTTATTCGTCAATGATATATTTTCCTATATTTATCAATCATTTTTTGTGAATTTTAAACAATTATTTTGGATTTTACAATTTTAATACCATAAATATCTTTTCCATATGTGTATCGGTACATTTCTACATATATCCGAATTCTATCTTTAATTGCCATTTAAGCCTTTCAGCCATTCCTTTCAGCAATATGGCTGACAGCGGCGGGCAATGCCTTAATACAACATTTCCAGCTTCTCAAAATAATCGGCAAAGGTTTTGGAAACGCAGTCCGGGTCGGCAATAGTAATCCCCTCGCTCTTTAATCCTACCAGGGAAAAAGCCATTGCCATCCTATGGTCATTATAGGTATTCACCACGCTTGGCCGGGGAGTTCCTGGATATATGGTAATATCGCCGCCGCACACTTCGCATTGAATTCCCATCTTTTTCAGTTCTGTTTCTATCGCCAGCATTCGGTCGGACTCCTGATGCCTGATGTGCCCCACATTTTTTATTACTGTCTTGCTCCTGGCATATACCGCAACGGCAGCCATCGTCATGGTCTGGTCGGAAAAATCGTTCATGTCCACTTCGATTCCTTCATATTCCCCGTTTTTGGGCCCAATGATTTCTATGCCCGATGGCGTATCCATTATTTTTGCCCCCAGCCGTTCCATCACTTCCAAAAATTTAATGTCGCCCTGGATAGAATTTCTAAAAACATTATCAATGCGGATATCTCCGCCAGTGATTACCGCTGCCGCCGCAAAATAGCAGGCGGAGGAAACATCGGATTCTATCAGGAAGCTGCGCCCTTTGTAATTTTGGCCGGCTTTGATGAAGTATTGGTTTTCATCCTCTGTGATTTCTAGCCCAAAATCTTTAATCATCTTCATAGTGATGTCAATATAGGATTTCGCTGTCCTTTCCCCGATAATATGAATCGTGATGTCATTTCGGTAGTTGGGGGCACAAAGGAGCACGGCGCTGACGAACTGGCTGCTGAGGGAGCCGTCAATGGTGACTTCTGGCCCATTATTGCTGCAGCCCTGAATCCAATATGGAAGACGGCCTTCCTCCTTTTCATAGGAAAAACGGGCTCCCAGAGATTCCATTGTGCGGAGCAGTTCCTGCATCGGGCGTCTGCGCATTTGCTCAGACGCATCTACAAAGAAGCTGCCGTCCATTGTTCCCAGGTATGCGGTCAGAAATCTGGCCGCTGTTCCGGCGCTGTTGACGTAAATGTGCGCCCCGTCTGCGATTGGTTGGTTGCGGAGGATAATCCTTTTCTGCTCTCTTTGTACTTCTACGTGGATTCCCAGGGATTGCAGGCATTGGATGAAGGCGGTTGTATCATCGCTGAACAGTACATTGTCCAGTATGGTCTGGCCTTCTGCCATAGCGCCCAGGAGAAGGGCACGGTTGGTGATGCTTTTGGAGCCTGGAATGATTACGGTTCCCGTTAGAGGGGTGGGGGTGGGGGGAACGGGGTATGTTTTGGGGTTGGTTTGGGGTTCGATTTTGGTTTCTGATTTTGTTTTGGTTTTTATTTCTGTATTCATTTCTGTTTTCATTGTCTTTTCTCCGTTGGGGTGGGTGGGGTTATTTTGAATAGGGGCTGGAAAACTTGGTTTTTGAGGGGTGTGAGGGGCTTTGCTTTGGGCAAAAGGTTCGGCGGACTTGGGGGTTGGGGTTTTCTTGGCCTCTACTTCGGGCTGAGACCCGAAAAAACTTCGTTTTTTATCCGCTTGACTCTGCCCTTTTCGGACATTATAACATACCCTCGCTTAAAGGTCATTAGGAATTGGAGGGGAAGTTTGTTTCTTTAAAGTGTCGGTGGTGATAATTGACACCGATGATAAAAGTATGGATTCCATTTTTTTGTGGCTGCTTACCAGCGCCCTGAAACTGGATGTGCAGGTATTTTTAACTTCCCATAGCAAAGAAGCCATTCATGCGCAGGAAAATCTGGGATTGGAGCTTCGGTGATGAATACAATTATACTATGTGAAGGTTCCACTGATTATTTTTTACTCCAATATTATATGCGGGTAGCATATCAATGGAACGATGATAAAACAATCCAAACTAATATATTGAAAATGCCTAAACAAAAATCACCTATCTCCCCCCAGCTTATCCGATGCTTACAGCAATATTGCTATTATCACTGACCGGGATGAAGTGGGAACAGAGCAATCATTTATTCAATCTATAGTTCAAATCCTGGCAGAATATAATGTTACATACACAGCAAATCTTGTCAATAATTGCTGGCTTTCCTGCAAAATGTATACACAGATGGGAATCCAAATAAGTTTCTCCCTTTTGCTGATGATTATCCCCTTTGATGAAAATGGTGCTATGGAGACTTTTTTATTAAATGCGATTGGGAATGATGATTACAAAGGCAAAGTTCGATACCTATTTTTCCATCCGAACTCCGGCGGAACAGTTTTCCCAAAGGCAGGATATTCTGAAAAATGTCAGATGGGAAGAATATACTAAACTTCAAACCTGCTTCCAACAATTAGGAGTCTTATAGGGGCTGCTGCACAGCCCCTTCATTTATAGCCTTCCTATACCCTCTCCGCAACCTCTCCATCCTCGCTTCATCCCCTACCGGCAAAACCCCAAACCGTCTTTAATTTCTACCGTTTTCGTACCAATCTTCTCCCTGAACCTTACATCGTGCTCCACAATCAGCATGGTAGGCTGGTATTCCATCAGCAATTTTTCTATCTGCATCCGGGAAAATACGTCGATATAGTTTAGCGGTTCATCCCACAGGTAGAGGTGGGCGGGGGTAAGCAGGCTTGCCGCAATCAGTACTTTCTTTTTCTGGCCTTCCGAAAAGTCTTCCATATTTTTCCCAAACTGAACCCTTTCCATGTCCAATTGCCGTAAAATAGAGCAGAACAGGCTTTCATCCAGATTCCTTTTCTTACAAAATTCCTTAATACGGCCTTTTAAAAAAGAAGTGTCCTGGTTGATATAGGAAATAACCAATCCCGGCGCCGGCTGCAGCGTTCCGCTCTCTTCCAGACTTTCCCGCACCTCTTCCATACCGCTTTTTTGTAAGATTGCCTGAATCAGGCTGGATTTCCCGCATCCGTTTGCCCCGGCCAGGAATACCCTTTCCCCTTGCTGGAGCGTAAAGTTCAAATCCCGAAAAAGCGCCTTGTCCATTCCCTGATATTTCAGCCCATAATGACTCGCATAAAGCAGCGTCTCCTTAAAATGCGATAACGGCATTATTTTCAAATCCACAGGATTTTCTACGTCCTGAAGCAGGCCTTCCTTCTCTTCGATTTCCCGCTCCATCCGCTTTTCCATCTGTTTTACCCGGCTTTGCATTTTTTTGGTTTTAGCTCCGATATAGGGCCTGGTGCCGTTACACCGTTCGTGCTCTTTCAATGGGTCAAAGCCAATTTTCGTGCTTTCATTTTTATCCGCCCACTGCCTGGAACGGCCGGCCGCTTCCTTCAGCTTGGCAATCTCCTTCCTATGTTTTTCGTTCTCCATCTGTACGAACATATCTTTCCTGTTCTTATTCTCCCACCAGCTGGAAAAATTTCCGGCCTGCACTTCAATCGTCTGGCGGTTTAATGCCAGAATGTGGTCCACGCAGGTATCCAGAAAATCCCTGTCATGGGAAACAAGAATAAATCCTTTCTTTCCGGCCAGATATTCCTTCACCGTCTCCCTGGATTCCTGATCCAAATGGTTCGTAGGCTCATCGATTAGAAGAAAATCATTTTCCCCGGAAAACAATACGGCCAGCAGCACCTTTGTCCTCTCCCCGAAACTTAGCGAGTTAAACGGGCGGTAAAGGATTTCCCCGTCCAGCCCCAGTTTATCCAGTTCCCATAGGACTCTCCACTGTTCCACGCCCGCTTTCAGTTCCTCCATGAACTCTATGGCCGGCTTCTCCATCTTCCACTCTTCTATTCGGTAGGGAAAATAATCGAAAACCGTATCTGTGCTGATAGTTCCTAAATATTCGTGCTTGCCCAGCAGCAAATTTAAAAAAGTAGTTTTCCCTTTCCCATTCCTCCCTACAAATCCCAGTTTCCAGTCCGTATCGATGGAAAAGGAAACATTTTCAAAAATATTGTCAAAGCTTCCTTCATAATAAAATGTCAGATTATTTACGCTTATTTGTGACATTTACATCCCTCCTCCTGTGAATACTCTATCACTTCTTCCGTGTATTTCCTCTCCATAACATGCCGCTTTTTCCTATTCTCCACCGTGTCAAAAATAATGGAGAAATCATAGTCCTCCGGGTATAATTCCGCAGCGGCCACATGAAGCCTTACTCTTTTATGGTTTATCCATATTTTTTTCCCCGGCAGCTGTACCCGCAGCACCCCTTTTTCATTTACCGGTTTGCACACAATCCCAATCTTTTTATCAGGCAGCACCATCACGCTGTCACCAACGGCATATTTATCCGAGAGCGCCGATGCATCTTTTCCCTTTTTCGCCCTTTTGATTTTGCTGCCTTCTTTTCGAATCGGCCCGCCAGCATTTTCCCCAAGCTGATAACTCTGGGCAGCGCCTTCCTCAAACGGGCAATTCCGGACAGCTCCTTCTCCAAACGGGTCATTCCGAACAGCACCTTCCCCAAACAGGTAATTCCGAACAGCACCTTCCCCAAACCGATAATCCCGGACATCCCTTTCTCCAAACAGGTAATTCCGGGCAGCGCTTTCCCCATAAGCCCTGCGTACCGCTGTCCGAATCATTTCCTCCGGCATCCCCAGACGGCCTGCGATATAAAATGCACAGCTTTCCCCGGCCTCCCCTATAATCATCTGATAGGTGGGGCAAAGCGTCTCCTTATCAAAAGTCATCCGGGCATTCACCACATGCTCTGCTTCTTCGGCATATTCTTTAACCTCCGGATAATGGGTAGTGGCCAAAAACAGGCATCCGCTTTTCTTAAGCTCCTCCAAAATGGCCACGGCAATTCCCATTCCTTCCACCGGGTCAGTACCTGACCCCAGTTCGTCCAGCACTACCAGGCTTTCCTTGTCAACCTCCTGCAAAACTTTCAGCACATTTTTAATATGGGCAGAAAAGGTGGACAGATTCTCCGTCAGGCTCTGGCCATCCCCGATATCGCAAAGATATGCGCTGTTCATACAGATATCCGCCTCTTCGCAAGTTACATGCAGGCCGCACTGGGCCATCAGGCAGTTTAGCATAACGGTCTTCAACGCCACTGTTTTTCCGCCTGTATTCGGCCCTGTAATGACAATCCCCTGCACCTCCCCGCCGATTTTAAATTGCAGGGGAACATTGGTATTCCTGTCCATCAAAGGATGCCTTGCATTTTTCAGCACGATTCTCCGCTCCAAATTAATGGATGGCTCCACCCCGCCCAAATCAGCGCTCAGTTTTCCTTTGGAAAAAATAAAATCCAGCTTCTCTATGACTGCCATATTTTCTTTCAGTATACCGGCCCCTTCCGCAACCATGGCCGTGAGCGTATACAAAATTCTGTATACCTCATTTTCTTCGCTTATTTTAAGAAGCTGCATTTCCTCATAATATTTGGATACCCCTGACGGCTCCATAAACAGCGTATTGCCCGTTGCCGATTTATCGATGACGGTTCCCTGTACTTTCAGCTTATACTCCTTTTTCACAGGAACACAAAGCCTCCCGTTCCGGAATGTATAGTAATTATCCGCCATATACTCTTTGCAGGAACGCATTATCCCTTCCGCCTTCTGCTTCATCTGCTCTTCGCATTTTCCCATCTGCCCCCTTATCTGCCCCAATTCCCTGGATGCATAATCATCCACCTCCCCGCCTCGTATCTGCCGGTAAATTTCTCCCCTCAAATCTTCCAGTCCATCCAAATTTTCTGCATAATATGCCACCGGATTTTCATACATCTTCCCCCGCTCCAAGTAGCTTTGCAGCCGTTTAACCGCTACCAGCATCTTTTCCACACGCTCTAATTGGTAAGGGGTAAGGCAATCTCCCTTTTCGGCAGCCACCACAATCTCTTTCAATTCTTCCAATTCAGGCAAAGGCGGCGCTCCCAATTTATCGATCAGCTCCCTGCCATCGGTAGTATCCCGCATCTGTTTCCTTAATTCGCTTTCGGATAGGTAAAAAGACAGGCTTTCCACCTTTTCTTTCGCTCCGCCCGTTACGCATAACCGACTCCATGCTTCTTTAATTTTGTCAAATTCTATCTGTTTCTCCATTTCCACATTTTCTCCCCATTTCCGCGCTATTTTTTGCGCATTTTCTGCTTTCCTTTGTTATGCCCGGCCTGCTTCTGCCGGAACTGTTTTCCCGCCTTACTTTGCCGGCAGAACAGGCAAAACAAAAACCACGGATGCCTGCCCTATCCAGCACATACCATGGTTTTTATAACTGCCTATTCTTTATTATTTCCAAAAACTTCTGGCGGCGCAGCTTTTGCTCTACATACAGCTGCGGGGAATTTGACCCTCGCGGCAGTTGCCAAATGTCTAATCCAACAAAAGGTTGGTTTAAGCACGGTTACTTGGCTTGTCGCTTGCGGAAACAACGGATGCCAGGCTTCGCCAGCCATCCTTATGTTAATAAAAAAGCACAGCCATACAGCCGTGCTCATATTACTTTTGGAAATATATTTAACCACAATATTAAGCAAATGTAAGGCGAAATAACCGACAGCGCTATACACTGTCAGCATAAAGGCAGACACCATCATATGAACAGACGCTTACTGCCCTGCAATATTTATTTTGCAATTCTCTCCATTACATTTACATTAATCATGCGTGTTCCTCCTGACGTTTATTTTGTCTTATTCTAACTGGGGAATTAGATTTTGTCAATAGTAGATTTCATTTTTACATGAAAATTGATTTCCTGTTATTTTTAAGATAAATCCGTTCCAAACAGCCCAACCATACAGAC
>JAETTM010000089.1 GCA_021769135.1 Lachnospiraceae bacterium | reverse complement strand
ATACGAAATATAGCTTCATTTTGATAGAAAATGGATAAAAAGGGGCTGTTATACAGGAGATTTACAAATCTCCAGTGCAACAGCCCCATGCTTCTTAAACCCGCCATCCATGGCGGGTTTTCCCTGGCAGTGAACCATTTCATAAGCGAAATTGCTGCTTTTTCGCAATAGCCTTAAAACCGAACGCTGTGCAGGCAGGCGCTTGCCCGCCGCAGGGCATGAGGCCCGCCGCGCCGCCCATGAAAATTGATTCCCGTGGACAGTATACCAGTATGCCTAACGCCTTCCCCTATAATCCGCAGGAGAGCAGCGATATTTTTCTTGAAACTTTTTATAGAAGAAACTGACATTTTTATACCCGGCCATATGGGTAATTTCCGTGATTGAAAAATCTGTACATTTTAACAGATTCTCCGCATATTTCAGTTTCTGCGCCTGAATCATCTGCATATAAGTCAGGTTCGTATATTTTTTCAAAAGAATAGATACATAGTTCGGGCTGATATGGAAAAAATCAGCCACCGATTCCAGCGTGCAGGTCCTGAAATTTTTCTCAATGTAGCGAATCATGGGAACGATTGGAACATTGTATTCAAAGCGTTCATCTTTTGCAAATTCATTTTCATATACATTGATTAATTCTGCCATTATCGTGTAAAATAGATGCAGAATAATATCGGAAGAATTAACGGAAGGGTCATAACACTCGCAGAAAAGCTCCTGGAAAAACAGAGGAATCCGCCGGTTGTTTTCTGAGTGGAAAAGCAGAAAATGGTCATGGTCCGTTTTTTCATTGATTGCGTTGATGAAAAAATGGGATAAAACGCTGTCCTTTGAAAACTGTGTAAAAACATTCTCCCTTAAGAAATCTTTGTTGAGCAGGACGCTAATCATGATGTCATCTTCTTCCAATGCAGCGATTGAATGAGGGCAATTGGTATCGATTAAGAGCAGCTGATTTTTCTCTAAAGTAATGGGATGGCCGTCAACAACCTGGAGGCAGCGGCCGGAGTACACGTAATTGATTTCGATGTGTGTGTGAATATGTTCAGGAAGAGGATTAAAGCGCGAAGTGCGTTTAATGCTTAAGGAAGGCAGTATAGTTGACATGGCAGGACCTGAATCCAGCATGTGTTGTTTTTGTTCCATGTATTCTGAATCGAAAGTATCTATTTTCAGAACAATACATTCCCTTCCGTCTATTTTTATACGTTTCATTTCATTCCAGCCGGTGTAGGTATGCCCGGCCTTATAGCGCTGTTCGCTGGGGGAGAGTTCGCGTAAATAATGGTCTAAGGCTGCCAGATTCATAAGGATATCCTCCAAAATGAGAAAGTTCTGCTTTTTTTAACTTTAACAAATTGTGTGGATTTGGTCAATGAATTCTGATGAATCTGTCATTTCCCGGGCAAAACATATACTTTATAATGATAACACAAAGTAAAAAACATGTTTTGCAAAACAGAGTTCCATTCAAAAGGATTTTAGGAGGAGAGGAAATGGCAAAGGCAGATTACACGCAGCTGTCAAAAGAAGTGATAGAAGCTGTCGGCGGGAAAGAGAATATTGTAAATGTTACAAACTGTATGACACGTCTCAGGTTTGTGCTCAAGGATGATTCCATTCCGGATAAAGGGAAAGTGTCCGGAATAAAAGGTGTAAAAGGAGTTATGAATCAGGGAGGGCAGTATCAGGTTATTATCGGAACGCATGTCAGCGAGGTAGTAAAAATTGTGAAACGCGAAGCCGGGATATCCGATGATGGCCCGAACAAAGAGGATTACAGAATTGTGAAACAGGGCAGCCTGTGGAATCGTTTCTTTAAGGTGATTTCCGGATGTATTATGCCTATGATTGGCTCGATGATTGCAGGTGGTATTATTAAAGGTATCCTTATTATTTTGGTAACAGTAGGTGTGTTGACAAGAACGGATGGAACTTATCAGGTATTATATGCTGCTGCGGATGCTGTTTTATACTTTATGCCTATTGTTGTCGGCTTTACCTGCGGAAAAATATTTGACTGCAACCAATATGTTACCGCAACCATAGGTGCGGCATTCATCTATCCGGATTTGGTCGCTGCGGTAACGGCGGAAGGCGGGATTACATTTCTTGGACTGCCGGTTACGGCAACAACTTATTCCAACACCTTATTCCCGGTTATTCTGTCAGCGTTTGTGGCAAGCAAACTGGAAAAGCTGGCAAAGAAATTTATTCCTCAAATGGTACAGTTAATGCTGGTGCCTGCATTCGTACTGGCGATTACGGTTCCTTTAAGCTGGCTGGCAATCGGACCGGTGATGAATATCGTATCCAGCGGATTGTCAACGGCAGTGTTTGCGGTATTTGGCTTCAGCCCGCTTTTGGGGGGATTGCTTTTGGGAGCGTTCTGGCAGATGGTTGTATTGCTTGGACTGCATGCCGCATTTATCCCCATATTGATAAACAACATCGTAACGCAGGGATGCGACCCGGTGAATGCAATCCTGGGCCTTACTGTGTGGGCATTGGCGGGGGTTGCCCTTGGGTACGCTCTTCGAATGAAAGACCCTGAAAAAAGAAGCGTTGGATTCGGAAGCATGGCATCTGCCCTTTGCGGCGTGACAGAGCCTGTGATTTACTCCATTGCATTGCCGAACTTCAAACTGTTCATCAGCGCATGGCTGGGCGGAGGTATTGCCGGTGCAATTGCAGGCCTGCTTGGCATAAAGCTGTATGCAATGGGCGGAGATGGTCTGTTCCGTATTCCGGGTATGATTAATCCGGAAGGGCTTGATATCAGCTTTTACGGATTTATCGGATGTGCGCTTTTGGCTTTTGCGGTAGCGGCAGTGCTGGCATTTATATTTGCGAAGGAAGAGAAAAAAGCATAAGAATTTTATGCAGGAGGTTTTTTCGATGGAAGGATTTAAAACGCTCACTAGAGAAGAAGCGCCGAACATACTGTACCCATTTTTTTGGCAGCATGGAGAATCCCACAGTGTGCTTGGCGAGTATATGGATAAAATTGCGTCCGTCGGGATAAAAGGTGTATGTATTGAGGCAAGGCCCCATCCGGAGTTCGTACAGGACGGCTGGTGGAAAGATATGGATTTTCTCCTGAAAAAAGCGAAAGAACTTGATATGAAACTCTGGATTCTGGATGATTCCCATTTCCCCACGGGGTTTGCCAATGGCAGGATTAAAAAGGATTATCCCCAGTATTTGAAATGGTATCTGGATATGCGCCGCTATGATGTACAGGGGCCGATGAAAGGGGCACGGATTGATTTCCGTCTCCTGAAAGGCCGTCCATGGGAGCAGCCGGATAAAAGTGAAAAAATATTGGGCGTATACATGGCGCAGCGTCTGAATCAGAGGACGGAAGAAAATGATTCGCTGAAATCGGATTCTTTTATGGATATCACAGAGAATATGGATATGGAAAACCGTCTTCTGACATTGGATATTCCAGAGGGGGCACATAGTATTTTTGTTGTATACCAGACACGAAAGGGCGGGGAAGAAACCACTGCTGATTATTTGAACCCTCTGATGAAAGAGGCGACTCATGTTTTGATTGAGGAGGTATATGAACCTCATTATGCACATTATAAGGAAGAGTTCGGAAAAACCATACAGGGATTTTTTTCCGATGAACCCCGGTTTGGCAATATGAAAGGCACTGAGGGGAGAATCGGAACGCAGATGGTTCTTCCCTGGAGAGAAGGGCTGGAGAGGGAACTTGGATTTGAAAACAAATATCTGCCTCTTTTATGGAGCGCTGCAGAGGGCAAGGAAAGCGGTATACGCTGCCGGTATATGGATGTGGTTACCCGTCTGTACAATGAAAATTTCACGAAAGTAATCGGCGACTGGTGCAGGGAGCGGGGCGTCTGGTATCTTGGCCATACGATTGAAGATAACGGAGCCCATGCCCGCCTTGGATACGGAACCGGCCATTTCTTCCGCGGCCAGCAGGATATGGATTTCTCGGGAATCGATGTCATTGGCGGCCAGATTGTTCCGGGGATGAATTATCATCACGATGCGTTTAGCACCGGAGGAAGCAATGGGGAATTCTATCATTATGCCCTGGCAAAGCTGGGTTCTTCCGCAGCCCATCTGGATTCGAAAAAAGAGGGGCGCGTCATGTGTGAAGCGTTTGGGGCTTATGGCTGGAACGAAGGGTTGAAAATGATGAAATGGATTGCAGACCATCTCATTGTACGCGGGGTCAACTGGATTGTGCCCCATGCATTTAATCCGAAGGAGTTCCCGGACTTTGACTGCCCGCCCCACTTTTATGCTCATGGGCATAATCCCCAGTTCCGCTATTTCAAGGTCTTTTGCGATTATGTCAATCGTATGGCAGGGCTGTTTCAGAAGGGGAAACATCCTGCAAAAGTAGGGGTGCTTTATCCGGCAGAATTGGAGTGGGCCGGAAAGTATATGCCGATAGAAAAACCTGCCAGGGCATTGACGGAGCATCAGATTTCTTTTGATATTGTCAGCCTTGATTATTTAAAGGGGGCAAAAATCAGTGAAAATGGATATGCTATCAACGGGCAGGAAATGGAAGTCCTTGTGATTCCATACGGCGAATGTTTTCCGGAAGAACTTGTTACAATACTTGAAAAAATGTGTGACAATAATATAAAAATATGGATGGTGGAAGGCGTTCCCGAGAAAATCTGCGATTTGGACAATGACATTGGTCATTCTGACAGATTGGAAAGGCTGATTTCCAGATGTTCGGTGTCAGGGCTTGAGGAGCTTGGCTGTGTGCTTGGGGGGTACGCCGCTGTTGTATGTGCAAAGCCACAGACGGATTTGGCGGTTGGAGAGTATGTGCGCGGGGGAAAGCGGTACTACATGCTTTTTAATGAAAATATCGGAAAAGGAATCCATACAAAAATCAGATTATCCCAGCAGGGATATATATATCGATATGACGGATTTCAGGACAGGCTTGTTTTGGCAGGACAGGATGTGGGCATGCAGGAAATCAGCGCGCAGGAAATCAGCATGCAGGAAATCAGGCTGGATTTGGAACCATATGAATCTACGGTTCTGGCTGTAAGTGAGGAGAGGCTGCAATGCAGCCCTGACGGCGGGGAAAGCGTTTTGGCGAAGGAAGAGCCTGGGCCGGAGGAAAAGTTTGGGGCGGAAGAAAAACTTTGGTCAGAGAAAGAACTTTGGACGGAGGAAGAATGTTGGGCGGATTATACGCTGCCGTCCGTATGGGATGTCCGTTTTGCAGACAGTATAAGCTATCCTGAATTTAAAGAAAAGATACCCTGCCATTCCCTTTCCTGTATCCAGACGCTTCCCGGGTGGGAAAATAAGACAGGAACAGTCCGGTATGAAGCCCATATGAAAATGGAGAAGGCAGAACAAGTAAAAGGCGCTGTTTTGGATTTGGGAGAAGCTTATGAGACGGCAGAAGTTTTCGTGAATCAAAAATCGGCGGGAGTCCGTTTGTGCAAGCCGTATAGGTTTGACATCACAGAATTTTTGCAGGAAGGCGACAATGAAATTGCAATAGAGATTACCAATACTCTGGGAACAGAAGTGCGGGATGTGCTCAGCCATTATCTTGTGATGGAACCGTTCGGCGTACAGGGGCCGGTAACTTTAAAAATAAAAGGAGGGATAGGATGAGTTTTCCGAAGGGATTTTTGTGGGGCGGCGCAACCGCTGCAAATCAGTGTGAAGGGGCATACAATGAGGGAGGAAGAGGGCTTGCCAATGTGGATGTATGTCCTCATGGAAAAGACCGCTTTCCGGTGTGCCTTGGCAAAAAGAAAATGCTGAGGCCGGATGCGGAACATTATTATCCGGCAATGGAAGCCATTGATATGTATCATCATTACAAAGAAGATATTGCAATGTTTGGGGAAATGGGTTTTAAAACATACCGTCTTTCCATTGCGTGGAGCCGTATTTTCCCGCAGGGTGATGAAAAGGAACCGAATGAAGAAGGGCTGAAGTTTTATGAAAATGTATTCCGGGAATGTCATAAATACGGAATAGAGCCGCTTGTGACGATTACGCATTTTGACTGCCCGATGCATCTGATTGAGGAATATGGCGGATGGAAAAACAGAAAGCTCATAGACTTTTACAAAAATCTTGTTACGGTATTATTTACCCGTTATAAAGGGCTTGTAAAATATTGGCTCACATTCAATGAAATCAACATGATACTTCATCTGCCGTTTATGGGCGCAGGGCTCGTTTTTGAAAAAGGGGAAAATGAGATGGAGGCCAAATATCTTGCCGCCCATCATGAGTTGGTAGCTTCTGCGGAGGCTACGAAGATTGCCCATGAGATTGACCCGGAGAATAAGGTGGGATGTATGCTGGCAGCGGGAATGACCTACCCCTATTCCTGCGCGCCCCAGGATGTATGGAAAGCGCTGAACAAAGACAGGGAAAACTATTTATTTATCGATGTTCAGGCGAGGGGGTATTATCCGGCTTATGCAAGGAAATTGTTTGAGAGGGAGCGGATTGCCCTTGACATTACCCGGTCGGATGAACAGGTGTTAAGGGAAAATACCGTGGACTTCATTTCGTTTTCTTATTATTCTTCCCGATGTGCAAGCGGGGATGAGTCGATTGGAACAACAGCCGGAAATGTGTTCAGCACGCTTAAGAACCCATATTTGAAGGCAAGCGAGTGGGGGTGGCAGATTGACCCGCTGGGGCTTCGTATTACGCTGAATTCTTTATACGACAGATATCAGAAGCCGCTTTTTATTGTAGAAAATGGCCTTGGCGCTGTGGATACTCCCGATGAAAACGGATATGTGGAGGATGATTACAGGATTGCATACTTAAGGGAACATATCAAGACGATGAAGGCTGCGGTGGAAGAGGACGGCGTGGAACTTTGGGGATATACATCCTGGGGATGCATCGACCTTGTAAGCGCGTCTACGGGGGAAATGGGGAAGCGGTATGGGTATATTTATGTAGATAAAGATGATGAAGGGAACGGAACGCTGAAAAGAACGCCTAAGAAATCATTTTATTGGTATAAGAAGGTGATTGAGACGAATGGGGAGGATTTAGCGTAACGGTTTGGTAGGTAATGTCATTGGGGTAATGGCGGCGGACGCTGCGAGAATGATAAAATCCTCCGTCGCCACGCTCTCGCTCTGGGAAAAACGCAGCGGACACATAAGGCGCTGAAATACAGCGCCTAAGTGCCGGCGTTTTTCAAAGGGCTCCTTGAGGATTTTATCATTCTCGCAGCTGGCTTAGGTGTTGACTTTACGTATTATTGGTGTATACTAATATTTAGCCTAAGGTTGCATTGATATAATGCTTAAGGCTGTTGACTACGTTTACGAGGTTGGATTGATGTTTTGGAAAACAATGAATCTGCAACTGAAAAAAGGAAGCATTTTTCTTCTTCATGGGGATAGTGCGCCTATTTTCAGGAAGATTTGCGTAGGGAACGGCCGGTTGATGCTAGTGCACTGACATGTTCACATTTCGTCAAATGACTTGCCTGAATTTCCATCTGCCGCGTTGGCTTCACTCAACGATGCCACCGCATCGCCTCGTTCAGCCGCCTTGCAGGCTGAAAATTCATTCTGCGTCATTTGACTGAAAGTGAACGTGCCAGCACACTAGTTTGGGATTGACGGTTTCGGTCGATGTTCGGCTTATGGTATGGCTTGGCAAGTTTTATAGGATTGGCACATTATCTCCTTAACGGTTTATGAAAAATATAAAGTTAAGGAGATTTTTTTATGTTAAATATTAAAAAACAAATATCGAGATTATATTTATCGTCCATGCTGGGGGATTTATCGCTGACCGGCGCATGGGTGGCAATATTGGCGGCCAGGGGCTATAGTTTGGTGGAAATTGGTTTTGCGGAGACGGTTTTTCATATGACGAGCTTAATATTCGAGATTCCGTCAGGGGTCCTGGCTGACTTGTTCGGGCGAAAAAATATGCTGATTGTAAGCAGCATTATGAGAATGGTTGGGAATATGATAATGATATGTTCCAGCAATTTATTTATGGTTTGTATATCCCTTTCGTTCTATGCCATGAGCTATAATTTCCTGTCGGGTTCAGGGGATGCACTGGCGTATGATTCGTTAAAGGCGGTGGAAAAGGAGGCATATTATGAAAAATATGCATCCAATCAGCTGATGCTGCACCGTTTTTGCGGCGGCCTGTCCACGTTGTGTGCGGGGGTGGCGCTTTTTATCGGGCATAAGGCGGCATATGGGGCGGATATTGCGATAGGGATGGTGCAAATAGGAGCGTTAATACCGCTGCGGGAAATATGGATAGGGGATGGAGGGATGAACGAAGCGGACGGCAGCAGGGAGAAAGAAAAGGAAAAAGCGGGCTTCCCCGGAAATGCCTGCAAAAAGGCCGGCAAAAGAACTGTGACCGGTTCTATCAGGAAAGAATTCATCGAATGTTTTGCGGCAAGCATATACTTTCTGAAAAGAGAAAAAAAGGCAATGCTTTTCATGTTTTGCAATTCGCTGGTCGGGGCGGTTGACATTCTGTTGTTGTTTTTCCTTCAGGCAAAATTGCCCGAAGCGGGTATGCCCGGATGGGCGCTTGGCTTCGCCCTGTTCTTTATGGAAATGGGCGGCATACTGGGGGCGAAAGCGATACTAAAATGCGAAAAGATGCGGTATGGAAGCGTGTTTGCAGCTGCTGCATTGCTTGTATTGCTGGGGGTGGCAGCAGAGCGCTCGGGGATATACGCGGTAATGACATTGGGCGGTTTCATTTCTGCACTTAGCGACGATGCGCTGCAGGTAAGGACAAACACCGTCCTTCAGGATATGTTCCCTTCCGGGCAGCGGGCCACGCTTATTTCCATAGAATCGTTTACCTTTTCCATGATAATGATTATTATGTCGCCGCTTGCAGGAATATTTTTTTCCTAGTACTTTATGAAAACTTAAAGAAATCGTAAGGTTTTACTGCTGGAAAAATGGCGGGATTTATGTTATTTTAGAAAAAGCTGTAATAAGGCGGCGGCTTGCCTGCGGGAAGGGCTGCCGTCTGCGATGAAATCAACAAAGTAGGGGATAGATAAAGAAGGGAAGGGGCAGAAATGGGAGACAGTATGGCGAAGGTGAAAAAAGCGGTTGCCGTGGCATTGTGTATGAGTTTTTTGATGGGCATCGAGGCGCAGGCAGCGGGGATTTCCGGAGAAGCGGCGGACTATTCGGCGGTTTTTGATGCGGATTTTTATTATAATACTTATCCTGATGTGCAGGAAGCGGTAGGGCATGACATGACGGCTTTGCTTGAACATTTTGTGGATTCGGGCATGAAAGAAGGGCGGGAAGGAAAAGCCGATTTCGATGTCCGGGCATATATGAAAAATAATTTGGATTTGTTATCCCTTTATGGGATAAACGATTTGAGCGTTTATTATTACCATTATATGCAGTCCGGCAAGGCGGAAGGGCGGAAGGCCACGGCGCAGCCGGGCAGGGAAGGGGAAATCGCATCCTTTTCCACGGCATACAATACGGAGGAGGACAGGGCGGTTAACGTGAAACTGGCGGCCAGCCGGATTAACGGAATGGTGGTAGAGCCTGGGGAAGAGTTTTCTTTCAGTAAGTCCATCATGTCCAGAACATTGGCTAACGGATATGTGGTAGCCCCCTCTTTCGCTTCCGGGAAAGTGGTATCCAGCGTGGGCGGCGGCATCTGCCAGGTATCATCGACGCTGTATGTGACCATGATGCTTTCTTCCATACCGGCTACGGAACGGTATGCCCATTCCCTCCATGTGGATTATGTGCCGGTGGGGCTGGATTCGGCGATTGTGGAAGGGGCGAAGGACTTGCGCTTTAAGAACCCCTATGATTATTCCATACGGATTGACGCTTCGGCGGAGAACGGGATTCTGACGGTGGGGATTAGTAAGGCTATATAGATAAAATAAAGGACTCTTTCTGTATACTGTGAAAAACAGTAGGGCAGAAGGAGTTTTTTTATGTTTGAACCTTTAGATGGTGACTATGTCACAGAATCCATAGCAAATACAGGATATACTAAAAGACAGAAAGAAGAAAGAGAGGTAAAAATTATGTCGATAATAAGCGTAAATAAAAGCAATTTTGAAGAAGTGAAAGGAAGCGATAAGCCCGTTCTCCTGGACTTTTATGCGGATTGGTGCGGCCCTTGCCGTATGGTATCCCCTATTGTAGATGAAATCGCAAAGGAAAACCCTCAATACCTGGTGGGCAAAATCAATGTGGATACGGAAAATGAACTGGCGCAGGCTTTTAAAGTGTTAAGCATCCCCACGCTGGTAGTTATGAAAGGCGGTAAGGTTATCCATCAGTCAGTAGGGGCGAAGTCGAAAGCGGAAATCCTGGCTATGCTTGCATAAGGGGCGGTGCCCGTTAGCTCGTTAGCTGACGAAGATGTTTCCTGTTAAGGATTTTAATTCCTTTACGGGAAACTTCTACTATCCCTTCATTTGAGAAATATTTCAGCATCCTTGATACTACTTCGCGGGCGGAGCCGATATAACGGGCGATTTGTTCGTGGGTGAGCAGGATGAGGTCGGAATTCGTCCTGGCCGATTCGTCTAAAAGAAAAATGGCAAGCCGTTTGTCCATGCTCATAAAGAGAATTTGCTGCATTACCCACATCACATCGGAAAAACGGCTGACTGCGATTTCCAGCGCGAATATTTTAATGCAAGGGTTACGTTTGGAAACAGCCGCGAAGGCAGGGCCGCTGATAGAATAACATTCGCTGTCCTTATCGGCATCGATGAATACATCAAAGGTGATGGCATCGAGTACGCAGGAGGCGGACAGCATACATATGTCGCCTTCGTGCAGGCGGTACAGGGTGATATCTTTGCCGTTTTCGGAGAGCATGTAAACCCGGAGGCTGCCGCAGCGTACAAGGATGACGCCGGAGCATTCGTCGCCGTCATGGACATTTGTCCCCATAGGATAAGTGAAGACTGAGGAATTCTGGCAAATATAGTCCTTGTCTGTATCCGGTATTTCATTCCAGAATGGGAAAGCATCTTCGTAAACGGATGCAAAATTTGCTTGGGTCATGGGAAAGGGCCTCCTTATCTAAAATATGCTATAGGGATCCAGGCGCTAAGAGCCATCTAGGGGCAGGGCTTTTGATACTCGAATCCTATAGGGCAATAGCGGCATGAAAATTGCATTACCAATACTAAATATTATAGGATATTCGGGATTAAATGCCAAGGCAGGGCAGGGCTAAAATTAAAGGTTTTTTTGGAAATAAAATCAAAATAAAATCAAATGCAAATTAATGGTTGACAAATCTATAAGTTTTATGTAAAATGAATGATGTTGACGCGGAAATGCGTTGGTATTTATGAAAAATGCGCGAGTGGCTCAGTTGGTGGAGCGCGACCTTGCCAAGGTCGAGGCCGCGGGTTCGAGTCCCGTCTCGCGCTCTCGTTACACAAAAAGGACATCCGATGGATGTCCTTTTTGCATAATCGAGCCCTGACAGGGATCGAAGATTCGAGGTCTCCGCTCTGCTCCGGTCCGCGCAAGGCGGACATCCACCGGATGTCCTGCGCCGTTTCGCGCTCTTTTTACATCATAGGAGATTACGCCATAGTGTTATAAGCCGCCAGGAGTTGTCCGCTGGGTCAACTCTTTTTAATGAAATGAAAACGTTGATAAATGCAGCGTTTGCTTTGAAATAACCAATATTTGACGGGATTAAAAACGAATTTTAACTTGTAATCACATATATTATATGGTAATATAAAGACAAGCAAAGATGCAAATCTAAGAATCTGAAAGTTTCTTAACGGACATCACGAAAGTCCGTATCCCGGCAGAAAACGTGCCAAACTCCTTGCTTATAACAAACTAAATATTGCAGGGAGGGAATAAAATAGCCTCTCTGCCCAACGAAAGAGAGGTAAAAGAATGCAACAATCAACAAAAGGGAAGGCGGTGTATGATATCGCATCGGAGGTTTTCCCGGAAAACTATCAATTTAACCTAAGCGATTTCGCCTTATTTTTATCGGTAATGAAGGTGAAAAAAGCCTATAGGGATGTGCTTAGCATCATCTTGGACGAACATAATCTTAAATTGAAGGAAGTAAAAACAGAGCAAGTTGTATTAAACCGGTCAGGCAAACGTGCCATACGCCTGGATGCCTGGGCTTTGGACTGGAAGAACCGACAGTTTGATGTGGAGATGCAGAATAAGACGGATAGTGGTAACATTAAAAAACGTGTAAGGTTTTACCAAGGATTATTGGATACTCCCATATTAAAATCGGGGAAAAAGACACGGTATAAAAACCTTCCTTCCACAGTCATAGTTTTTATTACGCAGGATGATATTTTTGGAAAAGATATGGCGAAATATACCTTTACGGAGAAATGTGAAGAAGTACCGGAACTTGCGCTGGAGGATGGAACAAAGAAAATATTTTTGAATATGGCAAGTAGGAATGGGCGGCCGGAACTGGTGAGCCTATTGCAGTATATGAAAAATACGAATTTGGACAACCCTGATATCTTAGTAAAGGATGAACGTATTCTGGAACTGGATAAAATTGTGGGGGAGGTCAGGCAATCTGAAGAATGGGAGGCTGTGAAGATGAACATTTTGGAAATCGGAATGGAAAAAGGAATGGAAAAAGGAATGGATTTGGGAAGGGCAGAAACTTTGGTCAAGGATGTGAATGCGATTATGAAAAACTTAGGTTTGGATTTGGCAGGGGCATGTAAAGGGATGGGAATTACGATAGATGAATTCCATAAGGCCGAAAAGACAGCGGGAAAATAAGAAAAATACCTCTTTTTTGATAAGAGCTAAGATATGGCGATTCTTATCAAAAAGGAGGTTTTTTATGTTTACAGCAAGAAGCCTTTGGGATATGTACGGGGCAATCGCTTTTATAC
>JAETTM010000088.1 GCA_021769135.1 Lachnospiraceae bacterium | reverse complement strand
GCTTGCGGAGATATGGCGGTTACAAAGATTAAGCCTATTAAAAGCACTCTAAGCAAAGCCCTTGACTATATCGAAAACCCGGACAAGACGGACGGAAAAATGCTTGTGTCCTCTTTTGGCTGCTCCTATGAAACGGCAGATATTGAGTTTGAATATACCTTGTCCCAAGCGCTCCAAAAAGGCAACAATTTAGCCTTTACGCAGTGCCGGGCTTTATGGAAAAGACATGGAAAGCGGAAAAGAAGGCTTTAATATGGCGTGCATTCTCTTATTTGGGAAACCGGAAACCATTCAGTCCTGTGTGCCGGGATACAAAACAGATGCAATTTACCGTGTAGAGAACATGGATTGTTATGATGACCGCCTGATTGTGGAAAACAATTTGATGGAGAGCTATAACCTGTTAATTGACTTTATTAAGAAACACACGGACGATAAGTTTTTCCTGATTGACGGTGTCAATGTAAGTCTGAGAACTGCGATAGCCAGAGAGATTGTCAGCAACCTGCTTGTGCATAGGGAATTTAAGAGTGCGTTTCCGGCGAAGCTGATTATTGAAAAGGACAGGATATGGACGGAGAACTGGAGCAGGACACAGTGGAAGGGGAGAATCAGCCTTGAGAATTTCACTCCGTATCCGCAATAATAGCGAAATTTTTTGTAAATATTGGATATGCGGATTCACTTGGTTCCGGTGTCCGGAATTTGTATAAATACACGAAAATCTATTCCGATGCAGAACCGAATTTTGAGGAAGGCGATGTCTTTAGGTTAATCGTACCTATGCGGCCTGCGGGAGCAATGTTGACAAGCGATAGAAAAAGCAATGAGGTTACAGAAGTCACAGAAAAGGTTACAGATGTTACAGAAAAAAGAATGATTGAATTATTAAAAGATAACTCAAGATATAAAACTGCTGAACTTGCTGAAATGCTTGATATAAGCAGAAAAACGGTATCTGTTAAGCTTAAAAACCTGAGAGAAAAAGGTATTATAGAAAGAGTGGGATCTGATAGAAAGGGATATTGGAATATTTATCTGTAACTCTCAAGGTTACAGAAGCTGAAGAGATGGTAAGCATCATATTTTTGAGACTTGATATTAGTAAGAATTGTGGATTTTAGAATATAGAGGAAAAATTTACAAACACACTTGACAATCTTTCTCTGATGTAACTTACGGCGGAAATGTAAAAGCGCTGGCTGTTTCCTTATACAGCGAAGGGGTTATGTCAAATGACAGGATTGCCTCATTCCTGAATGCAGCCGGGGACGGGGAACTGGACTTATCGGAAGAGAGCGTTTACAGTTTCTGTCGGAAGTTTGCAGGGGCATCGGAAGTAAGCATCCGGCATCTGGAAGAGAAACTGCTCATTCAGGATGTGGTTGCAACGGATGCCACAGCCATAACAGTAAACGGGAAACAGAACTATATACGAAATTTCAGTGTCGATGATACTGTGATATACCATGCCATGGACAGCAAATCAATAAAAGCCCTGAAAAGACTGGATTTTCTGAACCAGTACGCCGGAATCCTCGTACATGACCATGAAACCGCGCTGTACCATTTTGGAGCAGACCATGCAGAATGTAACGTGCACGTCATCCGCTATCTGCGTAAGAATACAGAGGACACAAAAAACAGGTGGTCAGGGGAAATGGTTTCTCTTCTGTGTGAAATGAATAAGAGTCGTAAGGAATTAATGGCACAGGGGTATGAAGCCATGCCGGCCGGAAGAATAACAGATTATGAGGAAAAATTTTTTTCCATTTTGAAACAGGGGCGCAGAGAGAATAAAAGCACCACCCATAAATATGCAAAGCAGGAGGAAGCGGCACTGCTTGGCAGGATGGAAAAGTACAGCCATAACCATCTTCTGTTTCTGCATGACTTTTCTGTACCGTTTGATGATAATCTGTCAGAAAGGGATCTGAGGAAAGCGAAGAACAGGCAGAAGATGGCGGGAGGGTTCCGGAAAGAAAGCGGCCATGAGATGTACTGCTCCATCATGACCATCATCGAAACCCTGAAAAAACGAAATATGGGAATGATTGAGAATATAAGGAAGTTGTTTATGGGCACGCCGGCTATATTTTAGCCGGTGCAATGCTGGTTAGTTCAGCCGGAAGGCTGAACTGTTACGATAAATGTGGATAAATGTAAAAAAGGGTGTTGACAATCCGGATTTTTTCAGGTAGAATATCATCAATGAATAAGCAGAACGCGATATAGGATTTGTTACGGGATATGCCGGCATGACCTAGATAATACCTTTTGGTATTATTTAGGTTTTTTTTATGCGCAGGCTCATGCAGAGGAAGTATGCCGCCAAAGAGGCGCATGAGCCGCGCATCGAGCAGGAAAAGAAAGACGTTTCCCCTGCTCGATTTCCCATAGGTACTGGCCCAGGCGGCTGTGCCTGCAAAGCAACGTATGCGGGATGTACAGTTCAAGCAAACAAATGTATATGGAGGATGAGATGAATGTCATAAAGCGTATCAATAATAATGTGGTACTGGTAAATGACAAGGGAAAGAAGGTTATTATTACGGGGAAAGGGGTAGGGTTTAAAGTTTATCCCGGCGATACCGTGAACAAGGATTTTATCGAGGAACGGTTCGTGCTGGAAGAAAACCGCAATGAGGATTATTATGTGCAGCTGTTGAAGGAGATTCCCATGGAATACCTGAACGCTTCGCAGAAAATTGTCAGGATGGCGGAAAAGGAACTGAAAAGCCCCCTGCCCACAAATTTAGTGTTCACGCTGGCCGACCATTTTTGCTTTGCGGCCAGGCGGTTTAAGGAAGGGATGTTTTTTGACCATTTTCTTTCATGGGAAATCAAGCAGTTTTATCCCAGGGAATATGGGGTAGGCCTGAAAGCATTGGACATCTTGAAAACAGCTACCGGACAGCGGCTGCCCGAAGGGGAAGCGGTCTCCGTGGCCATGCATATGGTGAATTCCATGGGCGGGCTGAGTGCGGGGTATGATATCGTGGATTTGACAACGGCGATGGCGGAAATCGTGAAAAAAATGGAGCAGTTCCTGGAAATGAAAATTGTACAGGAATCCGCCGATTTCACTCGGTTTATCACTCATCTGAAATATTACCTGATTCGAAAGATTAATTTCGAGATGGATAATTCCATGAATGAGGAGCTGCTGGAACTGGTAAAAAAAGAATATCCCAAGGCCCATCAGTGCGCACGGATGATTGCTGACTATGTGGACGAGAGGTATGAGCACGATACATCGGAAAGCGAGATGTTGTATTTAACATTACATATCAACCGGCTGATTGCCGGGAAAAAACATAAGCAGACCTGATATTTTTGGCATGGAGATTTTTACAGCGCAAAATTGCGCTTTGCATGGATGTCTTCATATATCGGAAGGAGGATGACGAAAAAATGACGAGCAAAGAAACGGCAGCCCAAATATTGGAATTGGTGGGCAGGGAATCAAATATTATATCATGCACTCATTGTGTTACCCGTTTGCGTTTCAGCCTAAAAGATGACGGGAAAGCGGACAGAAAGAAAATAGAAAGCCTGGAAGGCGTATTGGGGGTACAGATACAGGGAGGCCAGTTCCAGGTTATCGTAGGAAACAAAGTGAATAAAATATATGCGGAACTGGCAGAACTGGCCAATTTGGGCGGGGAAGATGCTGCCGCTGCGGACGGGGCAGGAACAGGGAAAAAGAGCGTGGTGTCGAGGATATTGGAGACCCTTTCTTCCATATTGATTCCCAGTTTGCCGCCGGTTATCGGAGGGGGGATGATAAAAGGCTTCCTGTTTATGTTCTGGGAATTTGGATGGATTGAATGGGGCAGCGATGTTTTTAATCTGTTAAATATTATGTCGGACGGCATGTTCTATTTTTACCCGTTCCTTTTGGCGGTGAGCGCGGCAAAACGTTTTAAAACCAATCCGTATATGGCCCTGTCTCTGGCAGGCGTGCTGATGCACCCGACGATTTATGAAGGGATTAACGGAGGGGTGGAAAGCTTTAAAATATTAGGGATTTCCATTCCGTATCTGGACTACAATGCTTCGGTGCTGCCCATCATTCTGGCGGTATGGATTATGAGTTACGTTTACCGTTTCCTGGAAAAAAGGATTCCGGACATTGTCAGCATTATTTTTACGCCCATGCTGACTTTAATCGCAATGGTTCCGGTGACTTTGGCATTCATTGCGCCCTTAGGTTTTTATGCAGGCGAATACATAGCGTTAGGCATGCAGGCCATTATTGATTTTTCACCGATTCTGGCCGGATTTGTAATCGGGGCTTTGCGGCCGGTGACAGTATTTACCGGAACACACCATGCTGTGAGGGCTATTGTTTCCCAGCAGCTGGCTACCTATGGATATACGACCATCGGGGCCATGAACTACATGAGCACTATGGCGCAGGCAGCGGCGCCCTTGGCAATCTACATTATTTTGCGGAAAAAGAATAAGGAAATGCGCGATATTTCCTTATCCGCAGCCATATCGGGCTTCCTGGGTGTAACGGAGCCGGGATTGTATGGGGTGGTAATGAAATACAAAGTAGCCTTTATCGCAGCAAGCATCGGCGGCGGTATCGGGGCCGCGATTTCCTCCTGCTTCGGCGGTGCGGAGTATGCGATGGTTATGTCTTCCTTAGTGACGATTCCGGCAACTTTTGGGGATGGTTTTGCGGGAATTGCTATCGGGCTTCCGGTGTCGATTATATCCACCATGGCCATATGCTTTGTCTTTAAAGGAAAAATTTTGGAAGAAGATAAGATATCAGGGGGGAAGCATATAGAGGAAAAGGCGGAAAATGAGCGCATCCTCTCCATTGTTTCACCGGTAAAAGGAACGGTAAAGCCTATCGACCAGGTAGGGGATGCAACGTTTGCGGAAGAAGTCTTAGGAAAAGGGATTGCCGTAGTTCCGGCAGAAGGCATCATCACATCGCCGGTAGACGGCGTGGTAACAACCCTTATCCCGTCCAAACATGCCATTGGATTTAAAAGCAACGATGGCCTGGAAGTGCTGGTGCATTTGGGAATCGATACGGTAAAGCTGAATGGAAAATATTTTACTTCCTATGTACAGGAAGGGGAACGGGTTTCCAAAGGACAGAAAGTGCTTGCGTTTGAAACGGATAAAGTGAAGGCGGAAGGGTATGAAACCGACGTTATCGTAGTGATTACCAACACGGACCAATACCTGGATGTCTTCCCCAACACCAAACTGACGGAAGCCACACCGGCAGACGAACTGCTGCGCGCCATTATTTAGGAAGATTGGAAAGAATATATTTGCGGAACTGGAAACAGCAGATACCCGGACAGTACCTCAGAAAATTTACGGATGCGAAAGCAGCCGGGAATTTTCTGCATATGGAAAAGAGTATAGGTACTGGGAGGGTATCTGCGGAACTGAAATAGGAGGATAATGATGAAGCTTATTATTACAAAGGACTATGAAGAAATGAGCCATACGGCAGCCATGCATGTGTTGAAGTATATGTATTCAGACCAGGCGCGGGTAAACTTGTCGATAACAGGCGGCACAACCCCGGCCAGGATGTATGAAATACTGTTGCCGCTAGTGAAGGGCAAGGATGTTTTCCGAAACGTCCATTTTTATAACTTTGATGAAATCCCATACCGGAAGGAAGACAGGGAAGGGGTAACGATTTCCGGACTGAGGAAGCAGTTCTTAACTCCGGCGGGTATCCGGGAAGAAAATATCCATAAGCTGGACCAGACGAACTACCGGATGCAGGACAAGAGCATTGAGGAAGCGGGAGGGCTGGATGCGGTGATTCTGGGATTAGGCTGGGATGGGCATTTTTGTGGAAACCTTCCCGGAACAACCAAGTTCGGCGATGCCACATCCAGGGTGGAATGCGATGAATATCTGCGCTCGCGCCTGGTAGATGAGTTTGAAAACGGGGAGGCGGATGTGCCGGATTATTATATCACAATGGGCCCCAGAAGCATTATGCAGGCTAAAAACCTGGTAATGATTGCTTCCGGCAAACGGAAAGCGGAGCCGGTGAAAAAGCTGGTGAGCGGGGTAGTGGATGAAAAAGTGCCGGCTACGGTATTGACATTGCATCCCCATTTTACCCTGATTGTGGATGAGGAAGCGGCATCTTTGCTGTAGCGGGCAGTGCAGCGGACAGTCCATGAAAATTGACTTCGCAACAGTGCAGCCCAGGACTTTATAGCAAGTGCAAAGCCTTGGGCTGAATTGCTTGATTTTGCTCCCATTTGACAGATGCTCAAAAACGTGGTAAGATAACGATGTTATGTACATTGAAAGAAGGGTGATAATCTGAAAGCGGAGAGAGAAACAAAAGAAAGATTGATTGCCAGTGCCAAAGCGGAGTTTATGGAAAAGGGATATGCAAAAGCTTCCCTTCGTAAAATCTGCGCCAAGGCCGGAGTGACGACGGGAGCAGTTTATTTCTTTTTTCAGGATAAGGAGGATTTGTTTGCTGCTATTGTAGAAAAGCCCGCCGCAGAGCTATTGAAGATAATACATGACCATTTTAAAGAGGATGAGCAGGTGATTTCCGGCCCGGACATATATGAGTATCAGAAGGGGAACCACGATGATATTGCGGAACTGCTGATACATCACCTCTATGTAAACTATGATGCATTTCTGCTGCTTTTGACAAAGGCACAGGGCACACGTTTTGAACATGTGCGGGATCAGATAGTAGAAATGACGGAAAGAGGCTGCCTTCAAATAGCAGAAAGTATGGCAGCCCAAATACCTGGGGCGAAAGTAAATGAATATATGGGACATTGGATGGCGCATATATCTATTGATGCTTTTGTGCATCTTTTGACCCACAAGCTGGACGCAAAGGAAGCTTTGCTTCATTCGAAAGTGATGATGGATTATATCGTGAAAGGATGGATGGAGACAGTTTTGGTCAGGAAAGATTAGGGCAAAATGAAACAGGTAAAATATGCTGTGTGAAAGCACAGCATTTTACATAACAAAAACATAACAGTGTTATGTTAGAGCGCAGGAGGGTTTATTATGTTTCTTGAAGTAAAAGGAGTTAAGAAAAGCTATGGGAATGGAGATAGCTATATCCAGGTGCTAAGGGATATTTCCACAGGAGTAGAGAAAGGGCAGATGTGTGCGATACAGGGTCCCAGCGGCTCTGGAAAATCCACCTTGCTAAATTGTATCGGAGGGCTGGATGACATGGATGCCGGCTCCATAAAGGTGGACGGGCAGGAAATCGTTAGCCTGAAACCGGCGCAGCTTGCGGATTACAGGCGCGATAATCTGGGATTCATCTTTCAGTTTTATAATCTTGTACCCAATCTTACGGTGCGGGAAAATATTCAAGTATGCGAATATTTGGCAAGGAAGCCCCTCGATATGGATGAATTGCTGGAAACCCTTGGGCTGACAAAGTATCAGAACAAGTTTCCGTTCCAGCTGTCCGGCGGCCAGCAGCAGAGATGTGCGATTGCGAGGGCATTGATTAAAAATCCCAAGCTGCTTCTTTGCGATGAGCCCACAGGGGCATTGGATTCCAAGACATCAAGGGATATTCTCATTTTATTGGAACAGCTCAATCAAAAGTATGGAACTACCATGTTGATAGTCACCCACAATAATGCCATCAAAAATATGGTGCACAAGGTATTGGTTGTAAAAGACGGCCAGATAAAGGAAGAGTATATGAATGAGGCGCGGGTATCGGCGGCAGAACTGGAGGATTTGTAGGATGAACCGAGTATTGGGGAAAAGGCTGTTTCGGGATTTGAAGAGCAACTTTCTGCGTTATCTGGCACTGGAGTTGTTAATTGTTATGGGAATGTATATCGTAGTATCTGTTGTGGGGGCTGCGGATACCATTATTGAGGGAACGGAAAGCCGGGCAGAGAAAAACAGAGTGGAAGACGGACAGTTTGGAACCTTTATTCCCTTAACGGATGAACAGGAGGAAAAACTGGCAGAAACAGGAATTGTTCTGGAAAAAAAGTTCAGTATTGATATGGAAGCGGAGGATGGCTCTATTCTTCGGTTGATGAAAAACAGGGAGCATATCAACCTTATTGATTTGGATGAGGGGCATATGGCAGGAAAAATCGGGGAGGTTGTTCTGGAAAAACGCTACTGCGAGGAGCACGGTTTGAAGCTGGGCGATAATATAACGGTATCCGGCATGAAGTTCAAGGTTGTGGGGATTGGAAGCACGCCGGATTATGATATGCCTACCCGCACATTTTCAGATATGGCTGTGGAAAGTAACCTGTTCGGTACGGCATTCGTCACAGCGAAACAGTATGAGAAAGTGAAGGAAATGATTTCTTCCAAAGCTGAAGAATATTGTTATGCATATCGCCTGAACGATTCCGGTATAACGGATGATGATGTGAAGCAGAGACTCAAAGATTTTGAGTTTGATTACAGCCAGGTGGATATGTATAACCTTACTTTCTTTGTCAAAAAAGCAGATAATCCGAGAATCCTTGCGGCGATGGGAGACGTGCGAATCAATAAGCAGGCAGGGCTTTTAGCTGGCGTCATCGTCATGGTGTTGTTTACCTATGTCATTTCGGTATTTGTGATTCATCAGATTGCACAGGAGAGCAGCGTAATCGGAGCTTTGTACGCGCTGGGAGTAAAGAAAAAAGATTTACTTCTTCACTATATTGTCATGCCCGCAATGATTGCGTTCACCTCCGGCTTAATTGGCGCATTGCTCGGATTCAGTAAAATCGGGATACCGGCGCAGATGGTGAATTGCTGCAATTATTTTTCAATTCCCAATCTTGAGGTGCGCTATCCGGCATACCTGATTTTGTACAGTATTGTGATGCCTCCGGTTGTTTCTGTGATGGTCAATTTCTTTGTAATGGATAAGCGGCTTTCGAGGAGCGCCCTTTCTTTGATGAGGAATGAACAAAAGACAAGAAAAGCAGTTCCTGTGAATTTAGGAAAGATGAGTTTCATCAGACTTTTTCAGATTCGTCAGATGATGAGAGAAAGGCGCAGCGGATTTACAGTTGTGTGCGGTATGGCCATTTCATTGCTGGTGCTTATGCTTGGATTAAACTGTTATGTTTTGTGTCAGAATGTTCGAAAAGACAGCATTGGCAGCACCAGGTTTGAATATATGTATTCCCTGAAATATCCAGAAAAAGAAGTTCCGGAAGGGGGAGAAGCCTGCTATGCGGAGTCGCTTTCCAAAACGGCAATGGGGTATACCATAAATATATCTGTCATTGGAATTGACGGGGAAAATCCTTATTTTGACGCAAAACCGGTAATGGGAAAAAGCAATATCGTTGTCGGTAAATCCGTTTGGCAAAAGTATGGGCTGCATACAGGGGATAAATTGATTTTGGCAGATAATGCGAGGAATACGGAATATGCCTTTACGGTAAAAGGCGTCTGTGATTATGCAAACGGGTTAGCCGTGTTTATGAATATCGACAGCATGCGGGAGCTGTTCGGACAGGAAGACGATTATTATAATATGCTGCTTTCCGACAGGGAGCTTTCGATTGACGAGGGCAGGCTTTACAGCGTTACAACGAAAGATGACGTGGAACATTCTGCCGCCGTATTTATTGAACTGATGATGCCGATGGTGACAATGATGCTCATTGCATCGATAATTATTTTCTGCATGGTGCTTTATCTTATGATGGGCGTTATGATTGACCGGGCATCCTTCGGCATTTCGCTGGTTCAGGTATTTGGCTTCCGCACAGATGAAATCAGGAAATTGTATCTGAACGGGAATACATGGATTGTAGCAACAGGCGCAGTGATTGCCATCCCTCTTGCAAAAAAGGTTATGGATTTGCTTTATCCGTGGATGATTGCCAATACGGCCTGCGGTATGAATATGGAATTCCCATGGTATTTGTATGCAGTCGTTTTTGCAGGGGTAATGGTTGTGTATTTTATCGTGAATGCGCTGCTCGTTGGAAAAATAAAGAAGATTACACCGGCAGAGGTGTTGAAGAACAGGGAGTAGTGGAATGGAAACAAATTCAGTGCCCGCATTGCTTTTTTCTCAAAGATGAAATAAACTAATCATAGGCATTTCGATTGGGGGGCAATATTCAGATGACCCCATCGCTTCATCAATGGCTCGGTAAACGAACAGCAGGGGAAAGCAAAGGCATTAATGTACTGATTTGCAGCACAAGGAGATAATCTAATGACGAAAGAAGAACTGATAAAACGATACATATTATTTATTATAAGCCTTTTTTTCGCCGCATTAGGCGTGGCATTTACAAAACGTGGGGAACTCGGGGTATCGCCGATTTCTTCTGTTGCGAATGTGTTAAGCTATAAGTTCGAATTTTTTTCCCTTGGTTCATGGCTGATTATTTGGAACTGTGTCCTGATTGTGGGGCAGGTTTTGATTCTTCGCAGACAGTTTCAGCCGATACAGCTTTTGCAGGTGCCCCTTTCTTTCCTCTTTGGATGGTTTACAGATTTCGGCATGTGGATTACTTCTTTCATTACGGCAGATATTTATTGGGTTCGGCTCGCATTGGTGTTTATTGGCGTTATCATTCTTGGCTTTGGGATTTCCCTTTCTGTCATAGCAAATGTAATTATGAATTCCGGGGAGGCATTTGTGAAAGCAATTTCGGATAAGGTCCATAGAGAGTTTGGAAATGTAAAAATTGCATTTGACATTATTTGCGTTGTTTTATCAGTAGTTTTGTCGCTTGCTTTTTTCGATTTCACGATTGTCGGAGCAAGGGAAGGAACGGTTATTTCCGCATTGCTGACAGGCGTAGTGGTAAAAATTTTCTGTAAGCTGTTAAGGCGGCCTTTGGAAGCGGCTTGGAAATTTATGTAACTGGAATAGGAGAAAAACTCATGGCATCTAATGTAGAATTTGTGAAATATGTAGCCGACCAGTTGTCCGGGGCGGGAGCGGTCACTTACAGGAAAATGTTCGGCGAGTACGGAATGTACTTGGACGGGAAAATATTTGCATTAATCTGTAATGACCAGCTGTACATTAAAATTACGGAAGTGGGCAGACAACTGATGCCGGAACTGGAAACGGTGCCTCCTTATGAAGGGGCAAAGGACTATTTTTTGTTTGAAGAAATTGACGATAAAAATTTACTGGTTAAATTTGTGGCGGCCACATGGGAGGAACTTCCCGCGCCAAAGCCGAAGAAGACAATGCAGAAGCGGGATAAGGGTTGAAAAATAGAAAGGAGTATAGTTATAAAGATGGCTTTTGATTATAAGAAAGAATACAAAGAATTTTATCTGCCTCCAAAAAACCCAGGCATCATTGAAATACCAGAAATGAATTATATCGCGGTCAGGGGGCACGGAGACCCCAATGAGCCGGAAGGGGAATACAAAGCGGCAATCGGTTTGCTGTATGCCATTGCTTTTACGGTGAAGATGAGCTATAAGGGGAGCCACAAAATGGAGGGCTATTTCTCCTATGTAGTGCCGCCTTTAGAAGGGTTATGGTGGCAGGAAGAGGAAGGCGCGGATTCCCATGGGGAACGGACCGGCTCCGGCAAGGGGATTGACTATGCCCATAAAGAGAAGCTCGAATGGATATCCATGATACGTCTTCCGGAATTCGTGACGGAAGATGAGTTCCGGTGGGCCATCGACGAAGCTTCCCGGAAGAAGCAGGCCGATTTTTCCAAAGTGGAGTTTTTTACTTATGATGAGGGGCTTTGCGTGCAGTGCATGCATATGGGAAGCTATGACAATGAGCCTGCAACCATAGCGGAAATGGAGCGTTATATGTGGGAAAATGGGCTTACTGCCGATATATCCGGCTGCCGCTTCCACCATGAAATATATTTGAGCGACCCTAGGCGCTGTGCCCCGGAAAAGCTGCGGACAGTGATAAGGCATCCGGTGAAAAAAATATAGGACCTTGAAAATTTCATGAAAAATCCCTGAAAAAAATGGCAGGAACTACCCATTTGGAGAGTGGACTTGGAGGTGCACATAACGTAAAATATAAAAAGCCGAGGGGAAAAATTCATGGAAAGAGGTTAAAAGGGATGAAAATTGAAGATAATACATAAAAAACCATCAGGAAGATAGGAGTTTTCTATGCTTTCCGGATGGTTTTTTTGCTGGATAGGGGAATGTGTGCGGCAGTTTGGGCCATTTTTGGCCTCTGGCAGGGAAGGGGTGAACATACTTGCATGAAATCTATATAGCCCCCAGGGAGGCGCTTAAGAAGCTTCGGGCGGCAAGGAGCCTCGGGCAGACGGTGTATATTTATGGTGCGACAGGATATGGGAAGACGGAGCTCGTAAAGAGGTATTTGGCAAAACGCAGATACAGGCGCTTTTCCTGCGGGGAGGGAGCTGCCGGACTGGGAAATGGCCTGGGCGGGGAAGGGAATGGCTTAAACGAAGAGGCCGGGGGAAAAGAACGCGGCACCGTGATTGTGGTGGATGACCTCCATATGCTGAAGAACGAGGAAGGGCGCAAAATTGTTTTGGAGTGGAGCGGGCAGCAGGACATATGGCTTATTTTAATAAGCAGAAGCCCGGTGCCTCCGTGGCTGATGCCGCTTTATGTCAAAGATGGATTCCTTGTGATTACGGAAGAGGATTTAAACTTAAAGGAAGCGGAGATTGCCGACTGGCTAAAGGCGGAAGGAATTTTCTTTACCGGGGAGGAACTTATAAATTTAAGGGAGAAAAGCCAGGGGAATGCCTATGCGGTGCGCCACACTATTTTGCGCATGAAAGAGGGCATACATCTTGGGGAAAAGATGTTGGAAGAGATAGAAAATGCTTTTGCCGATTATTTGGAAAATTTCATATTGGTACAATGGGACAGCGATTTGCTGGAATTTCTCATGCAGATAAGCGTGGTGGACGAATTTACGCTGCCGCTGGCGGAGATGGTCACCGGCAACTGCCGCGTATCGGAGCTTTTGGAAAAGGCGGCGGAAGCGGGAAATTTCCTTTTCTGTACAAACGGGGTCTACCGCCTGCGCTTCGTGCTGGTAAAAGCCCTCAGAAAAAAGGCGGCTAAAAGATACGGAACGAAGGAAATAATGGATTATACTTACAACGCAGGGCTGTACTACGAAATGCATGACCAGATTGTGCCGGCATTGGAAATGTTTGAGCGCTGCGGCAGGAAGGAGAGGATAAAAGAACTGCTGATACGCAACGCCAGGCTGAACCCGGGAAACGGGCACTATTTTGAACTGAGGCGGTATTATTTTCAGCTGGAAGAAGAAGAGGTGGAAGGCAACGTAATACTGATGACGGGGATGAGCATGCTTTATTCTATGCTGTTGCAGGGGGAAGAGAGCGAATATTGGTACGAAAAGCTGAAAACCTTCGCGGAGAATGCGAAGGGAGGGCAGAAGCGGGAGGCGCTAAGCAGGCTTGTTTATCTGGACATTGCCCTGCCCCACAGGGGGAGCGTGGATATCATCCAGGTTATGAAGCGGGTGCCGTTCCTGCTGTTTGACAAAGGAATCCGTCTGCCGGAATTTTCCGTAACGAGCAATTGCCCCAGCACGATGAATGGAGGAAAGGATTTTTGCCAGTGGAGCAAGGAGGACAGGAAGCTGGCGATAACGATTGGAAAATTGGTGGAGAGGGTGCTGGGCCGATACGGGAAGGGGCTTGTGAAAGCGGCTTTGGGGGAAAGCCTGTATGAAAAGGGCGGAGACACTTATGAGATATTGACGTTGCTGACCAGAGCCCAGATAGAGACGGAATGCGGTGGGATGATAGAGATTGAATTTGCGGCGGTGGGGCTGCAGGTGCGCCTGAATGTCTTCCATGGGGAGATACAGGCGGCAAAGGCCATGCTGTGTTCTTTTGAAGCAAAGGCAAAAGAACAGGGTGCCGCGCAGCTTTTGCCAAACATATCGGCTCTGAAATGCCGGCTGGCTTTATATGAGGGCGACAGGGAGGCTGTGGAGTCCTGGATGAAAACAGCTCCGGATGAAGGAAAGGACTTCTGCTCGCTGGACCGTTACCAATATTTAACGAAAATCCGCTGCTATCTGTCCATGGGGGAATATCTAAAAGCACAGTCATTGCTGGAAAAAATACGTTATTATGCGGAAAAAGCCCTTCGGACCTATATCCGCATGGAGGTAAATCTTCTTTCCGCTATGGCAAAACAGCGGATGGGGGGAGATTGGAAAGAAGATTTCCTTTCCGCGCTGAAGGAAATGTGCGAATATGGATTCCTTCGGTTAGCCAGTGAAGAAGGGGCGGCAGTACAAGAATTATTTGCGGCGGAGGCGAAGGCCTTTTGGGAACAGGAACTGCCGGATAAGCAATGGCGCACTCGCTTGATGGCGGAAACCGGAAAAATGGCGGTGCGCTATCCGGTTTATTTGAAACGGCAGCTTGCCCAGAGGCCGGACTTTTGCGAAACGGCGCTGGACATCCTGCGCCTGCAGGCGGAAGGGCTAAGCGTCAACCAGATTGCCCGGGAACTGTCCATGAAGGCGGAGACGGTGCGGTACCACACAAAAGAAAATTACCGGAAGCTGGGCGTATCGGGAAAGACGGATGCGGTGCTTGCGGCACGGAATTTAGGGATTTTATAAAACTTATAGGAGATATTTTATGAAAAAGATAATGAAAAAGCGGCTGCTTTCCATTTTGCTGGCGGCTGCCATGCTTGTGACAATGACGGGATTTTCTGCCTACGCTACGGCAGGCGAGGAAGCGGGAACGGATGGAAAGGCAGAAGCCGGAAGAACTGATATTTCCGGGGAAGAAATGCCGGGGAACGGTTCGGAACAAGGACCTGTGAAGGAAGAAGGCGGTGAAAAGGCACTAATTCCGGCGGATGTAATGAATACAGGAAATGAAGCGGTTCCGACGGACGTATGGAACGAAGGAAATAAACCGGCTTCGGCGGACAAAACGGGGGCAGCGGATGAGGGAACCCCGGCGGATAAAACCGAGGTAGGGGATGGAACAACCCCGGCGGACAAATCCGAGGCAGGGGATGGAACAACCTTGGCGGACAAATCCGAGGCAGGGAACGGAACAACCCCGGCGGACAAATCCGAGGCAGGGAACGGAACAACCTCGGCGGATAAAACCGAGACAGGGGATGGAACAACCCCGGCGGATATATCGGGTACAGGAGATGCGGCAACCCCGGAGTTCCCTTTGGGAACGGAAAATCCGTCAAATGAGACGAATGTTTCGGGGGTGCAAAATGCAACGGCACTTCCATCCGCAGAGCCGGCGTCCTGCATTTGCGAGGAAATGTGTACGGAAGAGTTTATCAATGAGGATTGCCCTGTGTGCGGCGCAGAAGGGGCGGATTTGGAGGAATGCCTTGGTATACAGGGAGTGCCCATGCTTTTTTCCATCAATGACCAATTCGAGGTGGATGGAATTACTTATAAAGAAGTGGGTGCCGGTAAAGTCCGGCTGATGAGCGGAAAGAACTACAGCGGCAATCTGCAGATACCGGAGTGGGTGACAAAGCCGGGAACCGGAGAACAGTATCAGGTAGTTTCCATAGAAGGCTGGGCATTTGCGACAAACAGCAGCCTGACGGGCATTTCTTTTCCCGACAGCATTACATATATCGGCGGTTACGCGTTTAGCAGCTGCAGCGGCTTAACCGGGGAACTGGTTTTGCCCGCCGGCCTGACGTGTATAGAAGATAGGGCGTTTTATATGTGTTCCGGCCTTACCGGGGAACTGAAGCTGCCGGACGGTCTGGAGTATATTGGTGAATCCGCTTTTTATAAGTGTAATGGATTTAGCGGAAAGCTGGCGATTCCCAACGGGGTAACCAGTGTGGGACAGGATGCCTTTGGCTTTTGCAAGGGCTTTAGCGGAGACCTGGTGCTTCCGGAAAGCCTGGAGAGTATTGGAATGTACGCTTTCCGGTACTGCACCGGTTTAGGAAGCAGCCTGGTATTGCCGGGAGGCCTGACTAAGATAGACAAAAATGCTTTTGCCGAATGTACTGGTTTTTCGGGAAGCGTAGTATTGCCGGACAGTCTGTGTGAAATTGGCGCATCTGCATTTAATAACTGCAGCATCGAATGTGCGGCAACGCAGGAATCCGTGGCCAGGATGGCGTATCTTTCCGGTTGCCGCAATATAACATTGAACGGGGAAGCATATAGTTATTCCGGAACTACTTCTGCTATTGTGAACGGACTGAAATATGAAGTCATAGATGAGAGTAAGGGCTATGCCCGCGTAGGGAGCTGTTCCGCCTCCGGAAGAATTACGATTCCGGCAACCGTTGTAATTGACGGGAAAAACTATCAGGTAACGGAAATTGGGGATAACGCCTTTTTAAATAGTAGTATAACCGAGGTGACTTTTTCCGAAGGTCTGTTGCGTATAGGGAAAAGCGCATTTGACGGGTGCAAAAATTTAAGCGGAACATTGAACCTGCCGAAGAGCCTGACGGAGATAGGGGAAGCCGCTTTTTCGCAATGTACGGCGCTTAGCGGCTTGAAGCTGCCCGATGGACTGACTGTAATAGGGGATAAAGCTTTTTACGGATGTACCGGTTTTACGGGAAAACTGATTTTACCCAAAGGGCTTCAGGAGGTCAAATATCAAGCTTTTTATAACTGCAGCGGTTTCACAGGGGGATTGGCATTGCCGGAAGGGCTCAAAAAGATAGGGGGAGGAGCCTTTTACAATTGCTGCAAATTAAGCGGCATATTGCAGATTCCCGACAGCGTCACCCATGTGGGAGCCCAGGCATTTCAGGTATGCTCCGGATTTTCCCAGTTCCATGTAGGAAAAGGGGTGGAAAAAATCGGGAAATCCGCATTCCCCACCGGGGCTAATGTGTCTACAGACAGCCCGAGAGTCCAGCTTTTGCTGGTGGAATATACGGGCGACTACCGTATACCTACTGCTTATTGGAACGGCACGGAAGATGTGCCGGGCGGCGCTATCGTAACGGTGAAGCAGGATATTACGGTGGCGGGGGATTATACTATCGGGCCGGAAGCAAAGGTGACGATTGCGCCGGATGTGACGGTTACGGTGGATGGAAGCCTGCGGATAGAGGGCACTGTGAAGGTGGATGGAACGCTGATTAGCAACGGAACGATTGAAGTGGTACAAAAGGGCGAGATTATAAGGCGGCGGCAACAAGCGCTGACAGTTTCCGATGTGGGAACGAAAACCTACGGGGATGACAGTTTTTCCCTGACGGCAAGCGGAGGGAGCGGCCAGGGGGCGATAACCTTTGAAAGCGCAGACCCTTCGGTGCTTACCATATCGGGGGAAACCGCATCCATCCATAAAGCGGGAACGGTGACGGTCACTGCTACGAAGGCGCAGGATTATACTTTCCAGCCCGTTTCGGCCACGTTGGAAATTACCATAGAAAAGAAGGAAATTACCATTCAGGCCGGCCAGATAACGGTAAAAAAGGACGAGGAAATGCCGCAGCTGACCTATGAGCCCATTGGCCTGGCATATCAGGACAAAGTGGAAAAAGAGCCTATTTTCTCCTGCGAGACACAGGATACCGGAACCATGGGGGAATATACGATTACCATAGACGGGGCGGTGTTGACCAATCATGACAGCTATATCATCCATTATCTGCCGGGAATGTTAAAGGTGGTGGATAATCTCTATCTTCTTAGGGTAAATAACAGCGGAGACGGGATAACGGCGGAGGGAGAATACCGGCCGGGAAATCAGATTCCTGTCCATGCCGGGGTTTATGAAGGATATATTTTTGAGGGCTGGACCTCAGACAACGGGGGCGCGTTTGCGGATGCGGCATCGGCGGATACTATTTTTACAATGCCAAGGGGGGATGTTACGATAACGGCAAATTGGAAGAAGGAAAGCGTGACGCCGGGCGGAGATGACAAACCGGGAGAAGGGGATACGCCGGGCGGAGACGATAAACCGGGGGAAGGGGATACGCCGGGCGGAGATGATACGCCGGGCGGAAACGATACACCAGGCGGAGACGGAGGCAGTTCATCAGGCGGAAGCGGAGGCGGTTCATCAGGCGGAAGCGGGGGAAGTTCATCAGGCGGAAGCGGGAACGGTTCAGCAGGGGGCAACGGAGGGAATCCGGCTGCCGGAGGTGGAAATATTACCGGACAAATGCCTTTTTCCGCGGATAAGAATGGACTGGAAAAACCGACGGATGCGGTAAGCGGAACTGTTTCAGTAAATGCACAAATTGTTAAGACAGAGAACAACAGCGCGGTGGTTGATATCACAGCAGACCATATTAGCCAAGGCATTCGGGCAGCCCAGGAGGAAGCGGCCAGAAGGGGCGTAAAAGCGGGCAGTATCTCTATCATTATCCATGTGTCTTCCGGTGAGGATAAGGGAACAGGAGATGGCATGGATACGGCTGGTACGATAACTTTGAATTTGCTTCAAAGTGTGCAAAAACGGGTTGTGGAGCAAAAAATTCAGCGCATTGCCTTCGCATTCGATGAGCAGGGGATATCCGTAGGAATGGATTTGGCAGCGATGGCTGCGATCAAGAAGCAGGCGCGGGGGGATGCTCATCTTGTTGTGAAAAAGGAAGATGGTGCCCTACTGTCTCCGGAGGGAAAAACGGCTGTGGGGAACCGGCCTTTGTTTAGTCTGGAAGTATTATATGATAACGGCGTTCGAAAGATAGAAGATTTCGGGAAAGGAAATATCAGCGTAGCAATCCCGTATACCCTGCAGAAAGGGGAAGAGGCAGGCGGCGTGACGGCGGTCTATGTGGACGGGAGCGGTAAAGCGCAGTATCTATTACGCTCTGTTTATGATGAGGACGGGAAAATACTCCGTTTTGCCACTAATCATTTTTCCATGTACGGGATTGGTTACCGGGCGCCTGTTTTCTATAAAGATATAAAGGGCTCCTGGGCAAAAGGGGATATTGCATTTATTTCCAGCAGGGGGCTGATAGACGGAAGAAAGGAAAATATGTTTTCTCCGGACGATGGGATAACCAGAGGGGAGTTTGCAGCCGCCCTGGCCCGTCTGACAGGAGGAAATCCCGGGGAAGGCAAGGAAAAAGACTTTTCGGATGCGGTACTTAGCCGTCAGGAAGCGGCAGTGCTTCTTTCCGATTATGCCGATGAGGCAGGCATTGCTTTAATACCGGCCCGCGGGGAGAATGCTTTTGCGGACAATGATTCTATAGCGGATTATGCCAGGGATGAGGTGAAAAGGATGCAGATGGCCGGGGTGGTAAACGGTAAAGACGGATACCGGTTTGACCCGGCAGGAAAGCTTACCCGCGGGGAGGCCTGCAATTTGCTGCGCCATTATATGGAACGGGCTATAGAACCGGCTACGGCCCAGGGCTGGACAAAAAATGCCTCCGGCCATTGGCTCTGCTACAGGGATGGCAGAAAGCTGACAGGATGGCAGACGGTGGATGGGCTTCGGTACCGCTTTGGGGAAGACGGAACGCTGGCTGTGGGGATAAAAGTCGGCGAAAAGTAAAATGGAATGGGGCGGAAGTGTTGGTTTTGGCGATACTTCCGCCCTGGGCTAAGTTGCTGAATGGCAACAGTTCAACCCAGGATATTAGACTTCATTTTGAATTTGATCCTCCAGCCTTGCGGACGTTTACGGTAATCGGAGACTGCTTCTCCCTGGGACTTATTGTTCAGTCTGCGTCCAAGAAAGGAAAAAACATCCGTACATTTGAAGTCGTAGAATGCGTGACCAACCAGGGATGGATAAATATCCTCCAGAGCTTCGCGGCTTTCAAACATAACATCGGTTGAGTACTCGCATTGGTCCACACACCAGTAGTAACCGGTATGCAGGATTTCTTCAATCGTATCAAGATACGGGTTTATTTTATGGGCGAAAAAATCAAGCTGGCGGCAAAGGGGTTTGGAATCAAACCTGTCCGCAAGCTGCTGGGCTTTTTCGATATCACTAAGGAAAGAAAAAGAGTTATCATACATTTGATAGGAGATACCATTTTCATCAAAAATATGCTTCATCATTTCCCGTCCGTTGATATAAACCTGAATCAGAAAAGGGAACCAGGTTTGAAGCTTTACGTGCATAAAGCCAAAGTTTTTATCAAGATAGTAAAAGTTCATGTACAGTGTGTTTATCTATCAGGACATTCTGTTCTTATTTTCTTAAAATCAAGCTTTTGAAACCCAAAGATAAAAAATAATATAGCAGGGCTGGCAACCTAATCTAGTTGTAAAACTTTGAGAATTTGCTATAATAATTAATACGGAAAGGATTACTAATGAGCAATACTAAAATACAATGGCACCCTGGATTCGTATCGGCTATGAATTTGGAACTGTGTGAAAACCGCAATGACTTAATTTATGAAAGGGAATATAATTTAAACACGAAACCGTTGGAAATAGACCTTCTGGTCATCAAGAAAGACAAAGATGTACAGATTATCAACGAAATAGGAAAGCTGTTTCGGGGCCATAACATCATGGAGTATAAATCTCCTGAGGATGAATTGAACATTGATACTTTTTACAAGTCCGGCGCATATGCCAGCCTGTACAAATCCTATGGGGAAACTGTGGATAAGAAAGAACATGCATGGCTGAAAGCGTTATCGGGTGGAATGGAAAAGCAGGATATGGAAGAGCTTCTTGAGAGAATTGATGCGTTGAAGAAGTTTGACAGGGAATTGGCGGATTCTGTTTTGGAAGTAAGTATCAGGGCAAACCAGAAGATGGTGGAAGAGTTGAGAGGAGATGGAAAGATGTGTCAGGCGTTATTGGAAATTATGGAGCCGGAGATTTTAAAAATAAAAGAGGTAATCAGGCAGAAAACTATGCAAGAAACCAGGCAGGAAACTATTTTGTGCGCAGTGAAGGGCTTTCGCGATTTAGGTGCAGGCAATGAGAAGATTATAGAAATACTGAAAAAGAACTATGGATTCACGGATGAAGAAGCCGAAGGGTATTTATAGCCATTAGCCCATGCTATATTCCTGCAAGCAATGGAACAGTAAATTTGTGGAGACAGATTATGAAGTGGTTAAAGAGAATAGGATTTGCGGTTTTATCCTTGCCGTTCATATTTATCATAATTTTTGCCCTATATGAAATCGGGGGGATGTGTATAAACCGTATGGCTACCAGGCGGCAAACGGATAGGCTGCAGAGAAATTTGGAAAGAGAAATACCGGATATTCATATCGTTAATATATATTCAGAAACCGGGAATACATCGGGAACAGGAAATCATGTCGATTGTTTATCTTCTATCATATTTTCAACAGAAATGCAAATACATGAAATAAAAAGCAGTATGTCAAAATACTATGAATTCGACGAATGGAGTTGTTATGTGAGAAAGAGGGAGGATGGAAATTACCTGTTTTATTTAAATACCTCAGCTCCATTTGCAAACAATATAGAAGGGCATTGACGCAGCAGTGAACGATTGCTGATTGATGGACCGGTTCCTTTTTGATAAGGGGGAGGAAGAGTATGATTTTTTGCATAGAGGATGAGGATTCCATCCGCGATTTAATGATATATACGCTAAATGGAGCGGGATTTGAAGCGAAAGGCTTTGCGGACGGCGGGGAACTTTTCGAGGCGCTTCAGCAGGAAAAGCCGCGGCTGATTATGTTGGATATTATGCTGCCCGGAGAAGATGGCATTTCTATTTTGAAAAAATTGCGCGCCAGGGAGGATACGGCCGGGATACCGGTGATGATGGCTACAGCAAAGGGAACGGAATATGACAAAGTAATGGGGCTTGACCTGGGGGCGGATGATTATCTCGTAAAGCCCTTTGGCATGATGGAAATGGTTTCCCGCATCAGGGCGGTTTTGCGCCGTACGGAGGCCGGGCATAAAAATGAGGCGAAGCTTTTATGTGTGGGCGGCCTGGAATTAAACCCGGAGACATATACGGTATTCGTAAATGGGGAACGGGTTCAGCTGACGCTAAAGGAGCATAAGCTGCTGCGCATTTTTATGGAAAATCCAAAGCGGGTGTTTACTCGTGACCAGCTGTTGGAAATCGTGTGGGGAATCGAATATGCCGGCGAGACGCGGACAGTTGATGTGCATATTGCCACCCTTAGGACGAAGCTGGGGCAATGCGGCGGCTATATAGAGACGGTACGGGGCGTTGGATACCGGATGGGAGGAGAATTATGACAAAGCGCATTTTCCGGTCCATATGCTTTGCGGCCCTTGCCGTCTTTTTTGCTTCTACGCTTTTGGTTGCAGGAGTTTTTTATAACTATTTTTCGGATATCCAGCAGGCACAGCTGAAAATGCAGGCCCGCCTTGCCGCACAGGGTATTGCCCAGGAAGGGATGGAGTATTTTGGGGGATTGGAAGCGGAAGGCTGCCGTATGACGTGGATTGCTGCGGATGGAACTGTTTTGTATGACAGCCAATCCAATACCGTGGACATGGAAAACCATTTGGAACGGGAGGAAGTAAAAGAAGCCATTGCCACGGGCTATGGGGAAAGCCGAAGGTATTCATCGACCTTGATGGAGCGTTCTTTATATTCGGCGCAGCTTCTGCCGGACGGAACCATACTCAGGCTTTCCATTTCCCAGAATTCGATTTTAATGCTTATTTTTGGGATGACGCAGCCAATCTATGCGGTATTTGCGGTGGCGGTAATATTATCCCTTGTTCTGTCCGTCCGTATTTCGAAAAAAATAGTGAGGCCCCTCAATGAACTGGATTTGGACAACCCATTGTCCAACAAAGAATACGATGAACTTTTGCCACTTCTAAGGCGCATGGATGACCAGCAGAAACAGCTGCACCAGAAAGAAACGGAACTTTGCTGGAAGCAGAAGGAACTGGATACTATTATCGGAAGCATGAAGGAAGGTATGATTTTGCTGAACCAAAAGGGGAAGATATTGAGCGTCAATTCCACAGCGAAGAAGCTTTTGGAGACGAAGAAAGACTGCGTGAGGGCGGATTTGCTGTCAGTAAGCGAAAACCCCAAATTGAAAGAAACCCTTTCTGCCATATTGAATGGCGGGGCCGGGGAAGGGATGTTTGCCATGGGCGGAGAAAACTACAGGATTTTTGCCAGCCCGGTTATTTCCGGGGATATGGCGATAGGAACGGCGCTTTTCTTTTTCAATGTTACGGAAAAGGAAAAAACGGAGCAGCTGCGCCGGGAGTTTACGGCGAATGTTTCCCACGAACTGAAAACGCCGCTGCATTCCATTTCAGGGTATGCGGAACTGATGAAAAATGGATTGGTAAAAGAGGGGGATATCCTTCCTTTTGCCGGTAAAATATATGGCGAGGCCCAGCGTATGATACGTTTGGTGGAGGACATTATCAGCCTTTCCCATTTGGACGAGGGGGCGGGGGATATGGGCCGCGAGGAAGTGGATTTTTATGGGCTGGCCTGCAAAGCGGCGGAGAATTTGATGCCCCAGGGGTTGGCCGCCCATGTGGCAGTGGAAGTATACGGGACTCCGGCTTTCCTTTATGGGAATGGCCAGCTGCTGTACAGCATTGTTTATAATCTTTGCGATAATGCAATCAAATATAACCGGGAAGGCGGGAAAGTGTCCATAACAGTGCAGGAGACGGAGAAAGAAATTGTTTTAACAGTTAAGGATACGGGAATCGGCATAGAGAAAGAGCACCAGGAACGGATTTTTGAACGGTTCTACCGGGTGGACAAAAGCAGGTCGAAAGCGGTAGGGGGAACCGGGCTTGGGCTGTCGATTGTGAAGCATGCGGCTAAGATTCATGATGCGCGCATAGAGGTGGAGAGCGTGACTGGGGAGGGTACTTCCGTGATGGTGAGGTTTCCCAAATAGGGGCTGTCTGACATGATTCCTATATAAGCGGGCAAAAGTATTTATTCCCGCGAGCAATGAGCCAAGTGCCGTGCTTGCACGAGCATTTGGCGAATGCCGCGAGGGTCAATACCCCGCTGCTCTGCAGCGCTGCAAATTTGATGCCCCGTTGCTTGC
>JAETTM010000009.1 GCA_021769135.1 Lachnospiraceae bacterium | reverse complement strand
AGGTTTCGGCGGCGGAGCATAAAGAGATAACAGGGAAATATATGTCCGCAGGGCAAGTATGGAAATATCGGTTGGTATTGCTCTTGACATTGTCCAGGCTGCGCACGTGGCTGGCGGGGAATCCGGCCACAGCCCATGTTTATCAAAGTTTGAAGAGAAGGGTGTATGGGAAATAAATGAGGATATTATGGTTATGCAATATTATGCTTCCAGCTATTGGGGAAGCTTTGGGGCTGCCCTACAGCAACAGGGAAGGCTGGCTGAGCGGGATTTACGGGAGGATTTGCGGAGAAGGCAAATGCGCTGAGGGAAGCCGAGGCGAAGATAAGGGCAGTGCAGGAGTTGGCGAAAAAGGCAAGGGCGTTAAGGGAAACGGCAGCGCGGACAGCGTGGAAATCGAATTAGGCATTTGTTTCCCCGTAGAGGAAGCGCAGTTAGAAAAGGGCGGTTTCTTGGGGGTGGACGGCAAATTCAGGCTGGAAGATTCAGGGGCGCTCTGCTATGCCTTTGGGGAAAATCTGGCGGCACCGGAGCAATATGACGAAAGGATGGAAGGGCGTTTCCGTGAAATCATAGAGGATTTTAAGCCGGATATGGTGCACATTTTCGGAACGGAGTTTCCCCATACTCTTGCTATGGTGCGGGCGTATGGATGTCCGGAGAGGACGCTAATCGGGATTCAGGGGCTCTGCTTTGCCTGTGCGGAAGCCTACATGGCAGATTTACCGAAAAGTGTCATAAGCAGGAGGACTTTCCGCGACTGGCTGAAAAAGGATGGCATTTTGGAGCAGCAGGAGAAGTTCCGAATACGCGGGGAGAGGGAGAAAGAAGCTTTAAAAGGGGTTTTGCACATAACAGGGAGGACGGCTTTTGACAGGGAAGAGACGGAAAAAATAAACGGCAAAGCCAGGTATCATTTTATGAATGAAACGATGCGGGAACCGTTTTACAGCGGCATGTGGCAAATGGAAGACAGCAGGCCGCACCGTATTTTTTTAAGCCAGGGGGATTATCCGTTAAAGGGATTCCATTATGTGCTGGCGGCATTGCCGGAAATTATGGCCCATTATCCGGAAACCTGCGTATATGTGGCGGGCAATAGCGTGATTTCGAACCGGACATTAAAAGATAAAATAAAGGTTTCCTCATATGGAAAGTATTTGTTGGAACTGATAAAATCGCTGCGGCTGGAAGGGCATGTGAAAGTTTTAGGGAGGCTTTCGGCCGGGGAAATGAAAAAAGAGTTTTTGAAAAGCAGCTTGTTCATATGTCCGTCTTCTTTGGAAAATTCCCCTAATTCTATGGGGGAGGCCATGCTTCTTGGCGTACCGGTAGTTGCCGCACGTACGGGGGGGATTCCCAGCATGATAGAGGACGGTAAAGAAGGGCTTCTTTACGAGGCGGGAAATGTGGCGCAGCTGGCGGAATGCGCACTCCGCACCTGGGATGAGCCGGAAAAGGCGCTGCGGAGGGCGCAGGCGGCCAGGGAACGGGCAATGGATGCCCATAACGGGGATAAGAATTTCAAAAGGCTGCTGGAAATATACAGGGAGATTTGCCAATGACGATTACTTTTGTATCCAATTATATCAACCATCACCAGATTCCTTTCTCGGACGCGTGCTACCGGGAACTGGGGGAGGGCTACCGATTTATCCAGACGGAACCTATGGAAGAGGAGCGGGTGGCCATGGGATGGGGAACGGAGGGCAGCAGGCTTCCATATGTACGTTGTCTGTATGAAGAAGAGGAAGAGTGCCGGAAGCTGATTCTGGAAAGCGATATGGTGGTATTTGGCTGGATTAGCCGGGAAGATTTGCTGGATGCGGCGGATATGATAGAAAGGCGGCTGAAGGCTGGGAAGCCGTCTTTACGGTTGAGCGAAAGACTATACCGGGAAGGGCAATGGAAGGCGGTTTCTCCCAGAGGGCTTGTAAAAAAATACAGGGAGCATACCAGATTCCGCAAGGAAGCAGTCTGCCTGTTGTGCGCCGGGGCATACGTGGCGTCGGACTTTCATCTGATAAGGGCATATCCGGGGAAAATGCTGCGCTTTGGCTATTTCCCGGAGACGAAGCGATATGAAGAAACGGAACTGGAGGCCATGAAGGAAAAGGACGGCAAGGTCCATATAGTCTGGGCGGGGCGTTTTATGCCTTTGAAGCATCCTGAATTTGCGGTGAGAATAGGGGAAGAATTATTAAAGGAGGGAAAAGCCTTTCACATCCATATGGCGGGCAGCGGGGAGATGGAACAGGAATTGAAGCGCCGGGTGGAAGAAAAGGGGATGGAGGATTTTTTTACCTTTTATGGGTATACGAACCCGGAAACAGTGCGCGGGATTATGGAGAAATGCCATATCCACCTTTTTACAAGCAATCATCTGGAAGGATGGGGAGCCGTGGTGAATGAAGCGATGAACAGCGGATGCGCGGTGGTTGCCAATGAGGAGGCCGGCGCTGTTCCTTTTTTGATAAGGCATGGAGAAAATGGGTTCATTTATCGGGGCGGCTCTTATGAAGAATTCGCAAAGCTTGTAAAGGAGTTGGCTTCCCACAGGGAACTGGCCGCCAGGCTGGGAAAAGAGGCCTACCGTACGATTACCTGCCTGTGGAATGCGGAACATGCGGCGGCGGAACTGATACGGTTTTGCAGGGTATTGGTGGAAGAAGGGCGAATCGCTCCGGCGAAAGAAGGGCCTTTGAGCATGGCTGAAGTGACAGCACTGGGGTCCTTGACCCGGATTTGAGATTCCACAGAGCAGGAACATGGGGGTTAGGAGGGAAAGGCATTGGAGACATACTTATGGATAGAAGACCGCAAAGGGAAAGCGAGTTATATTTTTTGGAAAACGTTGATGCGGGAAGTTTATCCAAATGTGATTGTGGAAGGAAAGAAAAATAACAGTGAGCTTATTAAATCTGTAAAGGCAATACAGAATCAACAGAATAGATATATAATCATATTCGACAATTCTTTTGACAATTCGCAAATTTGTCGGGAGCAAAAGGTATTGAAACAGTATGCAGATATGAAAAATAATATTATACTGTTGGATATTATATGTTTTGAATATTTGCTATTGGAATTTGACAAATTGATTGATTGGATTTATGCACCGAATGACGAATTCAGAAATAGACGGGCAAAAGCGATTTATGCACGAAATATGCTGATTGATGCAATTCAATCAGGCAATTGGGATTACAAAGGAATTCAGGAAGTAAAAGCATATGACATCAATCTGGAGAACCATAATATTGAACGGCTTTCGGCCAAATTACTATATGATTTGACGCGAAATACAGGTTTTGAGGTATCGAAAGGAATGCTTGGCGAATGTTGGGTTAAGCCATGCTGTGAATGGCTTAAAAGGCAGGAAAATGATATTTGCGGATTAGATGACAGCCGATTATCTACTACGGATAAAATGAAAAGTATTTATGCGGGCACTTCTTTGATTACAGAGTTCCCAAAAGCAGGATTGGAGGCCGTATTGTGATAACCATATATAAAAGCAAAAATGATATTCCTCGAGATTTGGAATATATAGAATTGAATGATATTTTTTTCAACCAAAATACTGTAGTTAAGTTAGACGAACGTGCGAGAGAAATTATAGAGCGGATTGATGAATCCAAATGGTTGAGCAAATACAAAATCGAATCTAAGTTTAACGGAACAGCTTTGGATATTGATTGCTTATCTACTGGCTGCAAGACCGTCTTAAATATATTGTATTTTCCGGACAAGGTTTTCTGCATTAAGGAATGTGGCGATAATGCGTTGGAAATACTGTATTATTTGAATGGAGGTTCAGTTTACAGCGATTATGCGATGATACCCTTTGATATGAAAGCAGTGCAGGTGCGCGAAGGAAAAAGTATTAGAATAATAGCCGATTATGAAGAACTGAAGGGATGGTGGGCAAATGAAAAGTAAGCCAATCGTAATGGAGCATTTTTCTACAGTCCATACATCATTTATAGTTAACTTTGAATTTACGAATAATATTACTATTTTGACAGGTGTTTCAGCTGCTGGAAAAACGGCTTCTTTTTCTTTTATTAAGGAAAATACGGCTATAAACCCCAATATAGTATGTTTGAACTATCTGGATTATCAGAAGGACATCAAAGATGTGCTAGTGCATACGGAAGGAAAATTAATTGTGATAGATAATGCAGATATTTTGTTGGATGATGAAGTGCGCAAGTATATTTCTATGGATGGGAATAATCAATATCTTATTATTGGACGTAATCCGAAAAATTTATTTGCTACGAAAGAGAATTTATTCGAACTGGTTAGTAAGAAAAAGGGTGAAATAACGGAGTTTCAGATAAGGCCATATTTATGAAATAATGCGGCAAAGTATGAAGCTAAAGGAAGTATTGTGCAATAATGCGGATATCTGAACGTTAATCAGGAGGATATGCTATATGACGCAAGCGTTAATCAGTGTGATTGTGCCGGTTTATAATATCATGGACTGTCTTCCCAGATGCGTACAGTCCATTTGCAGCCAGACCTACCGGAATCTGGAGATTATATTGGTGGATGACGGTTCCGATGACGGCACGGAGAAGATGGTGGATGAGCTGGCGGCCCAGGATGAAAGAATCCGTGTGTTCCATAAGGCGAACGGGGGCTCTTCTTCGGCGAGGAACTTGGGAATCCGTATGGCGGCGGGGGAATATCTGGCCTTTGTGGACAGCGACGACTATATAGAGCCGCAGATGTATGAAAAGCTGATGGAATGCATCTTGGAGAAAAATGTATGGATGGCGCAGATTTCCAGGGATGAAATCGATGAAAAAGGCAACCGTCTGCCTGACGTGTGTATGCCGCCTAAAGAGGCTTTTATTTGCGGGGCGGAGCAATTTATGAGGGAACTGCTGCTTCACCGTGGAGACTGTTCCTATTGTACTAAGCTGACCCATAGGGTATTGTTTGAAAACCACAGATTCCCGGAGGGGGTATTGAATGAAGATTTTCATCTTTTAGTGGAAATGCTGGCGGAAATGGGTACGGAAGACGGGAAAGCGGGGAAAGTGGTGCCGGGAGTCGCAATCCTGCCGGAACAGTACTACCATGTTTTTTACCGGACAGGGAGTAACACGAGAAAGAAATCCAGGAAAGAATTTTCACGGGTTTTTATGGATATTGTGGAAAACGCAGATATGGCGGAGCGAATCGTGGAGGAAAAATATCCGGCGCTGAAAAGGGAGGCGGTACGATTCGGATTGTACCAAAGGCTGGATTATTTGCTCCACATTCCGGTGGAAAATATGGAAAAGGATAATATTTTTTATCAATCCGTAAAAAGATATTTGAGGAAACATCTGATAGATACGGTGGGCAATCCTTTTCTGACGGGAAAGAATAAAATCTATCTGCTTCTGCTCACCGCAGCTCCCAGGGCCGTGCGCCGGGTGCATGGATGGAAGATGGGGATGGGGCGGTAATATAAATACATGGGGAAAATTGGTTTTAGGAACATATAGGGTAAAAGAAACAGGCGGGGCGGAAGAAGTATATGGAGCAAAAGTCACATACAAAACAAAGTTTATATGCAAATCAAGAGGAATGCGCAGAACAAGAGGTATATACAAAGCAAGAGGCATATGCAAAGCAAGAGGCAAATACAGAATCGAAGCTACGGGCAGTGCAAAAAGAACACATAAACCGGGGCCAACATATAAAGCACGGCGGTTGTTCGGAGAAGAGGGCAGGCAGGCTTTGGTATGCGGCCCTGCTTATTTTGCTCATCCTGCAAATTCTCCTTCTGCTCTATTATGGGAACAGGAAAGCGGGATTCCATGAAGACGAATATTATTCCTACTATTCCACAAACCGTACCGCAGGGCTGTTTGAACCGGACCGGGAATGGATGGACAGGGATACCTTCCGGAATGAATTCGTTGTTTTGGAGGGGGAAAGGTTCCGCTATGGTTTGGTGTCTACGGTGCAGTCATGGGATGTGCATCCGCCGTTTTTCTATTTCCTGCTCCATACCGTGTGCTCCCTTTTTCCGGGGGTATTCAGCAAATGGCTGGGCATCGGCATAAATATCGTGGCGTTCGCGGTAAATTTCGTGCTGATATATTGGCTTGGCTATATGGTGAGCGGGAAGAATAGATGGCTGGCTTTCGCCGTTACTGCGGTTTACGGGTTTAATGGAGTGATTATTTCCGGCGTGATGTTCATCAGGATGTATGAATGGCTGACGGTATTTGTGCTGGCCTGCGCCTGCCTTCATGTCCGCGCTGTCATAAAGCGGGATATGAGGTTTGGCCCTTTCCTGCTGCCCCTGATGGCTGTCAACTATCTGGGGTTTCTGACCCAGTATTATTATATTATTTTTTTGTTTTTCACGGCGGTGTTTTATGGCCTGTGGAGGTTGCGGACGGACAGGAAGCTGCGGAATTGTGTCAAATATGGGATGGCCTGCGGTATTTCTCTGCTGCTTGCGGTATTGAGCTATCCGGCCAGCCTTTCCCATATTTTCAGAGGATACAGGGGAACGGGGGCAGCTTCGGAATTTCTGGATGCTGCGAATACGGGGGAAAGACTGCGTTTTTTTGGCGGCCTGATGAACGAGTATTTATTTGACGGATTTCTGGGATTGTGGATACTGTTGATTGTCCTTATGGGGGGGATACTTGCCGTAAGGAAATATAGAGATAGGAAAAGGAGTATTTTTGCAGCCGGAGGAATAAATGAAAAAAAGATTGAGCCGACAGCGGAGGAAAGGGCCGGGAAGGTGGATAAGACAGCATACTTTCTGCTTTTATTTGCGTCCTGCGGATATTTTTTTACGGTATCCAAAACGGCGCTTTTGCTGTACGAGACATCGAACCGGTATCAGCTGCCTGTTTATGGGATTCTGCTGCTTCTGGTAATGACGGCTGTTTATTCCCTTTGGACGGAAAATGCGCGCTTTTTTATTAAACAGCATTCCCGTGAAAAAGGAACCTGTGAGGAAAACATGTCGGATTTGAAACGGAACGAAAAGGGCCATGGAGGCCTGGGGGGAGCGAAAGCATCATGGGCGGAGCTGGCCTGCGGAATTGGTCTTGCGGCGGTCATGGTGTTCTTTCTGGCGGATGATATCCATGGCCTTGCGGCCGGTAAGGTCATCTTTCTTTATGAGGAGGATGAGGAGAATATGGAATACGCGAAAGCGAATGCCCATAGTCCGGTAATTGTATTGTACAACGATGCTACCCCTTATCACGTTTGGTGGTGTGCCCAGGAATTGATGCAATACGATAGAATTTATTTTGCCAGCGAAGGCAACCTGGAGAAAATCACGGATGAGGTGATTAGCGGCAGCGGGAAAGCAATTGTGTATGCGGCGGATTACGATACCCAGGAAGACAGCCTTGAAATGATACTGGAAAGCTGTCCGGAATTGGAGGGGTATCGGCTGGTTTCCCGGAAAGGGTTGTGGAGCGTGTATGAACTGGAATAAGGCGCGGAAAATTAAAAAATATTTTCCCCGTTCCTGATTAATGCTTCTAGTGTGGATGAGAAAACAATCCCGTTATCATTCAGTTTTTTTGGACACATGCTTATATTTCTGGGATTGGTGGCGAAAGCTTCTTCGTTTTTTTCTAGCTTCCCCGTATCCAATCCGAGGTTAGAAAACATGGCATATACGGTTTTGTAGGTATTTTTGTCATTGGGAGAACCGAAATTATAAATCCCCCCATTCAATTCCCACGATTTGTCAAAGTTACGGATGACTTCATTCACATCGGTGATGCCGCGTATATCGTATATGGGATAGCTAAGGGCATCGGAAGAGCGCAGTCTGGAAACGAGGGTGCGGAAGAAGTCGCTGTGTTCCTTCCCATGCAATGCCGCAGTATCATACATCCATGATAAGCGCAGTATGATGCAGGACGGATTGGCTTCCAGGCATTCTTCCTCGGCCCGCTTTTTCTCCTGCCCGTAAATATTGGCCGGATGAACCGTTTCGTCTTCTTTATGGGCTTCTTTTATGCTGCTCCCGAAGTAGACCTGGTCGGAGCTGCACAACAGGCATTTCGAGCGGAGACGTGCGGATGCGGCGGCAATGTTCCTGCTCCCGTCCACATTGATTTTCCATGAAACCTCCGGTTCTTTCTCGCACATTCCCACATCGGAAATAGCGGCGCTGTGTATGACGAAGTCCGGCTTGATGCTATCGAATAGGGTGAATACACTTTTTTCGTCCGTAATATCCAGTTCGGAGTGGGAAGGGGCATAAATATCGTATTTTTCATTGAAAAATCGCACGGCCCTTCCCCCAAGGAAACCGGTAGCTCCTGTAATTAGTAATTTTTTCATGGTTTTGCCTCTTTTTGCGCTGTATTTTGTAGTAAGTATAACACACCGCAGAGGGCGAATGCAATCGTGATATATCCTATAAATTTGCGCTCACATAATAGCCGTCTTCCATGGCGTTCCATACGGTTCCCACCCGGTTGGCATCGCCGATGATGTCCGTATCCTGTACGATACCGTAAAAGGCGTTGGCTTCATCTATCCGGGAACGCATCCCTGCGGCGAAAATGACTGTATCCGCAGCAATCTGGAAGCTTTCCCCATCCTTTTTCCGGACGGATACAAAGTTTTCCCCGATTTCCGTACAGTTTACTTCCGTCAGGGCCTTTAAGGACGGGTATTTCTTCATCTCCGTTTCCAGTGCCGTCTTCATAATGTCATTCAGCGTCCGGTTCAGAACCGGCCCCAACTCCAGAATGGTCACCTTACGGCCTGATTTGGCCAGGTCCACGCCCAGCTCGCAGCCGATGGAGCCGCCCCCGATGATGACCGTATTTTCCCCCATTTTGTCCAGATTTTTATAGGCTTCTATGGAGGTGAATATTCGGTTTTTCTCCTTTCCCTTAATGGGGAGCTCTATGGGGTATGCGCCCAATGCCAGAATAATGCTGTCAGCTTCCATCTGTCCGATTAATTTCGGCGTTGCCTGGGTATTCAGGCGCACTTCTGCGCCGGATTTTTTCAGCTGTGTGATGAGGTAATCCTTCAGGCGCTTTAAGTCCTGCTTGGAAGCATCGTATTCGGAACAGATTAACTGGCCGCCCAGTACCGGCTCCTTTTCCAGGAGAGTGACCTGGTGGCCTCTGGCGGCTGCGGTGATAGCTGCCCTCATGCCAGCCGGGCCGCCTCCGGCCACAATGACTTTTTTCCTCACCGGGGCGGGGGGCACTTCGTTTGGCACACGGTCCTCATGAAGATAGCGGGGATTGACCGAACAGCAGGGAACGGAATTCATCCCTACATGTGCCCTTTTTTCTTCCTCGGTACGGTATTGGTATGGATTGTAGCAGTTCATGCAGCGGATGCAGGGAACAATATCCTCGCTTCTGCCTTCCCATGCTTTTTTCGCCCACCAGGGGTCGGCAATCAGCTGCCGCCCTACTACGATGGCGTCCGCGTATCCCTGCTCTAAAATGTCTTCCGCCTCTTCCGGCGTCATGATGCCGCCTACTACGGCCACGGGGATTTTTACCTGCGCTTTTACCGTTTTTGCCAGTTCGATGTTAATTTTATGAGGGGCATAGGCGGTGGGAGACATATAAATTTTCGTTTCATTGTTCACTTCTACGCCGCAGGAGATGTGTACCATATCGATTTTATCCTCGATACTTTTAATAAAGGCCGCTACCTCATCCACCTGCATGCCGCCTTCGATATGTTCGTCACCGCTGATGCGCATATCCAGCATATAGTCAGGGCCTACCGCCTTTCTCACCCGCTCCACAATCATGGTGGGGAATTTGATACGGTTTTCAAAGCTTCCCCCGTAGCCGTCGGTTCTTTTGTTGAAATAAGGGGAAAGGAATTCCGCAGGAAGCCAGCCATGGCCGAAATGGAGGAGCACCCCATCGAAGCCATATTCCTTCGCATCCAAAGCGGATTTGGCGAATTTATCCGCAATATCTTCCATCATGGCCTCGTCCATCGCCCGTACTTCAGTGCCGTCTTCCCGGATGAAGGATACCGGCCCGATAGCATAGTCTCCTTTTTCCACCATAGCAAACTGGCCGCAATGGCAAAGCTCGAATTCCGCCTTTGCTCCGCGCTGGCGGATAACGGATACCTCTTCCCGCACTTTTGCCCCTTTGAACAAGTCGGCAAAACAGTATGGCCCCGGAGACAGGCGCATGCGGGAATCGTCCACTGAGCCGCTTGTTCCCCGTATAATCATGCCGATACCGCTTAAGGATTTATCTGTATTGCTCCCCAGGGGAGCGGAAATAATACGGTTTTTTAAAACTACTTTGTTAACTTTCAACGGTTCAAATAGCTTTGGATATTTGCATTTCATTTTTATCCTCCTTTCCAAACCTAAGCTTCCTGTTCTTCCGGGATATCATGAAAGCCTACTGTAATCGTAATCAGGAATGCCCCTATAAAGGAAGCGACCATCAGTATGCACCAGATGACGAAAGTATCCCCGAAAAATGCCGGGAGACCGCCTAATCCGCACAGGCTGAGCGCCGTACACTTTACGCCGAACATCAGGGAAAATGCGGAACAGATTGCATCCATGATGCCCAGGGCCACCAGAGGGCGTTTTGCCGGAAGCAGCACACCGAACAGAGCCGGTTCCGTAATGCCTACCACGGCCATCAGGGATGCGGACATGGATGTCGTCTTTATGCGGGAGTTCTTCGTCTTGTACCATACGCCCAGGGCGGCGCCTCCTATTGCGATGTTTCCATAGGCTAACAGCGGGAAGAAATAAGAGAAGCCCTGGCTGGCAAGCTCCGTTAAGGTAATCGGCAGAGCGATGCCGTTATGTACGCCGGTCATAACCAGGTAAGGCGCGATTGCCCCGATTATGATGCCTCCGACTATGGATAATTTGGTAAATACAAATTCGATAATCCCGCACAGGCCGTTCCCAATCCAGGTGGCAATCGGGCCTGTTACAATTAAAATAACTGGAACAGATAATATCATAGTAATAATCGGAACGAGCAGGCTGGACAGCACCTTCGGGCTGATTTTTTTCGCCAGTTTATTGATGAGCATGACCACCGGCATGGATATGAGCACTGGGGTAATGGAGGATGCATAGGATACCAGCGTCACGGGCAATCCGAGGAAAGAAGCCGTTCCGCCGGCGCTGCCCAGCTCAATCAGCGCGGGATATACCATGACGGCCCCCACCAAAGCCCCCAGGTACGAGTTGACCCGTAATTTTTTTGCCGAAGCAAAACCAAGGAAAACAGGAAGGAAATAATATCCCGCCTGGCCGATGGCGTTCAGCGCTTGATAGGTATAAGTGGTGGTATCTACATTCAAGTAATTGAGCATAGCCAGCAAGCTTTGCAGGAACCCTGATGCAATCAAAATCGGAACAATGGGCTGGATGGAATTGGCGATATAATCGATGACGATTGCCCCTGCCGGCTGCTTCTTTATAATCACATCCTTTGCGCTGTCCTTCCCGCCGCGGATATGAATCATTTTTTCCAGTTCGTCGTAGACATCGTTGCAATGCCCTCCGAAAATTATCTGAATGGTATTTGCCGACCAGTTCAGCCCCTGGAAGCCCTCTATTTTTTTCATTTCAGCTTCCTTTACCTTGTCCACATCACGCAGTTCGATGCGCACCCGCGTAAAACAGCTCATGATGCTTACAATATTTTCTTCCCCGCCTACGTTCTCCAGCACTTCGCTGGCTGCTTTTTTGTAATCCATAAAATTTCCTCCTTTTCCTGATAGTTGTTATTCGCTGCTCTTTTACCTCTTTCCCCTTTTTGGCCGTTTGTTATACTTTCGCTGTCTGCCTGGTTCCGCTGACCACCTCCTTTGACCGCAGGCATTCTCACCGGCCTCCCATATTTTTGCAGTTCCTTAGATGAAGCACGAGATAATTTCCCTCCGAATTGGTAATATGTCTGCCGAACTTGCTGTACAAAAGCTCCGACAGCCCTTCGATACAGGCAATTTCCTCCTGAAACGCTTCCTGAATCGTCTTTTTCAAAAGTTCATCTTCTTCGGTGCTTTCTTTATGCGCCACATAGCGCTGGGCGAAATATTTCACATGGGCCACAAGTCTCGTATAGGCCAGGGATTCCTCGTCCACATCGGTCAGATAATCTTCTTTTATAAAATCCAGGGCAATGTCGATTACTTTAAACGTTTTATTTACATCCCGCTTGTCCTGGCGGTATTCCGATGAAATCATATACATGGCGACGTATCCTACTTCCGCCTCGGGTATTTCCACGCCGAACATTTCCCGAATTTTTTCCTTCGCATACAGCCCGATTTTCCATTCTTTCGGATAAAACTGACGGATTTCCGTCAAAAATGGATTATCCAGAACAAGCCCTTCCCGCAATCGCTTTACCGCAAAATGGATATGATCCATCAGAGCAAGGGTGGAATTTTCTTCCAACGAAAGGTGGTATGCTTTTTGGGCCTGGCGGAAAATATCTTCCACCAGTTCCAGGTATTCCGGGGGGATTTTTTCAATCAACTCCGCCAACTTTTCATTCTGGCTGGCTACAAATATTTTCTGGATTTTCGTTTTGTCGATACGGTCGCCCTTTTTCGCATGGAAACCAATCCCCGTACCTACCACAATGACTTCTCCCTTTTCCTTTTCGTAGCCAATTACCACATTATTATTTAAGGGTTGTACTATTTTCATCTTCGAACCATGCCTCCATGTCCGTTCAGACTATCCGTGTCACTTTCATCAGGGCTTCGCCTGCCTTGATCTGTTCCTGTTCTGTGGTGGCCAGCTGGAATTCACCGGAATTTTCAATGACCACCATTGTGGTAGCCGCATGCTTTTTACGAATCAGGGGCAAGTCCAGTTTGGCCAGCAAATCTCCCGGATTCACAGTATCCCCTTTTTTTACCCGCACATCAAACCCTTTGCCCTGCATCTCCACAGTATCAATTCCAACGTGCATAATGATGTTCGCCCCGTTTTCGGCCTCTATGCCGATGACATGGCCGGTGGGGAAAACGACGGATATCTTTCCCTTCATAGGGGCATATAATGCCCCTTCCTCCGGCTCGACAGCGATTCCATCGCCCATGATTTTCTGGGAAAAAACGGCATCCTCCACCTGCTCTAGCGGAATCAGCTGCCCGGATATCGGCGCATACAGCTGATTATCGTTTACATCTTTGATTTTGATTTTACCTACATGGTTTCTTAGAAAAAACATGGCTTACCTCCATTCCGAGAGCGTATCCGGCTGCAGATGCATCCATCCATATTGTTTTTGGAAACAAAAAAACCAAAACCAGCTTTCGCTGATTTTGGTTTAGCCTGCTTTACCAGTGACATTCCCAAACGTCCGTTATTTCGTTTTTATTAGAATAGCAAAAAATAAATGAAATGTCAACTGGAAAATAATTTCCCGGCAGGGAAATTAAAATCGGATAGTTATAGTTTTTTTAATGCGGTTGTGGTATACTTGGCGATGAGATTACAAAAATTGGGGATAATATAAGAAGCATACGAAATAATTAATGGAGGAAATTTATGTTAAACAATAAAACGATTTTAATCACCGGGGGAACCGGCTCTTTCGGGAAGTGTTTTACGAAATATGTATTGGCCCATTATGAGCCGAAGAAGATTATCATTTATTCCAGGGATGAATTCAAACAGTTTTTAATGGCAAATGAATTGAAGGAATATGAGAGCAAGCTGCGGTTCTTCATTGGGGATGTACGGGACAAGGACAGGCTGAAAAGGGCGCTGGAGGGAGTGGATTATGTGATTCACGCAGCGGCCTTAAAGCAGGTGCCGGCCTGCGAATATAACCCCAACGAAGCGATTAAGACCAATATCCACGGTGCCCAGAACGTGATAGATGCGGCCTTGGATTCCAATGTGAAGAAAGTGGTGGCGCTGTCAACGGATAAAGCGGTGAATCCGGTGAATCTTTACGGGGGCACGAAGCTGGTATCGGACAAGCTTTTCGTGGCGGCCAACGCGTATACGGGCACGAAGGATATTAATTTTTCCATCGTCAGGTATGGCAATGTGGCCGGAAGCCGGGGCTCGGTAATCCCGTTTTTCCATAATATCATCAAAAACGGGGGAAAGGAACTGCCGATTACGGATTACCGGATGACCCGGTTCTGGATTAGCTTAACCCAGGGGGTGGAATTGGTCATCAAGGCGCTGGAAGAAGCTACGGGAGGGGAAACATTTATCAGCAAAATACCTTCCTTTAAGATTACCGATTTGGCCCAGGCCATGCTCCCAGGATGTGGGATGCCGGAGGTTGGCATCCGGCCGGGGGAGAAGCTGCATGAGATTATGGTTACGGTGGAGGACTCCCACACCACGTACGAATACGATAAGCATTTCATCGTTTATCCGCAGATGGTATGGAATAATAAGCAACAGCCGGATTTGAGCGGAAAGAAAGTGGCGGAAGGCTTTTCTTACAGTTCGGATAATAATACACAGTGGCTGTCGGTGGATGAGATTAAGGAGCTGCTGAAAACTGTGGATTTGGAGAAATAGGCCATTGCAGCCAGTACGGCATTGGGCAGGCCCAGGAAAATACAAAAACTGCGCGGAAAAGAGGAAGATATGGATATTCATAAGGAAAAAGCAATACCGGCGGCCTGCGGGGGAACGCCGGTAAGGGATAAGAAGATTTATTACGGGCATCAGTATATTGACGAGGCGGACATTCAGGCAGTGGCGGATGTGATGCGGAGCGATTATCTGACCTGCGGGCCTAAAATAGGGGAATTGGAGAGAAAGCTATGCCAGGTGACCGGGGCAAAGTATGCGGTGGTATGCAGCAATGGAACGGCGGCGCTGCATATGGCTTGTATGGCGGCCGGGGTGGGGCCCGGCGATGAGGTGATTACCACGCCGATTACTTTTGCTGCTTCCGCCAATTGTGCCCTGTACTGCGGAGCAAGGCCGGTGTTTGCAGATATCCGGGAGGATACTTATAATATAGACCCTGCATCTGTAGCGGAGAAAGTGAGCGGGAAGACGAAAGCGGTAGTGGCGGTGGACTTTACCGGACAGTCGGTGGAATTGGACGAACTGACGGCGCTTTGCAGAAAGAACAATCTGGTATTGATTGAAGACGGAGCCCATGTTATCGGCACAAAGTATAAAGGAAAAAATAACGGCTCTATTTCGGATATGACCACGCTGAGCTTCCATCCGGTGAAGACGGTGACCGGCGGGGAAGGGGGCGCTGTGCTGACCAACAGTGAGGAATATTATAAAAAGCTTCTGCTATACAGGGCCCATGGAATAACGAGAGACCCGGAGATGATGGAAGGCGAACCGGAGGGAGACTGGTATTATGAGCAGATTGCCCTGGGGTACAATTACCGTATGACGGATATGCAGGCGGCGCTGATTATGAGCCAGCTGGACAAGCTGCCTATGTTTTCCAAAAGAAGGAAGGAGATTGTAGCCAGATATAACGAGGCTTTTTCCAGGCTGCCCCAGCTGCGGGTCCAGAAGGAAATACCGGAATCGGATACAACCAGACATTTATACATCTTGCGGCTGGTGCCCGAGAGGCTGAGTATTGGGAGAAAAGAATTTTTTGATGCTTTGGCGGCGGAAAACGTATGCTGCAACGTGCATTATATCCCTACTTACTATTTCCCCTATTACAGGAAGCTGGGCTATGAAAAGGGCATTTGCCCGAAGGCGGAGAAGCTGTATGAGGAGATTATCAGCCTGCCCCTTTACTATGCCATGACCGGGCGGGATGTGGAAGATGTGATTGAAGCGGTGATTAAGATTGCGGAATATTATAGCAAGTAAGCTTTTACGCTGGAAATGGGAATAAATATGAAACTAAGTATTATTGTGCCGGTTTATAATATGGCATCGGACCATAAATTGGAATACTGTCTGGATTCCCTCATAAACCAGACGGTGGAAGATTATGAAATAATCGCAGTGGATGACTGCTCATCCGATGATTCCATGAAAATATTAAAGGAATACGAAAGCCGCTTTCCGGACAAATTCCATGCGGTGCATTCGGAAGTGAACAGGCATCAGGGCGGAGCGAAAAATATCGGGCTGAAGATGGCAAGAGGGGAATGGATTGGTTTTATTGACAGCGATGACTGGATTAGGCCGGATATGTACGAACGCCTGATAGAAAGGGCGGAGAGCACCGGCGCGGATTTGGCGGGCTGCGATTATTGCCTGACCGAGGAGCATTCCATGAAGGTAGGGCGGATTGTTCCCAATAATAAAAAGAGCCAAAGCGGGGTTCTGGACAAAGAAAAGCGGGCCAGCTTGATTTTAGACGGGGGAAGCCTTGTGGTAAAGATTTTCCGCCGTTCAATGATTCTGGAAAAGGAACTGTGGTTTCCGGAAGATATTTTTTATGAGGACAATGCTTTGGGCAATTCCTACCTTGTGCTGGCGAAGCATTTTGAATATATCGAAGAGCCGATGTATTATTATTATCAGCATGATACTTCCACAGTGCATACGATTTCGCCGAAGCGCTGCGAGGACCGTATGGAAGCGGGGCGCCTGATGCTGGAGGAAGCGAAACGGCATGGCTATCTGGAAGAATTCCGCCCGGAACTGGAATATAGTTTCACGCTTTTGTTTTATATCAATACCTTGTTTACGTATATGGCCGGGGTGGGCAGGACAAAATACGGGTTTGTGAAAGCCATGGGAAAGGAAATGAAAGCGACGTTTCCGGAGTTCGAAAGGAATCCTTATTATCAGGAAAGAACCCATGGAGAAGAAAAAAAACTGATTAAAATGCAGCAGAAATCCACGTTGTTTTTTATGGTATATTACAAATTGCTGTGGGCATACCGGAGATGGAGAAAAAGGGCTGAAGCATAAAGGAAAACCGGATGGGGAAAGGGTCACAGATAAGGAAGTGGAAATAGGAAAAGAAGTGAAATGGCAATTGGGAAAGATGGAAATCGGAAGTATTTATGAAATCAATCCGGAAACGGTTCCGGCAGGAGAAGGGCCTGGAACCTTATTTTCGTTGAAAGAGACGGAAAAGTATGGGAAAAGCAATATCGCGTTCACAGCATCGGGAAGGTCGGCCATTGCCCTGGCATTGAAAAGCTATGCCAGGAACAGGGGGCAGCGGAATGAAATAAAAAGCTGCCTTTTGCCAGCCTATATGTGCGATACGGTTTTTTTCCCCTTTCAATGGGAAGGCTGGGAAATAGGATTTTATCATATCAATAAAAATCTGGAGGCGGATGTAGGAGAACTGAGCCGCCTGATGGAGGAACGGAGACCAAATCTGCTTTTTATCCATCCATATTACGGCGTGGATACATGGAAACCGATGCGTTCTTTGCTTAAGGATTGGAAAGAGCAGGGAATATGCATTATGGAGGATGTGACCCAGTCCTACTATTTGGAAGATGCGGGGGAAGAGGCGGATTATGTGGTGGGCAGCCTGAGAAAATGGTATCCTATTCCGGACGGAGGCTTTGTAGCTTCCAATGAGCCGTTGGCATTGGACGTGCTTGCCAATGAAGAAGAGTTTGCGAAAAAACGTCTGGACTGCCTGATGGAGAAATGGGTCTATTTATATGGCGGCCATGACGGGGAAGAAAAGAAGGCTATGAAGGAAGGCTTCTTAAAAAAGAACCGGGAAATGGAAGCGCAGATGGATGTCCATAGGGAAATCGGGGCTTTGTCGAAAACGTCGGCAGGAATTCTTGAAAGGTCCAATGAAAAAGAATTCCGTGATAGGAGAAACGAGAATTACCGGTATTTGTGGGAAAGGCTGGAAGGAAATTCGAAGGAGAAATCATGGTGTTGGCCTATTTTGCCCCGGCTTCGGGGGAAAGAGGAAAAAAGTGCGGCACCCCTGTATTTTCCGGTATATGCGAAGGACAGGAACGGGCTGCAGAAATTTCTGGCGGAACGCAATATTTATGCCCCGGTGCTTTGGCCTGTGGGGAAGGAAAATGAGGGATGTCTGACAGCGGATGAAAAATTTATTTTTAACCACATGCTCGCCCTGCCTATGGACCAGAGGTATGGGAAGGATGAGATGGAGCGCATAAGCAAGGCGCTGGAAGAATATGAGGGGGAACAAGTAACAGTTTAGCCGGCAATGTCATTAGGTTAATGGCGGCGGACGCTGCGAGAATGGTGAAATCCTCCGTCGCCACGCTTTCGCTCTGGGAAAACGCTGCGGGCAGGGAAATTGCGCCATATATGTATATGGAGGAGAGAATGGAGCAGATAGTAGGTATTAGGGCGGATGCGAACGAGCAAATTGCCATGGGGCATATCATGAGATGCATTACGATTGCAAAACAGATGAAAAATATGCGGCAGAAAACGATTTTCTTTACGGCAGACCGTTATGCCCATGATTTGCTGGAGGCGGCCGGAATGGAGTACGTTTGCCTGAATACTGTCTGGAACAGGATGGAAGAAGAGACGGACCGGCTGCGGGAGGAATTGGAAAAGGCCGGCTGCAAGAAGCTGTTGGTGGACTCCTATCAGGTGACGGCGGCATATTTTGACAAAATAAGGGATATCTGTAAAATCATATATATGGACGACTGCTTTGAAGATGTCTATCCGGTGGATATGGTCATTAATTATAATGCTTATTATGTGCGTTTTCCATATAAGGAGGCCTATGGGGGAAAGGCGAAACTGCTTTTAGGTACGGCATATGTGCCTTTGCGGGAGGAATTTCAGAAGGCTTACTTGCAGGAAATGGGCATAGAGCCGAAAATCCGGTTGTCGTTTTTTTCCGCCGCAGGCAGGATAGGGAAAGTATTCCGTCTACTGAAACAAAGCTGGGATGAGAAGAAGGGGAAAGTCAGCATATTTTTAAGCTCTGGCGGAGGGGATGTGTATGATGCTTTATCGGGTATCCTGTTAAGCGCGGCGAAGGAAGAGGCCTTCCGGCGGGCAGTTTTCCATGTAGTAGTGGGAAAATTTAATCCCAACAGGGAAAAGTTGGAAGAACTGGCAAAGGGAAACCTGGCGATAAAACTCCACTATAATGTGGGCAACATGGCGGAGCTGATGGAAGAATGCGATATGGCGGTCTCGGCGGCGGGAACGGTGCTGTTCGAACTTTGCGCCATGCAGATTCCCACCGTATTTTTTGTCTGTGCGGATAATCAGATATATGACAGCGAGTTTTTTGCCCAGGAAGAAAGAATGTTGTTCGCAGGGGATATCCGGGCAAACCGGGAAGGATGCCTAGGGAAGATTATGGAAAATCTGAAAATACTTTTACAGGACATGGCCCTGCGGAAGCGCATGAAAGAAGCGCTCCGCCAGGTGACGGACGGGCAGGGCGCAGCGCGGATTGCGGAGGAAATCTGGAGACTATAATAAAATTTCGCCTTTGCGGAACTGGAAAACAGCAAGCAGGCGGACAATGCCCCAGAGAATTTACGGACGCGAAAGCAGCCGGAAATTGCTCTGCGAGAAGAAAGGGCATTGGTAGACTGCTTGCGGAACTGGAATAAGGAGAATAGGATGAATGCGATTGCAGTGATTACAGCCAGAGGAGGAAGCAAAAGGATACCGGGGAAAAATAAGAAGGAGTTCCTTGGGAAACCGATTATTTGTTATTCTATAGAAGCGGCGCTGACTTCCGGATTGTTTGAGGAAGTGATGGTGTCCACGGATGATGAAGAAATTGCAGAAATTGCCAGAAAGGCGGGCGCCAGCGTGCCTTTTATGCGCAGCGAGGCGACAGCCAACGATTTTGCCACCACGGACGATGTGCTGATGGAGGTGCTGGAAGAGTATGAAAAGAGGGGGAAGGAGTTTGAGTATATGGCATGCCTTTACCCTACGGCCCCGTTTGTGACAGCGGGGAAACTGAAGGAAGCTTTCCGGCTGCTGGTGGAAAATGATGCGTCGGGAGTAATGCCGGTGGTCAGGTTCTCATTCCCGCCCCAGCGGGGGATGGCTGTGAGGAATGGCAGGCTGGCGTATTGCAATCCGGAAAATGCGGCGAAAAGGTCTCAGGATTTGGAGCCCATGTACCATGACTGCGGGCAATTTTACTTTTACGATGTGAAAAAATACCGGGCATGCAGGGGAGATTTGGAGGATGGCTATGTGCCGTTTCCCATGCAGGAGACGGAAGTGCAGGATATCGATAACCTGACGGATTGGAGACTGGCGGAAATCAAGTACCGGATGATGGCGAAGTCTTAGCGGGAAAGGAATAAGAATATGGATAAGAAGATACGAATCGGGAAGCGTTATGTGGGGGAAGGAGAGAAAACTTTTGTAGTGGCGGAAGTTTCGGCCAATCATTTGCAGGATTACGGCAGGGCGGAAGCGATTATAGAAGCGGCGGCGCAGGCCGGGGCGGACGCGGTGAAGCTGCAGACCTATACGCCGGACACGATTACGCTGGACTGCGATAATGATTATTTCCAGATTACCCAGGGAACGATTTGGGATGGCACAACCCTCCATAAACTGTACGAAGAAGCTTATACCCCTTGGGAATGGCAGCCCAAATTGATGGAATTTGCCAACGGGCTGGGGCTGGAATGCTTTTCCTCGCCCTTTGATTCCACAGCGGTAGATTTCATGCAGGAAATGGATATGCCGGCCTATAAGGTGGCATCCTTTGAAATTAACGATATACCCTTGATACGAAAAATTGCCAGAATAGGGAAACCGATGATTCTCGCTACAGGCATCGCTTATCTGGAAGATATGGAAAGGGCGCTGCGGGTATGCAGGGAGGAAGGAAATGAGCAAATAGTGCTTTTAAAATGCACTTCCGCCTATCCTTCCCCTTATGAAGATATGAATTTGAAAGTGATTCCCAATATGGCCCAGGTTTTCGACTGTATTACGGGGCTTTCCGATCACAGTATGGGAACGGCGGCAGCGGTGGCAAGTGTGGCCTTGGGCGGAAAAATGGTGGAAAAGCACCTGACCCTCTCACGGGCGGACGGCGGACCGGATGGGGCGTTTTCCATGGAGCCGGATGAATTTAAGAAAATGGTGGATGAAATCCGGATTGTGGAAAAGGCATTGGGAAGGGTGACCTATGAGCTGACGGAACAGCAGAAACGGAGCAGGGAAGACGGGCGTTCCCTTTTCGTGGTGAAGGACATGAAGGAAGGGGAAGCGTTTACGGAAGAAAACGTGCGTTCCATCCGTCCGGCTTTCGGCCTGCACACCATGTATTATAAGGAAGTGATGGGGAAGAAGGCAAGGAGGGATATTCCCAAGGGAACGCCTTTGGACTGGAAGCTTATCCTCTAAGGGGAAAGGCGGATGGAGAAAAAGAGGAAAACGGAACCGCCGCCTTGGGAATGCGAAGACGGAGATTCCATGGATTGGATAAGGAAAAAAGCGGCATGGAAAAGGGAAAAACAATGATGATTCTGGGAGCCAGCGCGCTGCAGGTTCCTGCCATTAAAAAGGCGAAAGAACTGGGATACCGGGTAATCCTCGTGGATTATGACGAAAATGCGGTGGGATTCCCCTTGGCGGACGTGAAACTGGTGGTGAGCACTTTGGATATGGAGGAAGTGTACCGTCAGGCGCTTATTTACCAGCCGGATGTGGTAATCACTTCTACCAGCGACGGACCGGTGAGGACGGCGGCCTATGTGAATGAGAAGCTGGGAAAAAGGCCGGATTTGTCTTACAAAGATTCCCTGTGCGCTACCATCAAAAGCCATATGCGGAATCGGCTGAAGGAGAACGGCGTGCCCATTCCGGTTTATTATGCGGTGCAGGATTTCGAAGGCTTTCGGGCAGCGGTGGAAAATCTGGGAGGACGGTGTATTGTGAAGCCGGCGGACAACGCAGGAAGCAGAGGGGTGGTGCTGCTGGAAGACGGAAAACCGCAGCAGTTTGTGAAAGAAAAACGGGGGAGCGAAAAGCCGCAGCTTGGGAACGGGCCGATACAAGGCGGAGAGGGAATACAGAAGGAAGAGAAAGAATTGCAGATAAGGGAGAAACGGCTGCGGGAAATCTACGAATACAGCAAGGGGAATTCCCGCAACGGCACAGTGATGGCGGAGGAATTTATGGACGGGCCTGAGGTAAGCGTGGAGGCGATAACGGTGGAAGGGGTAACCTCCATCATAGCCATTACCGATAAGTATATTACCGAGCCGCCCTATTTCGTGGAAATTGCCCACAGCGAGCCGAGCCGTCTGTGCGAGGAAGTGCAGGAACAGATAAAGAAGGTGGCCTTGCAGGCAATAAAAGCGATTGGGCTGCAGAACGGCCCATCCCACACGGAGATAAAGGTGACGGAAGACGGGGCGAAAATTGTAGAAATCGCGGCCCGGCTGGGTGGGGATTTCATTACGTCCCGGCTGGTTCCCCTTTCTACAGGGGTGGATTTGGTGGGTGCTTCCGTATTGCTGGCTGCCGGAGAAAAACCGGATGTGAAGAAAAAATGGCAAAGAGGGGCTGCCATTCATTTTATCCAGGGAGGAGAAGGCAGCATCCGCACCCTGGAAGCTGGCGAGGAAGTGCGCAGCCTGGATGGGGTGGAGGAAATCATTTTTTACAAAAAGCCGGGAGACAGGGCAAATGGAACGAAGTCCAGCAACGACAGGCTGGGGCACATCATTACGGTAGGGAATACTCCGGAGGAAGCTGTGGAAATCGGGAAAAAAGCATTGGCCGGCATCCATGTGGAAATCGGTTTGTAGAACATTTTCCATTTTAGATATGGGCAAAAGTCTGAGTGATGGAATATTTGACCGGAGATATCAGTTTACCATATAAAAGGAGCATATATCGCTATATGAAACAAAGAATCTATGTCTGCCACACATACTATCATGTGTATGTGGCCTGCCTGAAGGAATTGAACCTGCCCAAAGAAGAACGGAAGAATGCGGATTTGGTGCTCAGCACCATGTCCAATGATTTCGGCGATTTGAGAAGCCGGGCGCTGGCGTGCGGGCTTTTTGAAAATGTGTATATGTTCGATGAAAAGGAGGATATTCAGTTTCCAGAGGTGATGAAATACCATAAGGACAGGGGAAACCTTTTGCTGAATATGCTGGCGAGGATAAAATACACTAAGTTGTTAGGGAAAATGCAGCAGGATTATGTGCCGGTGGATTTTAAACAATATGGAGACATATATGTGTTCTGCGATTCGGATCCCATCGGCTATTATTTAAGCTATAAAAAAATTCATTACCACGCATTGGAGGATGGGCTGGACTGCATCAGCACCTACGATACGGCCAGATATGATAACAGGGGGCATTTCGGACTGAAAGCTTTTTTGGCCGCGCGGAACCTGATTTTCATCCAAAACGGCTGGGCCAAATATTGCCTGGATATGGAAGTAAACAATATTTCCATATTGCCTTACCCTTGCCCTAAATATATCGAAAAGCCGAGAAAAGAGCTGGTGGACGGACTGGACGAGGAGGGGAAGGAAATACTGGTTCATCTTTTTATTGCGGATATGGATGAAATCGAGGAAAAACTAAATGCGGGGAATGGGAAAAACAAGATTCTGCTGCTGACAGAACCCCTTTGCGCCCTGGATGTGAGGGAACGGATTTTCAAAGATTGCATGGAAAAGTATGGAACCATAGACGGGGAAGAGTCGGTGGCCATGATAAAACCCCATCCCAGGGATATTTTGGATTACCGCAAGGTCTTTCCGGAGGATATCGTGCTGGATGGCAAATTCCCTATGGAAGTGCTGAATTATATAAAGGGGCTGCGGTTCCGCCGGGTAATTTCCGTTTTCACCGTGGTGCATGGAATCCAATTCGCGGAGGAAATCGTATATCTGGGGGAAGATTTTATGGACCAGTATGAACCGCCGGAGATGCACAGGCAGAATGAATTGATCTAGATAAGGAATCGTTACAGAAAGGTATGGTTGTCAGGATGAAGAAACGGTTGGAAAAATGGATGGGATATATTACGCCGAAGGCTTTGGCCCGGGCGGCCACGGCGGGTTATGCCCTTACGCTTATTCCGTTATTGCTAATTGCCCGCTATAATTTCCCCAGTGCGGATGATTATTCCTTTGGGGATACTTGCAGATATGCGTGGAGGACGACGCATTCTGTCTGGCAAGTGTTAAAAGAAGCCTTTCTGTTGTCTTGGGAAAGCTATTTTAACTGGATGGGAAGCTTTACGTCGGAAGTTATTTCAGCGCTCCATCCGGCTGTGTTCAGGGAGGACCTTTATTCCATAACGACATGGATAATGCTGGGGATGCTTACTTTTTCCACGGCCTATCTGTTAAAGGGAATTTTGGTAAAAGTATTCAAAGCGGACAAATATATGGCCCGCATTGTCGCTCTATCGGTATTGTTCGTTTCCATCCAATGCCTGACCAGGCAGGGGAGGGTGGAAGCGTTTTACTGGTATTGCGGTTCGGTGAGATATATATTTCTTCATAGCACCTCATTGTTTTTTTATGGAATGATGATTCGGGCGGCTTGCAGCGAGGGGAAAAAGCGCATGCGGTACTTGGCCGGGGCATCGGTGCTCGGTTTTTTAATCGGAGGCGGAAACCAGATGACGTCGCTGAACGTGGCGATTATCCTTGGCGTTGTGCTGGCCTATACGGTTTGGTCGAAGAGAAGGAAAGAGTATAAGGCGTTTTGGATTCCCATTGGCTGCTTCTATTTTGGATTTATAGTGAGCGCGGCGGCCCCGGGAAATTGGGTTCGGGCCTCTGGAACGGCAGGGATGGGAATGATAAAATCGGTGATGGTCTCTTTCTATTATTGCCTGGATTACGTGCTGGGGGAATGGACGGGGTGGCCAGTACTTCTGCTGATCGGGATACTGGTTCCCCTTTTCTGGCATATGGCGCAGCAAACGGACTATGATTTCAGGTATCCGGCTGTGATGGTGCTTTTTGGGTATTGCCTGGTATCCGCGATGATTACGCCGCCGCTGTTTGCGGTGGGCAACATTGAGGCGGGAAGGCTGCAGGCGTTGATTTTCTTTATGTACATTCTGGTTCTAAGCCTTTGCGTGGGTTATGTAACGGGGTGGGTGAGAAGGCAATGGGATAAAGGCAGGACGGCGCAGGCCTTTTCAGAAACCTCTTTTTCCATGAATACGCGTTATTGCCTGATTGGGTGCCTGCTCTTTTTCCTGTTGGCTTCCGGGCTGTCCATAATACCGGATTCCCATTATTATGCGTTTACGTCGGCGGTGACGGATTTAAGGAACGGAAGCGCCAAAGCATATGGGGAAGCGATGGCCCAAAGGGCCGAACTGTACAACAGCGATGCCCAGGGCATATTGGAAGTGGCGCCTCTTCCGGCGGAACCCGCCCTGCTGTATTTTTCGGATATTACTCCGGACGTGGATGACTGGCAGAATAAGGCGTTGGCCAGATTTTACCAAAAAGAGGGGGTTATAGTAAAAACGGCGGAATGAACCTTGTACAAAGAACTGGGAAGGATAAAAGACAGGAGTATACGATGGGCCGGAAATCAGGGCTGTAAAAAGCAGGGGATGCCCCTTCGGGGAAGCGGAGCGGCAGGACCGGCTTAAAGGAACATGCGAGATAGGAGAAATAGGGAATGAAGAAACTGGTTGAGAAATGGGCGGGATATATCACGCCGAAAACAATGTCGAGGATAGCGACAGCGTTTTATATTTTAACGCTGGCTCCAATGCTGATAATCGCACAATACAATTTCCCCAGCGCGGATGACTATGCTACAGGGGATACATGCCGGTATGCATGGATGGCCAGCCATTCGTTTTGGCAGGTGCTAAAGCAGGCGGCGGCGATGGCTTGGGATAATTATTTCCACTGGATAGGGAGTTTTACTTCTGAAGTCCTGGTGGCAGTGCATCCCGGGATATTTGGTGAAAGATGGTATTTTCTGACCACATGGATTATGATTGGGATGATTAGCTTATCCACCGTGTATCTGCTGAAAAATATTTTTGTAAAGATATTTAAGGCGGATAAGTATATGGCCAATATCGTGATTATGCTGATGCTGTTTGTATCCGTCCAGTGCCAGGGCCGGGCAGGAAGGGTTGAGGCTTATTACTGGTATTGCGGGGCGGTATGCTATATATTTCTTCATAGCCTATCCTTGCTTTTTTACGGTACGTTAATCAGGGCAGCCTATGATAAGGGGAAGAAACGCACCTTGGATGTGGCGGCGGCGTCAGCGCTGGGATTTGGCGTGGGGGGGGGGTAATCAGATGACGGCCTTAAATGTGGCCATTATCCTTGTGACCCTTACCGTTTTTATGATTGGTACGAAAAAAAAGGAGCAGATCAAACTATTTTCCATTCCCTTCGGCAGTTTCTTTCTTGGCTTCCTATTGAGCATAGCGGCCCCTGGCAACTGGGTCCGCTCTTCGGGAACGGCGGGGATGGGGGCCTTTCGTTCTATCCAGATGTCCTTTTATTATTGTCTCAATTATGTCTTGAAGGAATGGACAGGCTGGCCAGTACTCCTGCTCGTCATTCTGTTAATCCCTCTTTTTTGGCATATGGCGGGCAAAACGGAATTCCGGTTCCGTTATCCCGTTCTGGCAGTATTTTTTGGATTCTGCCTTGTATCGGCGATGATTACGCCGCCTTTGTTCGCCGTGGGCAATATTGAGGCGGGAAGGCTGCAGGCGCTGATTTTCTTCATGTATATCCTTGTGCTGACTTTATGTGTGGGCTATGTTGCCGGGTGGGCAAGAAAGCAGTGGGAAAAGGGAGATTGTCCGACAAACGGAGACCGCCTTCAAAGGGAACAGGAGGACGGCTTTTCGAAAAACACGGCGTATTGCTTCGGGATTTGCATCCTCTTTTTCCTTGGGGCCTCCGGTTTGTCTGTGATACCGGATTCCCATTATTATGCCTTCACATCGGCGATTACTGACTTGAGGAATGGCAGCGCGGAAGAATATGCGGAGGCATTGTCCAGGAGGGCAAAGCTTTATAACAGCGACGCGGAAGGGATTTTGGAAGTGGAGCCCCTTCCGACGCAGCCGGCCCTTTTGTATTTTTCCGATATTACCCCCGATGCGGATTCCTGGGAGAACAAGGCATTGGCCAGGTATTACCAGAAAGAGGGCGTAGTGGTCAGGACGGGGGATTAAAAGTTTAGTCCGGGCGGCGCGGTGAAGGAAAAGGCAACAGCTTTATTCTTAATTTGCATTCTTTTCACAAAGTATGGTAGAATATAACAGTCTATATGGCATAGTACATTTTTGTAATAGCGGAAGCGGCATACGGGAATGTTAAGAGGATAATATTTAAGGAAGATTTCGAAACGGATTGGGTAAAAACGGAGCAGAGGTAATTAACGCGTGGGAAAAATTTTAAGGAAGTTGAATGTTTTACTGGATAGAAAGCAAAAGCGGATTATGCTTTTCCTCATTGTAGCGATGCTGATAGGGGCGGCGTTGGAATTGATGGGGGTGGGTCTAATCTATCAGGCGGCCAGCGTCATTATGGACCCGGACATACTGGAAAACAGCAAAATGCTGGCAAAAGTGTACGACAGCCTTCATATGGAAAATATGACTCAGTTTTCCATGCTGATTTTGGGGGCTCTGATTGTCGTGTTTGCCATGAAAAACGGTTATCTTTTTTTCCAGAATAAATTACAGTTCCGGTTCGTATACAGCAATCAGTTTGCCACTTCCCGCCGGATGATGATTAATTTTATGCAAAGGCCCTATGAATATTATCTGAATGCGGATACTTCCGTGATTCAAAGAAGCATTACCTCCGATGTCAACAATATGTACGGCCTGATTTTAAGCCTGTTGCAGCTGGTGAGCGAAGTGATTGTGTTCGTTGTCCTGACCCTTTACTGCTTGAGCCAGGATTTGGTGATGACGGGAACGGTGGCCATTTTGTTGATTGGCGTGATTCTGCTGATTAAATATATTCTAAAACCGATTATGAGAAAAGCCGGGGAGGAGAACCAGGACTACTACAGCGGCCTGTATAAGTGGATTGACCAGTCGGTGATGGGAATTAAGGAAATCAAGGTGGCCAATAAGGAAAGCTATTTTATCAATGAATATTGCAAGTGCGGTGCGGGCTATGTGAATGCGGTGCAGAGATATAACCTGTACAATGCTACGCCCCGCCTTTTGATTGAAACGGTGGCCATAGCGGGGATGATTTTATACATGATGCTGCAGATTGCCCATGGAACGCCGGTAACGGAAATCATGCCCCAGCTTACCATGCTGGGGGTGGCTGCCATGCGCCTGATTCCCAGCGCAAACCGGATTAACAATTACCTGACTTCCATCGCTTATTTTGAACCGTTCTTCATGGGGGTTACCGATAATCTGCAGGATGAAATACGGGATGAAAGCGTAAACTATGACGAGGAGGCTTACCGGACGAAAAAGTATGTGGAGAAGCTTCCTGTGAAAAAAGAAATTCTGCTGAAGGATATTACTTACAAGTATCCCAACAGCGATGTGTTGATTTTCGATAATGCGACGATGAGCATCCCGGTGGGAAAATCGGTGGGCATTGTGGGCACCTCCGGCGCCGGGAAGACAACAGTGGTGGATATCATGCTGGGGCTTTTGAATTTGCAGTCCGGCGGGATTTACGCGGACGGGGTGGAAGTGAGGGAGCATTACGAATCGTGGCTGAAAAATATCGGCTATATTCCCCAGACTATTTTTATGATCGACTCGTCCATACGCAAAAATGTTGCCTTTGGCCGGGGGGATGAGGATATTGATGATGAAAAGGTGTGGCAGGCTTTGAAGGAAGCCCAGCTGGACGAATTTGTAAAAGGCCTGCCGGAGGGACTGGATACGGGAATCGGAGAAAGGGGAATCCGCATATCCGGCGGGCAGCGGCAAAGGATTGGCATTGCCAGGGCTCTTTATGAGGATCCGGAGGTATTGGTGCTGGATGAGGCTACCTCTGCGCTGGATAATGATACGGAAGCCGGGATTATGGATTCCATCAACCATCTCCACGGGCGTAAGACATTGATTATCATTGCCCATCGCCTGCAGACAATCGAAAAATGCGATATAGTCTACCGCGTAGAAAACGGCCATGTGGAGAGGGAACGTTAAGGGTGCTGGAAGGGCGGAACTGGAATAGGAGAGCTATATGATAAAATTTGCATGGGATATGTATAAAAAATACGAAGAGGCTATCAATTATCTGTTTTTTGGATTCCTGGCGTTTCTGGTGAACATGGTGGCCTATGCCCTGGCGGCCTGGGTGCTGGGCGCCAATGATGAGAAAGTGTTGTTGGTGCTGATAGCCACGGCATTTGCATGGGTAGTTGCGGTATTGTTCGCCTATTGGACGAACCGCAGTTTCGTGTTTAAAAGCAAGGTGAAGGATAAAGAGGGCATCTGGAAGGAATTTTCCGCCTTTGTAGGGGCTAGAATAATAACGGGGGCGATGGAACTGGTGATTATGTATGTAATGGTTGACTTGGCGGGCATCAATAATATGATTGCCAAATTTGTGTGCAATGTGGTAGTGATTGTTTCCAACTATATATTCAGCAAATTGCTGGTGTTCAGGAAAAAGAAAGCATGAACTGTTTGCGATGCATTAGTGCGGATGCAGCATGGGATAAGTATATTTATACATAGAATAAAGGGAAAAGCAATTGCGAAGTGATTAGACTGGGCGCAGGAAACTGTGCAGAGACGGGGTGAATATGGGGAAAGGAAGGGAACGGGGAAAACGGCAGCTGAATTATGAACTGCTGCGTATCATTGCCATGCTTATGGTAATTACCCTGCACTATTTGAGCCATACGAAGATGCTGCTTACGCCGGGAGGCGAAGGGGGCGGCAAGCCAATATTGGGCATGTTCCTGGAATCTTTTTGTATTGTGGCGGTAAATGTATATGTGCTGATCAGCGGATATTTTCTGGTGGAAGCCGGATTCAAGGTAAAAAGGGTTTTGATTTTGATATGTCAGGTGCTTTTTTATGCCGTATTGATTCCTTTGATTATGATGGGAACGGGGATTTTACCAGGAGAAGGGGGAGATTTATACAGGTTTCTGCAGTATGTTTTCCCTTTGGAGACAGAGCACTATTGGTTTGCGGCTTCCTACGTGTTTCTGTATTTATTTACCCCCCTTTTAAATACGGCGGTGAAGACGATGAGCAGGAAACAGCTGCAGATTACCATAGGAGGGCTGTTGTTGCTGTTTTGCGGTATAAAAAGCGTAGTTCCGGTGCGGTTTGTGATGGATAGGGCCGGATATGATTTCGGCTGGTTTTTATGCGTTTATCTTGTGGCGGCATACATCAGGCTGTATGGATGGAAAACGATAGACAGCAGGAAGAAGGCCTGGCGGCTTTATATAGGCTGCGGGCTGCTTACTTTTGCCATAGGAATGGGGGCATATTTTATAAACCGGGGAACAGGGTTGCTTGGGTATTATACGGAAGTGCCCTATCACTATAACTATATTCTGTGTCTTTTAGGGGCGGTGGGCTTATTCGGGGCTTTCCGTTTCGTGAAAATCCCGGAAGGATTTTTTGCCCGGCTTATCGGCAAATTGTCGCCTCTTACGTTTGGGGTATATTTGTTTCATGAGCATATCGATATCCGCGATGAATGGACGGGATGGATGGAAGATTTCATCGGGCCGGTGGCAGAAACGGGCGTGGCAGGCTTTATCCTGCATTGGGCAGTTTCGGTGCTGGCGATATTTATAGCCGGATGCTTTATTGACGGCATTCGGCTGAATATTTTCCGTTTTGCGGGAAGGCATCTGGAAAAGTCGAAAACGGCAGGCCGGGTGCGCAGATTGGATGAGGAATTTATGTAACAGTTCAGCCAGCAATGTTATTAGGTTAATGGCGGCGGACGCTGCGAGAATGATAAAATTCTCCGTTGCTACGCTCTCGCTCTGGGAAAAACGCAGCGGACACATAAGGCGGTCAAATACAGCGCCTAAGTGCCGGCGTTTTTAACTTTATAGGATTCGGGTGTCAAAAGCCCTGGCCGCGGAATGCGCCTGGCACTTTGCACAAAAAAGTTGTGCGCCTTCCATTGTGCGAAGCATTCTTTTTCGAAGGGTTCCTTGAGGATTTTATCATTTTCGCAGCTGGCTAAGGTGTTAACTAAATGATGTTGGGGCTGAACGGTTACAAAGGATGAGAGAAAGGGCAACAGGAATGGAAGGAACAACCGGGATAGAAAAAAAATATAGAGTTATGGGCATCCTGCAAAGGGTTATTTTTCCTGTGCTTCTTCTGGTGTACCCGCTGCTGCTGATTCGCCAGGGCATCGATGTATCGGATACTACCTATTCCCTTGGATATTACCGTTTTATGGAGGAAATGGATATCACATGGGTGCTGGCCACCTATCTGGCCAATGTGGCAGGGGCTTTTTTGATGAAGCTTCCTATGGGGAATACCCTGCTGGGGATGAATTTTTATACGGGGCTCTTGGCCGGGGCCATAGCCCTTGTCTGTTATTATGGCATATCCAAATGGATGCCGTCCTGGATTGTATTTTTAGGGGAAGTAATTGCCCTTAGTTTATGCTGGTGCCCTACGACGATTCTATATAATTATCTGACTTATTTTTTCTTTGCCTTGGGATGCATTCTTTTATGCAAAGCCCTTTTTGAGGACAAGGGAATGTATTATGCGGGGGCAGGGATTTGCCTGGGGCTGAATGTAATGGTGAGGTTTTCCAATCTAGCGGAGGCCGCGTTGATTGTGGTGGTTTGGTTTGCCGGATGGCTGCAGAGGGATAAGCTTTCGGCTATCGCAAAACGGACAGGGTTGTGCCTGGCGGGATATTTGGCCGGATTTGGCAGTATTCTGCTGGTGATTACGGTAAAGTACGGGCCGGAGGCTTTCGGAAGCATGATTGCAAGCCTGTTCGGAATGACAGGCGAAGCTTCGGATTATACGCTGGCGGGCATGGTGTCGGCCACAGCTTCCGCTTACCTGGCCGGATTGAAATGGATGGCCTATATGGTTCCCTGTATCGGGGCGGGCATGGTATTGTTTGCTGTGGGAAAAGGGAAAATGGAACGGGCAAAAAAATGGCTGTATTGCCTAGGAATTTTGATATTGTTTAGGTTTTATCTGGGGCAGGGGATGTATTCGTTTCGATATTATAACGAAGGCTGCATTTTCCAATGGATGATGCTTTTTCTCATCCTTTCTGTAATATGCTGCGGAGCAGGCATTGGGGGATTTTGGGGAAAGCGTGGAGATGCGGACAGGAAGGAGCGGATTCTGGCGGCTATGGTGCTTACGGTCATTGCCATTACGCCGCTGGGGAGCAATAATTATACGTATCAGAATATGAACAATTTGTTTTTTGTGGCCCCTTATACGCTGTGGGTATGCTGGCGCTTATGGAAAAGGACGGAAAATAAAATTATGCATTTCCCATGGAGGGCATTTATGGCGGCCATTCTCCTTATGACGCTGGTGCAGGGGATTGGCTTTGGATGTACTTATGTATTCCGGGATGGGATTTACGGGGAAAAGCGTGACTGCCAGGTGGAAAACAGCCCGGTATTGGAGCATATGTTGACCACCCGGGAGAATGGACAGAGTTTGCAGGAATTGATAGATTTCTGCAAAGAAAACGGGGTGGGCGGTACGCCGCTTTTGTTATGGGGGGATGCGCCGGGGCTCAGCTATATTTTGGATGCGCCGTCCGCTATTTTTACCACGTGGCCGGAGATACCGAGCAATACTTATGAACAGCTGGAGCGGGCGTTGATGGATTTGGATTGGAACCCCGATATTATTCTGCACAATGAGCCGGGGAAGGAGATTGTGGAAGGGGAAAAAACGGATTTGATTCTTGATTATATTGGAGCGGGGGGTTATACTTGTATATTTGAAAATGGGTGTTATAAAATTTATAGGGTGTTGGGTATAGGTTGAGAGGATAGGTTGAGAGAATATTCTGACAATATATTCTGTTCAAAGCCTGTTGCACCAAACACTGCATCAAGCCCAATGAAGCAGAAGCCAGTCGGGGAGCGGCCCTCCTGTCTTCTATGGTCTTGATTCCGTGGTGCAGAAGGCTTTTCACAGAATATATTGTCAGAATATTCGGCCAACGTTATTGGATGGTGGGTGAGGGAGGGAGCGCTGCTGGCGGTAGATGTAGGAAGGGGTGTTACGGCGGTATTGGCCTGTAGGGGAGGAATGGAGTTGGAAATGGTGAGAAGTGAATATGGTAAGGGATAAATATGGTAAGGGATAAATATGGTGGTGAATAAGGGATACATTGTTGGGTTGAAGAGAGGAGAAGGAGCGAAGCGATGATTAATTTTAATGTGCCTCCGTTTACGGGGAAGGAAATGGAGTATATGCGTAGGGCGGTGGAGAATGAGAAGATTTGCGGGGATGGGGAGTTTACGGGGAAATGCAGCCGGTGGATAGAGGAGAGGACGGGAACAGCTAAGTGTCTGTTAACTACTTCCTGCACTCATGCTTTGGAAATGGCGGCGCTGCTGGCGGATATGAAAGAGGGGGATGAGGTGATTATGCCTTCCTATACTTTCGTATCTACGGCGGATGCTTTTGTCCTTCGAGGGGCCAAGGTGGTGTTTGTGGATATCCGGAAGGATACGATGAACATCGATGAGAATTTGATAGAGGCGGCGATTACGGATAAAACCAGGGCGATTGCGGTGGTGCATTATGCCGGGGTGGGCTGCGAGATGGATAAGATTATGGATATTGCCAGGCGCTATGGGCTGGTGGTGGTCGAGGATGCGGCCCAGGGTATTATGGCTTCTTATAAGGGCAGACCGTTGGGAACGATAGGGGATTTCGGCTGCTTTAGTTTTCATGAAACGAAAAATTACAGCATGGGCGAAGGCGGGGCGTTGCTGATTCGGGATGATAAATATGTGGAAAGGGCGGAGATTTACAGGGAGAAGGGAACGGACAGGAGCAAGTTTTTCCGCGGCCAGGTGGATAAATACCGTTGGGTGAATTTCGGTTCCTCTTATTTGCCCAGCGACATGAATGCGGCCTATCTGTATGCCCAGCTGGAGATGGCGGACGAAATCAACGATGTCCGTCTGGCCAGGTGGAATCGTTATTACGAGAATTTGAAGCCTTTGCAGGATGCGGGAAAAATAGAATTGCCCGTTATCCCGGAGGGATGTGTCCACAACGGGCATATGTTCTATATGAAGGCCAGGGATTTGGAGGAGAGGACGGAGTTGATTCGTTTCCTGAAGGAGAACGGTATCCTTGCGGTGTTCCATTATGTTCCCCTTCATACGGCCCCGGCGGGGATGAAATTCGGGCGTTTCCACGGGGAGGACAAGTATACCACCAAGGAAAGCGACAGGATTTTAAGGCTTCCCATGTTCTATAAGCTGACAGAGGAAGAAGTGGAATATATCAGCGGCAAAGTAAAGGAATTTTATGGTGCTTAAGGATTTTTATAAAAAATATGAAAACATCATATTGGCTTCGGTGGTTTTGATGGCGCTGCTTTTGTTTGTGGGCATCCGTTATGACCATTATTACGATTTGAACGATGATGTGGTTATCAAGGATTTGATGGCGGGGGTATACACCGGGGAGCCTGAAGGGCATAACATACAGATTTTATACCCCTTAAGCCTGGGAATCAGCCTGCTATATCGCATTTTTCCAAAAGCGCCGGTGTATGGGCTCTTTCTGTGCCTTTGCCAATATGGCTGTTTCTGGTTGATTATCCATAGAAGCCTGGGCTTTTGCCAAAGGACTGTAGGAAAAGCGGGCCTGGCGTTTGTTGAAGGGATGATGATTTGCGGGCTCTTTTTGGAGCATTTGATTTTTGTGCAGTATACGGTAACTTCCGCGCTGCTTGCCGCAACGGCGGCTTTTTTGTTCGCCGCCTGGCATGAGGAGGGCTGGCAGGCGAAGGGGAATCAGCCGGAATCTGGCCGATTGGCCAATTTTTGCGGCCGGGGAGGCGTTACTCATTTTGTAAAAATGAATATCCCCAGCATTTTGCTGGCGGTGCTTTCCTTTCAGCTGCGCACGGAAATGCTGGAGCTTCTTCTGCCGTTGATATGCGTGGCCGGCATATACCGCTGGTCTTTGGAGGATAGGATTTTTACGAAAGAAAATTGCAGAAAATATTTCACCGTCTTCGGGGCCATATTGGCAGGGATGCTCGTTTCGTTCCTGGTGAACTGGGCAGCGTTCCGACCAGAGGAATGGAAAACCTATGTGGATTTTTTTAACAGCCGGACCGAGCTTTATGATTATCAGGGAATACCTTCTTATGAGGGAAATGAAGCTTTGTATGAAGCGTTAGGAATGACGGAAAGCGGGCAGCATATGCTGCTGGAAGAATATAATTTCGGTTTGGACGATGGGCTGGATACGGCTGCCCTGGACAGGGTGATAGAGCATCAGAAGGATACGAAGCAGGGAGAAATGGGGCTGGGCGGACGGATAAAAGTAATGCTATGGACATATGCATGCAGGATGTGGCCCCCGAAGGTGAGAAAATTGTCCAGCGGCATCGTGCCCTATGATTATCCGTGGAACAGTATGGTAATTCTGGGATATGGGGCCGTATTCCTGGCAGCGATTGTAAAAGGGGTGGGCAAAGGAAAGAAATGGGCGGCTTATGTAGGGAAAAGGGCCGGCTGCCTGTTATTTTTATTCGCGGTGAGAACCGCTTTGTGGATGTTCATCATGTGGAGGGGCAGGGAGCCGGTTCGCATTACCCATTCCCTGTACCTTATGGAGCTTTGTATTCTGGCGGCCATGCTGTATATGGAGTATGCGGGGGGGAAGACGGAAAAGCGGGATATTGGCAGGAAGAGTCAAATACCCCGCTGTAAGCAACAGGGCACTAAACTTGCAGCGCTGATAGGGATGGCCGCTCTGGCAGGAACGGCAGTGTTGGCAATGCCGGAAATGATAGAGGATGTGGACTGGGAATATCAAGCCAGGGGTGTGGCCAACGAAGTATATGACGGAATGAGAAATTATGCCAGAATCCATGAAGGCGGATTTTATTTTATAGATGTTTATTCGTCGGTATCCTACCCTTCCGGAGAATACCGGGAAACGCCATATTCGGAAAAAATGTTTGCCGACGTGGATAACAGGCTGGCTAATTACGATATTATGGGGGGATGGCTGGTGAAAAGCCCTTCCCATAGGGAAAAGCTGGAACGATTTGGGATGGAGTCCATGGAGGAAGGGCTGCTTTACCACGAGGAAGTCTATCTGATGGCGGAATTGGAAAAAGGAACGGACGGCTTTGTGGATTATTTCAGGGATAAGGGCATTGCGGCGAATGTGGAGCTGGCCGATGAAATATGCGGCATTATCGGCGTATACCGGATTAGCGTGGAGTAAGGTTTTCCAAAACCGGGTGTAAGGGAATTCTGGGAGGATTAACGTATGCAGGGAGCAAGGATAGCAGGGCAAAAGGTCATCTTAAGGCCGATGGAATATGAAGATACGGATTTGATTGTAAAATGGCGGAATAATGAAAGGGTAAGGAGAAATTTCATTTACCGGGAAACGTTTACAGCCCAGGGGCATCAGAACTGGATAAAGACGATGGTGGAAACGGGTAAGGTAGTACAGTTCATAATCTGTGAAAAAGAAGATATGCGCCCTGTGGGAAGCGTGTATTTTCGAGATATCGATAAGATGAAGAAGGAAGCGGAATATGGGATTTTCCTCGGGGAAGACGATGCGGCCGGGAAAGGCTATGGAACGGAAACGGCCCGCCTGGCTGTTGATTATGCTTTTAAAAAGATGGGTTTGAAGAGGCTGGTGCTCCGGGTGTTTACGGATAACGAAGCGGCGGTGGGAAGCTACCGGAACGCAGGATTTGCAGTGGAATCCGTGATGAAAGACGTGGAGTGCTCCGATGGGGAAAAAAAGGATATGTTTTTTATGGTTAAGGAAAAGGAAACGCTGGTCAGCTTTGTGATTCCCTGTTACCGTTCGGAGCTTACGCTGCCTAAGGTGGTAGAAGAAATCCGGCAAACTATGGAAGGTTTGAAGCAGCAGGGAAAAAATTACGACTACGAAATCGTCCTTGTCAATGACTGTTCCCCGGACGATACTTTTTCTGTTATCCGGGCTCTTTGCGCGGAAAACCGGAAAATAAAAGGGGTAAACCTTTCAAAGAATTTCGGGCAGCATGCCGCGCTGATGGCGGGCTTCCATCAGGTGAAGGGGGATGTTATGATTTGCCTGGACGATGACGGGCAGACGCCGGCGGACGAAGCGGGCAAGCTGTTGGAGGCAATAGAAAAGGGCTCGGATGTGGTATATGCCAAATATGAACACAAAAAACATTCCCTTTTCCGGAATTTCGGAAGCAGGGTGAATGAAGAAATGGCCCGGATTATGCTGGGTAAACCGAAGGATTTGTATGTTTCCAGCTACTTTGCGGCCAAGCGTTTCGTGGTGGAAGAAATGAAAAAATATACCAACGCCTATCCCTATGTAATCGGGCTGGTGCTGCGGACAACGAAAAGAATCAGCAATGTGACGGTATGTCACAGGGAAAGGGAGATAGGCACATCCGGTTATACTTTCGGCAAATTAATAGGGTTATGGTTTAACGGGTTTACCGCTTTTAGCGTAAAGCCGCTTAGGCTGGCCACCGTAGTGGGATGCACCTGCTCGGCGGCGGGATTTCTCTATGGGATTTATACTGTCATTAAGAAACTGGTAAACCCGGACGTGCCCATGGGGTTCAGCTCCCTGATGGCGGCTATTGTATTTTTAGGCGGGATGACTATGGTTATGCTTGGGCTGGTGGGGGAATATATAGGACGAATCTATATTTCCATGAATAATTCCCCCCAGTTTGTAATTAGGGAAACGATTAATGATGAGGAATAAAATAAGGAACAGAAAAAGTATGGGGATAACGGGTGCTCTCTTGGCATTTGCGGGAACTGTATGCCTCCCCTATATATGGAATATAAACGGGGAAGCCCTGGCAATCAGCAATAGCTGGTTTGGGGTTTTTCTCTGGGGCGTTTTTTGGTTTTTGATAAATAAGGCGCTGGGGGCGAAGGAAATATTTGGGGCAAATGATTCATTGGATGAGGGCGAAAAGCTGCCGGCAGATAATGTGCATGGATATGATGAAAAGACGGAGGCAGGAGGAAGGACAGGGGAAAGGCGCCGGCGGGAAAGACGGCAGATTCTGGCAGCGGGGCTGTCGGCCTTTTTCTTTTCTTTGTGCCTGGCTTTCGGCACTTCGCTGGAGCAAGGGGAAAACGTGGACTTCAGCAATGGTGCGATGTGGTTGTCCATAGGAGTATGGACAATCATCTTTACCCTTTGGATTTGCAAGGGATGGGAACTTCTGGCGGGGAGGGCCGCCAGGGAAAAACGGAGAGCGAAGGCAGGAAAATGGGAAGCCATTCCGGGGAAAAAACGGGCGCTGCTATTGTTCTGCTTTTTCCTCCTATGCTGGCTGCCGGTATTTCTGGCGGTGTATCCGGGTTTTTTTGTATATGATGCCCAAGACGAGTTCGTCCAGGTGGAGACGAGGCAATTCACCACCCACCACCCCCTCCCTCATGTGCTGATGCTGGGAGGGATTATACTGGCAGTCCATAAACTGACAGGCTCCTATAACCTGGGCATTGCGGCCTATACTCTGTTTCAGATGTGTCTTTTGTCCGGCGTATTTACTTATGTCCTTTCTTATATGGGGAAATGTGGGATAAAACGCTCCTTAAGAGCGATTACGGCATTGTATTTCGCATTTTTCCCTGTCATCGTTATGTTTACCCTGTGTTCCGCTAAAGACGGGATATTTACGGCGGCGCTGCTGCTCTTGCTGATATCCATATATGAAATGGCAAAGGGAGGGGAGAAATTCTTTGAAAGCCGGAAATCCCCTGTCCTTTTTTGCGCCAGCGCCGTAATTATGATGTGTTTTAGACATAACGGGATGTACGCCTTTCTCGTGATGATTCCCCTGCTCCTTTACGGGGGGAAAGGAATCCGCAAAAAACTGATATGCCTGCTGGGAATTACGTTTGCCCTGTATTTTATGGTGAGCGCGGCCCTTACCGCGGCTCTTTCTGCCGGCCATTCGGAAAATCAGGAAATGCTGACCGTACCCATCCAACAGCTTGCCAGGGTATATAAATATGATAAGGAAAGCCTGAGCGAAGAGGAAATCGAAACATTGTACGAAATTATTCCCGAGGAGGCGCTGCGTTTTTATACCCCAAAGGTTTCCGACGGGGTAAAAGTATGGTTTCAAAACGAAGCTTTTGCCGCAGAACCGGGGAAATATGCTAGGTTGTGGCTGAAAATAGGGCTGAAACACCCGTTTACCTACCTGAATGCCTGGTTTATGACATCCTACGGATTCTGGTATCCCGACACGGTCATCGACGTATACAGGGGAAACAGCGTTTTTACCTTTACCTACGAAGACAGCTCTTTTTTTGGATATGAGGTGGAAGAACCAGGAAAGCGGGAAAGCAAAATCCCCTGGCTGGACGAATGCTACCGCAGGATGTCCCTGGAAATTGCCCAGCAGAAAATCCCGGTCCTTTCCATGTTGTTTTCTCCCGGATTCCTTTTTTGGATATTTGTGTTTGCGGCTGGGTATGCTTTTTATAGAAGAAACTACAAGGTGCTGCTGCCATTTGCCCTGATTTTCTTAGTATGGCTTACCGTAATCCTTGGGCCCACCTATCTGCCGAGATATGTGCTTATTTTATGGTTTGCCCTGCCTGGGGCTGTGGCGGTATTGGTGGAGGGGTGAAATGAAAGAAAAGTTGATTAAGTAATACGATAGTATTATAATTGTATTACAAAGGAGGCGATTATATTGGCTAAAGAAGCTACGTTGCAAGTAAGAATGGATTCAGAATTAAAGGAGCAGGCGGAATTATTGTATAAACAATTGGGAACATCCTTTGCAGAAGCGGTGAGGATATTTGCAAGGCAGAGTGTGGAGGAAAAGGGGATGCCTTTTAAAATAAAATTGCCATCATCCGAATCTAAGAGGACATTGGGGATTGCAAATGGACGGTATACTATTCCGGACGATATAGATGAAAGCAATGGTGAAATATCTGAAATGTTTGGGGACTTGTGTCAAAAGACAGGGTTCGCTTTACTGCCTATAAAACTTGAACCAGTGTCATTTAGTTAACACCTTAGCCAGCTGCGAGAATGATAAAATCCTCAAGGAGCCCTTTGAAAAACGCCGGCACTTAGGCGCTGTGTTTTAGCGCCTTATGTGTCCGTTGCGTTTTTCGTAGAGTGAGAGCGTGGCGACGGAGGATTTTATCATTCTCGCAGCGTCCGATGCCATTAACCTAATAACATTGAAGACTGAACTGTTACGCTGTTCCTGGCACCCTTTCATAAGGTTCTTGTAAACTGCCCTCAACTATGCTATACTAACCCAAGTAATTATGAAAAATTGCCAAACATTGTCTGAAACGCCAAAATAAGGCACTAATTATAAAGAAATGGGGATTAATATGTATAAAGTAGTAAAAAAAAGCCGCGCGGTACAATGTGTCATCATTGTTCTCGCCCTGCTTATCATGTTTACGATATATCCTCTGCGAATATGGAATGAAACGATTCCATCGGTGAGCAACCAGATATTGGCCGGTTCTTCCGACAGCATCTGCGAGGATTATATGCTCCAGCGTTTTATCGCCCAGTATGACCATCTGGGAACCATCAACCTGTATGTGGTGGATTTCGAAAACGGATGGGATAAAGATATACGGGTGGATTCCTTCATTTTCCGTCTGATGGATTCCGACATGCAGATTTTGTTCGAAGAAATCGTAGATGTAAGGTTTATCGACATTCCGGGATTCTGCCCGGTATATATAAATGAAGATATGGAAGTGGGGAAAGACTACTACTTTTTCCTCCAGGGAAACCATGCCAGCCGTGTCTGGTTCGGTCTGGAGGAAACGGCAGGGGCAGGAACTTCCTACGTGAGCCGCCTTGTTTACAACTACGATGAGCTGGAAGGCTATAACATCATCGGACAGTATAATTATACGGTTCCTTTGCGTAAGGATAAAGTGTTCCTTTACGATGCCATACTGCTTGTTATTGCGGTATTGCTTGTGTGCGGGGTGGAGTTATATTACCGTGTAAGCAAGAGGGACAAGCTGATAACGGTGGAAAAAGCTTTGCGTTGTACGGCCAATGTGCTTCTTGGGGCCGGATTGGCATATGGCATATGGAATATTACCATACGCCACTTTTTCAGCGGGGAGCCGGTGGATAATGTGTTCTATACGGTGGGAACACTGATAGCTTTTGGAACGCTGTTTTATATGGTCAACGTGAAGAGGGGCAGGGAAGTTTATGCCCATTTTGGGGAGAAGTTAAAAGCGAACTGGCAGGATATCCTGCAGACGGTATTTATTGCGGCCGGGGTCTGGGCATGCTGCAATTATATGAATGGGCTTTACGATATCCATCACAGAGTGGCGGAACGCCAGTTTATTGTTTTTCTGGCTTTGGCCGCTATTGTTATGTGCAGGGGGAAAGAAATTTTTAATAAACTGACGGCAGTCTATGGGGTGGCCGCCCTTGGAATTACGCTGTGGTACAGAAGCATTTATGTGGATTACATCGCCATGGATGAATGGGATTTGAGGATTCTGCGGTGGGGGATTGCGGCGGTGATTTTGTCCGGCTTCCTTCTGGTTAACATAGCAAGGCAGCTGATTGTCCGGTATGTGGTGCAGAAAGAAAAGCTGCCCCGCATTTCATGGTGGTACTGCGGGATTCTCGGTTTATTTTTTGTAATGATTATTGTATTCAGGAATACGAGATGGTGGACGGTGGCGCTGGCTGCCGCGTATACGTTATTTTACATTCGTTTTGCTTTTTGGGATAAAAAGGCACATTTGCTGCAAAATATATGTAACGGACTGCTTTTGAATTTTGTCTGCTCCATGCTGTTTTCCTTTGTGAGAAGGCCGTTCCTTTCCTTTATTTACCCGCGGTTCCCGTTTATTTTCCATACGGTGACGGTGACGGCTGTGTATATGACTTTTATCATGTGTGCGGCGCTGATGAAGCTGGTGGATAAGTACGGGAAATGTTTTTGTCTGGAAAATGGGGAAAAGACAGGGGCAGTGCAGGGCTTAAAGCTTCTCTGGAAAGAGCTGCTTTTGTTTGGCCTGTCATCCGCCTATATGTTGTTTACCGCATCCAGGACCGGATTCCTGGCGGTGGCGGTGATGACGTTGGTAACGCTTGTATTTTTCTTATTGAGTACAGGCGGAAAAAGGATGAAAAAGGCGGCGGTGCTTATCGGGATTATGCTTTGCAGCGTGGTTTGGTGTTTCCCGGCAGTATTTACCGCCCAAAGGATATTCCCTGCCATGGCCGGCAATATTTTCCGGTATGAGGTGGAAGACTTCCCCGATGAGATTACAAGGGGCAATGAATGGGATTCCATGTATTTCATCACGGTAGCAAGATTTGTGGAAGTGTTTAACAATAAGATATTCGGAATCGACGAGCGGGGAACTTTTTCCTATGAAAGAAGTGAAGAATATCAAAGATACAGGGCCAAACGCTTTAATGAGGAAGGGGCTGTGGTCTGGGATGGCAGCATTGAAGAAATGATAGAGGAAGAAGACGGTAATTTGACAGCGCAGCAGGGCGGCATGGAAGATGGGGCGGATACCCAGTCCGGGCTGAATATTATCGGTTTCAAGACGGAAGAAGAGCGGGCGGCGGATGATGCGGCTGCGGCCGAGAGGGAAGCGGAAGCTTTGCACGCGAAAGGCGAAAAAGAGGAACAGGTTCAGGAAAAAGAAGAAATCGAAGATATGAGCGTATATGAAAAAACGGAAGAATACGCTAACGGAAGGATGGATATTTTCCGGGCATATATCGACCAGCTGAACTTGACAGGACATGACGATATGGGGGCGATGCTGCCGGACGGTTCTTTGTCGGTACATGCCCATAACATTTATTTGCAGGTGGCTTATGACCACGGAATTGTAGTAGGAGTATTATTCGTTGTAGTAGGGGCAGCGGCGTTTGTACAGGGCTGTATTTTCTATAAGCGGAGAAAGAACCAGGTGCCTTGCGCGGCTTTGCCTGCGGCAGCGGTTGCGGCATTTGCCATGGCGGGGCTGGTGGAATGGATTTTCCATCTTTGCCATCCGGCCAGCTTCGTGCTTATGCTGGTACTTTCCCCTCTGCTTTCCGATATGGATGGAAGGCAGTAAGGAGCGTTCTGGCGCGGCGGGCCGGGGATTTTTTCTGGTCCGATGATAGGAGATAAAAGGGAAAAAGCAAATGAAAAAAGATAGCAAACCTTTTAATGTGAAGTTGTTTTACCGAAGAACATGCCTGATTGTTTATGACATTATCAGTGTGATTTTCGCCAGCTATTTTGCGGTATTTATCCGTTATGAATTTCGTCTGGATGATGTGCCGGAGCACTTTCTGACGCCAATTACCAGTTTTTTGCCGCTTAATATTGTGTTTACACTGTTTGTTTTCTATATATTCCGTCTATATCACAGCTTATGGGCATTTGCGGGGGAGACGGAGCTGCAGAATCTGGTGGTGTCCTGTGCGGTTTCTACGATTTTAAACAGTATAGGGCTGCAGTTTTTCAAGACAGCGGGGCAGCCGGTGCCCAAAAGCTACTACTTTTTGTATTTGTTCGTGCTAATCAGCATGGTGTTTATCAGCCGGTTTTCCTATCGCTTTATGCGGAGCCTGAAGCATAAGCAGCAGAATAAGAAAAACGGCATTTCCGTAATGGTAATCGGCGCGGGGGAAGCGGCCAATGTCATTATTAAAGAAATCGTGAACAGCAATTTCAGCACTATGGTAATCCGTTGTATCATAGATGATGATAGGGGAAAATGGGGAAGATATATCCAGGGAATCCGCGTGGCCGGAGGGCGGGATAAAATTATCGAATGCGCCGATGTATATGACATCGATGAAATTATCGTGGCCATGCCCTCCATTTCCCGTGCGGAACTGCGAAAAATTCTGGAGATATGCAAGGAAACCAACTGCAAGCTGCGTTCCCTGCCCGGAATGTATCAGCTGGTGAACGGGGAAGTGAATGTAAGCAAGCTGCGGGATGTGGAAGTGGAAGACTTGCTGGGGAGGGAGCCAATCAGCGTAGATTTGGATTCCATTCTGGGCTATGTGCAAAACAAGATAGTACTCGTTACCGGGGGCGGGGGCTCCATCGGTAGCGAGCTGTGCCGCCAGATTGCCTGCCACAAGCCGAAACAACTGGTGATTGTGGACATTTATGAGAATAATGTATATGATATACAGCAGGAATTGAAGACGAAATATCCGGAATTGGATTTGGCGGTGCTGATTGCATCGGTGCGCAACACCAATCGGATGAACTGGATTTTTGAACATTATCAGCCGGATATCGTTTATCATGCGGCGGCCCATAAGCATGTGCCTCTGATGGAGGACAGCCCTAACGAGGCGGTAAAAAATAATGTGTTCGGAACGTGGAAGACAGCCCAGGCGGCGGCTTTTTACGGGGTGAAAAAATTCGTGCTCATTTCTACGGATAAGGCTGTGAACCCTACGAACATTATGGGGGCCAGCAAACGTATCTGCGAAATGATTATCCAGACTTTCAATAACCATTATGATACGGAGTTTGTGGCCGTGCGTTTCGGCAATGTGCTGGGCAGCAACGGCAGCGTGATTCCCCTTTTCCGGAAGCAGATTGTAGCAGGGGGGCCGGTGACGGTGACCCATCCCGACATTATACGGTATTTCATGACTATCCCGGAAGCGGTATCTTTGGTTTTGCAGGCCGGGGCATATGCCAGGGGCGGGGAGATTTTCGTGCTGGATATGGGGGAACCGGTGAAAATATTGGATTTGGCGGAAAATCTGATTCGTTTATCCGGTTACCGGGTCGGCGAAGACATTAAAATAGAATTTACCGGGCTGCGTCCTGGTGAAAAATTGTATGAGGAGCTGCTGATGGAGGAAGAGGGCCTGAAGGAAACGGCCAATAAGCTCATTCATGTAGGAAAGCCTATAGAAATAGACGAAACGCAATTTTTTATACAGCTGAAAAAATTGAAGGAAGAATCCAAAAACGAAAGCGGCGACATCCGGCCGCTGATTAAGGAAATCGTTCCTACTTATCATTATCATGAAAGCGGGTGTTAAGAAGCCCCCTGCAGACATGTGTGAAAGCTGGCAGATTATAGAAAGGGTACGGTTATTGTTATGGAAAAGAAGCGGATTTACCTTTCCTCCCCTACTATGCATGGGAAGGAACAGGAATTTGTACAAGAGGCATTCGATACAAACTGGGTAGCTCCCCTTGGCCCAAATGTGAACGGGTTTGAAAAGGAACTGGCGGAATATGTGGGCATTTCCCATGGGGCGGCGCTGTCGGCGGGAACGGCGGCCATTCATCTGGCGTTAAAGCTGGCGGGGGTGAAAGAAGGGGATGTGGTTTTTGCGCCTTCCCTGACATTTTCTGCCACCTGCAATCCAATTGTATATGAGAAAGCAACCCCGGTCTTTATTGATTCGGAGCGGGATACATGGAACATGTGCCCGGAAGCGCTGGAGAAAGCTTATGAAAAATATCCCAATCCGAAAGCGGTAATCGTGGTGCACCTGTATGGAACCCCTGCCAAGCTGGATGAAATAATGGATATCTGCAAAGCCCATGGAACGGTGCTGATAGAAGATGCGGCGGAATCGCTGGGCAGTACCTATAAAGGAAAGCATACGGGAACATTTGGCAGGATGGGGATTTATTCCTTTAATGGAAATAAAATCATTACTACTTCCGGGGGCGGCATGCTTGTATCGGAGGAGGAAGAGCTGATAAAGAAAGCCCGGTTCCTTTCCACCCAGGCCAGAGACCCGGCTAGGCATTATCAGCATTCCCAGATTGGATATAATTACCGTATGAGCAATATAACGGCAGGCATCGGAAGAGGGCAATTGCTGTTTATGGAAGAGCATAAAAGGAAGAAGAAAGAAATTTACCGCAAGTATCAGGAGGCGTTTTCCGATATCCCTGAAATCGCGATGAACCCGTTAAATCCGGAAGGAGATAGCAACTGCTGGCTGTCCTGCATCACCATAGCCCAGGGGTGTAAGGTCACGCCGGATATGGTATTGGATGCCCTGGAAGCGGAAAATATAGAAAGCCGCCCGATTTGGAAACCGATGCATTTGCAGCCGGTGTTTGAAACTTACGATTTCATCACCCTTTGTGACAACGGGGAGAGCGTGGCAGAAGATATCTTTAATCGGGGGCTATGCCTACCCAGCGATATTAAGAATACGGATAAGGATATGGAACGGATTATCGGGCTGGTGAGGAATTTGTTCTTTCATAGGAAAGAGTTCCTGTGAAATAGCGGGGCGTCCTTTTGGCTATTCTACAAATTCGCTGCAGATTATGGAAGGGGCATGGCTATCGATATGTATGGGAGATTTATAAAACGGGGGTTGGATTTTCTGTTATCCTTCATAGGGATTGTGGTGTTAAGCCCGGTGCTTATCGTGCTGGCCCTTCTGGTACGGTTTAAGCTGGGAAGCCCGGTGCTGTTTAAGCAGGAGAGGCCGGGTAAAAATGAAAAAATTTTCACCCTGTGCAAATTCCGGACGATGACGGATAAAAGGGATGGGGAAGGGAATTTACTGCCGGACAGCGAGAGGCTGACCAAATTCGGGAAGCTGTTGCGGGCAACCAGCCTGGATGAATTGCCGGAACTCTTTAATATCCTGAAAGGGGATATGAGCATTATCGGCCCCAGGCCGCTGCTCGTTTCCTATCTGCCCTATTATACCGAAGAGGAAAAACTGCGGCACACAGTCAGGCCGGGGCTGACGGGGTTAGCGCAGGTCAGCGGAAGGAATTTTATCGATTGGGATAAACGGATGGAAAAAGATGTGGAGTATGTAAAAAACCTCTCTTTCCGTATGGACATAAAAGTGCTGTGGATGACGGTTATGACTGTGTTTGGCCATAGCGATGAAGTGGCGGAGGATACCAATGCGGTGGAGGGGAATTTTGCCCAAATCAGGCAGAAAAGGCTGGAGGAGACGGGAAGACTAGGCTGAGATGGGAAGACTAGGCTGAGAGAATATTCTGGCAATATGTTTTGTTCAAATCCAGTCAGCAAAGTGTGAAAAACACATTTGAACATTCCAGTAAGCCCTAAAGCAGAAAACACTCGGGCAGAGGCCCTCCTGTTTTCTATGGTCTTACTTCCATGGCATGAAAAGGCTTTTCACAAAACATATTGCCAGAATATTCAGCCGAGGTTATTCCCGGTGGGGTGTGAAATAAAGGGTTTTGGCTGTAGCGGGGGGTGTTTGTTGAGTATTGGTTAAGATGATAGATGGAAAAGGAGGTGTGGCGGAAGGGATGAATATATTGGTATTGAGCGCCGGAACGAGGAATAAGGTGGTGCAGTATTTTAAAAGGGAATTGGCCGGGAGCGGCCGGGTGATTGCTTCGGATTGTTCGGATTTGGCGCCGGCGGTATATGATGCGGATGAATTTTATCTGGTGCCGAGAATTACGGAGCCGGGTTATATAGATGTCGTGCTGGATATTTGCGAAAAGGAAAAGGTGGACGGGGTTTTCTCGCTGATAGATCCGGAACTTAGCCTTTTGGCGAAAGAAGAGGAAAGGTTCCTTGCCATAGGAACTAAGCCGATTATATCTCCTTATGAATTGGTTGAGACCTGTCTGGATAAATATCGGATGTGTCATTTGCTGGGAGATATGGGTATTCCTACGGGCAGATGTTATGTGGATAAAGAGGCTTTTTACAGAGGTGTGGAGAAGGGGGATATTTCCTATCCGGTTTTTGTAAAGCCTGTAAAGGGAAGCGCCAGCATCCACATCAATAAGGTGTACAGTGCAAAGGAAATTGAGGTGCTGTTCGATTTATATGATGATTTGATGATACAGGAATTTATGGATGGTACGGAATATGGCGCGGATGTTTATGTGGATATGCTTTCCGGGAAATGTACGTCCATTTTTATAAAAGAGAAGATTAAAATGCGGGCGGGGGAAACGGATAAATCGGTATCGGTAAAGGATGGGAAGCTTTTTTCCCTAATACAGGATTTTGTAGAAAAATGCGGTTTCCGGGGTATGATAGATATTGATATTTTTAAGATAGGCGATGTGTATTATATTTCGGAAGTGAATCCCCGGTTCGGCGGGGGATATCCCCATGCCTATGAGTGTGGCGTCAATATGCCGGCCCAGGTGATACGGAATTTAAAAGGGGAAAAAAATCCCGCGAATGTAGGCGATTACGAGGCGGGAATCTGCATGATGAAGTACAGCGAAGTTATGATACGGAGATTATCGGATAAATGAGTACAATTCTTATACTGACAAATTCTTCCGGCGGCCTGTATGATTTCAGGAATGAGCTGCTGGTAAAGCTGCTGGAGAGCCATCGGGTGATTATCAGCCTGCCCGACGAGACGAAAGTGAAGGAACTGAAAGAAGAGGGGTGTGAAATTATTACTACCCCGATTAACAGGCGCGGGGTCAGCCCGGCGGAGGACGGTAAACTGTTTTTCGCATATATGGGGCTGTTGCGGAAAATAAAGCCGGATTTGGTGATTACCTATACAATAAAGCCCAATATTTACGGAGGGTTTGCCTGCCGTTTATTGAGGATTCCCTACATTACTACAATTACCGGTTTGGGCGGGGCATTTGACAAGAAAGGGCTGTTTTTGAAAATGATTGTCACTATGTACCGCATGGGGATGAAAAAGGCGGAATGCGTTTTTTTCCAGAATACGGAAAACAGGGATATTTTTGCAGGATATCAAATCCGGGGAAAAAAGGATCGTCTTGTGAAGGGTTCCGGCGTAAATTTAGCAAGGCATAGCTTTGAAGAATATCCTGCGGATGGGAAAACAGTTTTTCTCTTTGTAGGGAGGGTAATGAAGGAACGGGGAATCCTGGAATATCTGGAAGCGGCGGTATGCCTGCACAGGGAAGATGCGGAATTTGCTATTCTGGGCTATTGCGATGAAGATTATCAAGATATCCTGAACGAATATGAGGAAAAGGGAGTTATCAGCCAATGGGGCTTCCATACGGAGGTGCATCCTTTCCTGGCCAAAGCAAGCGCCATTGTGGTGGCTTCTTTCCACGAAGGCATGTCCAACGCCCTTATCGAGGCGGCGGCGACAGGAAGGGCGGTTATCGCTTCGGATATCAGCGGATGCAGAGAGGCTTTCGAGGAAGGCGTCACAGGATTTGGATTCACTCCGGGCAACGCGGGCGACTTAATCCGCGCTATGGAGAAATTCTTGGAACTCTCCCATGAAGAAAAAGCTGCCATGGGAAAAGCCGCCCGAAAGAAAATGGAACTGGAATTTGACCGTAAGATTGTCATCGACTCCTACATGGAGGAAATTAATAATATTTTATAGGAGGCTGCGGAACTGGAATAAGAACTGGAATAAAAAACAGCATCCATCCGGAGAATGCCCCAGAGAATTTACGGACGCGAAGCGGCCGGAAATTGCTCTGCGAGAAATGGGCATTAGGAGGGTGGCTGCGGAACTGGAATGGAGGATAAAATGAATTTATATGAGAAGCTGGTAAGCGGAGAAGAGAAGCTTTCCCTGGTGGGGCTGGGATATGTGGGAATGCCCATTGCGGTAGCATTTGCCAGGAAAGTGAAGGTAGTAGGATTTGATTTGAATGCCCAGAAAATCGAACTGTACAAATCCGGCATCGACCCGACCAACGAAGTGGGAGGGGAAGTGGTGAAGAATACAAAAGTGGAATTTACGGCGGACGCTTCGAAACTGAAAGAAGCTAAATTTCATATTGTGGCGGTGCCTACCCCTGTGAACGATGACCATACGCCGGATTTAAGGCCGGTGGAGGGTGCCAGTCGCCTGCTGGGGCAAAATTTGGTAAAGGGTTCGGTGATTGTGTTCGAATCCACCGTATACCCAGGGGTGACGGAAGATATTTGTGTGCCTATTCTGGAAAAAGAATCAGGGCTGAAATGCGGTGTGGATTTTAAAGTGGGTTATTCGCCGGAGCGCATTAATCCGGGGGATAAAGTGCACAGGCTGGAGACTATTACAAAGATAGTATCCGGAATGGACGAAGAGACACTGGATACGGTAGCGAAGGTGTACGAACTGGTGGTGGAAGCCGGCGTATACCGTGCGGAGTCCATTAAGGTGGCGGAAGCGGCCAAGGTAATTGAAAACAGCCAGAGGGATATCAATATAGCATTTATGAACGAACTTTCTATCATATTCCATAAAATGGGAATTGATACGAAAGCGGTGTTGGAAGCGGCGGGAACAAAATGGAATTTCCTGAAATTTTTCCCGGGCCTGGTTGGCGGCCATTGCATCGGCGTAGACCCCTATTACCTGACCTATAAGGCGGAAGAACTGGGGTATCATTCCCAGATTATCTTGTCCGGCCGACGAATCAATGACGATATGGGAAGATATGTGGCGGAAAGCCTGGTGAAGAACCTGATTAAAACCGATGTTCCTGTGAAAGAGGCGAAGGTGGCCATCTTAGGGTTTACCTTTAAGGAAAACTGCCCGGATACGAGAAACACGAAAGTAATCGATATCTACAGGGAACTGGGGGAATATGGGATAAAGCCGATGGTAGTGGACCCGGCGGCGGATGCTGCGGAGGCGGAAAAGTTGTACGGGATTACATTTGGCACATTGGATGAGGTACGGAATATGGATGCGGTGGTGATTGCGGTAGCCCATTCCCAGTTTTCGCAGCTGACAAAAGAGGATATTGCAGCCTTCTTCAATCCGGACCACAAAATCAAAGTGCTGCTGGATATCAAGGGACTGTTGGATAAACGGGATTATCAGGAAGATTATTTGTATTGGAGATTATAATGGCGAAACGGATAAGGTCAGGGGTACTCCTTTTACTGCTTTTGATTGTATTTCTTGGGATGTTCGCCGTTTTCGGGGCAGGGATATACAACGATTCGGACCAGTATTTAAATATGCATATCCATAGGGAGCCTTTGTATCCCTTATTCTTAGCCGCCCTCCGGGCTATTTTCAAGGACGGGTGGCTTATTGCCATGGGGATTTTGCAAAATGCCTTTGCAGCGGTGAGCATATGGCTTTTTGCGGAATATATGGGAAAACGATTCCGGCTGGGGCTATGGGAAGAAATGATTGTGATACTGATTCATCTCATGCCCCATATGATTACGAAATATTGCTCTTCTTTACATCTGTTTATGACCAATTCGGTGATGAGCGAGGCGCTCTGTCTGCCCCTTTTTACGCTGTTTCTTTTGGAATGCTTCAAAATCTTTACCGAGGAAAAAGAAAAAGATTTCCAGAAAGCGGCAGTCTGCTCCCTCATCATCGCCTTTCTGATTTCCCTTGTAAGAAGCCAGATGATGATTACTATTCTGATGTGGATGGTGGTGCTTTGCGCGCGGATTCTTTTCTGGCCGACCAGCCGCTGGGAACGCAGAACATGGCAGCGCCACAGGGATGGAAAATGGAAGGCGGCAAGAATATTGATGACGGCTGCCATTGTCATATGTGTATTTGGGATTCGTCTGCTTGCGGTCAAAAGTTATAATCTCGTCTTCAGCGGCCGCTTTATTAACAACACTTATGGAACGGTGAATACTCTGACAAATATCCTTTATGCTTCCGACAGGGAGGACGGGGAGCGGATTAAGGATGAGACGGCCAGGGAATTCTTTTACCGCATGTATGATTTGACCCAGGAGCGCGAGGCAAACTATAAATATGCCGGAGCTTCCCTTAAAGAAAAAACGGAGCATATCGAAGCTTGGCACGATACAATAAAATTTGAAATGATAGAAGATGTGTTTTATCAGGTGTATGATAAAACGGTAACCAGTGATTATATCACACAGAACCTGATGGCGGACGAGACGGCGGGGAAAATTATTAAGGGAATCCTGCCGGGCTGCTTTTTCCGATGGCTGGGAAACTATCTTTTGATTGCCAGATATGGCTTTATCCGCAGCATTGCCATTGTCCATCCGGTAATAAACTGGCTGGCGCTGTTTATTTACCTGTCCGGCCTGGGGCTTACCGCCCTGGCATACCGCAGAAACCCCAAGGACCCGGCCATACCGGTAATGCTTATTTCCATACTGGCTATCCTGGCCAATGTAGGGGCAGTTTCCATGACAATTATGTGCTTGTCAAGATATATGATTTATGGATTCGCCCCGTTTTATACGGCGTACTTTCTGCTGTTGTTGGGAGTATGGAAGGAGTGGAGGAGGAAGAGGCGGAGATGGTATTGAGATGCAAATGTCTACTGATTTGACCTTTGGGCAATTGTTGTTTTCAAAACAGTAATTTCGGCCTGGAGCATTTTATTTTCGGTCTGTAGTGTGGACAGATTATTTTGTAAGCAATCCATTGTTTCTTGGATTTTATTAGAACGATAATAAAAATCAGGAAAATATTTTTGCAGGACTAATGCTTCAATTTGCTTATATGTGTTGGAGGAAGGAGCAATTTGACCAGCATATTTGTATAAAATCCTATTAATGCTGACAGAACGAATGTCATTTAGTTTTAAAACGGAATCGTGGTTAATAAATGAGAATTCGTTGCTCTTTAGCAAAAACATATCACTTTTGGAAGCTGGAAAATCAATAGGGTGATATATATCAGTATGTTTTTGTGGATGATAGGAAAAAATGGGGAGAACATAGAGGAGCTTTTTTTTAACGCCAATTACAAGTCCTCTATGCTCATAGGACATTTCAGGAATATAGTTTTTGCCAAACTCGAATTGATAAATTTCTCCTTTTTTGATATTTCGGTGCTGAAATTCTTTGGTCCGATTATCAGCCCAATGGCAATCGGATTTTGATAAACGTATCAGTTCGTCGGAATGAATGAAACCATTGATGACTAAAGTGTTGGATTTGTTCTGTGCTTCAAGATATTTTGTCAAGATAATTTTCTCCTTAATTGTATAGATTTGGTAACGGTTCAGCCCAGAACTTTGCACTTGCTGCAAAGTCTGTGCCAATGAGCAGATGTGGCAACGAATCCGGCCCTTTTGCCGTAGGCAAAACTCAAAATGGCCGGATTCCGTAACAGGGCAGCCGAAAGGCTAAACTGTTACAGATTTAGGCAAGGGATAATAAGGAAGATATTTGAACTGTTACAAGGGAAATTCTTTTGGATATGGCCTTATGAACGAACGCCGCCACGCTCCGCCAGCCGACTTATCGTAAACAACGGATGCCAGGCTCCGCCAGCCATCCTTATGTTAACAAAAAGGGCACGGCTCAAACCGTACCCTGCTCTGGACAACCAGAGTGGCCTCGTCGGCCAAATGATTCGTTTATAAGCGGTCTTGTCAACCAAAAATATAATGATGAAGGGTAAAAAAACCTACATCTACTTATATAATATATGTTAAATTATCAAAAATCAATAGGAAAAATTAACAAAATCAGAAAAGAAAATAGAATATATGCTATTTGTATTGCTTTTTGCGTTACTTTTGGATATACTAATAAAGGAAAGGCGGTGCAGATATGGCAACTAAAACGGCAAATGTGAATTCAAGGATGAAATTAGATATAAAGCAGCGGGCGGAGGAGATTCTTGAACAATTGGGCATTCCCCGTTCTGTAGCGATTGATATGTTTTATCGGCAGATTATAGCCCATAATGGGATTCCATTTTCATTGACACTTCCTGTGTCAGCTCCGGCGCGTGATGAATTGACATCAGCACAATTTGATAAGATGATGGAGACAGGACTAAAACAGGCAGAAGAAGATGATTCTTTTGATATGGCAGAAGTGTTTGATGAATTAGAAGGGGGAATTTATGTGTGAAGTCTTATACAATAAGGATTACAAGGCATTTCCAAATGCCGGAACTGGAAAACAGCATCCCCTCGAACAGAATCCCAGAGAATTTACGGACGCGAAAGCGACCGGAAATTGCTCTGCGAGAAAAAGGTTCTGGCAGAGGGGATGCGGAACTGGAATAGAAAGGAGATTGCGTTCTAAACGCAGAAAAACAATATGGGATATAAAGATTTAGTATTTGAAGAAGGCAGCACATTTTTAGTAACCGGGGGCGCCGGTTTCATCGGCTCCAACCTTTGCGAAGCGATTCTTAGTCTGGGGCACAGCGTAAGGTGTCTGGACAACCTGTCCACCGGGAAATATGAGAATATAGAGCCGTTTACCCATCTGGACAAGTTTACTTTTATCAAAGGGGATATCCGGGAACTGGATACGTGCATGGAGGCCACGAAGGGCGTGGACTATGTGCTGAACCAGGCGGCCTGGGGAAGCGTGCCAAGAAGCATCGAAATGCCGCTGTTATATGAAGAAATCAATATCAGGGGCACGCTTAACATGATGGAGGCCAGCCGTCAGAACGGGGTAAAGAAATTCGTCTATGCATCCAGCTCATCGGTTTACGGCGACCATCCGCAGCTTCCCAAAAAGGAGGGCGTGGAAGGGAAAGTGCTTTCGCCCTATGCCCTGACGAAACAAGTGGATGAAGGATACGGAAGGTTGTATAAAGAACTGTATGGGCTGGACACTTACGGACTGCGTTATTTCAATGTATTTGGCAGAAGACAGGACCCGGACGGCGCCTATGCGGCTGTAATCCCCAAGTTTATCCGTATGCTGTTAAACGGGGAAAGGCCCGTAATTAACGGCGATGGGAAGCAGTCGCGGGATTTCACCTATATTGATAATGTGATTGAAGCAAACCTGAAAGCCTGCCTGGCTTCCTCGGAAGCGGGGGGGAATGCATTTAACATCGGAGCGGGAGGAAGGGAATACCTGATTGATGTTTATTATGACCTCTGCAAAGCACTTGGAAAGGAAGTGGAGCCTGTTTTCGGGCCGCCCAGACTGGGGGATATCAGGGATTCCAATGCGGATATATCCAAGGCCAGGGAGCTTCTTGGCTATAACCCGGAATACGATTTTGCAAAAGGGATTCAGCTGGCCATCGACTGGTATAAGGAGAATTTATGAAATACGAATTAGTAGTGTTCGGCGTAAAAGACACTTCGGAAAATATTGTGGAGTTTATCCATAAAAGTATCCGCCCTGTGGATTTGGTGATTACGATAAGCAAGGAAGTGCTAAACAGGAATCAGGTTTCCGGATTCAAGGGCTTATCCGTACTGACGGAAAAATACGGGATTCCTGTTTTTGAGGCGGACAGCTATTTCCTCACCGATGAAAAAACGAGAAAATTTATGGAAGAAAACCAGTTCGAGATTGCGGTTTCCATGGGATGGCAGCGGCTTATCCCGAAAGAGGTGCTGGATAAATTCCGGTATGGGGTATACGGCTTCCATGGGAACTGCGGTTATCTTCCTTTTGGAAGAGGGCGTTCCCCACTAAACTGGTCCATCATCCAGGGGGATACCAGATTTAACCTGAATCTGTTCCGCTATGATGAAAACGCGGACAGCCCCAATGTATTTGCCACGGAAATGTTTTCCCTTACGATGCATGACGATATACGGACCGCGCAATACAAGAATATGATATGCTCTAAGAATTTAATCCGGAAGCTGTTAAAGGCTTATGAGGAAAAAAATATTGTGATTCGCACGGAATCGAAGGATTTCGATTCCTGGTATATGAAGAGGACTGCGGCGGACGGGAAGATTGATTTCCGAGGGCGCACAAGGGATATTTATAATTTAATCCGGGGCGTGGCCGCTCCTTTTCCCGGAGCTTTTGCCATGTGTGCCGGGGAAAAGGTAACGGTGTGGGAAGCTCATCCCTTCGATGAAATGATAGACTTTTCGGCCTATGCGCCTGGCGAGGTGGTGGATGTCTTCGACGGGAAACCGGTGGTGCGGACCGTGGACGGCTCTCTTTTGATTGACCGGTACGAATGCAGCCGGAGGGTAGAGGCCGGGGATATTCTGGTTTAATTGATACTTCGCTAAATGGTTTGCCTGAAAGCGAACGCATCAGCACGCTGGCGGGAGTTTACAAATGAAAAATTTTGTTGTAGAACAGGATGAGAAAAATCTTATTCAATATTTGGATGCGCTTTATGAGAAAGAGCGAAAGACAAACGGGATAGAAAAAGGAAATAAAGATTTTCGGTGTTTTGTTCCCCTGAAAGTTCATCTATATGGAAAGGAAAATGAGAATTTCCTCATTAAAAAAGAAGAGTTTACCAAATTTCTATATGTGAAGAATAACTGCCGAGTGTATTTTTCCGATGTGGATATTCTGACAATGCTGCTGCAGATTAAAGCACAGGACACGATGGATTCCCTGGTGGAACACTTGAAACAAGCATATCGGGGCGAGATGGAGACATTCGGTATTTTTGTGGGGGAAAATGAATATGAGGTTCTGGGAATTCCAGAAATAAATGAGGAACAGATAGTGACCAACCCCCAAGATATCGCCCTATCTTTTGGCGACCTGCTTACCCTCATTAATCTTGTGTTGGCAAAAGACGTTGCCTCGGCTCTGTTATGGGAAGAAAAACCGGATTTTTTGAAACATACGGCTTCCAAATATATTACATTGCTCCGATTTTATTATTATAAAGATGAAAATGCCAGAAAATTTTTGGAGGGTTTAGGATATAATGTTGGAGACAGCATTTATTCCAACTATAATACGAAAGCAAAAAGGGATAAGAAAAAGAATATTTTTACCGATTTTGATGCATTTGAAATGTCAGGAATTTTGTGATAAAATAAAAGAAGGATCCTAGTAAGGCAAATTGCCGCCTCAGCGTCTGAGGTTAAAGCAATGAGATTTGGTTAAATTTGTTCGACTGCGTCGATGTTTTGCATAAAAGTAAATTTGCGATGGAACCATACAGATTTCGGCAACCTTGCCGAAATCTGCAGAACCGCAATCGCAAATTGACTTTTTCCAACGAATTGTTACCAAATTTAAGTAGGGTCCTTTTTTACATTATAGGAAAGTCCATCGCCAGACGGACATAAAATGACGAAGAACCGAAGGTTCTTCATGAAGTGGCGAAGCCACTTTTTTGTATGGGGGAACGATGAAAAAATATATTTTCAAAGAACAAAAGATTGTACAGGAATATAAATATATCTTTTTATGCGGCACGCATTATGAAAAGGAAAACGAGAGGGATAAAAGAAATGTGCTTCGGCAGTTTCTCGGCAACGAGGGCGAAAACTACAGGGCGGTTATCTTGGAAGATAATTTTATATTCAAGAAAGATAGTTCACGATATTTAGTATATGATGATATCCATATGAAGGATTTGTATCAAGTGGAGATGCTTACAAACTATTTGTCCGACTACAATATAATTATTCAGGAAAGCATTTCCACAGGGGCGGAAACCGGATTATTTCTAAGCGAGCCCAACGCTTTACGGAAAACCTGTTTGCTGCTGCCGGATAAAATGGCGGTTGAAGAAGATAAGCTGGGGCAGTTTATCCGGCTTGCTTTTAACAGGCGGCCTAACGATGTAAAGGTGATTAAATTTTATCCAAGAATTGAACCCAAGATTATTTCGGACAATGTGAAATATTGGCATACTTATTTTTATGAGGATAAAATTGGAGTGAATCTTGGGAGCAAAATTTTAAATTTTGTGAAAACAGACCACTTGGAATATAAAATACAGTTTGTGAAAAGCATAGAAAAGGTGGCTCAAGGGGGGATTCACTACCAGATAAAGAAGAAGCATCTGGAAATAACGTTACTGCCAAGAATTTTGTTGTGCTGCATTGCTTCATTATTCAATATAGAAGAACTTTTTCAGAAAGTAATTAATGCGGAAGACAAGACATTGAAAGATTATATAGAGGATATCAAACAGTGCCTGCTTGAAATATTTATGAATACCATTGAGGAGAAGACCGGCCTGCAAATAGAATCCTGTTCGATAAAAGCGAGAATGAATGTCAACGGAGTATATATAGGAGAAATTATAGGCATGTGCCTATACCTTTTCCAGGCAGCGGGTTTCATTGAAATTGAAAAAGATAAAGACTATGTGGAGAACGGAAAAGTAATTATCCACCGAAAAATGATTGTTTATAAAGACGGCTCGAATCATTTCTTCTATGAAAAATATAAAGATTGTATTGATTGTGCTGTAGGCACTCAGATTACCGTGTAAGAAGATTGAAAAATGCAGCATGGAGGTAAAGATGGACGAGCAATTAACGATAAAATATATCAGGACAAAAAGCAAAGTCCGCAAAATCGTCACGTATAAAGAGCAGGAAGGAGAACTGCGGCGTTACCATGAAGAAGTGGCAAAATTTATGAATAAGTATACGAAACAGTCGGTGTTTGCCAAAGCATATATGCCTCGTTCTTCTATCTATAAAAATGCGAGAGCGCATATGTACAACGATATATTTTTAAAGATGGATATTAAAAATTTTTTCCCCAGCATTAACCATAAATATTTGGCTGAAAATATGTATTTTGAGATTAATAAAAAGAAAAAAATCAGCAGGAAAGAATGCTATGATATTGTTAAAAAGTGCAGCGTGAGCGATAAAGGGCTGCCTTTGGGACTTGTTTCATCGCCAGTGTTGGCAAATCTTTATATGAAGGAGTTTGACGGGCTGCTATATGGCCAAATTAAAAAAATGAATCTGGACAATCCTATTTATACCAGATATGCCGATGATATGGTTATTTCTTTTCGGTGGGCGCCGGATTATCGGCAGAAGACAGAACAGCTGAAAATTGAAGTAAAAAGGCTATTGAAAAGAGTCCATATGACATTAAATGAAAAAAAGACGGCGGTTTATAATATAGGGTTGTCTAACCATGTTAGGATTACTGGTGTTAGCATCACAAGAGATGAAAATAATTTCAGGCATATCAGTGTAGGCAGAAAGCTGAAAAATGAGATTTTCTGGGAGGCTGTCAGACTGTATGAGCAGGAGGCGAAAGATTATGCGGGAATTGAGAGGCTGAAAGGGATGTATTCCTTTGTCCTGTCCATTGAGAAAGAAGGGATAGAGGACTGCTATTCAATGAAAATGAAAGAAATTATACGAGAAAAAGGGTATGATAGCTTAGGGCAGATGATTCGGGCTTTGGGGGATAAATATGAAAACAACAGTTCGCATGGATGACATTACGCCGGATATGGATTGGGAAAAGTTTTTGGAGTTTAAGGCGCTTTTGGATAAGCACAGGATTCGCCCCCTTATCGGCGTGGTGCCGGATAACCGGGATGAAAATTTGAACCGGGGGGCGAATAAGGGCAAGGAGAGGGAAAAGATAGGGGATTTCTGGGAATATATCCGTGCTTTGCAAAATGAGGGATGGGTAATAGCCATGCATGGATTCCGGCATGTATATACGCAGAAGAGAGGGGGAATGTTTCCCCTGAATCATTTTTCGGAGTTTGCAGGCCTGGCCTATGGGCAGCAGCTTGCCATGCTGGAAGAGGGGAAGGCGATTCTGGAAAGCCATGGGATAAAAACGGATATCTTCATGGCGCCTGCCCATTCTTATGACAGGAATACATTAAAGGCGCTGCAGAAATTGGGATTTACTAAAATGACAGATGGCTTTGGAAGCCGGCCATATGTATGGAAGGGGATGCGCTTTTACCCTATTTCTTTTCGTCTGGAAAGCAGCCTGAAAAAGAAAAATGGAATGACCACCATAGTGATTCATACGAATACGATGGGGCGGAAGGACATGGAAAAATACGGCGCCATTTTTGAAAAAAATCAGATGATTTCCTATGGGGATTATTTGAAAGAAGGGGCGGCGAAAAGAAGCCTGCCATGCCAGTGGGCGGAATATTGCATGGCAACGGCCAAACATATTTTAGTGAAAATGATGTGAAATCGCGGGGCATAGTTGCGCAGGGAGGGCCGCGCACAAAGTCTCCGGACTTTGAAAGGAGCATGGTTATAAGAATGGAAAAACCAATCCGGGTATTGCATGTATTGGGGGGTTTGAGCCTTGGGGGCGCAGAGAGCCGCATTATGGATTTGTACCGCTGCATGGATAGGGATAAGGTGCAGTTCGATTTTCTTGTGCATCAGGATGATGGGAAAAGGGCGCGTATCCCGGAATTTTATGATGAGGAAGCGGGAAAGCTGGGCGGGAAGGTCTATATTCTGCCGAAATTTAAAGGCTATAATTATTTTGCATATAAAAGGGCTATCAGGGATTTTTTCAGGGAACACCATGAATTTGCGGTAGTCCAGGGGCATATGACCAGTACGGCTGCGATTTATCTGCCGGAGGCGGCCAGGGCCGGGATTCCGGTGCGGGCAGCGCATGCCAGAAGCGCCGGGGTGGATAAAGGGGCTAAGGGAATCCTGACCAGGCTGCTGCGGCTGCCGCTGTTAAAACGGGCGGATTATTGCTTTGCCTGTTCCAGGGAGGCGGGCGAATCGGCGTTCGGGAAAAAATGGAAGGATTCCCCCAAGGCCTTTGTGATTCCCAATGCGGTGGAAGCGCAGAAATTCATGTATCGGGAAGGCGTGAGAAAAGAAGTAAGGGAAGAACTGGGCATTATGGACTGTTATGTGCTTGGGCACGTGGGGCGGTTTCACTATGCCAAAAACCATGAATTCCTGTTGGAGGTTTTTGCGGTTTTTCGCGATAAGCTTTTAGCGGAGGGCGAATTGGGGCGGGCAGTGCTCATACTCCTTGGAGAAGGCGCGGGGATGGAAGAGATAAAGGAGCAGGCCAGGAGGATGAATATTGCCAGGGATGTGCTTTTTTTGGGAAACAGGAAGGACGTGTGGAGGTATTATCAGGCGATGGACTTTTTTGTATTCCCTTCCCGGTTTGAAGGACTGCCGGGAACGGTGGTGGAAGCCCAGGCAGCAGGCCTAAGATGCCTGATTTCGGACAGGATAACGCCGGAAGTGGGCTTTAGCGAGCTGGTACATTATGAAGATATTGAGTCTGCTCCCGGGAAATGGGCGGAATATATCATAAATCATATGTTTTATGAAAGAAAAGATATGTGCAAAGCGGTGGAAGCGGCGGGCTTTGACGTGAGAGAGCAGGCGACGCGGCTGGAAAAATTTTACCTTTCCGGCAAAATGGAATAGATGAGGTGAAGTGCGGATGAAAAAGAAAATAATGTTAATAGTTCCTATGCTCCATCAGGGCGGTTTTGAACGGGTTTGTGTGGCGACAGCGCGGCTGTTGGAGCCGCATTTTGATGTGTGTATTGTAATGTTCGATTCCAGGGATATTGCCTATGACATTAAGGGCTTGGATGTTACGGACCTTCATATGGGCGTGCGGCCGGGAAAACTGGGCAAAGCGTTGAACGTGATAAAAAGAAGTATTGCCGTTAAGAAGTTGAAAAAGGAACGGGGAATCGACATTGCTTATAGCTTTGGCCCTTCCGCCAATATGGTCAATGTGTTTTCTAAGACAGAAGCAAAAATATGGGTGGGAATCCGCAGCTATATGGATATGGATAACCGCTTCCTGCTCCGCCTCTTTGCAAAAAGGGCGGATAAGATTCTGTGCTGTACGAAAAGGATAGAAGAGGAAATCAGGGATAAGTACCACTGTTCTAAGGCGGTTACGTTGTATAACCCTTTGGACGGGGAAGCATTGAAGGAATCGGCAAAAGAGCCGATAAGGCTGCCCTGGGAGGAAACGGGGAATATTATCGTATCCATGGGACGGGAAGACGATGTGAAAGGCTTCTGGCATCTGGTGAAAAGCTTTTCCCTGGTGAGGGCGGATATACCCGATGCAAGGCTGATGATTATAGGGGAAGGCGAGTTTGAAGAATACAGGAAATTGGCAGACAAACTGGGAATCGGGGATGATGTTTATTTCACAGGGATGAAAAGGAATCCTTTTCCCTATTTGAAGGCGGCGAAGATTTATGTCCTCACGTCTTACCGGGAAGGATTTCCCAATGCGCTCATAGAAGCAATGTCTTTCGGTATTCCCATAATTGCCACCGACTGCCCCACCGGCCCGGGTGAAATCCTGCGAAAAGGGGATAGCACCTATGGAGTCCTCATCCCCAATATGAGCCCGGAGAAAAACCTGGACGGCACGGTGGTCAGCGAAGAGGAAAAAGGGCTGGCGGAGGAAATGAAAAAGATGATGACGGATAAGGAATATTATGAGGAATATGGAAAAGCATCGGCCAGGAGAGCGCAGGATTTTAATAATGAGAGTTATTTGGAGAGGCTGATGGGGTGGATATCAGGGAAATAATTTGCGATTCCCGATTGGATATGTTAGACTATAAACGTATATGACCAGTTTTTTCCTAATAGATTTCCGGATTGCCATTATTTCGGTTTTGCTGGCGGATTCCGGGAAGCTATCCTAAAATAAGGAGGAATGGAGCAGCGGAATGAAGCGTAAAATAGCATTTCATTTAAACTGCCTGGAGCAGGGGGGAGCGGAGCGGGTGGTGTCCAACCTGGCGAACCAGTTTGCCAGGGAAGGCTACGATGTCCTTCTGGCTACGGAGTGGTATGGGGAGAATGAATTTTCCATTGATAGGGAAGTCCGCCGGGTACACGTAGGGCTGCGGGAAGGGGATGAAAAGAAATCCCGTATTGCCCAGTTTTTGCTCAGGGTAAAATATCTGAGGGAATTTATGAAAAAGGAAAGGCCGGATATTCTCATCGCATTTGCCCAGCGGGCCAATTACCGGGCGCTGATGGCGGCCCCCGGAACGGGAATCCCCGTGCTTATATCCATCCGCACGGACCCGGTGGGGCATTACGATGCATTATCCGATAAAATACAAATTCCCCTTCTTTTTCCCAGGGCGGCGGGATGCGTGTTTCAGACGGAAGGGCAGCGGGATTTTTTTGCCCCTTATCTGCAGGAAAACTCCAGAGTGATTTTGAACCCTATCCATGATAAATATCTGGGCGTGCCGGAACCGGCGGAGAGGAAAAAAGAAGTGGTCCAGTCCGGCAGGCTTGTGGACTTTAAGAACCAGCCCATGCTTTTGCAGGCTTTTATACAGGTGCATAAGAAGCATCCGGATTATATTTTAAAGATTTATGGCGGCGATTCCTTTGACGGAACGAAGGAAATATTGGAAGATATTATAGAAAAGAACGATGCGGGAAGCTATATCAGGCTGATGGGGGCCAGCGACAGTCTGGAAAAGGATTTGACGGATGCGGCGGTTTATGCTTTTTCTTCCGATTGGGAAGGGCTTCCCAATGCGCTGTTGGAAGCGATGGCGCTGGGACTTCCCATTGTGGCTACCGATTGCCCTTGCGGCGGTCCGCGCACGGTGATGGAAGATGGAGTCAACGGGCTTTTAATTCCAATTAAAGACCCTAAGGCGTTGGAAGAGGGAATCAATCGGCTGATTGAGAATCCCGGTCTGGGGGAACAGCTTGGCAAGAATGCAAGGAAAATAGGGGAAATTGCCAATGGGGAGGCTATTTTCCGGCAGTGGAGGGATTATATAGAAGAGATTGTGGGTGGGAAATAGGGAATTGGGGTTGAGGGAATATTCTGACAATATATTCTGTTCAAATCCCAACATGCAAAACATTTCAGCAAGCCCAGTAAAGCAAAAACACTCGGGCAGTGGCCCTCCTGTTTTTATGGTCTTGCTTCCATGGCATGAAAGGGCTTTTCACAGAATATATTGTCAGAATATTCGGCCGGGGTTGCTGGATTTTTCCAATTGCCTATATTTTGGAAGGAAGAGAGGAATATAGTAAGATGTTTTCGTATGATGATTATAGGGAGATAATTAGGATTATTAAGGCTTCCGGGCGGCAGGCGGATTATGAGGGGGCTTTGCATAGGGATAGGTTTGTTATTATGCGGCATGATGTGGAGTATAGTGTGGAAAGGGCGTATGCTCTGGCCAAGGTGGAGTCCAGTATGGATTTTACGTCCACTTTCTTTTTCCAGTGGACGAATAATTCCTATAATCTGCTGTCAAGGAAAAACAGGGATTTGATTTGCGATATGCATGAAAGGGGGCAGAATATTGGCCTCCATTTTGCGTTAAACGGGATGACGGATATGCAGGAGGTGCGAAGGCAGATAGTGAAGGAGATGCATATGCTTAGCGAGATGCTGGGATTCCAGATTTCCGAGTTCTCCATACACCGCCCTTCACCGGCGGTGCTGGCGGAGAATATTAAGCTGCCGGGGATTATCAATGCCTATCAGGACGAGTTTTTTACTTTTGCGGAGAATGTGACGGAGGAATCTAAGCTGGGCGTAAAATATATGTCCGATGCCAACCATATATGGAGGTACGGTTATCCGGATGAAAAGAATATTCTGGGAAATGATAAGGTACAGATATTGACCCATCCTTTCGCATGGACGAAGAAGGGTTATGATAATTATGGGAATTTCAAAAGCCTTGTACAGGAAAAATATGTGGAGCTGATTAACAGTATTGACAATGAATGCAAGGATTTTGGGGAATATAAGGACGGTTTTTTGGATTTGCTTTAAAGACGGACGAACGGCTTTTCACAAGTTCGTTCAGCGAACTTGCAGAGAATGAAAAGCCTGGCATCCGTTGTTTTGGATTTGGGATGCGGCGAATCGGCATAATGGAGGTGGCAGTATGTGCGGTATATGCGGTTATGTGTCAAAAAGGGATATTCGCCTGGAGCAGTTAAAGGAAATGAACGATACGATGTATCATAGAGGGCCTGATGACAGCGGGGAAGAAATTTATGAGATATTAGACGGCTACCGGGTGGGGTTTGCTCAAAGAAGGCTTGCCATTATGGATTTGTCGGCACTGGGCCATCAGCCCATGCACTCGGAGAACGGGCGGGTCAGCGTAGTTTTTAATGGTGAAATTTATAATTTTCAGGATTTAAAGGAAGAACTGTCCGACTATCCTTTCCGCTCTAACTGCGATACCGAGGTGATTATAGCGGCTTATTTAAAATGGGGAATCCGATGCGTGGAGCGTTTCGCGGGGATGTATGCCATCGCTTTGTTGGACAGGGAAAGCGGCGAAGTGTATCTGGTGCGGGACTGCATCGGCAAGAAGCCTATGTATTACTGGGCGGATGGGGAGAATCTCGTATTCGCATCGGAGCTTAAGCCGATTATGGCTTGCCCGGGGTTTCAGAAAAACATCCGCGGGGATGTGATATCCCGTTATTTATACCAACAATACATTAATGCCCCGGAAACTATATTTGAAAATGTATATAAGCTGGAGCCGGGGAGCATCCTCACCTTTTCAAGGGGAAAAACAGCAATCCGGAAATATTGGGAAATTAAAGATGTTTATCGAAAGCAGAAGGAAAATCAGGTGAAGGATTACGGCCAGGCCAAAGCCGAACTGAAGGAACTTCTGAAAAAAGCTACTGCCTACCGGATGATATCCGATGTGCCTTTAGGGGCTTTTTTGAGCGGGGGATATGACTCTTCGCTGATTACAGCCATAGCCCAGGAGCATTCTAAAGAGCCGGTGAAAACTTTTTCCATCGGTTTCCATGAAGAAAAATACAACGAAGCCAAATATGCGAAACAGGTAGCGGATTATTTGGGAACAGAACATACCGAATTATATATAGATGAGAAGCAGATGTTTGATTTGGTGGAAAGCATACCGCAGTATTATGACGAGCCGTTTGCGGACAGTTCCCAGATTCCTTCCATGCTGGTGTCTGCTTTAGCCAGGGAAAAAGTGACGGTAGTTCTTTCCGGCGACGGCGGGGACGAATTTTATTGCGGATATAATATTTATGAGAATGTGGCACAGGCGCAGATGCTGGATATCCCAGGGGGTATTGTGCACGGCATCTGTCATTTGCCTTTGATTCGGAAGACGGGAATCGGGGAGAAGCTTCCTTTCCGGGTGAGGGTGATTGCGGAAAACCGCTGTAAGGAGACGAAAACCCAGTTCGGTGCCAGCAATTATATCGTGCGGGCGGGGAAAATGGTGAAAAAGCAGGATATGCTGCCCTGCCATTACAAAATAGAAAGCGGCTACGGGGAAAATAACTGGCAGATACGGCGTATGCTGTTAGATATGGATACTTATCTGCCCGGCGACATCCTCTGCAAGGTGGACAGGGCTTCCATGAAATATTCCCTGGAGGCGCGCTGCCCGATTTTGGATAAGGATGTGATGGAATATTCTTTCCGCATTCCCCACGAGTTTAAATTTCACAAAGGGGATAAGAAGCATATCCTGAAAGATATCGCTTATGACTATATACCGAAGGAACTGTTGGACCGGCCCAAAGTAGGCTTTGGCGTACCGCTGGATAAATGGCTGCGGGGGCCGCTAAAGGAGCAGCTGTTAGCATACAGCGAAAAGGATTATCTGGAAAAGCAGGGGATATTCGACGGGGAATATGTTTCCGGGATGATACGGGATTATATCCGTACAGGAGACGGCGGACCGGCTACGGGAGCAAATTATTCCAAGCTGTCCTGGTCTTTCTTTATTTTTGAGCAATGGTACCAGCACTTCTTTGCGTAAAAGTTTTGCATGAGAGGTTTCATAATGAAAAAGAAGCATATAGCCATGCTGATTAGTTCTTTAAATAAGGGCGGTTCGGAACGGGTACTGGTGAATTTGGCCGAGTATTTTTATTCCAGAGGGTATGAGGTTACCATCGTGACCCAGTATCGGTCGGAGAACGAATATGAAATCAGCGGGGGAATCCGGAGAGTTTTTTCGGAGATTACGGAAGAGGAAAAGGGGAAAGGGCGGGCTGCCAATTTCCTGAAGCGTTTTATGAAGCTGCGGGGCATTTGGAAGCATGAGAGGCCGGATTTGATTCTTTCCTTTATTGGTAAAAATAATATGATGGCGATTATGACGTCCCGTTTCCTTGGGATACCTACAATAGTGTCCGTGAGAGGGGAACCGGCGGAAGAGTACTATTCCCGGCTGCTGCGGACAGCCGCTGCAGTGCTGTTTCCCATGGCGGACGGCATAGTGCTCCCGGTGGAGAAAAGCGTGGAATTTTTTCCCAAATCGGTCAGACGGAAAGCAATTTGTCTGAAAAATCCCTTAAACCCCGCATTTATCCGGAAAAGATATGAGGGGGAGCGGGAAAAAAAGATTGTGGCGGTAGGGCGCGTGGATGCCAATAAGAACCATGAAATGATAATCCGGGCCTTTGCAGGGCTGGCGGAAAAATATCCGGATTACCGGGTGGCCATATACGGCGAAGGGGAATTGCGGCCGGCATTGCTGAAAACGGCAAAGGAGCTGGGGCTGGAAGAACGGGTATTTCTGCCGGGGAGCATTTCCAATGTGGCAGAGCATATTTATAAGGCTTCCATATTCGTATTATCTTCCTATTCGGAGGGCATGCCGAACACTTTGATAGAGGCTATGGCCCTGGGCATTCCGTCCATATCCACGGACTGCCCTTGCGGAGGTCCGGCGGAACTGATTAAAAATGGAGAAAACGGCTTCCTGATAGAGCCAGGAAATCAAAAGGAATTGCAGGATATCCTGCAAAAGTTAATGGACGATGCCCGTCTGGCGGAAAAAGTGGGGCGAAATGCTGCAAAATTGCAGGAGGAATTAAACCCTGAAAGGATAAACCGGATGTGGGAAGACTATTTTTGCAAGTTTTTAGGGAGGCAGGAGAATTGAGCCAATGAGGCAGGGCTGTGGGACCCAGTAAAGCTGTGCAGCCCGGCAAAGTGGAGTAAGCCCAATGGGGCATTGCAGGAACGAGGTATGAAATGACACGCAAACAGTTAGTACAGTCGATTATATTTATTGCGCTGTTTTTATATATCCTTATGACGGTAACTTATATTATAAGGACAAACGGGGATGTGAAAGACAGGTTTACCGGGTTTTATGCGGAAAAGAAAGACACGGTGGACGTGGTTCTGGTGGGTTCCAGCCCAGTGTATCCTTATTTTGCAACGCCCATGATGTGGGGGGAATACGGTATCCGGGCTTATCCCATATCCAGCAACCTTCAGCGCCCGGTGGCGGCCATCGGGCTATTGGAGGAGATACGAAAAACCCAGTCCCCATCCCTTTATATATTTGAAATGCGGATGTATACGGCAAGGGATATGGATTTGACCAACAATATGGCCTATACCAGGGGCGTGACGGATAATATGAAATATTCGTGGAACCGGGTGAAAACAATCAACGCTATGGTGGATGATGTGTCGGAAAGGTACACGTATTATTTCGACATTTTTAAATATCATTCCAACTGGAAGACAATGGTGCTGCCGGAGCAGTTGGCCTGCTTCCGCTATGAAAAACCGGATGACCAGAAAGGCTATGTGATGACCGATGAGGTGGGCCCGTGCGAAGCGGTAGATACCTCGGGCATTACGGAAAGGCTTCCTATGCCGGAGTTTCAGGAAGAATGTTTAAAATCCTTGCTGGAATATCTGAAAGAAAACGATTTGCAGGCATTGTTCATTCTTTCGCCTACGGTGATGGAAGAAGAAAAGCAGAAGATGTATAATTATATAGAGGATATGGTGAACGCTTCTGGCTATGAATTCTTGAATATGAATGATTACTATGAGGAGCTGGGGCTTGATTTTGCGGCAGATTTCAGCGATTACGGCGGCCATGTGAACGGAGTAGGGGCGCAGAAATGCACGGCATTCTTAAGCAGCTACATCGTAGAAAACTATGGCCTGGAGGACAAAAGGGGAGAAAAAGGCTTTGAAAGCTGGGATATGGCCTATGAGCAATGGAAGCAGGAGTTTGCCGAAGCCTGTGAGACCATTGCGAAAAGGATAGAAGAAAAAGACTTTGCCGAAGCCCCGGTGGAAGAACCGGAATAATATGATATTGGAAAACAGCATCAGCCCGGCCAGTACCCCAGAGGGTTTGCGGACGCAAAGCGGCCGGAAAACCTCTGCCGAAGAATAGAAAAGGGTACTGGGAGGGCGAGTCCTAAGGAATCCACCAGGCTTCGCCTGATAACCCCTTAGGACAAAAGAGGCGGTACTGGAAAACAGCATCAGCCCGGACAGTACCCCAGAGGGTTTGCGGACGCGGAGCGGCCGGAAAACCTCTGCCAAAGAATGGAAAAGGGTACTGGGAGGGCTGATGCGGAACTAAAATGGAGAGAAAAAATAGAATGTGCGGAATTGCAGGATTTTGTAACTTGAAAGGCGATTGGAAAGAGAATATAAAGAGGATGAACGCCAGGATGAACCACAGAGGGCCCGATGCGGAGGGGATTTACGTTTCGGAAGACGGGTGTGTGGCGCTGGGGCATAAACGGCTTTCTATTGTGGATTTGTCGGCTAATGGGGCACAGCCTATGCATTCCCATAGCGGAAGATATGTCATGGCCTATAATGGGGAAATTTATAATTATAAGAAAGTTGCGGACAGGCTGATGGGCGAACAAAGGGTAACGGCGTTCCGTGGGAGTTCGGATACGGAGGTGCTGCTGGAAGCCATAGAAGCTTACGGGCTGGAAAAAGCCATTGCCATGAGCAAGGGAATGTTTGCCATTGCCCTATATGATACAAAAGAGAAGGAATTATTCCTGCTAAGGGATAGAGTAGGGGAAAAGCCCCTTTATTATGGATTTACCAGCGGGGGCGCTTTTGCCTTTGCTTCAGAAATCGGGGCGATAGCGTCTTTGGAAGGCTTCGACAATGACATAAACAGGGATGTGCTGGATATTTATTTTACCCACGGATATATTCCGGCGCCCTATTCCATTTACCAGGATATTTTTAAACTGGAGCCGGGAACGATACTCCGGATACAATGCCCATATGGGAAAAATGATATTTCTATGTCTACGTATTGGTCCATGCGGGAAGCGGCAAGGAATGGGCAGACTCATTTATTTAAAGGAAGTGAAGCGGAAGCTGTCGATGAGTTGGAACGGCTGTTAAAGGAATCCATCCGGGAACAGATGGTGGCCGATGTGCCAGTGGGGGCTTTTTTGTCCGCAGGAATCGACAGCAGCACTGTGGTTGCGCTGATGCAGTCCTTAAATAGCGGGAAAGTCCGCAGCTTTACCATCGGGATGGAGGAAAAGGGCTACAACGAAGCGGCGGCGGCCAAGGAAATTGCCAGACATCTTGACACGGAGCATACGGAATTATATATCACAGAGCGGGATGCGGTGGCGGTTATCCCCAAATTAGCGGGAATGTTCGGGGAACCCTTTGCAGACTCTTCCCAGATTCCCACATATCTTGTAAGCAAAATGACAAGGGAGCATGTGACGGTATCCCTTTCCGGGGACGGCGGGGACGAACTTTTCTGCGGCTATACTTCTTATGAATCGGTGAGCCGTATATGGAATAAAATGAAAAATATTCCTTACTATATCCGGAAACCCTGCAGCAGCCTGGTGCTGAACAGCCCCTTGGCCAAAAAGCAGATTTACAGGACAAAAGGAACGCTGCTGGGGGCAAAAGGACCGGGGCAGCTTTATGAAATTTCCTATGAGACCGACCCTCTTACGAAGAAAATCAGCAAAAGCCATGGGAATTGCCCGTATAAGTACAATCAGTATGAGGAAGGCTTTCTGGAAGAGGTAAACCACAATGTGATGTTGATGGATATGCTGATGTACCATCCGGACGATATCCTGGTGAAGGTGGACCGGGCAGCGATGGCGGTCTCGCTGGAAACGCGGGTGCCAATGCTGGATAAGGATGTGGTGGAATTCGCCTGGTCTCTTCCGATAGAGTATAAGAGGGAAGGCAAGACGGGGAAAAAGGTGCTGCGGGATGTGCTTTACCGGTATGTGCCGAAAGAAATGATGGAACGCCCTAAGAAGGGATTCAGCATTCCCATCGATAAATGGCTTCTAAAGCCGGAGCTGCGGGAATGGGCGGAGGCTTTAATCGACAGGAAAACTTTGCAGCGACAGGGAATCCTGGACGCGGATGTGGTATGGAAGATTTGGAACGATTTTACGGAAAGAGGAATCTGGCGGATTCAGATCTGGTTTATTTTGATGTTTCAACAGTGGCAGGAGATGGAGTTCCGCTAAGAAAGGCAGGAAGGGGGAAGGGTATGAATATAATCAGGATGTCCGGGGGGATTGGGAACCAGATGTTTCAGTATGCGTTGTATTTGAAATTGGTTTCCCTTGGAAAAGAGGTTAAGTTCGATGATGTGACGGAATATGAATTGGATAATGCCAGGCCGATTATGCTTTCGGTGTTTGATATAGAATACCCTAAAGCGACGAGAAAGGAACTGGTGGAAATGACGGATGCTGCTATGGATTTCGCCAGCAGGGTGCGGCGTAAGCTGCTCGGGAGGAAAAGCGGGGAATATCATGAAGCATCGGTGGATTATGATGAAAAAGTGCTGGAAATGGAAGATGCCTATTTGTGCGGCGGTTTCCAGAGCGAGCGTTATTTTAAGGATATTGAACGTCAGGTGCGGGAAACGTATCAATTTCGGAATGTGCGGATCCCGGAAGATATAAAGGGGCAGATAGAGGAATATGAGCGCCGGATAAAAGAGGGCCAATCGGTGGGAATACATATTCGGCGGGGGGATTATTTGGACTCTGCCGATGTGTATGGGGGGATTTGTACGGATGCCTATTATAATAAGGCAATCCAATATATGATGAAAAAATATGATAATCCCCAGTTTTTTGTTTTTACTAACGACAGCTTTTGGGCTGAAAAATGGTGCGAAGTGAGGGAGAGGGAACTGGGGAAGCCATTTACTGCGGTTAAAGGCGCCAATGAAGAGACGGGATATATTGATTTGATGCTGATGAGCAAGTGCAAAGCCCATATCATAGCAAACAGCAGCTTCAGCTGGTGGGGGGCATGGTTGAATGATTCGCCGGAAAAACGTGTGGTGGCCCCTTCGAAATGGTTAAATACCTACGAGTGCCATGACATTTATACCCCGGACATGATAAGAATCACCTCTTCCGGGAAGATTATATAGGGTACAATTTGCGGCTGGGCATGGGCTGAACGGTTCAGCTAGACTATCCTCAGACAGAAAGGTAAAACAGTGGAAGAAAGATTGGTTTCCGTAATTGTAGCAGTATATAATATAGAAGAATATCTGCCGCGGTGCATAGAATCCATTATGGCCCAGACTTACAGAAAGCTGGAAATTATTTTGGTGGATGACGGCTCCACCGATGCTTCGGGAAGTATTTGCGATGACTACGCGGGGAAAGATAATAGGATATTGGTAATCCACAAGGAGAATGGAGGGTTGTCCGATGCGCGAAATGCAGGATTGGAGAGGGCCTCGGGGGAGTATATCGGCTTTGTGGACGGGGATGACTGGATAGAAAAAGAGATGTATGAGGCCATGTACGAAGCCTGCGAAAAGGAAAAGGCCCAGGTGGCGGTATGCCGTTATAAACAGATTACGAAATCAGGCATTATTGACGCTTCCGCCGGTAATAGTGTATCATTATCAAGGACGGAAGCTTTGGAAGTGTATATTTGCGGGGATGACCGGTATTTGATTTATAATTCGGTCTGGAGCAAGCTGTTCGAAAGCAGGCTCATTCAGGGGATGCGTTTCCCTGTGGGAAAAAATTCCGAAGATATTATGTTTACGACGAAAGCTTTCTGCAAAATGGAAAGGCTGGCCTATCTGGATAAAGCGTATTATAATTATGTGCTGGACAGGGAAGGCAGCATTATGAACGAAAAAGCGGGGGAACGGAGGATGAATGACGAACTCCCTTTCTGGCGGGAGCAGATTGCCTATATCAGGGAGGCGGGGATGCCGAAGCTGTCGGATAAGGCGGCATATCATTTTTATCGGCGTCTTCTGTTTTACTATATAGATTTTATGGAAAAGAAAGAGACGAGGATATTCGCAAAGGAAATCGTCCGGCAGCTGCGGGATGAGAAGGCAGTTATCCGCCGCATCTACCGGGAAAGCTTTGTGGCGGTTGGCGATAAGGCGCGCATGAAGCTGATGCTGGCATGGCCCGGAGCATATTACCAGGCAGTGAAAGCCTATGATAAATTTGTGATCCCGCTGCGGAGCAGATAAAAAACTTTGCGGCGCCATAAGCGGACGGCCAGGCAAACTCAATATCCTTGCGGGGATGCAAGGAAAGATAAGGATGAAAGAGGACAAACATTCATATGAAATTAATCAAAAGAGTCATTGCAATTTTAACGGAAAGGCAAAGAAAGCTGCTTATCATTATGCTTCTGATGATGTTGATAGGGGCTGGGCTGGAAACGGCAGGAACGTCATTGCTCATTCCCTTCATTACCATTGCCATGGAACCGGACAGCGTATTCCAAAACGAATACCTGAAGTATTTTTATGATTTGTTGCACCTTACCAGCGTGAACGGATTTCTCGTGATGCTGTCCATCGTGCTCAGCGCAGTATTTATCCTGAAAAATATTTATCTTTATTTTATGTATTATGCCCAATATCGTTTTATTTACAACGGCCAGTTTAATACGTCCAGGGGACTGTTCAAAGACTATGTAAGGCGTCCTTATGAGTTTTATCTGGATGCCAGCACGCCGGTGGTTATGCGGCATATTATGAGCGATGTGAACGGTTCTTATAATCTGCTGCTGACATTCTTGCAGCTGTTTACAGAACTTTTTATTTTTGCGGCCCTTCTTGTCTTGGCGCTGGTGTACAGTCCGGCTATGACTTTGGTAATGTGCGCTGTACTGGGCATTATTTTGCTGGCTAATAAAATGATATTGGGGCCTACCCTGCGCCGCTTTGGCCATGAAGTGCAGACTAACAGCGCTTTGACTACAAAGTGGATTATGCAGGCGGTGAACGGGATGAAGGAAACGAAAGTCCTTAATAAAGAGCGCTATTTCGTGGAGCAGTACGAAAAAAGCGCGGACAGGCTGAATGCCATACAGAAACGCCAGAATTCGATGCAGAATATCCCCCGGCTGATGATTGAAACCGTATGCATGTGCGGTATCCTTTTGGTGATGGCGGTGTTCCTTTCCATAGGCAATAACTTAAACGAAATGATAACCCAGCTGGGAGTACTGGCCGTAGTGGCAATCAAACTGATGCCCAGCGCCAATAAGCTTTCCACATATATCAATAACATAGCGTACTATGAGCCGTCCCTGACCGCAGTGGAAGACATCATTATCCGCAGCCATCAGAAAGATGTGGATACGGATATCCTTTTCCTGAAAAAGGAAATTGAACCCATGGGCTTTTCAAAAGAAGTGAAATTAGAAAACATTACTTACCGTTATCCCAATACGGAGGTCAATATATTGGAAAATGCCAGCGTGTCCATTCCTATCGGTAAATCCATCGGCTTTATAGGACCGTCGGGCGCCGGCAAATCCACCACAGTGGATATCCTGCTTGGCCTGCTGGAGCCCCAGGGGGGGAGGGTCACGGTGGATGGGGTTGATATACGCTCCAATCTGCCGGGATGGTATGCCAGAATCGGCTATGTGCCCCAGATGATTTTCATGCTGGACGATACGATACGAAATAATGTGGCCTATGGCGTGGATGAGAAAGATATTGATGAGGAACAGGTCTGGTATGCCTTGCGGGAAGCCCAGATGGACGAATTTGTAAGAGGGCTCCCGGATGGGCTGGATACGAGCATCGGGGAGCGGGGCGTGCGCATTTCCGGCGGGCAGAGGCAAAGGCTGGGCATCGCCCGGGCATTGTACACCGAGCCGGAGATTATGATATTCGATGAAGCGACTTCCGCATTGGATAACGATACCGAATCCGCGATTATGGAGGCCATAGAACGGCTGCATGGCAAGAAAACCCTTGTGATTATTGCCCATAGGCTGACCACCATTGAAAAATGCGATGCGGTTTACCGGGTGGAGGAATTGGGATTCCATAAAGAAAGGTGATGCAAAATATGAGCGAATATAAAAATGGGCGCCTTCAGCTGCCCAACGTGACTTTGGCAGCGGTGGACAGCGTAAGGGTCAGGGCTTCGGTGAAAGCGTTGGAATATAGTATGAAGGATATCGACTTTGGGGAAGTGCTTTTGATTACCCACAGGAAGCCGCTGTTTCTGCCAAAGGGGATTACTTATCGGCATATCGATAAGTTGAAAAATATCGATGCCTTTAACTATAGCATGATTTATAAAGTCCACGAATATATTCATACCGATTTTATGCTTTTGGTGCATTATGACGGCTTTGTGGTGAACCCGGATATGTGGAGGGATGAGTTTTTGGATTATGATTATATCGGTTCGCCGTTTCCGCTGCCGAAGGACGATTTCTCTTACCGGGATATTAACGGGAATATCTGCCGGGTAGGAAACAGCGTATCCATACGGAGCAAAAGGCTGCTGGAATTCCCTTCCAAGACGGGCATCCCTTTTGAGGCGGACCATGGGTTTTTTAACGAAGACGGGTTTATCTGCTGCAAAAACAGGCATTTATTCGAAGCGGCGGGAATGAAATATGCGCCTTTGGAGGTGGCAAAATATTTCGGGCATGAATCCATGATACCCGAGGTGGAAGGAATCCGCCCGTTCGTTTTCCATAAATGGGCGGGAACCAACAGGGAATATCCCAAATTCTACTGATGGACGGGGTATCTTAAGGCGGGTATTTTCGCCTTGTCAGTCATTTGATTATGATGTGCAAGCTTGCGCATGAAAAGAGAGGCATGGTTATAAGTATGGTATATGATAGTTTTCAGTTTTTCAACGAATTGGATATATTGTTGTTAAGGATGCATATTTTAAACGATGTGGTGGACCGTTTCGTCATCAGCGAATCCACGGTTACCTTTTCCGGGGATGCGAAGCCGCTTTTTTATGAAGAAAATAAAGAGATGTTCAAGGAGTTTCAGCATAAAATCATCCATAACGTGGTGGACGATACGCCCATGAACTGCGATGCGTTTACAAGGGACCACCATCAGAAATGCGCGGTGGCCAGGGGGCTTGCGGGCTGCAAGCCGGACGATATCGTGATTTTCAGCGATGTGGATGAGATTCCTAACCCGGAGACTCTAAAGAAGCTGCTCCCCAACGTGGAGGACGGAAAGATTTATATGCTGGCCCAGAGGCTGTTTTACTGCTATCTGGACATGGAAGAGGTTTCCGGCCGGCTGCTTTCCGTGACCGGGGAATTCGACGGGGTGGACAGGCCCATGTGGCTGGGCACAAAGGTCTGCCGTTACCATATGCTGGAGAAGTATACCACGGAGGAGCTGCGCAATAAGGAGCAGAAAGCGGTAGGCGTGCGGGTGCCGGACGGCGGATGGCATTTCAGTTATATGGGCGGCGGCAAAAACCAGCCGGTGGAGGAACGGGTAAAATATAAGATAAAAAGCGCGGCGCACCAGGAGTATAATAACCGCTCTACGCTGTCAAAGGTGAGAAAAAATATCAAGAATCATCAGGATATTTTCGGAAGGGATGCCCAGATGGTCCAGGTGAAAATAGATGAGACATTTCCGGAGTATTTGCGGGAAAATTTGGAAAAATACCAGTATCTGCTTTATCCGAAGAAGAAATGGTATGAGTTTTGGTAAATGCTGCATAATGACGGGATGGAAAAAAACGGGAGACAGCATGCAGGGGTTTGGGGCATAGATGGGAAAGGGATAAATGAAAAAAACGGATAACTTCTTCTTAATTCATAATTTTAATACGGTGCCGGAGGAGCTTCTTTCCTATTGCAGGGATTATTTGATTGTGGATGCTTCCACGGAGGAGGATACGGTAAAAGCGCTGCGGGAGAAAGGATTGCATTTTATCCATGTGGAAAATACGGGGCACAATATCACTACGTATTTCACTTATTTTGCGGAGCACTACGAAGAATTGCCGGAGGTAATCTGCATCTGCAAAGGGAATATGCTGGGGCGTCATTGTTCCAGGGAGTATTTTGAACGGGTGTATGACAATTCTTATTTTACCTATCTTTATGAAGATAAGGAAAGCAGGGCGAAGTTCTCCAAAGTGAAGAAGGAGGAAGGGGCAGGAGGGAAAGGTGCGCCGGTAAGCAGCATTTCCAGCCTTGTTTCCGAGTGCCAATATATAGAGGAAAACACTTCATGGTATGTGGACTCCCCGAATCATCCCCATAGATATTTCGATGACTTCGATGATTTGCTGACTTTTATATATAAAAACCCGGTAATCCCCCGGTACTGCCTTTTTTCGCCGGGCGCCTGCTATATTGTCAGGAGGGAGCAGATAAGAAAGAACGGGCCGGAATTTTACCGGAATTTGAATAAAATTATGAATTATGCATTGGAGCCCAATTTTCCGGCGGAAGCCCATATGGTGGAGCGGATGCTGCCGCTAATCTTTGAATCGGCCTATGAAGTGAACGGCTGGATGGAGGATAGCGACGCCTTTGATGGGAAACTGGAAGAACGGGCGGAGATTATCCGGCAAAAGGACGAATGGAACAACAAACGGTTTAAGCGTCTGCGCCGTTTGTTTGGGTGATAGGATAAGGAATAGCGTCATATGGTGGGAACTGAGTTTATGAAAGGGCAGGGGCTGGGAAATCAGTTGTTCTGCTATGTATCGTCCAGGTGCATTGCCAAGGACTTGGGATATGGTTTTGGAACGGCGGGGCAGGAGCAGCTGGCGGTAAATATCCATAGCAAAAAGGGTATGTACTTTATGGATATGGATTTGGGAGCTGAGATAACGGATAAAGGGGAATATAAGGTTTATCGGGAAAAAGAAAACAGGCTGTATCTTAAAACCTGCGTCCATGATATGCTCCACGGATGTTATGTGGCGGATGCGGATGAAGATATTTACGGTATCGGCGATAAGACGCTGATTTATGGAAATCTTCAGGCGGAAAGATATTTCCGGGCGCATAAAGAAGATGTAAAGGAATGGCTGAAGGTAAAGAAGGAATACGATTCCTATCAATATACAAGGGATAATCTGTGCATTATAAATGTCCGGGGCGGGGAATACGCGGATGAGCGCGCCTTATTCCTGCGCAGGAAATATTGGCGGGATGCTATGAAGCATATGCGCGGCATCAGGCCGGACATGGAATTTATGATTGTGACGGATGACGTGGAGGCTGCGGGGCGCATCCTGCCCGGCATTCCGGCCCTGCATGGGGAGTTGGCGCAAGACTATGTAACAATAAAGAATGCCAGGTACTTAATCCTGTCCAATTCTTCCTTCGCGTTCTTTCCGGCCTTTACCAGCGAGACGGCAGTTAAGATTATCGCCCCCAAGTATTGGGCAAGGCATAATGTGTCGGATGGCTATTGGTCTTCCGGGCAGAACATATATGAGGGATTTTTCTATCAGGACAGGCAGGGAAAGCTTTTCTGCGCGGAAGAATGCAGAAGGGAATGGGAAAATTATAAAAAGCATGCGGATTTTGCCCAAAAGGAAAAGAAATATACAGAACAGGAAGTGGCCTGGCAGAGAAAGAAGGACAGGGCACTGTATTGGGCGGATAAAGCGGCTGGCCGTCTGCGGAGGATGTTTTGAAAGGAAGGTGCTTTCCGTTTGCCACAGGCGGATTTGGCTGTACCATGCCATTTGCGCAATGCAGGCATGAAGGAGCTTTCAGGCCATAGGGAGGGCATGGTGATTCATATGGTAAAAGTATCGATTTGCATTCCGGCTTTCAATAATGAGCCGTCGGTGAGAAGACTGCTGGACTCTATTGAGAAGCAGGAGTTTAAGGATTATGAAGTGATTATAACCGATGATTCCGATGGGGATGGCATAAGGAAGCTGGCGGAAGAGAAGGACTATGTTAACTATTATAAGAACCCGCAGCGCCTTGGGGCGGCTGCCAATTGGAATGCGGCGATTTCCAGGGCCGGCGGCGAATATATAAAAATTATGCATCATGATGATTGGCTTACGGAGGAAGACAGCTTAAAGGAATTCGTAAAACTGCTGGATAAACATCCGGAAGCCTGCCTTGGCTTTTCGGGCAGCAGGCAGGAGGAAAAGGGAAAAAGCTATGACCGCTGTATCGCAAAGGAGGATGCTGCTTTCATTGCAAAGGACTATAGGAACCTTTATCTGGGAAATACCATCGGCGCACCCAGCGCGGTGATTGTGAGAAGGGATGCCGGCGAAAAGGTAATGTACGATGAGAAACTGACCTGGCTGGTGGATATGGAATATTATATGAATCTGTTGAAGCATACCCCCCATTTCGTATATACCGAAAAACCACTGGTATCCATAGGGGTAGGCGAGAACCAGCTGACAGAGGCCTGCCGGGACAATATGGATTTGAATGTTTTTGAATATGGATATATCTATCGGAAATATCATCTTGAAGGCGAGGGAGAATACCGTGCGAAGCTGCTTACGATTCTGGCGGATGCGGGGAAAAGCGGGGAAGAGGCCACAGCCTATGGATTTACGAAAAGGGAGTATCAAAGGGAGATGGGGAGGAAGCTTATGAGTAAGGTAAAATGGAAGCTGGCACATTTTCCTGGGGGAAGGCAAAAAGGGTGAAAGCCAGGGGTGTGAGAATATTCTGACAATATGTTTTGTTCAAAGCCAAACATGCCGGGCATTCCAGTAAGCCCTAAAGCAGAAAACACTCGGGCATAGGCCCTCCTGTTTTCTATGGTCTTACTTCCATGGCATGAAAAGGCTTTTCACAAAACATATTGTCAGAATATTCAGCAAGGTTATTGGATTTGTAAATGATGGAGGAAAAATGCAATTGAAAGAGAAATTCCAATTAATTCATAAAGGTACCGGGTTAGAGAAAATTGGCCTGTGGCTTCTGTATTTTAGCGTGACATTGGAAATCATAATTGTTATTATAGATAAGAGTAATTATACTAATCCGCTGGAAGGGCAGCTGTTTCGCATTACGTTTCTGCTGGCGGCAGGTAAGGTGCTGTGTACGAAGTATTCCTTGAAGGAATGGGCGGCGATGGTTTTGTTTGGGATTCTGGGCCTGATATCCTATAAGGTGACAGGAAGGAATGAAATTTTGCGTATCGTCGCATTTGTAGCGGCGTGCAAGGGCACGGACGTGAAAAAGCTTTTAAAGTATGTTTTTTACCTGACAACGGCAGGCTGCCTTTTGCTCGTCTTTCTGTCGGTTACCGGAATTTATGGGGGGCTGGCATTGGAAACGGATTTCGGCAGGGGCTACCGTCAGGTAAGATATTGCCTGGGATTGGGGCACCCCAATGCTCTTCATTGCATGTTTATGATGCTGGTGCTGTTGTGGCTTTATTTGTACCATGAAAAAGTGGAATGGTATGGATACCTTGTTTTGCTGGGCATGAATTATGGGCTTTATCTTTTAACGGATTCCAACACGGGGATGCTGATAACGGCCTGCGGAATTATCGGCGGGGCTATCATGTATTTTTTAAAGAGGTTAAAGGAGAAGAAATGGCCATATGTGGCCGGCGCTTTGCTGCTGCTGGCCTGCGTGGGCTTTTCGGTGATGGCGGCGGATGCCGGGCTGGCCAGGCCGGACGAGGCGGAAACCGCCGACCAGAGAAAGTTTGACAATCCATTGGTTCAGGCTGCGGAAGAGCATTTGAACGGAAGGATTATAGATTTGCACTATGGTTCCATAAGGCGGGAAGGCACAACCGCCACATGGAGCATGTTTTCCAGGCCGGAAAACCAGAATTATTTCGACATGGGGATTGTCAGGATTTTTTATTGGTATGGGGTTATACCGGGCAGCATTTGTATTCTGCTGCTTCTGGCGCTGCTGCGGCAGCTTTATAAGGAGAAGGACGGCATGGGGCTGGTGATGGTGTCGGTGCTGGCCGTTTATACGGTAGTGGAGGCCCATTTGGTGTCCGTATATATCGGAAGGAATTATATATTGTTTTTAATGGGAATGTATGGCAGCAGTATGCTGGGCCTTAACGGCGCGCGGGAAGAGTATTTGTGGAAGGCATATCGGCTGCTTGGAAAAATGGAGCGTATATGAAACAGAAGAACAAGATTGTAGAAGTATATGGTTTATGGTTTTTGGATTTGATAAGCATTCTTGCGGCATTCATTATCGGCACCTATATTCGTTTCGGGAATTTCAGGGATATGGGAGACCGGAATGTGCATTTTTTAGTCTGCCTTTGCCTGATGCTTTTCTGTACGGTATACAGTTTCTTTTTTGACTGGAACAGGAACTTTTTAAAGAGGAATATCTGGAAGGAAGGGATGGCTGTCTTTCAGTATAATATCATTATGATTCTGGTGGTAAACCTGCTGATGACAATGATGAAGTGGGCGGATGTCTTTTCGCGCCTGGTACTGCTCTATTTCTTTGTATTAAACATAATTTTGTCGCTTTTTATTCACCTGATGGTAAAAAAGGTGATGCATACTTATTATTCTTCGGAGCAGAATTCCATAAAGGTGATGGTGGTTACTCAAGGAAATCTGATTGATGAGACGCTGGACCGGCTGGAAAAGGATTTGGATATTTATTATCAGATTGTGGCATTGGCATGTCTGGACTATAATATGGAAGGGAAAAAGATTCGGGATATTCCGGTGGTGGCCGGAAAGGAGGATTTGATTGAGGTGGCGACCCAGATGGCGCTGGATGAAGTATTTCTAAATCTTCCGGGCGTTTCCCAGAGCAATATGGAAAAGATGATCCATGGCTTTAAAGATATGGGGGTGGACTGCCATTACAGCCTGGAACTGCCGGGGATGGATGCCAACAGCAGCAAAGTGGAGAGCTTTGGAAATTATACGGTCATTACCTATACCAGGTTCCAGAGCAGTTATAAGCGGATGTTGATTAAACGGGTGATGGATATTGTGGGAGGTTTGGTGGGGATGCTGATTACCCTGCTGTTTCTACCCTTTGTGGCTTTGGCCATTAAACTGGATTCCAAAGGGCCGGTGCTGTTTTCCCAAATTCGTATCGGCCGGAACGGAAGGCGCTTTAAAATATATAAATTCCGCTCTATGTATATAGATGCTGAGGAGAGGAAGAAGGAACTGGAAAAAGAGAATGAAATTAAGGGGCTGATGTTCAAAATAGAGAATGACCCCAGGGTTACGAAGGTGGGGGCATTTTTGCGGAAGACGAGCATCGACGAGCTTCCCCAGTTCTATAACGTTTTTAAGGGGGATATGAGCCTTGTGGGCACCAGACCCCCCACAGCGGATGAATTTGAAAAGTATAATCAATACTATAGGAGAAGAATCAGCATGACGCCTGGGCTGACAGGCATGTGGCAGGTGAGCGGAAGAAGCGACATTGAGGATTTCGACGATGTGGTAAAATATGATTTGATGTATATTGACAACTGGTCTTTGCGTCTGGATATTAAGATTCTGTTCCAGACAATAGGGGTGGTGCTGTTTGGAAAGGGAGCAAAATAATGAATTTAGTGATTGACTGCTTTAAGCTGGTCAAAGGGGCGGGAAAGAGTATCGGCATTTATAATCTGGCATTAAGCATAACCCGCCATTTGGGGGCACGGGCGCAGGTAAAAGCGCAGGAAGAACCGGATGGAAAACAGGATGGAAGTGGCGGCGGGAGGTCAGGCGTAAGCAGCGGCATGGCGTCGGATAAAAACGGAGGCGGCGGACAGGACACTATCATCGTGCTGGGGAATTCCTATAACAGGGAAGAATTCGACGTGCCAGGCGTGACATTCGTGGAAGTGGACGGGAACCCGTTAAATAAATTATACTGCATTTTATGGGAACTATGGCTGGTAAAAAAATATGCCGCAAACTATCAGGCGGACCGGATTCTCTTTCCCAGGGGATACCGCCCCATAAGCAGGAAGGGGAACATTGGGAGCTGCAAGGGGGGCAGGAAAATCAAGGATACCATTATCATCCATGATTTAATCCCTTTCTATTATGACAAGCATTACCCGGGATTTTTTAATAGGTTGGAAAATGCTTATATTATGAGCCGGCTGAAGACTTCCATGAAAAAGGCGGGGAGGATTATCACCATTTCGGAAGCTTCCAGAAAGGATATATTGGACAAGGTTCCCGGATGCGGCGGGAAAATAGCGGTGATTCATAATGGGCTCAACGATGTGTCCTTTGAGAAGGCAGGGGATGCTGCTGATTCCTATATCGTGGCGATGACATCCGCCCTGCCCCACAAGAACGCAAAAGGGGTTTTGAAAGCCTATGAGGAATATTATAAAAAAGCGGCCCATCCGCTGCGCCTTGTGGTAATCGGCATTGAGGATACTTCTTTGTATAAGGGGATGGGAAAAGAGGCCGCGGCCCATGTGACATGTCATAAATTTTTTCAGGGCTTTGATGAAGTATGCCGGGTAGTGGCCGGGGCGAGGGCGTATTTATTCCTGTCCTATGTGGAAGGCTTCGGCTTCCCGCCATTGGAAGCAATGCAGCTGGGGGTGCCGGTGGTATGCTCTGGTCGGAGCAGTCTGCCGGAAATCGTGCAGGATGCGGGGATTTTGGTAGAGCCGGATGACCTGGCGGCGGTGGCCCAGGCGCTGATTGATGTAACGGAAAAGGAAGAATTAAGGGCGGAGCTGATAGAAAAGGGGTACCGCAATATCCAACGCTTTTCCTGGGAAAGCAGGACTGAATTATATTGGAAGGAATTGTTTGAGTGAGCAGGCTATTTATATATGATACTTCAAATTTCATAGATTTTCCCATCGGGGGGCAGCTCACAAGCATCGGCAATTTTCTCCGTTTTGTCTGCGAGGAGCATCCGGAACGGACGGAAGATATTGTGCTGGTGGGCGTGACGCTCTGTGAAGAGGAAATAGGAAAAATAAAGAAAATAAACCTTTACGGCAGGCGGATTGCCTTTCTGCCCGTGACAACGGCGGAGAAAGACCTGGGGAATACGGCCAGCTCCCTTCGGCTGAAATATGTGAAAGGGCTGTTAAAGTGCAGGAAACTGTTAAGAATAACCAAAAGGGATTGTAATTATGTGCATTCGCCGGAGGCGTACGGAATCGTGAAGCTTTTCTGTCCGGCGGCGCGGTGTGTGATTTTTTCCCATGGCAGCTATTTCAATATGGAAAAAGGATTCCGGTTTTTCCGGAAAAACGTGCTGGTGAAAAAAGGCTTTGTCCTTTATCTGAAATGGGTGTTGAGAAGCGCCAACTTAATTTTGCTGCTGGATAAGGACAGCTTAAGGGATTATAAGCCGTATAACTCGAATCTGGTGCAAGTGGGGAATTCCATTATCTGCCCGGAACTTCCCGAGGGAAGGCATGTGCTTAAGGAAGGAAAAGTCCGGGAAATATTATTTGTCGGCCGCCTTTCCAAGGATAAGCGGGTGGAGCCGATTATCCGGGCGATAGCGGATATGGGGAGCATAGGCCGGGGCGGAAATGCGGACAATGGAAATGCGGAACGCGAAAAAGCGGAATGGGGAGAGTATGCAGGCCAGAGCGGAAATACTGGCAAGATGCGCCTGACCATCGTGGGAGACGGGGAGGAATATCACAATCTCATATCTTATGCGGGCGAGTGTATCCGCTTCGTAGGCGCTGTGCCGCCAGGAGAGGTGAAAGAATACATGCAAAGCTCCGATATCCTGGTGATGAATTCCGCTTTTGAAGGAATCCCCATGACGATTCTGGAAGCTATCAGCTATGGTCTTCCGGTGGTCAGCACTAATGTGGGGGGAATCGGCGAAGCGCTTCATTTCGGGCAGGATTCGGAAGAAACGGACGGAACGGCGGAAAGCATACGGGCTGCAATCGGGCGGATAGAAGCCCACTATGATGTATATTCGAGAAATGCCTATGAGAATTCCAAGGCATTTGATTACCGCATTTTAAACAGGAAGGTCTATGACCTGCTTTGCGGATACTGGGGAGCTTAAGGGTAAAGGATGGCGGACAGGAAGATTAGCATTATTGTGCCGGTGTATCGGACAGAAAAATATTTGGAGCGGTGCGTGGACAGCCTGCTTAACCAGACATACCGGGAGACGGAGATTGTTTTAGTGGATGACGGTTCGCCGGATGAATGCCCGGCGATGTGCGACGGCTATGGTGAGCTGGATGAAAGAATACGGGTAGTCCATAAGGAAAACGGCGGACTGGTCAGCGCCTGGCAGGCGGGAGTAAAGGCAAGCACAGGGGAATATTTGTGCTTTGTGGACAGCGATGACTGGGTGGAAAGGGATATGCTGGAGAAAATGGCGGCATATCTTTCTCCGGAGGAAAATGCTTTTACAGGGAAAAATCCTTCCACAGAGGGAAATCTTTCCTTTCGAAAAAACCTTTCCTTACGGAAGGAGGACAAAAAGGAAATCATCTGCTGCAATTTTGTGATTAATCGCCCTGGAAAGGAAACGGAGCATTTTCATGGCTTGGAGCCGGGAATTTATGAGGGGGAAAGACTGCAGGGGGAGATAAAGGAGAATTTGCTCGGGCATGAGAACCGAAAAATTTCCATGTCCCGCTGCATGAAGCTTTTTTCCCGAAGCCTGATTGAAGATAATATAAAATATTCCAATCCACATATAACAATGGGAGAGGATGTAAACATTGTCCTTCCTGCCCTATTGGACTGCAGGCGGGTGGTAATTATGGAGGGTGCGCTGTTTTACCATTATTTTTATAATGATACATCGATGGTGCACAAATACGATGCCGGGATGTACGAAGGAATAAAAACCCTGTACCGGACAATCAAGGAAATTTATAAGGCTAAAGGCAGGGAAAGCGGGAAAACCCAGGCGGATAAGGAATATATTTATCTGCTGCTGTTAGCCCTTAAAAATGAAATACGCAGCGGGGAAAAAGGATATGGAAACAGGGTGAAAACAATATGCGGTGAGAAGGAAAACCGGGAAATCATCGCTTCGAGCCCCGTTTCCGTTGGGAATAAGACAAACCGGCTGCTGTATTTTGTGCTGCGGCATCCGTGGAAGTGGGCAATAGCCGCGCTAAGGCTGGTTTTCATGGTGCATGATGGAGCGAGGAAGGAATGAAGCTTTTTTACGCCATTGATGGCTGGCGCCGCCAGGAGCGGTATGGGGGTTGGCATGCAAGAATTTAAGAAAAAAAAAGTAAGCATAATAGTGCCCGTATATAATGGCGCTTTATATATAAGCCGATGTATGGAAAGCCTGCTGGCACAGACTTATTCTATTATGGAAATTTTACTCATTGATGACGGCTCTACGGATGGAAGCGGCAGGCTTTGCGATGATTTCGCAGATAAATATAGCCAGGTGAAGGTATACCATGTAAAAAATGCAGGCGTTTCGGCGGCCAGGAATAAGGGGATAGAGGAATGCAGCGGTGAATATGTGGGTTTTGCGGATGTGGATGATTACCTATTGGAGGATATGGTGGAGCATCTGGCCGGAATGCTGGAAGAAACCGGCAGCGATGTGGCCGGGTGCGGATATTTTGAATTTCGGGGAAAGGCGGAGGACAGGCCGGATACAGATGTGGCTTGTGGAAGAACCGCTTACGGAAAAACGGAAAATGCTCCATGGAGGGGAGCAACAAGAAATACGGCGCAATCGGCGGATGGAATCGGAGAGGAAGGAATAGGCGGAAAAGAAGACATTGGGCGTGAAAGGATAGAAACGCTGTCGGGAAGAGAATTCATAGAAAAAGGAATCCTCAGAAGCGATACCAGATGCTGGAGCAAACTTTATAAGAAGTCATCCATAGGGGCATTGCGCTTTGAGGAGGGGCTGACCATTGGGGAGGATATGCTTTTCCTGCTGGAACTGGCCCGGGGCGGGAAGCAGTTTTGCCGGAGCGTCTACAAAGGGTACGGCTATTATATCAATGAAGAAGGCGCTATGAACAAAGGGTTCAGGAACAGCTATATGGACCAGGTTGTCTGCACCGCAAATATGGGAAAGCTTATCAGGGGCTGGATGCGGGGTATCGGCTGAAGGTGACGCTGTACCGGTATGCGCCGGGGGCGTATATGTGGTTGTATCATTGGAAGAAGAGATAAGGAAAAGGAAGGCCATATGTATTTATCGAATATTCATATTGAGAATTTCAAAGGGATTAAGAACGCAGATTTTAGTTTTACAAGAGCAGTAAACCTTATAATCGGAAACAATGGAACGGGAAAAACGTCCGTTCTGGAAGCAATTGCGGTCGCCCTTGGAGGATTTCTTTCAGGGATTGATGGTGTGAGTACCATACATTTTTCAAAAGATGAAATTAGGCGTGAAAATCAGCTGACGGGAACTGGTTCCAATAATATTATTTATAAAACGCCCATTTCTGTAAAAGCCTGCCTGGAATTAAATATAGGAAATAAAGGTGAGCCCGAAAATCATTTATTTCAATTTGTGAGGCAGAAGAAAAGTATTAAAAGTGCGCGTTCCACAGTAGAACCCAGAGATATTTGTAGAGCGGCCAAAGCAATGGCAGATAATCGATATGCAGTTTTGCCAGTAATAAGTTATCAAAGTTTTTCAAGGGTGTCCAATCAGAAAAAAGACAAGTGGGAAAACCCGTTTTCAGACGATCATTCCAGGGTAGTAGGATATGTGGACTGTCTGGAAGAGGCAGCGAATGATAAAATGCTTTCCAATTGGTGCAAAAAGATGGAACAGATTGCATGGCAGCAGGGTGAAACTATCTTAGAGTATGAAATTGTGAAAAAGACAGTTGCCAAGTTTATGCAGTTCATGCAGGAAGATGAAAGAATTCATATTTACTACGATAAACGTACGGAAGAATTGCTATATTCCAATACAGAGGAAGTGTTGCCAATTCGGTTATTGAGCTCCGGATTTAGAAATCTGTTAGGGATGGTATTCGATATAGCATACCGTATGGCTGTTTTAAACCCTGATTTGTTGGAAGAAATTACGGAAAAGACGCCAGGAATTGTATTAATAGATGAAATAGATATGCATCTTCATCCAAAGTGGCAATGGAAAGTAGTAGACGCTTTGAAAAATACTTTTCCAATGGTACAGTTTATTGCGACAACGCATTCTCCTATTATTGTAGCATCCTGCAAAGAGGAAAATCTTATTATGCTTCATCTGGAAGATGTATTTCTTGATAAGCCTTCGGAAGTAGTATTTGGGAAAACGGTAAAGGGATGGATGGCAGACAGTGTTTTGAAGGAATATATGCATACTGATAACCGTGACCCTGAAACAATGGCTAAATTGAAACGTTTGTCCGAACTGGCAAAAAGTAAAATATCTGGCGACATGCAAGAACAGGATAGGGAAGCTTATATAAAACTGATTGAGGAACTAAGCGAGATGCTGCCGGAGGACGATATTGCCATTGAAGAAGCGGCATTTATGTCGATGAAAGAAATATTAGGAGAAAAATTTTGAGAAAAGTAAAGCGTTTGCCCATTCCCGATAGCTTGAAGAACAATTCGGCTAAGTGGACGGAAGAATTGCTGGCTGAAATTGGCAGGGTGGGTTCATATACAAAAGTTGATGATAGCTTTAAAAATAAATATAGGCAGATAGATGTACAGAAGGCTTTGGAAAAAATGTACAAAAATCATTGCTGTTATTGCGAAGCAGTGGTTGGCATTAGTTCGTATGGGAGAATAGAACATTTAAAGCCGAAATCTTTGCCGATTTTTTATCAATATACTTTTGAATGGGAAAATATGCATTGGTGCTGCGAGATATGCAATACGAGTTATAAAAAAGCAAAATGGAATTTTGAACATCCCATTTTAGATCCTTCGAAAGAAGAAATTGAAAAGTTTTTGAGGTTAAATTTGACAACCGGCGAATACGAAGCAATAGAGGATGATAAAAGGGCTGAGACTACGATTAGTCATACAGGTATGAACAGAGAAGGGCTTATAAAGGCCCGGAGAAGGATAATTATTCATTTTATGAAAGACTATCAGGCTTATTGCAAGTGCGGTGCCGAAAAGGAGTTTTGTGAACAATGGGAAATATTGAAAGAGGATTTCGATTATCCCAGCTTATACGATGCGCTGCTTGATTTTGTAAAGCAGCCTATACATACTTAAAGGTTGTAGACGATAAAAACAGAAAGGACACTGTTATGGCGGAAAATAAAATCATTTTATATATGCATGCCGGGAGCGGAAATCATGGATGCGAAGCAATCGTGAACAGCTTATGCCATATGCTGAAAGA
>JAETTM010000087.1 GCA_021769135.1 Lachnospiraceae bacterium | reverse complement strand
TTCCAGTTACCTGATTAGGTGTTGTGTCTATATTTGATTTTTAAACCACCGGAAGATGGTCTATTTGCCATGTCCTTTATTTCTTGGTTGTCTTCTACTTATTTGTTTCAAACTTTTTATTTCCCCCTTTCGAATTTTCTCATAAGCTTCCTGCAATCTGTCTTCCACAATCTGCGGAAGCATTTCTTCCCTGTTCCTTTTCATAGTCTCCCTCCTTTCGCCTTTGGGCCCGCCATTTCATCCCGCAATGCCTCACGCCCGCGTTTCAGGCGGCTTAATACAGTATTTTCCTTCATATTCATATAAGCCACAATTTCCTTCACCTTCATTCCATAGACATAATATAATGTAAAAATACTGCGGTCCTGCTCCCCTAGAGGCTCGATCAACTCCTGAAATTCCAGTATCTTTCCCTGGGAAGCCCCATCCTCCGTCTCCGATATTTCCTCCGACGGTACATAGCGTTTTTGTTTCCTGAGAATATCCTTACAGTTGTTAATTAAAATACGAATCATCCAAGTTTTGAAATAGCTGTTCTGTTTCAGGGAACCGATTTTTTCATAGCATTTTAAAACCGTTTCTGCCATCGCATCCGCCACATCTTCCTGGCTGCTCAAAAAGCCTCTGGCGACTTTGTACATACTCTGTTTGTTTTCTTCCATCAGCGTTATAAAGGCTTCGGCATCGCCCTTTTTTGCCTTTTCCACAAGAAGCTCCACCTGTTTTATCTCCTTTTGCCATATAATTTCTTTCATAATAATTGGTCTTTCAGTGTAAAATATCCGGATTTTTTCACCTTTATCTATTAGACATATAAGGATATAAAAAAATTGCATCCTCTGCCCTAAGGAAATATCCATTTTGCTTCCATGAGAATAGCATAAAGCGCCCCATCACATCCAGGGTAAAGTTTACGAAACCTTTCGCAAACACCAAATTGCAAATATCCCCATCTGTGTAAAACCTACAAAAATCGGGAATAAAAATTGTAGGTAGTATAAAAAATATACGAAACAATTGCGAAACCCAAAAAGGAAGAAGTAAGATATGACTATGAAACATGTTTATGGAAAATATTTCGCTGGAAGGAGGGATGGCATATATGAATATTAAAGATATCGCAAAACTTGCAGGCGTATCTACATCGACCGTTTCAAAGGTATTGAACAAAAAAGACAGAGATATCAGCGAAGCCACAAGAGAAAAAGTACTTAATATCGTTCAGGAATATCAATATGTGCCCTACTCCAAAATACGGAAAAATACCTATATCAAATGTTATTGTTTAGGGGTTTTTATAGCGGATATTCATTTTGATTATACGGACCTGATTTACAAAATAGGGCAGGCGGCATCAAAAAAAGGCTACAGCATCATTGTAAATTATTTAAAAGAAAACTGGAGGCAGGTTAAACTTTTAGACGGAAAAGATATAGATGGGGTTATAGTTGTCGGAAATACAGAAAAGTACAAACATATTATTGCAGAAATAAAGGTCAAGCAAATTCCGTGCATTGTAGCAGGTTTTTCAAAACAAAAAGAAGCCGGTGCACTGAAAATCATATATGAAGAAGAGATGGCGGCCTATAAGGCGATTTCCTATCTCATCGAAAAAGGGCATACCGCCATAGGGTGCGTTATTTCCGAAAACCCGATGGTAATCCGCGGATACAAGAAGGCGCTGTACGATAATAAAATTGAGTTTAACGATGCCAATATTTTCAAGGCGGATATTACGACAGAAGAAGGGCAGGAAAGCCTTAGAGAATGGACGGAGTTCAAGAATACGGCGGTTTTATGTGAGGATGAAGAAAAAGTCATATGCCTCTACAAAATATTATCCGAAAAGGGAATGCTGGTTCCGGATGACATATCGGTGATATCCCTGAAAGATTCTAGATATTATGAATTGCTCGAACCGCCTGTCACAGCTGCCGGGCCTTTTGAGAAAAACATAGAAGAAGAAATAGTTTCTTTTATGTTAGAGCAGATAGAATCCCCATCCCCCAAGCAATATGCTTCGCAGCCCTTAATGTACTGGCATTGGCAAGCGGCATATATAAAGTTTTCATAAAAAGAGTGAGAAATTCCGTAGGGGTATTGTTTATCATCCTCGTGGTTATTCAAACCTTTTTTGCGGCAGGCGAAACAATCCTGTTTTCATTCTGGATATTCAGCGCAAAATTGGAAGGTTTGCTCTTCGCATTAAAGCTTGGATTCGTCCTGGCAAATATTGGAGGATGCTTAATCTGGTTCTTTGCTATAACAACAGAAAAAGATTTTGTACTTGCTTTGGAAAAGAAAGGATTAAGTTCAAAAGCCTCTTATGTAGTGCTTTCGACGCTTCAAATGGTGCCGGTATTAAAGAAAAGGTCAGAAACAATTATGAATGCCCAGAGGGCAAGACGGGTGGAGACAGAGGGAGGCCTCCTGGTCAGGGCAAAAGTATTTGTACCGACAATTGTGCCGCTTGTGCTAAGCTCCATACAGGGCACAGAAGAAAGGGCGTTGACCCTTGAGGCGAGAGGGTTTTCCGTAGAGACAAAATCAACGCATTTGTACGATATCGAGCCAAAACCCGTGGACAAGACACTGAATATCATTACAGGACTTGTATTTATACTAATTGTGGTTGGGAGGATTGTGTTATGCCTTATATAGATCTTAAAAATGTTACATATACATATCCTCTTGTAAAAGAGCCGTGTATTAAGGATATCAGCGTTTCTATTGAAAAAGGGAAGTTTTATGCAATCGTAGGGGCAAACGGAAGCGGCAAGACAACCCTCTGCAATATTATAAGGGGATTTATTCCGGGCTTTTACCAGGGGGAGATAGAAGGAACCGTTGAACTGGAAGGCAAGTCTCTGGAAGAATATACTTTAGGCGAATTGACTTCGAAGATTGGATATGTATTCCAGAATCCATTTAATCAGATTACAGGCGCAAGGGATAACGTATATGAAGAGATTGCCTATGGGCTTGAAAACCTTGGAGTTGAAGTGCCCACAATCCGTAAAAAAGTCGAAGAGGTTATGGAACTGACGAATACAGCTTATCTGGCGGATAAGAACCCCTTTGAACTGTCAGGGGGACAGCAGCAGAGAGTGGCCTTCGCTTCCGTCCTTGCGCTTGAACCGGATATATTTGTCATCGATGAGCCCACTTCACAGCTTGACCCAAAAGAAACGGAAAGAGTATTCGATATCATCGATAAGATGAAAAAAATGGGCAAGACCATTATCCTCGTTGAGCATAAGATTGAATTAATCGCAGAATACGCGGATGATATTATCGCCCTGGAAGATGGACGTGTTGTAAAATTCGGGGAGAAGCATGACGTCTTATCGGACCTTTCGCTCATTGAGAAAGGAATAGACCTTCCCCAAACAGTACTTTTGGCGGATGAGCTTAGAAAGATGGGGATTCCGGCAAAAGAAAAAATCATTACAAAGCAGGAAATGATTGGGCAGCTAAAACAGATTATGGGGAAATAAAGGAGGCTTGAAGATGGCATTTATTGAGTTTAATCATGTGGGCTTTGCCTATCCAAACGGTTTCTCGGCTGTTGAGGATGTGGATTTTCAGATAGAAAAAGGAGAGAATATCGCAATCGTAGGACAAAACGGCGCCGGAAAGACAACAACCGTTAAGATGATGAACGGATTATTGAAGCCTACAAGCGGAACGGTTATCATTGATGGAAAGGATACCCGCAATTTCACAACTGCGGCCCTGTCCAGAAAGGCAGGATACGTATTTCAAAATCCCGATGACCAGATTTTCCATAATACTGTTCGGCAGGAAATCGAGTTCGGCCCCCATGTGTTAGGATATGATAAGGAAAAAGTGAAGGAGCTTACGGAATATTCCGCAAAGCTTGCAGGCTTGTCGGATGAAATGGAGGAAAATCCATATAACCTCCCCTTGTCCATCAGAAAGTTCGTCACAATTGCCTCGGTAGTTGCCATGGACACTGATATTATTATTCTGGATGAGCCGACGGCAGGGCAGGATATCAGAGGCATTGCCACCCTTCAGGACATGATAAGGGAGTTAAAGCAGAAAGGAAAGACTATTATCACAATTACCCATGATATGGAGTTTGTAGTTAATAATTTCGATAAAGTCTTCGTAATGGCGCATAAGAATTTATTAAAGATTACGAACCCGAAAGAAGTATTCAGCGATAGCGCTCTTTTGGATGAAAGCATGCTGAAGCGGCCCTATATCAGCGAGTTGGTCTTGCAGCTGGGACTGCCGAAAAACATTATATCGAGGAAAGAACTGGTGGATTATATCTGCGCTCCGGTATAAAGCGTGAGTACATATAGGCTGATAGACTGCGGCTAAATCATAAAAGCCGCAATTTATCAGCCTTTCTTTATCTAATGCTCAAATCAGGGTCCTTTTTTCAGTATTCTTCCCCTTCCAAAAGCCGGAAAGAGAAAAATCCCAGAATAATGTTGTACATATGAGTAAAGATAATTAGAAATAGTTTGAAATTTGTGGGTTTGTGGGTTCGGTAAATTTTCTTGACATATACGGTATATTGAACTAAAATAGAACCAATTCTAGGTTGCTGAAAAGATGGGCATTTTATTGACGATTTATATTATGTAAAGAAAAAGTTTTATGGACATGCTGTTCAAAAGAAACTTTTGTTTCTTTTATGCATAAAATAGTTGAAAGCTTGGGGATACACGTATGAAGATGGAGTTGACAAATAATATGGCTGGCATAGTTCAAGAGGTGGTGAATTTAACACCAAAGGAGATAACCAATATGAGTATTGATGAAATTGCCAGACACTCGAAGATAATGAGAAAGAGAAATAGAATGTTTTATAAAATTTGGAAAATATGTTTGCCTAAGAGGAGAACGGTTAAGTTTTCTGAAATTTTGCCAAGAGGCTCTATGATTGCGGCACACCATAGATTTTCATATCCTGAAAAAACGGATAAGCAAATAATGAAAATAAGGTAAAGAAACTATGGATGCAAAAGAAAATCAGGTTGTAAAAGACGAAGTTTTTACCAAAATGCATGATTTGAATTATAGTTATGAGAATGTGGTAAAAGTTTTGTTGGCAACAATAGAGTCTTTAGATGAGAGAATGCCAATTTCCATTTTCAACGAGTCAAGAGCATCTGGTTGATGTACAACGGATTAAATTAAAAAGTAATGGAAAGAAAGTAATTGCTTTTTTGGCGTGGCTTGTTACAACGATTTTAAGTGCAGTGTTGGCAAATAACAACCAAAGTATAATCGAGTGGATTAAAAGTATTTTTATGGTAGTGGGGTAAAAGTCCACTAAATCTAACAGCGGCACAGGCGGCTATTTTAAATTAATGCCATAGGAATTTGGATACTCGCAGGCGAAAGTATTGAAGAATGGCTTAAAATCAAGGAATTTTGAGCGTAGAGGGGTTCACCGGAATGGTTGGTGGGCCCCACTTTTTTGTAACTAGCTAAATTTGGGCTGACCGTCTATCGGCAGTATTCCCTTTTATGTTTTTGAAATGACTTTCCGAAAGCCAGAGTTTTTCCTGTGTCGCTATTCCTCTGAATCAATCTCCCTGCGCCGCCTGGTATTCGAAGAAAACGATATTTCCGCTCACCACCACGGAATTGTCATAGTAGTCCTCATCCCAAAAATTATTGCGGCTGTAGGAGCCAAGGCTTACATTGAGATTGTCCAGCATACAGCGGTAGGAGCTGTCATGAAGCTTCTCAAGCACCCCCTTCGCGGAATCATAAGAACCGCAGGTGAAGCTCATGGAAATGCCCCGGCGGATAATGGACTCCGATGTGTCCACCGTTCCAAAGGTCAGGGTGTAGTTGTCCGTCTCGGCCAGAATGGAGTTCAGCTCGAACATGACGGGCTTTAAGTTGTCATAGTCGGGGATGCTTAAAGGGTCGGGATTGGCGGCAAAAATCTCCTCCAGCTCCTTTTCCATCCTGTCATAAAGGCAGCCAAGGAGCGCCGCCTGCTCCGCCCTGGAGAATGTGGCGGCCGGTTTTTTCTTCATCGTTGCCGCCTTGCGCTCCAGCGGCGGGATTCCCGTCTGATAATGCCTGTTCGCGAAGGCGAGAATCTGGTTGGCCACGCAGACGATGCTTTTTTGCGTGCTGGGAGACAGCATGCTCTCCGACAGCCCTGCCCCGGATAAGCGGTTCAGTTCCTGCGCCGCGCCGGGAGAAAGGCGGCACGGGCCGACGGTGTCGGCAAGGTACGCCCTGTAAATGGCGTTGTATTTTATGTAAGTGGAATATTTCCGCCTGCGGGAGACCTCCGCGAGCCATTCCCCGGCGGCCTGCGAGAACAGGATTCCGCCGCCGTTTCCGTCCGCGTCTTTCCGGCTGCCGCTTTCCGCGTCCGCCGCCGGTTCTTTCTCCATGCCCTGGCGGGCGAGGCCAAGCCTGGCCCTGGAAAGTTTTTCTTTTGCCTCCCCGTAGTCCCTGCCGTATACGGAACGGTAAACGTGTTTCCCCTTTCCCTCGTCAAACACCTTGTAACGCCCTTCCCATCTCCCATCGTTCCGTTTCCTGATGTTTTCTCCATGCCTTGCCATTCTTTTTTCCTCCGTTTCTGTCCTGTATTTTTCATAAGATTTTTACCATAAATCTGACCACAAAACCCCGGTATTCCCCTCCCGTTTCCCCGCCGGAAGCCGCCGCGGACACAGCGGCCGTCCGGGCGGAAATGATCTGATTTCATTAATTTTCTTCGGTTAGTGTTGCAATTTCCCTTTGAACAGCGTATACTATAATTGATTTAGTTTATGGTGAACAGCTTTTAGCCTTTTTTTTCGCAGATTTTGCCATTCTGCGAAGAGCCAGACAACCAAAGCGGAATCCGGAAGACTAGAGTGTCTGTGGTCGTAAAAGTGTATATGGCTTCGTCAGAGGAGTGATGTACATTGACATTAATGGGGTTTACACAGTTTCCACAGTCTGACTAGGGTTAAACCGAAAGAAAATGTGTCAAAGGGCTTCGTGTTTCGCGGAGCCTTTTGTTATGCCGGAGGATGAAAATGTCTGATATACTATATGATGCAACCATGGAATACAAGAAATTAGAAAAAACAATTTACAGGATAATTGTTAGAAGAAAAGGGTAAAAACAAAGTTACGATATTTAGAAATCCAGTATATGTAGAAAGTTAAGCAATAAAGACGCTGCCCAATAAGCAACGTCTATTTTAATGATTTTTATTCTATAGCACGAAAGGAAAGAAACAGTCTTCAAATTCTGACGGGATTTCTGCGACGTTGGATAAGGAATTGCCCTGGCACATTTCCTTTTCCAAAACAGGGCATTCTTTGGCTCCATACAGCTGGGAATATTTGACTTTCCCCTCACCGGTACAGCACAAAATCCTTCATCTCCCTGAGAAACCCGGCCTTTTCCAAAGCCGTTTTCCCCATCTGCGAATATTCCTTTACCACAATCCGCTTTATCCCATGGAAAATCTTCCCTCGTTTATATTCATCCGCAAAAGTTTTCATGCATTCCGTGCACAGCCCTTCTTCCTCTTCCAGAAAACGCAGCGTCTTCCCCTGCCTCTCCATTACGGCCACAGGTGCACCTCCCAGGCATGCCACCGCATTCCCCGGTATGCGAAGAAAGCTTTTTCCTTCTTTATGGGGCAAGGCGGCGCTTCCCCAACACTGGGCCGGGTCTGCCGCATTTATCCACACTAATTTTTCCTCCGGCCTTTGAAGGCTTTTTATAACGGAAGCATAGTCCTTTCCCCTGATGAACTGTGCGCCGGACATTCCTTCCACGAAATATCCCCGCCGGGCCTGCCCGGTATACTCCCATATACGCAGCACAGATAAAGCTTCCTGCCATGAAAGACCGCAGGAAGCCGCTGTTTCTTTGCTCACGACAAGGCAGCGGTCAAAACACTTTTCCAGCTTTTCCTCCGTCTTTTTTTCTTTTAATGGTCGGACTACATCCCATCGCCCGGCCCGCAACGCTTTTATACGCATATTGACGCGCTGCCTGGCCGTGGCTTTTTTCGTTTTTTCCTTATCAAGCCATTGCCTTACCGGGATATAGCTGTCCGCGTATACCAGCCCCTTTTCCAGCAAAGACAGCAATGTATCAAAGGGCGACTCATCGGGGAGCAGCCCGTTTAAAGACTGCAAAAAGCTGGCCCCGCGTTTTAAAAGGGCTTCATAGATAATCCGCTCCTTCTCTGTCAGCTTTTCCCCATCCAGGTTATAGCCCAAATCTTTCTCCCAGTCGATATCCTCCTGAACGTCAAAGCGCAATTCACCCTTTGCCCCCATATGCCAGAACAGCCCGCCTTCGGCCAGAAAGGCATCCAGCATCGTTTCCCTGTAATTTTTTATCCGGGCAGGCAGAAAAATATTTTCCCAATAGGCAGCGGGAAGAAACAGGCCTGCATACTGTTTCAATACCGTACGTAAAAATTCTTCGGCGGGCGCTCCCGATTCCATCCTGGAAAGGAGCAAAGCCGCATAAGCTTCCCCAGGGCATGTGCGCACCTCCTCCCGGCGGTTCTTTAACGTCTTTATCCTTGCGCGGCGGTACAGCATTCCATGATAATATTTGTCTTCCTGCCTTACCGCCTCTTCCCGGCGGCACAATTCTTCCAGAATTTTCTCTGCCGTATCCGCCGGCCATCCGTAACGCTCCGCCACTTGCCAAACATCCGCTCCTCCCCTGTAGCGAAGCATACGCCTTACAATATGAAGCCGTTCTTCCCGGCAAACACCCTCATTTTCGCCGGATTTTCCATTTCCAAGACGGCCTGCCCCCTTGTCTGAATCCCCATCGGAGGCCAGCGCCCACACACTGCCTTCCTGCCGCGGCGTATCGCCCACCGGCCCCAGCGCTATCCCATATTCTTCCGCTTGCTCCGCAGCAATCCATAACCCCTGCTCCAGGTAAATGGCTCTGCCCTCCTTAGCCAATTCATCCAGCCATTCTACAGGAATATCCAATTCCCCTGCTGCCAGATCGCCTTCCGCCATCAGCATGGAATGCAGCTGTTTTTCGTCCTCCGGAAGTTTATTCCTCTCCTGTACATCCATCAGCTCCCGACTGCCTGGGCGGAGCAGTTCTTCCTCCGGCAGCCTGTTTCCCCCAGGCTCCCCATACGCCAGGCCCTTGCGCCCTCTGCGGTACATACCCTTTTCCTGCCTTAAGGCATCTTCCACCGCATTATGAATCCCCCGGGGCGTAGGCGAATAGTCATACATCACCGCTGCCTCCTGCCCCCATTGCAGCGGCAGCGACATGGGAGAAGGGGTTTCGCTGTAAACTTCCCTTACCGTTATCCGCCCGGAACGGATATCGTCCAAAAGTTCTTTCACCCCTTCCCCATCCCAAAGCTCCTGCATACATTCCCGCCTGGTTTCCCTAATCAAAGGATGTTCCTTTTTTCGCACCACTTGCTCCAACAATTCCGCACTTCTTAGCCTTTGCATCCAAAGGGGCTGCCGGCCGTTTTTCCTCACCCCCATCATTAGCGCCCGGCCGCTGTTATAGCGGAAAGCCATATTGAAAATAGGGGTGGCGGGGAGCATGATTTCCAATTGCCTGATACTGCTTTCCGGCTCTATACGCTGCAAAATCCCCTCCGGCAATATCCCATCCCCATAGGAGTATAGGAGAAACCCGTCCTCTTCATCCACGTTCCCTACTTCTTCCCCCAATAGTTCCCTGGCTTCCTTTGCCGCCAGCAATGCCAACGGGGCATTAATTCGTCTCCCAAAAATCGAGTGTATCATCAACTGATGGTTTCCCGACGAATCCTTAAAATGCTCCGCAATAATCGTCCTGTCATCCGGCAGTCCGCCCACCGCCTTTATCTGCCGTTCCAGATATCCGTTTGCCAGCTTCACCGCCGACTCATCCAGCCCCAAATGCCCCAAAGCCTCCGGAAGCTTTTTGTCCTCATACGCCTCCTGCAAAGAGCGGAAAATACGCCCGAATGCCTCTCCGGTCCGTTTATCCCTTCCTTTCAGCTCCCCTTTCCAAAAGGGCAGCCTGGCGCCTTCCATCTGGGCTTGTGTCACGGTCACAGTATCCCGGCTGATGTTCACCACTTTCCAGGCGAAAGAGCCGAGGATAAAGCGGTCTCCTTTCTGAGACTCATAGACAAATTCCTCATCCACTTCCCCCAGTTTGATTCCCTCCTCCGTCTTTACGGAATATAACCCCTTATCCGGAATTGTTCCCCCTGCGGAAACAGCCAGCATCCTGCTGTAGCCATCCCCCTCCACTCTTTCATGGATTCTGTCATACAGCACTCTGGGCCGCGCCGGAACATCCCTTTCATGCTCATAATCCCCGGCCAGCATCTCCAATACCGATTTGACGTCTTCTTTCGTTATATTCCTGAAAGGCCATGCCCTGGGAAGGATTTCCATCACTTCATCCACTTTATAGCTTTTAAATGCCGCCATAGATACCAGATGCTGGGCTAATACATCCAGGCATTCCGAAGGGGGATTTAGATATTCCACACCGCCCTCCCTGGCCAGCTGCGCCGTCATCCCGCAGGAAACGCACTCCGCCGCTGTCCTGGGAAATAAATACATCACGCTCACCCGCCCCGGATTGTGCCCGGCGCGGCCTAACCTCTGCATTGTACCGGAAACCGTACGCGGACACCCCACTTGCAGCACCTGGTCGATTTCTCCCACATCAATTCCTAATTCCATGGAAGAAGTGGCGCACAGCAGTCTGAGTTTCCCATCTCTCAGCGCCAGTTCCGTTTCCATCCTCTGCTCCTTGGACAGGCTGCCATGGTGCACCCGCGCAAATCCTTCCCCACCCAGAAGGTTCACGTAATATGCCAGCTTTTCCGCATATCTTCTCCCCTCCACAAAAGCAATCACGCTGCGGCTTCCCTGGCAATATTTATACACCAATGCTCCCAGTTCTTCCCATACCGGATCTTCCCTCGCCCCTTTCGACGCGTCCCCATAGGGGCTGAATATGTCTAAGCGCACCTTTTTCGTCATCTTTGGAGCGGCGATAAAGACCTTTTCCGGCGCCAGATACTCCGCTGCCTTTTCCAAAGGCTCTATCGTTGCCGAAAGGCCGATACGCTGCAGGGGCTGTCCGCATAGCCTATCAAGCCGCGCCAGGGACAACATCAGATGAGCCCCTCTTTTTGTATCAATCAATGCATGCAGTTCGTCCAAAATCACCGCTTTTGCCGTAGCCAGCACATTTTGTCCTGTTTTGCTTGTCAGCATCAGATATAGGGATTCCGGCGTTATAATCAATATATGGGGAGGCTTTTTTATCATCCTCTGCCTTTCGCTTTGCGTGGTATCCCCGGTCCGTATTCCCACTTGAATATATTCTTCTATCCCTATCCCCGCCAAAGGGCGCTTTAAATTTTCCCTGATATCCGCTGCCAGGGATTTCAGCGGAGATACATAAATCAGTTGTAATTCCTGTTTTAATGTACCTTCTTTTACCCGTTTTCCCAAACGGTCGATAAAAACCAGGAAAGCGGAAAGGGTTTTGCCCGTTCCCGTAGGGGCGGACACTAACACGTGCTTTCCATCCGCAATGAGCGGCCAGGCTTCCTTCTGAACCGGCGTGGGCTCCCCCAGCTTATCTTTGAACCATTCTTGTGTTTTGGCTTCAAAAAGCTGCAATACATCTCCCGTGTTTTTCCTCATATCCTTATTAATCTCCACTTCCGAATATCATCTCATAAACAATTCCGCCAACTTTAATTTCCCTTTTGTATATGGCTGATAGCGCACGGGAAGGTCAAACCAGGTCTTCTTATCCACAATGCTCCTGTAATGGGTAAACTCTGCAAATCCCGCTTTTCCATGATAGCACCCCATACCGCTTTCCCCCACGCCACCAAAAGGCATTTCGCTTGTGGCCAGATGAATCACCGTATCGTTGATACAGCCTCCGCCAAAGCGGCACCGGGAAAGCATCTGCCTTTTCACCATAGGATTCTCCGTAAAGCAATACAAAGCCAGAGGGCGCGGCCTGCTTTCTATCATTTTCCAGACGCTTTCCATACTCTTATATGTCAGTATTGGAAGCAGGGGCCCAAAAATTTCCTCCTGCATCACCGGGTCTTCCCAATCCACATCTGTCATAACCGTAGGCTCTATCCGGCAGGCCGCATCGTCGCACTTTCCGCCAAAAGCAATTTTTTCAGGCATCATCAAAGACTTCAAACGGCAATAATGCTTTTTATTTATAATTTTCCCATAATTCCCGTTTTCCAATGGCCGGCTGCCGAATTGCTTCCGAATCTCTTTTATAATGGAAGCAACCAGCCTGTCTCTGATGCCCTCATCGCATAAAATATAATCCGGGGCTACACAGGTCTGCCCGCAGTTTACAAATTTCCCAAAAACAATCCTTCTGGCCGCCAAAGGGATATTGCAGCTCTTTTCCACTATGCAGGGGCTTTTTCCGCCTAATTCCAGCGTAACGGGAGTCAGATATTCGCTGGCATGGCGCAGCACCTCTTTCCCCACCGCCGGGCTTCCGGTGAAGAAAATCTTATCGAAACGCTGCTGCAAAAGCGCCTGGTTCTCCTGCCTTCCCCCTGTAACTACGCATACATATTTCCCCGGAAAACATTCTTCCAACAGCCGCTTTACCGCCAGGGAAGAAGCCGGAGCATAGGCGCTCGGCTTCAGGATAGCCGTGTTGCCTGCTGCCAACGCATCCACAAGGGGCTCTAAGGTTAACAATACGGGGTAATTCCATGGGCTCATAATCAGCACATTCCCATACGGGCTGGGGCTTTGCCAGCTCCTGGCCGCGAACTGGGCCAGAGGCGTCTTTACCTTTTGGTTTCCCATCAGTTTCTTCAGGTTTTTCTCCATCCAGCTGATTTCCGTCAGGGTAAGCCCCAGTTCACACATAAAGCTTTCCGCCCGGCTCTTTCCCAAATCGGATTGCAAGGCCTGATATAGCATGTTTTCATTTTTTATAATCGCCGCTTTTAATTTCCCCAGCGCCCGTAAACGGAATTGCAGCGGCAGCGTTGCGCCGGTGGAAAAAAATTCTTTTTGCTGTTGTAAAATATTCTCAATTTTTTGTTCTCTCATAAGGAATCCTTTCTTTTTCGGCCTTTACCGGCAGCCTTGCTATTAGCTGCGCATGCTTCATTTTATCCCATTTGGGCCTTGGCGTAAAGTATCTGGAATAAGCTGTTACCGGAAATCAACACTGCCATATCCACCAGTTACCAGTCAACAACCCCGCTGCAAGCAACGGGGCATCAAATTTGCAGCGCTGCAGAGCAGCGGGGTATTGACCCTCGCGGCATTCGCCAAATGCTCGTGCAAGCACGGCACTTGGCTCAT
>JAETTM010000086.1 GCA_021769135.1 Lachnospiraceae bacterium | reverse complement strand
CATGCCAACAGTTCTGAAGATATGCTAAGCAGATTGGAAACGATGGTATTAATGGGGATGGAACTGCCCCTCATCGCCATCCGGCAGCAAATCGCCTCCGGGCTGGATGTCATCGTCCATTTGGGCAGGCTTAGGGATAAAAGCCGCAAAGTCCTGGAAATAGCGGAGATAGAAGGGATGGAAGGGGGTGAGATAAAAGTGAGGCCGTTATATGAATTTGTAGAAGAAGGTGAGGAAGAAGGCAGGGTACAAGGAAGGCTGATAAAAAGAGAAGAATTGAAAAATGACGGGAAGCTTAGGGCAGCGGGGATTAGGCTATAGAGTATAAAGATAGCATTGGGAGCGGAAAGGAAAGAGGAAGTTGGGAGGCGGAAACAGGAGGAAGTTAAAAAGTGGAAACAATGGGAAGTTAAAAAGTGGAAACAATGGGAAGCTGAAAAGCGGAAACGGAGGGGAGTTGAGCAGGAGGGAGCAAATTAAGTGCATCCTGGAGGGAATAGGAATCGTATGTTTGCTGGCTTGGTTCTTTTATCAATCGGTTCTGGCATTGCCATTTTTGATACCGGTTTTCCTGCTGCATCAGAGGGAAAAAAGAAACTTTCTGTTAAAAAAGAGACAAAAAGAGGTGGCCGGACAGTTTAAGGATGCCATTCTTTCAGTATCGGCTAATCAGAAAGCGGGTTATTCCGTAGAAAATGCTTTTAGGCAGGCTTATGGGGATATGGTGATGCTGTATGGAAAAGGGAGTATTATATGCAGGGAGCTGTATGCCATTATCGCCGGCCTAAAGAATAATGTGGTGCTGGAGCAGCTTTTATATGATTTTGGGAAACGAAGCGGTTTGGAAGATATTATGGAATTTGCGGAAGTATTTGCAGCAGCCAAGAGAAGCGGAGGAAATCTGACAGAGGTGATTGAAAGAAGCGCCGCAGTGATAGAGGGCAAGGTGGAAACAGAAAAAGAAATACAGGTGGTAATTAGCGCAAGACGAATGGAGCAGAGGGTGATGAACGCGGTGCCTTTCGGAATCCTGTTGTATATCAGTATCGTTTCCAAAGGATTCTTCCATGTGCTTTATAAAAATGCAATCGGTATAGCGATTATGACCGCATGCCTTGCAGTCTATTTGGGGGCGGTTATTCTTTCGAACAGGATAGTGGACATTGAGGTGTAGGATAAAGTTATATTTTCTGCAGATGGATGCGAGGGAAGGGAAAGGATGTAAGTATGATTATTGTTTACGGGATAGTACTGATTATATATTTCGCTTTGTTTCTTCTGGCTGCGGGAAGGAAGCCGCCGCCTATGGGAAATAGAGGAAGGCCAGGGATTTTCGATAAAATGGCGGATTATATTTATGGATTCTGTCGGAAAAGGCGGATGCTGCATCAGGATGGGGCGAAAAAAAGCTTTCAAATTTTATATCCTGAAATTGGGAATAAAAAGGATAGAGAGGAAATCTGCCTCCGTCATTATTATATAAGAAAAATCCGTTTTCTGCTGTTGTTCATATTGGTAGGAAATTTGCTGGCTATCTGCTTATTTATAGGCAGCCGGATGGAGGGCATGCTGGAAGAAGGGAGATACATCCGTCGAAATGAATATGGCGGGGGAAGCCGGGAAATGGACCTGGAGGTGCAGATGGAAGGGGAGACGGGGATAATCCAGGGCGAATATAGGATAACGGTGGAGGAACGGAATTACGAAGAAGAAGTAATCAAACAAATGGCAAAAGAAATTCCTTCGTTGCTTTCGGATGTTATTAAAGGCAGTAACCCTTCGTTAGAGGAGGTGAGAAATGATTTGAACCTTGTCAGGGGATTGGAAGGGTATCCGTTTCAGATCGACTGGGAAAGCGATGATTATTCATTAGTTTATTCCGACGGGTGTGTTGCCAATGAAGAGGTTGGAAAGGAAGGGGAGATAGTAAACCTGACGGCAGTGCTCACCTATGGGGATTATAGGCAGGAGCATATATTTCCCATAGGCATTTATCCGCCGGAGTATACGGAGGAAGAGGAACAAAGGAAAAAAATATATGAACTGCTGGTAAAGCAGGAGGAAAAGGAACGCTGTATGGAAAAAATGGAATTGCCGGACAGCGTAGATGGGAAGGAGTTGATATGGGGTGAGAAGATAGAGGACAGCAGTACGTTTATGTTCCTGCTGATAAGCATAGGGGCGGCAGCGATTTATTTGCTGCAGGATAAGAATCTGAAAGAAAAAGTAGAACAGCGTAATAGGCAGATGCTGTTGGATTATCCACAACTCATCAGTAAGCTGGTGCTCTATATGGGAGCCGGGATGACAATTCGGAATGCTTTTTGGAAAATTGCGTCGAACTACAGAAAAGAAAAACGAACCAAAAAAAATTTCCGGTATGTTTATGAAGAAATGGTGTTGATTTGCCATGAGTTGGACAGTGGGATTTCCGAAGCTGCAGCCTATGAGCATTTCGGAAAAAGATGCCGCCTGGCGCAATATACAAAATTATCCAATATCCTTGTGCAAAATTTAAGGAAGGGAAGCAATGGCATATTGGATGCCCTAAGGCAGGAGGCGGAAAATGCTTTTGAAGAACGCAAAAATATGGCAAGGAAACTGGGAGAAGAGGCAGGAACTAAGCTGCTTCTGCCCATGATGCTGATGCTGGGAATTGTAATGGTATTGATTATTGTACCGGCCTACTTTTCTTTTTCCGCTTAAGCGGAAACAAGTAAAAGCGAAAAAAGCTAAAAATCTAATAAGCTGATAAAGCAAACAGGGGCTTGCGCCCGCGCAGTCAACGCGGGCCCGGTAAAACAAAACTGCGCAGAAATGAGGAAAAGATGAGGAATAAGTTGAAAAATATTGAGGAATTTATATTTGAGGAAGATGGAATGGGAACGGTAGAAGTTATATTAATCATCGTAGTGCTTATAGGCCTGGTAATCGTATTTAAAAAGCAGCTGCAGACTCTGGTGACAAAGGCCTTTAAAAAAATTACGGAAGACAGCAACACGGTTATGTCATGAAGCGGTGTAAATATGGCCTTATTATAAAAAGCTGCCATCATACCTATGTTATGGGAAGTCATCGGGGAAGCCATCGGCATAGCCGTGGAATGCAGAAAGGATATCTTACCGTATACCTGTCGCTTTCGCTGGCTCTAATCCTTTCTTTTATCCTGACTTTTGTAGAAGGGGCCAGGATGAGCCTTATCAGAATGGAAGCGGAATGCGTGGCCGATATCGGCATGAATAGCGTGTTAGCGGAATTCCACAGAGAACTTTTGGAACAATATGACTTGCTTTTTGTGGATATGTCTTACGGAACGGCCAGCCGCAGGCCGGAAAACAGTGCGGAGCATCTTAGAGTATACATGAAAAATAATTTTACGGGGCAGCATACCGGCGGTTTTTCCGTCCGGGACTGGCTTGCCCTGTCTGTGGACAAGGCGGTAGTAAAAGAATTGTCCATAGCATCCGATGACGGTGGGAATGTAATGAAAAGGCAGGCATTGGAATATATGGAACATGCTTCGGCGGAAGGGGTGCTGGCAAAGGTCATGGGACTGGCAGGGGAGACAGAGGCTTTAGAACTGGACACACGGGATATTGAAGGAGAGAGGGACAGCATACAGGCGCAAATAGATGGAATAGAACTGCCCAAAAAGAGAGATGAGGATGGGAACCTGGTGGAAATTGCCCTAAATAATCCGGCCGATAAAGTCAATGCCTCCCGGGGAGGTATGGTTTTGCATAAGGTAATCGGCGATGTATCCAAAATATCCAGAACCGCAGTTTATCAGGAAGACTACATATCCCACCGGGAAAAAAATGCAGGAATAGGCATACAGCCTGGTTTACCTATTCCATCCGGCATAGCTGACGATTTGCTGTTTGACTGCTATCTGTTTGATAAATGCGGATGGTATGGGAACGAACTGGATAAATCACTGTTAAAATACCAGATGGAATATATTATCGCTGGTAAGGATTCGGATATGGAAAACCTGGAAACGGTGGTCAGGCGTCTGGTGCGGTGGCGGGAAGTGGCCAATGTAATCTATATCTTTTCAGATTCCGCCAAGTGTACGGAGGCCCAGATAGTAGCTCTTGCCCTGTCGGCCGTGCTGTTGGTGCCGGAACTGGCAGAGCCGGTGAAATATTCAATTTTATTCGCCTGGGCTTATGTGGAAAGCCTTGCCGATGTGAAATGCCTGATGCAGGGGGGCAGGGTTCCTTTGATGAAAACCTCTGCCGATTGGAAAACGAGGATTACCAATATAATCGACTTTTCAGGAAGTGCGCCGGACACGGGGGGAGGAGGACGCGGTCTAAACTACGAGGATTATTTGAGGATTATGCTATTTTTGGAAAAAAGCCAGATTAAAAATATGAGGGCTATGGATATTATGGAAATGGATATCCGTTTAACGCCGGGCAATACGTATTTTTGTATGGACTCTTGTTTTGATAGTTATCTGGCGGATATCTCCATATCCAGCGCCTTTGGGTATCGCTGCGATATCAAAAAGAGGTACGGTTATCATTGAAAAAGCCGGTATTCAGCCGGTATAGAACACACGAAGGGAGGAAATAAATGATGTCCTTTTTCCGGATTCTTATCAACAGCTTTAAACAATTCAAAAAAAAATACGTTTCTCCGGGCAAAAGTCTTTTATATCAAAATCTAAAATTTGGGTTTTTCTCTTATAATGCCGGAAAAAGGATATCGTTTATTTCCTTCCTTCGAGAGAGAAAAATGCAAGGGAGCATGGCGGTGGAAGCGGCGATTGCTATTCCGTTTTTCCTGTTTTTCCTAATGAATATTCTTTTTGCGTTTGATATGCTCCGCCTGCATGGAAATATTATGGGAGCCATCCATCAGACTGGAAATAAGATGGCGTTTTATGGCTATGCATACCGCAGCGGTTTTGGAGAAGAAGGACTGCTTTCGGGGGAAGCGGATTCCTTAATTTTGACCGAGGGATATGCCAGGAGGAAGGTAATCAATACCTTGGGGGAGGATTATTTAAACCATACATGTTTGGCGTCGGGAGCTTCCGGGCTGCATTTTATAAAGTCATCGGTGATGAAGGAGGATGACCGAATTGAACTGGTGGTTTCCTATAAAGTGAAGCCGCTTGTGAATATTATAGGGTTTCCCGATATGCCTATGGAGAACAGATATTATGGACGGGCATGGACTGGATACGATGTGGAAAGTAAGGCGGGAGGGATGGGGGGAGAAGATCCGGTAGTGTATATTGCAGAAACGGGTACGGTTTACCATGTGGCGCGCAATTGCGCATACTTGAATCCCTCTGTAGAAGCAGTTTCTGCGGCTATGGTATCGGAATTGAGGAACGAAGACGGGGGAAAATATTATCCCTGCGGCAGCTGTAGAGGAAATGCCTTCCAACCTGTTGTATATGTGACTTCTTACGGAGATAAAATGCATAATTCATTAAGCTGTTCCGGTTTAAAACGGACGGTATACACAGTGCATCTGTCGGAAGTTGAGGGAAGGGAAAAATGCTCGAAATGCGGAAGATAGCTGTTGGCGGATAGGAGGGGCTATATAGAAAAAGAGTATGGGGAAGAGGTTAGGAAGGAAAAGATGGGAATTGAATGGAAATGGATTATCATAAGTATTTTTATGGTTGTATGTACGGTAATGGACATGAGGAAAAAAGAAATTCCGGCCGTTATTATTGTATTGTTCGGTCTGCCGTTGCTTTGCCATATGATATTTGGGAATGAAAGACAATGGATAGGCTTGCTGTATTCTTTGATGCCGGGAATGTTTTTGCTGATGCTCAGCTATTGCACAAAGGAGAGCATAGGGTATGGGGACGGCCTGGTAGTATTGGTTATAGGAATCTGTATGGGAACGGGTATCTGCATAGCGGCCTTGGCAGCAGGACTGATGATTTCAGCTGTCTGCGGGATGGCCTTATTGGTTTTCAGGAAAGCGGGAGGAAAAACCAGGATGCCTTTTGTTCCATTTCTTTCCGCTGGACTGGGGGTGATATTTATTGTTCAAAAAGGGATTTAAAAAGAAAAAGATTAGAAACGTAAAGGGGTATTTTACGGTAGAAGCCAGCCTGGTGATGCCGTTGGTCATTTTTCTGATTGGATTTATTTTTTATTTGACATTTTATCTATATAACCGGTGTGTGATTGCCCAGGATACTTATGCGCTTGCTTTTCGGGGAAGCCTTTGCAGTAACTTTTGCTGCGAAAAAAGCCCGGAAGAGGTGAGACAATTTATAATAGGGAAAAGCGCCGGGCAATTTGGAAAAAAATATATGGGAATTGCCGCTTTGGAAAGTTCGGTTAAGGTAGATAAAAGAAAAATATCGGTGGAAGCTTCGGGAACATTGGCGGCGGCATTTGCCCGGCAGCTGGGATTGGAAAATAAATGGAACTTCGGCGGTAACGGGCAGGCTGAGAGGATTTGCCCTACAGGATGCATACGGAAAGTCCGGCTGCTGAAAAAAGGCATGGATTCATTAGAAGGACGGGCTAATAATATGAAAATAAGCGGCATTGAGGCTATATACTGAACTGCTGCAAAGGATAAAAGAAAGGATATATGTTTATATGTTAAATATAAAGTATTACAAGGATTTAAGCCATAATTTCCTAATTCTTCATAGCAGGATAAAAGAGGAAGAACAGAATTATCAATACAGAATGATAAGCGGAAATAAGATAAAGCATCTTTTGGAATGTAAAATACAATATATAAATGAGGAATGCAGTTTTCATTATGAAATCAGTTCAAAACAAAGCTTAAAAACTTTATTTGAAAGAAAGACTATGGGATATGAAGAGATAATTTGGCTGCTGGAAAGCATTAAGGAGACGTTGGATGAACTGGAGAGTTTTTTGCTGGACAGCAGATGTCTGTTGCTGATGCCGGAGCACATCTATATGGAACCAGAAACAAAGGAATATTTCTTTCTGTATTATCCATGTGCAGAAGAAGAAGATAAGAAGGAAGGAATGTGTGGATTTGCCCAGTTTTTAGTAGACAGGGCAGAACGTGAACAGGAAGAATCTGTGGAAATAGCTTACAAAATCTTTGAATCCGTACAAGATGAAGCATTTATTCTTCCCCATATTTTAAGCATGTTCCGCCAGCCGGCCATTGGAACGGGGGAAATAAGCCTCTCTCAAAACAAAGAAGAGGAAAGGGATGAGGCAGATGAAGCAAACGTTGATGTATGGACGGGAAAGGAAGAATATTATGGGGAGGAAAATGGCGGAAACGCTTCAAAGGATGAAAGCATGAATTATTTGCCTGCGGTGGGAATCTTATCCTTACTATGTGGGGCGGCAGCGGCCGGGATATTCGCCGTAGGATACTTTTTTACTTTATCTACGGAAGAAAAACTGGCATCGACGGCCGGGATGATTGTTTTGGTAGCATTATCAGCTCTTTTATTTTTATTTTTTATCGTTAATATATATAAAAGGAAGAACAGGAAGGAAGGCGAAGGGCTGGCAAGGCATAGGAAGGAGATGGGGTGCAAGACGGAAAAACTGGAAAGCGGAAGAAACATATATGCGTATCCGCCGGAAATGCCCTCTTCTCCCCAGGCAATTATGCCCCGTAGCAACGCTCCGCGTGAAGAAGAATACGGCAATACGGTTTTTCTTGATACCGCTTCCTATAAAAAAGAAAATAAGCTGTATGGAATCAATAAAGGAAATAAATATCATATTGACCTGGATAAATTGCCCTGTACTATAGGAAAAATGTCGGGGAGTGTGGACGTCGTGATTAAAGACAGCACAATAAGCCGTATCCATGCTCGGTTAACCGATAAGGAGGGGGAAATATATGTAACGGACATGAATTCAATGAACGGCACGTTTAAAAATGGTTTACGCCTGGAGCCCAATGAAACCGTATTGATTGAGCGGGGAGATGAACTGAGGTTCGGCAGAATGACCTTCTGCTATAGATAGCGGGGAAGGAAACTGTTTTTTGTTGACACGCATAAAAGGAAATGTTACCCTTTACCATAACGAAGATACTTTTTGCCTTATAAGACGTATGTATTTAAGCAGGAGACGATATGGTAGAACAGCAGCTGGATGAATTTATGGCAGGGGAAGGGTATTGGAAGGTGCCGTCTAATGTGCCGGAGTTCGTTTTTTATTTTCGTATGGAAAATAATTATGTGAATGTTTTCCATGTGATAAACTATAAAAGGGATTTGCATATTACAACGGAACAATATTTTCATATTAAGGGCAGGATTAAAGATTTTTTCAGTGAAAAGAATATTGACAATGTCCATATACTATCGCTGATTATTTGCGGGGAAGCTGAAAAAGTAAAGTACTTATGCACAGTGGATCCGCTGTGCTGGGTCATCGACCCTATTTTTGACAGATTAGTGATTTATGAAAATCAGGCAAATGACTTTTACGGGATGAGAGGCCGGATAGAGTTATTTCTCCAAAATCCGTCAGCCTATATAGAGAAGGGGAAAAGCGCAAGAGGGGAGGAAGAAGGGGCGGAAACAGCAGAAACGGCAAGGAGCGCGGACGGTGAACGAAAAGAGAGGCCCCATTTTTTTGCCGGTTCCTATATCCCCTATGTAACGGTCGGCTTGATAATTATTAATATTCTTGTTTTTATAATATGTACATTTACGGGAAGGATGTTATATAATAAAGGGGGCTTTTACGCAGAGGCGTTTTTGGAAGGGAAACAATATTACAGGGCAATAACCAGTATGTTTCTGCACTGGGATGTAAACCATTTATTCAGCAATATGATAATTTTCTATTATTTGGGTGAAATAGTAGAGAAAAATTTTGGCCATATAAAGTATGCTGTCATATATATAGCGGCAGGGATTATGGGGAATTTAGTATCGGCGGGATATGAGATATATAGAGGGCTCCATATCCTTTCGGTAGGGGCGAGCGGGGCTGTATTCGGCGTGATGGGGGCATTGCTTGTGATGGCATGCACCTATAGAAAGCGGATGGAAAATATTACAATTAATAAATTGCTGATTATGATTGCATATTCATTATACAGTGGTTTGGTTGGCGAGAATATTAATAATGCCGCCCATATCGGAGGTTTTCTAAGCGGGGCGCTATTGGCGTTTTTGCTATGGTTTTTGGGAAAGAAAAGGAACGGCGGGGAAGAGGGAACGGTATAGCAATAAGCTTTGGAAGGAGCATGATTACTGGTATGAAGATTAACATTTATTATGGAGGAAGAGGATTAATTGATGACCCTACCTTATTTGTTATAGGTAAAATGCAGGAAGTGCTGGAAGAACTTAGGGTAAAGGTAGAGAGGTTTAATCTTTATGAATTGAAAAATGGGATTACGGCATTGCCTCAAAGCTTAAAGGATGCGGATGGCATTATTCTCGCAACTACGGTGGAATGGTATGGAATCGGCGGATTCATGCAGCAGTTTCTTGATTCCTGTTGGCTGTATGGCGACAAAGAGAAAATAAGCAATATCTATATGTGTCCGATTGTAATGTCCACCACTTATGGCGAACGGGAAGGAAAGTTGAGCCTGACCTCCGCATGGGAGATTCTGGGAGGGAGGCCCTGCAGCGGAATCTGCGGATATATTGCGGATGTGTCGTTGGTGGAGGATAATCAAGAATATATAACCTTGATAGAGAAAAAGGCGGAAAATATGTACCGCACGGTGAATCAGAAAATTGTCAGCCTGCCGGCCAGCAATCAGGTAATCCGGCAGATGGTTTCTAAAACCCAGATAGATTTGACTCCACAGGAATCGGAACAGCTTTCCCAGTATGCTTCGGACGATAAGTATGTACAAAAACAGAAGGAAGACATTCAGGAATTAACCAGCTTATTCCGGGATATGCTAAACGGCGGGGAAACTGAAGACGGGGAGGAAATCATCGCCAAGTTCAGGCAGCACTTTAAGCCGCAGCCGGGACTTCATGCGGCATATCGGATTGCCATTGCGGGAAAGAAAAAATATTTGATGATAAAAGTGGATAATGGGGATTTGGACTGCTCTTTTGGGGCAGCAGAACATGGGGATGTGGAGCTGCAGCTGGAGCGCCGTACGTTGGATGAGGTGTTAAGCGGAAGGATGACCTTCCAGAGGGCTTTTATGTCTGGAGAAATGAAGATGAAAGGGGATTTTAAAATATTGCGTACCCTGGATCAGATTTTTATTTTTTAAGCGATGGAGTTAGGACAATATTTTATGGGCTTAGGAATACCAGTTGTTTGATAATTTCAAAAGAAAGGAATAGCGCAAAAGGCGCGGGTAGACGAAAAATGAGAGAGAAGGACTGTATTTTCTGTAAAATAGCGAACGGGGATATCCCAGCAAAAGCGCTTTATGAAGACGATGAATTTAAAGTAATTCTTGACTTGGGACCGGCAACGAAAGGACATGCTTTGATTCTTCCTAAAAACCATTATGCAAATCTATATGAACTGCCGGACGAAGATGCTTCCAAGGTAATGCTGTTGGCCAAAAAGATGGCGGGGCGGATGACGGAAAAGCTTGGCTGTGACGGATTTAATCTTGTGCAGAACAACGGGCAGGCAGCCGGTCAGACTGTGTTCCATTTTCATTTGCATTTGATTCCCCGCTATAAGGATGATGGGCAGACATTAGGATGGAAACCTTTGGAACCTACTCAGGAAGAATTGGAAGAAATCAAAAAAATAATCACGGAATGATTGGCGGTGCAAAATGCGTGTAATACAGACATCAGCGATTACAAAAAATATCAGAGAAATGTGCATAGAAGCGAATCACTTTTTGTCCGATGATATGAAAGCCGTATTGGAAGAAAAAGTGGAGGAAGAGAAGGCTCCGCTGGGGAAACAGATTTTAAATCAGCTGAGGGAAAATCTGCAGATAGCCGGGGAGGATATGATTCCGATTTGCCAGGATACAGGGATGGCAGTTGTTTTTATGGAGATAGGTCAAGAGGTCCACTTTGAAGGCGGCCTGCTGGAAGATGCGGTGAACGAAGGGGTGCGCCAGGGATATACGGAAGGTTTTTTAAGGAAATCTGTCGTAAAAGACCCCCTAATAAGGGAAAACACGAAAGATAATACGCCTGCTGTCATTCATTATGAAATGATAGCGGGAGATAAAGTGAAGATTACAGTTGCCCCGAAGGGGTTTGGCAGCGAGAATATGAGCCGGGTGTTTATGCTGAAACCTGCGGACGGAATAGAAGGGGTCAAGAAAGCCGTCCTGACGGCAGTTAAAGATGCTGGCCCTAATGCCTGCCCGCCTATGGTGGTAGGAGTAGGCATAGGGGGTACTTTTGAAAAGTGCGCATTGCTGGCGAAAAAGGCATTGACCAGGGATGTAAATGAGCATTCCGCAATTCCTTATGTAAAAGAAATGGAAGAAGAACTGCTGGATGAGATTAATAAAACCGGTATAGGCCCTGGCGGCCTAGGAGGAAGCACAACGGCATTTGCGGTTAATATCAATACATATCCAACGCATATTGCGGGGCTTCCGGTGGCAATAAACATATGCTGTCATGTGAACAGGCATATAGCGAGGGTAATATAGAGTAAGAGTTCGGCTCCACGTATGTGCAGATGCGGCTAAGATTTCCGGAAGGAGTGTACGATATATGGATAAATATATTCATGCGCCGCTTGGCGATGCCGAGGCGGAAACGCTTCGGGCAGGAGATTATGTATATATTTCAGGAACCATTTATACGGCCAGGGATGCGGCCCATAAAAGAATGGCGGAGACATTGGAAAGAGGGGAGGAGCTTCCCTTTAGTTTAAAAGGAAATATTATATATTATATGGGGCCTTCACCAGCAAGGGATGGGCGGGCGATTGGCTCGGCGGGTCCCACCACATCGAGCCGGATGGATAAATATACGCCGGACTTTTTGGACATGGGTTTAAAAGGCATGATAGGGAAGGGGAAGCGTTCGGAAGCTGTGATAGATGGAATCAGGAAAAACAAAGCCGTTTACTTTGCGGCTATAGGCGGGGCGGGCGCTTTATTGTCGCGCTCGATTAAGAAATCTAAAGTGATTGCTTATGATGATTTGGGCACGGAGGCGGTCAGGGAACTGGAGGTAGAGGATTTTCCGGCGATAGTGGTTATTGATTCGAAGGGAAATAATTTGTATGATATGGCAGCGAAAGCATATAATATGAAATAATACTTTTAGGATGATAAAGCTATGTATAGAATTGCGATGATGGTTATCAGGTTGTTTTTGAAAGCGCCTTACTATTTATTTCAAATATGGAAATGTGGGAAAAGTGATAAAGTGAGCTTTGAAGAAGCTTACGCTTGTGTGAAAAAAGTAACGATTGCAGCTAACAAAGCGGGAAGAGTTAAGATAGAATCCTATGGATTGGAAAATATACCGAAAGAAAACGGATTTATATTTTTCCCTAATCACCAAGGGCTTTATGATGTGTTAGCCGTTTTGGAATCCTGTCCCGTTCCTTTTGCTTTTGTAATTAAAAAGGAAGCGAGCAATGTGATTCTGTTAAAACAAGTGACAGAGGCTTTGGGCTCTTTGTCTATTGACCGGGAAGATATCAGGCAGTCTATGAGGGTAATTCAAGAAGTTACAAGGCAAGTGAAGGAAGGGAAAAATTTTCTTATTTTTCCAGAAGGAACCAGGAGCAAAGAAGGAAATAAATTACAGGACTTTAAGGGAGGGAGTTTTAAAAGCGCAGTGAAAGCGCAGTGCCCGATTGTACCCTGTGCATTAATAGATGCCTTTAAGCCATTTGATGAAAAATCAATCAAGCCGGTAACTGTGAAAATAATTTATCTCCCCCCTATTTATTATGACGAATATAAAGGGATGAAGACGGTAGAAATTGCGGCGGAAGTAAAAAGGCGTATTGAAGAAGCAATTCTGAAAAAAACAATTGACAAATAAATATGTTATGATATATAATAATTTTTGCGTTCGGGATGAGAATATTTAATTATATATTATAAATATTTAGTTCAGACTATGGAGAAATACTCAAGAGGCTGAAGAGGCGCCCCTGCTAAGGGTGTAGGTCGTTCACGCGGCGCGAGGGTTCAAATCCCTCTTTCTCCGTTCATTTACCAAATAAAAGAATCTTGAGAAATTGAGATTTCTTTTTTTGCCTTACAAGACAAGATATGTTTCTATTTGGCAAATTATAAAGAAAAATGACAAATGGAAAAATATGTCTTGACAAACAAAGAGGCGAAATGGTATAATGAGAACCCATCGTGAGGTAACGATGGTGAGTTCATAAAAATAAATAATGTAAAAAAAGTCTTGACAAGCAACGGACGGCATGATAAAATATCAGAGTTGCGTCCGAGAGAAGACAAAACAGTTTGTTCTTATGAACTATATGAGTTTTACAACGAACCTTGGCAAATGAACAGCAATGCAACCCTGAAAATCCTTGAAGAGAAGAAGCCCCACAGGGGAGAACCCGGTGGGAAGCCTGGAAAAGGCGAGAGGAAATTCAGAAGA
>JAETTM010000143.1 GCA_021769135.1 Lachnospiraceae bacterium | reverse complement strand
AAAATCAATGGCTCCCGACATCTGCAATCCTCCAATTAAAAAACGTCATTCCCTAATCCTGCCTACGTTCAGCCCATCCCCCACGAACAGCACACCCCCATGGTGGTTACAGGTAATCATCCACTGGTATTTCTTATCCACGATATAATAATCGGTAATATACAGGCCCTCCGCCAGTATCCGGGCAATCCCGTCAAGGGTGCCCTCGCCTATCCAGAACTTTGGCCGCTGTCCGCCGTCTTCCAACAGAAGATATGCCCTTTCTTTCCCTTCCTCCACCAGACCAGGGAGTTCCAGGATCCAGTCCCATGCATCCCTGCTGTCAAACACGGCCCGGATTTCCTTATCCTCACGGAATACCCCGTTGGTATTAAGCCAGTGAAGCCCTGTCTGGTATCCGCTGCTTTTATCAACAAAGTTCCATACCACCTTCCTGTATACATCCTCCCATTGGTAAATGGATAAAAACCGGAATGCTGCCTCATCTATATGGTTTTGCTGACAGAACCGCTGGACGGCCATGCGCAGGCCTCCTTCATAATTGTTCCATATACCCTTTTTCCGCTTCATCCTTCTCCTTTTGTACGGGGCCTGAATAGCCTGGAGTTATCCCCCGTCTTTCATGGCTTCCATATGTTTCATAGCAATTGAACAGCACCTCACAATCACAATATCCACCCATTCCTTTTATCTGCGCAATTACTTTCCCTATTTTTTCCGGCGGCAGATGATGCTTCAGCCATTGTCCTGTAAAATGTAATGTATGATTACAGGGATTTCCTGCTAATTGTACTTCTAAGTAATGAAAAAGTTTCTGCACCTTCGTCTTACTGAGCATATACTTTTTATTTTGGGAGGCTTTCCATTGTTTCAACAGCAGCTTCTTTTCTTCTTTTGATAGAAGCTTATGGCTGCCTTCCTGCTGCTTTTCCATTTGCCGGACTTCCCCCTTTTTGTCAAGTCCGCCCTTGTCATGGCAGCGGATGGAATCTGTTTTATTGACCGGAATCCGCAGGGCCGCCCTTTCATTTTCAGCTGCTTTCATCAATAGGATGTCTCCCTGGCTATCCTGACTGCCGGTTATTATATTACCGATTTTATACCGATACAATTCATCTATAAAATGCCCCAATACCAATTGATAAGCATTCCCATCCGGTATA
>JAETTM010000008.1 GCA_021769135.1 Lachnospiraceae bacterium | reverse complement strand
GAATTCCCGATACCCCGCTTTTACAGATGCGTAAGCAGATGTAAAAGGCAAGTACTGTGAGCGGCGACGTAGGAGCCGAGCACAGTACTTGAGGGCTTGCCCCGGGGAGGTTCATTCAATAATGAGGGGAACGGCATACGTTAATTAGGAGAAGAAATATAAGGGTATACATAAGAAATGCTTTGAGAATACAGAATATTGATAAGGAGGTTATGCAGCAATGGACATGATAAATGGCGGTGTAACTGCCGCGCAGGGCTTTGAGGCGGCCGGGGCGGAAACGGGCGTGAAGTATAAAGACCGGAAGGATATGGCGATGATTTACAGCCAGGTTCCCTGCAGGCAGGCAGGCGTTTTTACAACGAACGTCGTAAAAGCGGCGCCAGTGCTTTGGGATAAAAATGTGATAGACCATTCCCCTTTTGTGCAGGCAGTGGTGATTAACTCAGGGATAGCCAATGCATGTACGGGAGTGCTGGGCTATGAATGCTGCAAAAAGACAGTGGAGTGTGCGGCAAAGGAACTGCAGATTCCGGCGGATTCCGTATTGGTGGCCTCCACAGGGGTAATCGGCATGCAGATTCCGGTGGAGAAAATACTGGCAGGGATAGAGAAGCTTGCTGTTTTAAAATCGCCGGAATTGGAAGCGGGCACTATGGCGGCGGAAGCGATTATGACTACGGATACGGTGTCTAAAGAAGCGGCCATACAGTTCGAGATAGACGGAAAAAAGGTCACGGTAGGGGGCATGTGCAAAGGCTCCGGCATGATTCACCCAAATATGTGTACGATGCTGGGATTTATAACAACGGATATTGCCATTTCCAAGGAGCTTCTTCAGGAAGCGTTGAGCACCGACGTACAGGATACTTTTAATATGATATCGGTGGATGGGGATACTTCTACCAACGATACGCTGATTGTATTGGCCAACGGTATGGCAGGGAATGAGGAAATAACAAGTAAGGACGATAATTATTATAAATTTCTTGAGGCGCTCCATATTATAGATGAAACGCTGGCAAAGAAAATGGCGGGAGACGGAGAAGGGGCTACTGCCCTTTTTGAAACGAGGGTAATCCATGCCAGAACCAAGAAGGATGCAAAAGCTTTGAGCAAATCGGTGATTTGTTCCAGCCTGACAAAGGCGGCTATTTTCGGGCATGACGCCAATTGGGGAAGGATTTTGTGCGCACTGGGATATTCCGGCGTGCATTTTGACCCGGAGAAAATAGAATTGTATTTCGAAGGGGAAAACGGAAGGATGTTGATTTATAAGGATGGGGCTGCCGTGGACTATAGCGAAGAGGAAGCTGCGAAGATCCTTTCGGAGCCGGAAGTGCGGGTGCTTGTGGATATGAAGATGGGGGAATACGAGGCATGCGCATGGGGCTGCGACCTGACCTATGATTATGTGAAAATTAATGCGGACTACCGCAGTTGACGGGAATTTGGTATAGACAGATATGGTATAAAAATATGAGGGCTGCTGCAAAATACAGCGATTTCACAGCATATGGCTGAAACCTTATGGGTATCCACGCTATATGCTTCTTGAACTTGTTGCTTTGCGGCAGCCCTTTTGCAAACGTTTTCCAATTATTTGCCCGGACCGCGGTCTTTGCTTCAGAGAGGGAGCTGGGATAGGAATTTTTCGATATAATATAGGCTTCCTCCGATTGCAGCCGCGTTTTTTCCATAAAAACCCCGGCTGATTGTCAAATCGTTGGCCTTAATAATGGTCATTTCGTCCACATATGCGGCGAGCTGCCGGATATCCTCCCCTGTCATATAGGATTCCACCTCGCCCCCCAGCAATATATGGTTTTGAATAACCATTCGTATATTATCTATAACCATTGCCAAATCGCGCAAATATTTTTCCCATATGTTTTTTTCGTATTCATTGTCCAGACGCAGCCGGGAAAAGAAAATATCCAAAGGCTCCCCCGCAATTTGGGAGAGGGCAAAAGAAGAACAATAGGCATCCACGCACCCGGATTTCCCGCAATAACAGGGACGCCCGCCGGGATACAGGCACATATGCTCTATAATGCTGCTGAAATTCCCCGAACCTGTATGGATGGAATGGTTGATAATCAGAGCGCTTCCCAATTCCCGGTTCAAGGAGAGGAAAAAGGCATTTTCTATTTGGGGGTTATGCCATATTTCGGATTTGGCCGCCAGCTCCACGTCATGGATCCAGTTGCATGGATAATGCAGGCGGGAGGAAAACTGTTCCAGCCGGAACATTGTGCCGGGCAGATGGCTCATTTCCCCGGTAAGCCCGGTAGCCGTGGGAAGCCCCTGGACGGCGATGCCGATGCCGAGCATCCGCCCATCATCAGGAACCGTTTGGCGTATACACTGATTCGCCCATTGGGAGACAGTGTCGAAATAAGAGGGGGCATTGGAGAATTCTACCGCCAGCTGCTTTTTGAAAACCACTTCACCATAAAGATTGGTAATAATCAAAAGAGCCCTGGAAGAAACGATTTCCAACCCGGCGGACATACGTGCGTTGGGAATAATCTGGAATAAAGTAGGCTTCCTTCCGCCGCTGGAAGAGGCGAAGCCGGATTTTTCTATTAATCCCGATGCCAGAAGCTCGTTCAAATATTGGGATATGGTAGGCGCGCTCATTTTCAGGTCCTGCATGAGGGCGGCCTGGGTAATCTGCTTCTGGCGATAAATGTGGTGGTACACCTGAAAGCAGTTATGCTTTCTCAAATCGGCAGTGGATGTGATGCTGCCGGGCATGGTGGAAGGATACATGTGTGAAACCCTGCTTTCTTTTTATATTAATAGGATATAATAATAGATTCTTTAATCATATGAAATGGCGGGGGAAAAGTCAAATGGTTATTTTGCGGGAATCAATGGTTGACTATAGTTTATCCGAAGTGTTTTTGACGGATAGGTGGTAATTGCATAAATTTTATAGGCGGATTATGGAAAGGTTGTTGAAATGTAAAAAAATACACTTAAGAGGATGAAGCAGAAAGTATATGCGGAGACTTTTGCGTATGTCTGGAATGGCATATAATCAAGGCATAACGGCAACGGATTATTATACGTAAAGGAGAGAAGGGAAGATGAAAAAAGATTATTCGAAATGGACGGCAAGACTTCAGTATTTTGGGGGAGCGATGATGATACCGATTATTTTGCTGGTGGTATGCGGTTTCTGCATAGGTATTGGGGCTCCGCTGGTGAATTTCATTCTGCCGAAGGGCACATTCATTTGGAAGGTGGCTGCAAGCTTTATGAATATCGGCTCTATGATTATGGCAAATATACCGATTTGGTTTACCGTGGGTATCGCGTTTGGATTAAGCCGGGAAAATAAAGGGTACGGGGCGCTGGCTGGATTGTTCATGATGTTTGCAGTGAATTCGACAATCAATACATTGCTGGCGGGCAGCGGCATTACGCAGGCAACCTGTAATGTGGAAGGGCTGATGGCATTAGGGAAAACGGCAGAAGAAGCAGAAGTGTATATGCGAATGTTTAAGCAGGTTGGGGGGATATTTACTTATGACATGAGTATTTTCATTTCCTTGATTTGCGGGGGATTGACAGGTTTTTTGATGAATAGGTGGGGGAATAAGAAACTCCCGGAGATGCTAAGCTTCTTTGGAGGTGCAAAATTTGTCATCGTAATTACTCCATTGTTTGCAGTGCCCATTGGATTTGCACTGTATTATATTTGGCCATTAGTGAATCAGGTGATACAGATAATCAGCGCATTTATAGCGTCTTCCGGTTTACTGGGAACATTTGTGCATAGAGTGATTGACAGGTCATTTCTGCCTTTAGGGATGCACCATCTGATAAATTTTCCGCTGTTTTATTCCCCTTTGGGTGGAAGCATGGTAGTGGATGGGGTGGAATATTTTGGTACTGTGCAGATTAACAATGCGCTGGCTGCATCCGCAGAGGCAACTTCTTTTCTCGTCAGGAATTACGGTCAGGGAAAATCAGTCGTTAATATTGCGGGCTGGGGAGGGGCTATGTTGGCAATGTACCACACATCCAGGCCGGAAAATAAAAAGAAAATGTTGTCTTTGATGATTCCCACATTGTTTACCGCTGCGGTGGTAGGCGTTACGGAGCCGGTGGAATTTACAGTATTGTTTGCAAATCCCCTTCTCTATTTTGGGGTTCATGTGCCTTTGGCAGGGCTGGCCGCTGTATTGTGCGAAGCGGCTAAGATATCGGTCAGCGGTGATGCATTGATATTTATGCTGACGAATTTTTTGCAGCCTCAAAAAGTGCATGCCTTGCCCTTGCTATGGCTTATGCCGCTGTTTTTCGCACTGTATTACTTTTCCTTTAAATGGTTTATTCTAAAATTTAATGTGAAAACGCCTGGCAGAGGGGAATCCAGGGAAGTAAAGCTGATGGACAAAAAAGAAATCAAGGAAAAAACAAAAGGAGGAAAGGGCAAAGAAGATGCATCCCAGACGGAAAATGATTTGGCCGAAAGTATTGTGGACTGCTTCGGGGGAGCGGAAAATATTTTGTCGGTGGAAAACTGCGCCACCCGCTTAAGGGTTGCTGTAAAAGATAATACATTAGTGGCAGAAAAAGATTTTTGGGTTGGCAGTATGGGGGCTATGGGAGTGGTGGAAAATGGCTGCAACTACCAGATTATTTATGGCCCGAAAGTAATTAATATATGCAGCAACGTGAAAAGAGTGTTAGGGAAATAAAAAAAGTATTCCTATCAGAGTACCTATGTCATCCCCGGCGAGGGGTGATGACTTCCAAGTCTGTGTCTGTACGGCATCCATGGACTTGATAAGGCGAAATAAGTTTGGAATAAAAAAGCCGTGCAGAAATGAGGTTAAGGATGAAATATATTAAAATTGCTGCCGGTATGGCAGAAGGATTTGATTTTGGCAAAGTGAAAGAAAAAATGAAAGAGGCTATGGATGCGGGGTGCGATTACTGCCATTCGGATGCGGCGGATATGTATGAAGTCAAGAAACTTCAGCTGATTGGAGGGCACAATATTATGTATTATGTACGCCAGATTACCGACAAGCCCATCGAATGCCATTTTTATACACAGGAATGCGACCTGTTGTTTATCGAAAAAATAGCTTATGTAGGATGCAATATGCTGATTCTGCCGGCCGAAAGATTTATTGGGACACAGCTTGTTTCCATTATCGACTGGTGCCGGGAAAAAAATGTAAAAATAGGACTGACAATTGGAAGCTATGCGCCATTAAGCCTGGTGGAAGAGGCTGTATATGACATTGATCGCATTCATGTGGAGACTCAGGGGGCAGGGGACTGCCTCAGAAGAAGTTCTTTGGATTTGATAAAAAGAACCCGTAAGCTGATAGACGAAAAAAACCCTTCCTGTGAACTGTCCGTGGGGGGGAAAATATGTCCGGAAAATATGGAAGAAGTAATCGCATGCAATCCGGATGTGGTAGTGGTTTCTTCCGCTATCTTTAAAGAGCCTGACGGGATTGCAGCCGGGGTACAAAAATGCAGGACGGCTGTGGATGAAGCCGTAAAAAAATTTAATTTGTAATCAAAATATGGGAACTTGGAAGGAGAATATTGAATTATGAAACATATTAAAATTGCGGCGGGGATGGCATGGTGTTTCCCTTACGGAAATACAAGTGAAGCAATGAAAGAAGCGTTGGATGCAGGGTGCGATTATTGCCATTCCGATGCGGCAGATATGTACGATTTAAGGAATCAACAGTTAATTGGGGGGCATTTGATTGTAAAGGCAGTGCGGGATATTACGGATAAGCCTATTGAATGCCACCTCTATGCAAAGGATATCGACAGGCTGTTTATTGAGAAGCTTGCGGAAGCGGGCGGTAATATGCTTATTCTTCCGGCAGAAAATTTTTTGGGTGCGCCCTTGGCCTATATTATCGACTGGTGTCATAAGCTGGGGATGAAAATTGGGTTGACAGTGGGATGCTACACCCCCTTATGCTTTTTAAATGAAGCGATTTACGATATTGACAGGGTACATATCGTAATTCATGGTGCAGGGAAAGCGCCGGAAGGAGAAACGCAGTGGGCATGGAGGAGAAGTTCCATCGAACTGATAAAGGAGGCCAGGAAAATGATTGGCGACAGAAATCCGCAGTGCGAACTGGCGGTGGATGGCGGAATAAGGCCGGATAACCTGGAGTCTATTGTGGCATGCGACCCAGATGTATTGGTTTTTTCATCCGCTTTATATCTGGAAAAAGAGGGGATTGCTGCCGGGGTGAAAAAATGCCGCGAAGCGATTGATGCAGCGGCGGTCAAGTTTGGTATTTAGTGAGGAAGGAGGCATATTGTGAGCATAAAACAACATTTTAATCCTGTTCGGTTAGTCATGGGAAAAGGGGCAGTTCGAGCCTTGCCCCGGGAAATTTCCAAGTTTGGGAAAAAGTGCCTGTTAGTGGCGCAGGACAATTGCAGTGCAATGACGGAAATTAAAAAGGGTATTGAAGATATCCTTTCAGAAGGAGGGATTGCATATGACGTATTCAGCGATATCCGCCCCAATCCGTTAATGAGCGATATAAAAAAGGGTATTCAAATGGTTAAAAATAACAAGTACGATGCTGTCATTGCTGTGGGCGGCGGCTCCGTGATTGATACTGGCAAGATTTTAAGCGTTTCCAATGATTATGAAATCGACTGGCCGGCAGCTTTTGGCGGGCAGATGATAATTGACAATAAAAAGAGGCTGCCGTTACTGTCCGTGCCTACTACTGCGGGAACAGGTTCCCACTGTACCCAGGCGGCAGTAATTAGCGATGATAATAATATAAAGCACTCTATTTATAGTTTTGATTTCTTTTCCACAGTAGCTTTTGTGGATTATTCCTTAACCATGAGCCTGCCGGGGATGCTGACGGCCAGCACTGGTTTTGATGCGTTCTGCCACTTGTCGGAATCCTATATCATGGGAAATTTATCGCCGATTATGGAGATTATGAATGTGGATGCCATGAAGAAAATTGCGGATGTGCTTCCAAAGCTGATGCTTGAAAATAAAGAAGAATACCGGGAAATCATGTCAGTTTGCGACAGCTGTGCAGGCATTTGCCTTTCCAATGGGGGAGCAATTGTTCCCCATGCTTTTGGGGAAACTATTTCCAGCCGCATTTACCGCATCAATCACGGCATGTCGCTGGCAATTTGCTATCCGCCTTTTGTGGAACATTTTTATAACCATACGAAATATGGAAGAAGGATAAAGGATGTGGCGGAAATCATCAATAAGGAAGGTTCAGAAATAAAAGACGGGAAACAGGCCAGAGCCATTATGGAAAAATTTATTGGCTCTCTGGGCATAAAGTATAAGCTCAAAGATTACGGGGCCAGCGAAGAAGAGACAGCAAAAATAAAAGAGGGCTATCTGGCTCAAAGGAGATTTAAACCGGAGGAAGTGGCGGGTATTATTGAAGACATCTGTGGCGGAATGTGATAGGATAAAGGCAGTTCCCGGATATACTTGATGAATTCGGACAGTAACAGGCTAATCACTTATGAAGCTATCCAGTTTGCAAATATCATGTATCATGCCTGTGCAATACATGGAAGCATATATTGCACAGGCAAAAAGAAAGGTGTGGTTATTCATATGCACAAAGAAATCCCTGCAGAAATCGTAAGGATATTGGTCGATTCGCCAAATGAATATGTAACGGCCAAGGAACTGGCCGGAAAATTGGATGTGTCCAGGAGGACTGTCTTTAATAATATGCAGGCGGCGCGTGATATTTGCCGGCAGAATGAGTCGGATATTATTTCGGTGAAATCCAAAGGCTATTCGATTAGGAAAAGCGCCGGGATTTGTGCGTTTGCCAAAAAGGGACGGGGCAAATATGTGCGAATCTGCAATCAGGAATATAAGCTGTACATTATTTATTTGCTGCTGTCCGATGAAGAGCCGGTTCATATCAGTGAATTGGAGAATATTTTGTATTTGTCACGGCCTACTGTTTATCGTCTTGCGGAGGAAATAAAGGAATGGTTTGCGGCAAATAAGATGGAACTGACGATTTCCCGTAAGGGAATGATTCTGGAAACTGGGGAAAAGCGGCTGCGGGCCGCCATAAAAAACTGGATGACGGAAGCGGGCCAATGGCTGGACGGGAAGAAAGAGGGGCAGCAGGATTCTTTAAAATTAGGCCAATGCGTAAAAGAATTTCTCACCTTGGAGGATGGGAAGGTACGGAAAACAGTGGAAGAAATTTGCAGAAAAAATAAATTGGTTTTATCCCGGTTCGAGCTAAACGGTATGGTCAATATGCTGCAGGTCATGATTTACCGCCTGCATAAGGGGCATTGCGTGAAAATCAGTGACCGCTTATTCAGCTTGATGAGGGCCTTTTTTTCTGAAAGAGGGATAAATGAAATTGCGGATTGTTTTGGAGAAAACCTGAACATCCAGTTTCCAGAAAGGGAAATTGTCTATTTTATGGTACTGCTGCTGAATAACGGGAATTTTGAAGACAGGAAAGCATTGGATAACCAATGCCATAGGGTGAAAGTAAATGAAACGCTAATGGATGAATGCGGAACTTATTTAAAGGAGCATTTGAATATACGGCCGGAAGATTTCGATGAGTTGTTAGGCAATATTGAATTTATTATTAAAAGGGAAGTCTTGTTTCAAATTAAGGGGGAGACCGGGAGGAATTCCAAACATTATAACGCCATGACGGAGAAATATAGGGCAACAGTGATAATGGCTCAGGAATTATATAGAAGAATTACTAAATACTATAATATCGAATATTATGAGAAGGCCATATGTAATATTGCCTTCTCCATTTTGAGTATTATACAGAAAAATAAAAAAGAGTTGCACGCGGCTCTCATACATAACTGCGATATTTTTGAATTTAAATTTGTGCTTTTATCTTTGCAAAGCCTGCCTTTTATCCATTTAGCTTATTCTACGGACAGCATGGAAAAATTGGAAGAGTATCTTGGAAAAAATGAGCCGGATATTATAATCAGTACGATGGAATACAAAAATCAAGCAATTCCTGTCATGAAGATTTCAAAAGTATTCGGAGAAAAGGAGACCATGGAAAATATTAGGGTGTTGATTCAGTTATATCAGCGGCTAAATTATGAGAGGCTGATTAAAAATAGGATAGAGCAATAGTATTTTTGTATAATTGGTTGACGTAACCGAAACAGTATGATAACATATAAAATATACTTTTATAAAACTATTTTATAAAAGTGGATTTTACGTGCAGGACGTATATGGAATTTGTTGTTGATGCAGCTGCGGGCTGCGCGGCGGGCAGGGAAAGAAACCTTCTCTGTTCGATTAGGAATAAGGTTTAAATACTGGGTAGAGTATGGGAATGGAGGACAAAGATGAGAGGTACGTTTTTCCTTGGTGTGGATAAGACGCCGAAATTTGAAGTAAGGGATATGGAGTTTGCCCCGTTGAGAGGGCATGATGTTTTAGTCAGGAATAAGGCATGCGGAATCTGCGGTACGGATGTGCATATTTATCATGGGGAAGCCGGTTCGGCGGATGTGGCGCCCCCTGTTGTTTTAGGGCATGAATTTTCCGGTGTGGTGGAAAAGGTGGGGGCGGAAGTGACGAAGGTGAAACCCGGCGACCATGTGGCCATGGACCCCAATATCTATTGTAACCACTGCAGGCCCTGCAGGATGGGCAAAAAGCAGAACTGCGAAAACTTATTTGCCCTGGGGGTTAACGTAAATGGAGGATTTGCGGAATACGCTGTCTGCCCGGATACCCAGTGCTTTAAAGTGAAGGAAGAGATTGACTTCGATGTGGCGGCGATGGCGGAGCCTTTGGCCTGCGTACTTCACGGCATCGACCAGGCGGCGATTAAACCGGGGCAGGATGTGCTTGTAATCGGCGGGGGCACAATCGGCCTATTGATGGTACAGATGGCAAAAATCAGCGGGGCATCCACAGTTGTTTTAAGCGAACCCATTGAAATGCGCCGGAAAATCGGGATGGAAGTGGGGGCTGATGCAGCGATTGACCCCATTCATGAGGATGTTCCTTCCAGAATAAAGGAAATCTGCGGCCATGCGGGGGCTGATGTGATAATTGAATGTGTTGGAAAGGGGTTTGCCGTAGAACAGGCATTCAAGGCAGCGGGGCTTGGGGCGACTATTTTGCTGTTCAGCGTTCCCGGCGTAGACGCTACCGTTCCGCTTCCGCTGTTCGATGTGTATAAAAAGGAACTGAAAATTGTCGGTTCCATGATTAACCCGGATACCCATCAGAGGGCGGTAAACCTTATTGATAGCGGACGGCTGGAAATCAAGAAGCTGATTACCCATGTATATGATTTGGAGCATCTGGAAGACGCTATCCATATGCAGATGAGCAGCGAGTCCATTAAAGTGGTGGTGCATCCGTAAATTCTTCTGCCGGTGGCAGCAGGACAGTACGGGTACGGCGCCTGCCGAATGGTGCGTGAATGAAACAACGGATGCCAGGCTTCGCCAGCCATCCTTATATTAAAGAAAACAGCCCTATTACGGCTTTGTTCGTAATGAGGCTGTTTTTTAACCTTATAGGGTTTTGACGCTTTGACCTTTTTAAACTTTGGGGAACAGCCCCCCTTTTTTGACAAATTATGGAGAAAAGCCGGGATATGTGCTAATATTTAATAAGCAACCGGTAACAGAGGATAAATAACCAATAACCTCGGTGCATCAAAGTATAGGGGGATAAAACAATGGGAATTGCAGCCAGTGTCATATCGGCAGTGTTAAAGTCGGTAGTGGGAGAAAAATTAGGAGACGGTTTAATAAACGAGTTAGCGGGCATTTCAATCGACAGAATATCCGAAAAAGGTATCGAAGAGATTACGGATTTCATTAATGAGAGAAAAGACCAAATCGAAAATATCCTTTCGAAAGAAAATATGAAGTCGATGAATATTCCGGAAGAAAACATTGCTTATGTGTCAGCGGAGATAAAGATTTTGCTTTCGCGGATTGAAATTACAGACGAGACACTTAGGCAGTGTGGGTATAACAGCGGCAACTTGAAGGATTTTATGTGGAATAAGTATGCTGTGCAGAAAGATAATTATATAGAATGTGAGGGCGATATAAAAACAGGCCTATACGCTGTTGCGGCAGCATTGATGAAACTGGCGCGGGAAAGCGAAGAGTTCGGCGATAAAATGTTGATACAGATAAGCAATTCCGTGGATGATGCCAATCTCAAACTGCAAAAAATATTTGAATATTTGGATGATAAATTAAGTGCCGACAGCCGTGCTATCCTTGAAATATTGCAGAAGATACTGATGCAGAATCAAGAGAACGGGGCGGAAAAAGGAGATAAAAAACAAAAGATAAAAATAAGAACAGGGGAATTTGCTGATAAATGGAATGCCAATATGTTTCTGAATGACTTCGACAAAAGGGATAAAAGGGCAGGAGTAAATGTCAAACTGGGAGAAGTGTATTTGGAAGCGCATTTACCTCATTATATATGGGGGGAGAACGATGATGAAGAGCCATTAACCGATTTAAAAGAACTTCTGTCAGAGTATATAGAGGAAAAATATGGCAGTAAAATGCTTTTGGTACTGGGACAGCCGGGAATCGGGAAAAGTACGCTGATTACATGGATTGCGGCCAATTTTAAAGATAGGATGGATGAGATTCTTATATATAAATTTGCTTCCGACCTGAAAGATATGGATTGGGGATGCGGCAGGGTATCCGGCAGGATATTGGAAAGACTGGGATTGGAGCCAAGCGATTTAAATGGGAAAGTATTGATTTTCGATGGCTTTGATGAGGTGGACATTGAACCATACAGAAGAAGGGATATATTGGATAACTTATACGGTGATTGGATATTCAACGATACGATAAAGAATTTCTCGCTGATTGTTACATGCAGGGAAAATTATGTTTCGAGATTCGCAGTCCTTAAATGCCAATATATTACCTTACAGCCATGGGATGAAGAACAAATAAAAAGCTTCTGCAATATTTTCCAGGAGAAAACAAAGGCTGAAATATCGGACGGCACAATGGAGAAGCTGGTGGAGAACAAGGAAATATTGGGCATCCCCCTTATTTTATATATGACTTTGGCATTGAATATTTCCATTGATAAAGAAGGTTCTATTGTAGATATATACGATAAGATTTTCGCTTTGGAAGGAGGTATTTATGACAGATGCATAGGGAATAAGAAATTTGAAGATGACCATAGGATTGGCGAAACGAAAGAATACATCCACCAAATATCAAGGGATATTGCCATATGGATGTTTGAAAATAATCCGGATAACGCGGATATTTCCCAGAACGAATATGAAAGAATATGCGATGGCGTTATGAAAGAGAAAGGCGGGGAAAAAGGAAGCATCAGGCAGGATGCTAAGCTGGGAAATTATTTTAAGGCAGTGAAACATTGCGAAGGTGTGGAAACGGAAAGAATGTGTTTTGTACATCGGACAATTTATGAATATTTTGTGGCTGAGACCATTTATGCCTCTATCGAAAATGCGATGCTGGAATTATCTGAAAAAAGTCAGGAAGAGTTAGCCGGGAATATTGCGTTCTACTTAAAAGAAGGGCGTCTGTCCCTCACGATTTGCGAATATCTACAGCATAAATGCATGAAACTATATGAGAAATTGTGTGATGAAAAGAAATGGTGCTTTTATCTCTGGTGGGAAAATGCAGTCGGCAAAATGATAGAAAACGGCATGTTTTATTATACGAAACGGAACATACAGGATTTTAAAAATATAATAAAAAAAGAAGGAAGATGTTTTCTTAACCTGTTAGCGATTTTAAGGTGTTTGCTTCCTGTGGGGGATAGGGAATATATTTTAGAAAACGTTGATAATAACAGATTTATTGATTATATTGGGCTTAGAGAATGGGGGGATTACAGCAAATTGTTTTTGGAAGGCGCTGATTTAAGGGGTAAGCGTTTGCATGAATTGGAATTATCAATGGTATGTCTGCGCGGAGCAGATTTGCGCAGGGTGGATTTGATAGGGGCGAATTTATGGAAAGCAGATTTACAAGAAGCGGACTTAAGGGGGGCGGAATTACGTGCGACCCGCTTGAAAGGCGCTATTTTAAAAGGAACAAAATTTGATGAAAGCCAAATAGCCATGATAGAAAAATATTCCTGTGACCTTAGCGGGGTGAAGATATATATAGAAAAAGATAAAAAATTTATAAGCTATAAAGCGTACTGTAAAAGGAAGCATAAATGAAAAGGCATAATAAGCTGTTACAATTATTTTGCATAAAATAACATTTTTCCCTGTACATTTACCGCATGACGTACTAAAATAGGAAAGAATATGCAGGAATGATACAAAGAAAGGAAATACGGGTGCTATGGATAAAAACATGACGGAAGTATTAAGAAAGGCAGAGGTCCTGATAGAAGCCCTCCCTTATATACAGAAATTCAACCGGAAGATTATTGTGGTCAAATACGGCGGAAGCGCTATGAGCAACGAGGAACTGCAGAAGAATGTAATCAAGGACGTAACGCTTTTAAAGCTGGTAGGCTTTAAGCCTATTATCGTCCATGGAGGCGGGAAGGAAATCAGCCGCTGGGTAGGAAAAGTGGGGAAGGAACCCCAGTTTGTAAACGGCCTGCGGGTCACTGACGGGGAGACGATGGAAATTGCGGAAATGGTCCTTTCCAAGGTGAATAAAAGCCTTGTGACAATGGTGCAGGAACTGGGCGTAAAGGCGGTAGGCATCAGCGGCAAGGACGGCGGCCTTCTGACAGTGGATAAAAAATATTCCGATGGCAAAGATATCGGCTTTGTAGGGGATGTGAAAGAGGTAAACCCCAAGGTACTGTACGATTTGCTGGAAAAGGATTTTCTCCCTATCGTGGCCCCTATCGGGCTGGATGATGAATTTCAGACATATAATATCAATGCGGACGATGCGGCATGCGCGATTGCAAAAGCGGTCCATGCGGAGAAGCTGGCTTTCCTTACGGATATTGAAGGGCTTTATAAGGATATTAACGATAAGTCCTCTTTCATTTCAAGGCTGGGGGCATCCGATGCGGAAAGGCTGATTGAAGAGGGCTATATAGGAGGCGGTATGCTGCCTAAGCTGGCTAATTGTACAAGCGCCATCCGCGAAGGGGTGAGCAGGGTGCATATACTGGACGGACGTATCCCCCATTGCCTGCTTTTGGAGATCTTTACCAACCGGGGGATAGGAACGGCGATTATTAAAGATGAGGACATGAACGAATGATTCCCGCGAGCAACGAGCCAAGCGGCCGCTTAAAGTCAACCTTTGGTTGACTTGACAGAACGGAAAGGATGTGGATTTTATGATGAAAGAATATATAGCAGAAGCGGAACGGGCCCTTCTTCATACGTATAACAGATATCAGGTGGTGCTGGATAGAGGGGAAGGGGTATACCTATACGATATCGAAGGGAAGAAGTACTTGGATTTTGTTTCCGGAATTGCGGTATTCGCTTTGGGCTATCACAATAAGGCGTACAACGATGCCCTGAAAGCGCAGATTGATAAATTAATACACACCTCCAATTATTATTATAACGTGCCTGCCATAGAAGCGGCCAAAAAGTTAAAGGCGGTATCCGGCATGGACAGGGTCTTTTTTACCAACAGCGGTGCGGAGGCGGTGGAGGGTGCCATAAAGGCGGCGAGGAAATACGCCTATTTAAAGGACGGACATAAGGATCATGAAATTATAGCCATGGAGCATTCTTTCCACGGAAGGACCATGGGCGCTTTGTCGGTAACGGGGAACCCGAAATATAGGGAAGCCTTCGAGCCGATGATAGGGAACATAAAATTTGCAAAAATGAATTGCTTTGAAAGCGTCCGGGAACTGGTGACGGATAAGACATGCGCCGTTATGTTTGAGACAGTACAAGGGGAAGGCGGGATTTATCCGGCCGAAAAAGAATTTATGGAAAGGGTAAAAGGGTTGTGCGAAGAAAAGGATATCCTGCTTATCCTGGATGAAATCCAATGCGGCATGGGGCGTACCGGCATGATGTATGCATGGCAGCGTTATGGCGTGAAGCCGGATATCATGATGACGGCGAAAGCTTTGGGCTGCGGCATCCCGGTAGGGGCTTTCCTTATGACGGAGCGGGTGGCGGCCAATTCGCTGACCAGCGGCGACCACGGAACGACATATGGGGGCAACCCTTTAGCCGGAGCGGCAATCTGTAAAGTGCTGGATTTGTTTGAAGAAAACGGAATCTTAGAGCATGTCAATGAAATAAGTCCATATCTGGAAGAAAAGCTGGACGGACTGGTGGAAAAATATGATATGATAGAAGGCAGAAGAGGGGTCGGCCTGATGCAGGGCCTGGTGTGTAAAGGGCCGGTGGGGGATATCATCAATAAGGCTATGGAGAAAGGGCTGATACTCATCAATGCAGGAACGAATATTATCCGGATTGTGCCGCCATTGATTATCGGGAAGAAGCATGTGGATGAAATGGCGGATATATTGGATGGGTGTTTGGCGGAAATGTTATGATTTCGGTTAGGATGAGGGAGTTTGTAAAAGGATAGCCGTGAGGCTGAGCTGTTATGATATTTGAAGGTTAGGAGAAGAACATGGGTCTTAAGAAAAGGCTTTTTACAATGGCGGCCATGGCATGCGCCGTGGCGGCGGTGGCGGTGGTAGGCCTGTCGGGGAAGACAATCAGCCAGGAACAGGAGGAAAGTATCTTTTCCAGGGGAAAGGAAACGATTTATTTTTGGTATACGGACGAGACCCTGGCCGATTACCTGGGCAGTGCGGCCGTGGCTTATGGGGAAGCCCATGACGTGAGGGTTATCCCGATACTGGCTTCCGGACTGGAGTATCTGGAAGAGATTAACAAGGCTTCCATCCGGTCGGAAAACATGCCGGATTTGTATATCATCAGCAACGATTCTTTGGAAAAGGCGTTTCTGGCAGGGCTGGCTTCTCCTATAAGCGGGGAAAGCTGGGAGGATATTAAGGAAGAATACCCGGATGCTGCTCGTCTGGCAGTAACATACAAAAATAAAGCGATAGGTTATCCTTTCTATTTTGAAACCAGCGCCCTGCTTTACAATAGGACATATCTGGAGGAATTCGCCGGAAGCCAGATAGAAGCGGAATGGGATGCTGCCGAAGGGGAAGCGGCAATGGCCGATTTCGAAGAAAACGGGCCGGAGGAAGAGGAAAGCCAGGATGGCGGAAGCGGTCAGGAGGGCGATAATGCCCAGGGGGATGAAGAGGCACAGGATAACGGTAATCTGCAGGGAAGCGGTACGGATTCCGCGGCGGATGGAGAGGCCGCAAAAGAGGATATGGAAGCCCTGGTGAACGAAAGGGTGAAGGGAATCCTTCCCGCTACCATAGACGATATTCTCAACTTTGCCAATGAGTACAATGCTCCGGAACAGGTGGAAGCGGTCTTCAAATGGGATGTGACGGATATTTTTTATAATTTCTTTTTTGTGGGAAACTACATGAACGTAGGCGGGGCGGCCGGCGATAATACGGCGAATATGAACATTTACAATAAAGATGCCATCGACTGTTTGAAGGTGTATCAGGCATTGAATCAATTTTTCTCAATGGATACGAAAGAAATCAGCTACGAAAAAGTACTGAATGACTTTATCGAAGGGAAAATCGTATATACGGTGGCGACAACGGATGCGGTGGCCAAGCTGGAGGAGGCGAAGGAGAACGGGAATTTTTCCTATGAATACGGCATTGCCCCGGTTCCGGATATTAACGGGGAGCTGCTTACCAGAAGCCTTTCGGTGACCAATTGCGTAGTGGTAAACGGCTATTCGGACAAGCAGGAGCTGGCCAGGGATTTTGCCAGATTCCTTACCTGCGAATATACGGATACCTTATATTCCCGGACGGGGAAGGTGGCGGCCCGCTACGGCGTGGATTACGGAAACGCTAATCTGCAGGAATTCGTCAATGAATATGAGATATCGGTGCCGATGCCTAAAATGGTGGAGACAAGCAATTTCTGGGTGGAGCTGGAAATCGCTTTTGCACAGATATGGGATGGGGCCGATGCAAATGACAGGCTGCGGCAGCTCTCGGAGAAGATTATGACTCAAGTGACAGGGGAACCATATACGGAGACGGTAATCGAGGAAGAGGAAGAAACCGTGGATGAAGTGGAATATCTGGATGAGGAAGAACTGCGGAGGGAGGCGCAGGAAGAAACGGGGGAATAAAATAAAAAATAGTTGAATACTTTTCCAATCATATGGGCAAAAATATTAAGGTACATTTGTAAAGAAAATGATATTTGGAGGACCCATATGATTGGATTTTTTATTGCATTGATATCCGGAGCTTTAATGAGTATTCAGGGGGTGTTCAATACCCAGGTGACAAAGACATCGGGCATTTGGGTGGCCAATGCTTTTGTGCAGTTCAGCGCCCTTTTAGTCTGCCTGGCCGCCTGGCTGATTACGGACAGGTCATCCTTTGGCACGTTGATGAAGGTGGAGCCCAAATATATGCTTCTGGGCGGCGCTATCGGCGCGGTGATTACCTACACCGTAATTAAGAGCATGGACATGCTGGGACCCGCAAAGGCGGTGATGTTAATTGTTATTGCTCAGCTTATTGTGGCTTATGTGATTGAACTGTTGGGATGGTTCGGTACGGACAAGCAGCCGTTGGAATGGCGGAAGGTAATCGGCATGGGAATCGCAATAGCGGGAATTGTTATTTTTAAATGGAAATAGGACGAAAAGGTACTTGTAAAAGAGGGATATTTACTTTACAATGGAATAGCAAGTCGCATAGAGGGGTCTTCCGATTTGCGTGTAACAGTTCACGCGTTATTTGGAAAGGAAGCTGTGCGGTATGAGAAAAAAGGATATTTTGTTTGAAGCAGGCAGGAGAGCCCTTTTTGCCGTTGTTTTGGCATGGATGCTGATGGGGGCGGCCGGATGCAGTGAAAAGGAAACGCTTTCGTTGGATTCGGAAGATTTAGTTAGCATAGAAGGAACAGGCGGCATGGATGCAGCGCAGGGAGCCGTTCCTGACGGGAACTTCGGAGAAAAGGGAGAAATCGCCGGGGCGGATTTGGACGGGAGCGAAAGCGGAGCCTTGGGAGTACAGGGGGAAAGGGTGGAGGAATCCACCTTGTTTGTACATATTTGCGGGGAAGTGATGAAACCGGGGGTATATGAGCTGCCGAAAGGAAGCCGGGTATATGAGGCGGTGGAAGAGGCGGGCGGATTTACGGAGGACGCTGCGGCGGATTATGTGAATCTGGCATATGTCCTGGAGGACGGTTGGAAAATAGAGATACCTTCCTGGGAAAAGGCGGAAAAGGAAGGGGAAGGGAAGAATGCCGGCTTGTCGTCGGGAATTTCAGCGGATGAAGCGGGGGAAAAAATGACGGGCGAAAGCGGCGCTCCCGGCAGCGATGGATGGGAAGACGGGCTGGTGGATATCAATACGGCCACGAAGCAGGAATTAATTACATTGCCGGGCATAGGGGAAAGCCGGGCGGAGAGCATTATTTCTTACCGCGAGAAAAACGGGGGATTTTCCCGGATTGAGGATATAATGGAAGTGGAAGGCATCAAAGAAGGCATGTTTAAAAAAATGAAAGACAGAATTTGTGTCAGAGGTGTGAAATGAGCAGGAGAGTATTGGTTGTTGACGACGAGAAGCTGATTGTAAAGGGAATCCGTTTTAGCCTGGAGCAGGATGGGATGGAAGTGGATTGCGCATATGACGGGGAGGAAGCGCTGCAGAAGGCGAAGGAAAACGAATATGATATTATCCTTTTAGACGTGATGCTCCCGAAGCTGACCGGATTCGAGGTATGCCAGCAGATCCGGGAATTTTCCAATGTTCCTGTAGTGATGCTGACTGCAAAAGGGGAGGATATGGACAAAATCCTGGGCCTGGAATACGGTGCCGATGATTATATTACAAAACCGTTTAATATCCTGGAAGTAAAGGCCAGGCTGAAAGCTATTATGCGTCGGACCAACCGGAAAGATAAAGCGGAAGAGGAAAGCATTCTGGAAGGCAAAGATATGCGTCTGGACCGGGAAGGGCGGCGGGTGTATATCAATGGGAAAGAGATTAACCTTACGGCCAAAGAATTCGAGGTGCTGGAGCTCCTTATGCTGAACCCCAATAAAGTGTACAGCAGGGAAAATCTGTTAAAGCTGGTGTGGGGCAGCGATTATCCCGGCGATGTCCGTACGGTGGATGTGCATATCAGGCGGCTGAGGGAGAAGATTGAGGCCAATCCCAGCGAACCGAAGTATGTGCATACGAAGTGGGGCGTGGGATATTACTATGCATAAGGGAAGCAGCAGAAGGTAGATAGTAATAAATTGACGGAGCCCAGTAATGAATATTAAGCTAAAAAAGATTTTAAGCCAGCTGAAAGTATTGCGGAGCCTGAAGGCGCGTATTTTTATTATTGTTTTCTTGATTGGAATTATCCCCAGCATTATTTTGACCTACGGGATATTAGAAAATTATGAGGACCGTGCGGTCAGCGTGAGGACTTCCGACGTTCAGAACCAGTTAAACATTATAGCGAACCATCTTATAACCTATAATTATCTGACGGATACCTCTTCGGAGGTGGTCAGCGCGGAACTGGAGCAGATTTCCAACCTGTATGACGGGCGTATCATGGTGATTAATTCCGGCCTGAAGGTAATCAGGGATACATACGGGACCAGCGAAGGGAAAACGGTGATTACGGAGTCGGTCATTAAATGTATGAAAGAAGGAACGGGCGGCTCCAATTACGATGCGGAATATGGATATATAGAGATTACGACCCCGATTATCGAGACGGCGGCCGCTGACTCGGCTGCAGGCAATGCGTCTCCGGAGGATATGGAGAAAAAGAAGGACGTAGTGCTGGGGGTGATGCTGACCAATGTTTCCACGGATAGCATCAATGTGACTTTGGATATCCTGAGCCGGAGGGCATTGCTGTTGGCGATATTGATGTTGGTGGCCATTTTCGCCATAGCCCTTTTGTTATCCCATGTATTGATGAAGCCCTTCGAGCGGGTGGCAAAGGCCATCAGCGAAGTGAAGGAAGGGTATAAGGATGAGCCTATTTCGGTTCCTGACTATCTGGAAACGGAGCATATTGTGGATGCCTTTAACGAACTGCAGAACCGGATGAAGGTGGTGGATACGTCCAGGCAGGAGTTTGTGGCCAATGTTTCCCATGAACTGAAGACGCCCATAACCTCCGTAAAGGTTCTGGCGGATTCGCTGTTAGCCCAGGGGGATAACGTACCGGCGGAACTATACCGGGAATTTATGGTGGACATTGCGGAAGAGATAGAAAGGGAGGACAAAATTATCAATGACCTTCTTTCTATGGTGAAAATGGACAGGACGGTGGCCACCATGAACGTGACTGTGGTGGATGTGAATGCGCTGACGGAGCTTATTTTAAAAAGGCTGCGGCCGATTGCAAGAAAGCGCGATATCGAGGTGGTATTCGAGAGCAAGAGGGCGGTTACGGCGGAAGCGGACGAGGTGAAGCTGTCCCTGATTATTACCAATCTGGTGGAAAATGCGATTAAGTATAACAGGGAACAAGGATGGGTGAAAGTGGTGCTGGATGCCGACCATCAGTTTTTCACTTTGGAGATTGCGGATTCCGGCATCGGTATCCCCCAGGAAGCTTTGGAGCATATTTATGAAAGGTTTTACAGGGTGGACAAATCCCACTCCAGGGAAATCGGCGGTACCGGACTAGGGCTGGCGATTACGAGGAATGCCATACTGATGCACAGGGGATCTATTAAAGCATCCAGCGTGGAAGGGGAAGGAACTACATTTTCTGTGAAGATTCCTTTAAATTATGTGACCACATGATGGGGCGGACGAAAAGGCGGCCCAAAGTTTGCAGGCTGTGGAAAGGGCATGGTTATTTATATGGGGAAAAGAATATGGCTTTTATTCTTCCTGCTGTGGCTGTTTGCCGCCGTCTCCTGCGGAAGTGAGGAACAGACGGATAAAAGCAGGGTTTATAATATATATGTAATCAATAAAGAAGAAACGAAAATTTCTTCCGTAGAATATACGGCGGACGGTTTAAATCAGGATGAGGTTATAGAGGAATTGCTCTCTCAGCTGATGACAACGCCGGAAAAGATGGAATACAAGGCTCCTTTAGCGGGAAATTTTGAACTGCTGGGGTATTCGCTGGATGGAGGGCAGCTTGTCTTGAATTTCGACGAACAGTACCGGACGCTGCCTCCCACGACGGAAGTGCTTGCCCGGGCTGCAGCAGTGCGCACATTGACCCAGGTAAAGGGTGTGGACTACGTCTCGTTTCAAATACGTTCCAATCCGTTATTGGATAATACGGGCAATGTGATAGGCAGCATGTCCGCGGATATGTTCATCGATAATGCGGAAAGGGAAATGAATTCCATGGAAAGGGTGAAAATCCGCCTGTATTTTGCCAATGAAGCGGGGGATGGGCTGGTGGAGACCAACCGGACGCTGGAATACAGCAGCTACAGTACGAATATTTCCATGGAAAGGCTGGTGGTGGAGCAGGTCATCGGCGGCCCCAGCGAACAGGTTAAAGGCAAAGTATTTCCTACGCTGAATCCGGAAACAAAGATAGTGGGCGTCACGGTGAAGGACGGCACCTGCTATGTGAATCTGAATGAAAACTTTTTGACCCAGATTTACAATGTCACTTCCGACGTGGCCATATATTCCCTAGTGAACTCTTTGGTGGAGCTGCCCAACGTGAGCAGGGTGCAGATAGCGGTAAACGGGGACTCCAACGTGATATTCAGGGAAAATACAAGCCTGTCTGTAACCTATGAGAGAAATTTGAATTTAGTGACTGGGGCGGATTAGCATGAAAGATTAGAAAGAGAGGGCAAATGAAAAGACCGTTATGCCTTATCTGCCTGCTCTTTTCGGCAATCATTGTGCTCCATGCGAAGATGATGCCGTCGCCTGTACCGGATTTTAGGGATTTGGACGGGCGGCAGCTTCTATTGGAAGGGCAGATATGCCGGAAGGAATATAAAGGACAGGCGGGTTCAGGAAGGACTTTGGTAATTTACGTAAAGTCGGTACATATCTTAAGCGGGTTCGGGGAAGAATCCGGGGATTCCCAATATTCTGTGAGGAATCCTTCAGAAAACAATCCCATGGATGAAATAGAAAATATCATATGCTATTTGGATGAAGGGAATTTATCGGAGCCAAAACTGGGCGCTGTTGTGCGGCTGGAAGGGAAAGTGCGCCTTTTTGCAGAGGCGGGGAATCCGGGGGAATTTGACATGGGCAAATATTACCGGATGATGAAGATTTCTTTCCGGTTGGACAAGGCACGAATTATGGCTGTGGGCAGGGAAGCATGGCATTTCAGGGAAGGGCTTTTTGAACTGAAAGAGTATTGGGCAAAAGTGCTGGAAGATGTTTTTCCGCCAAAAGAAGCTTCTATCATGAAGGCAATGCTTCTGGGGGAAAGGAACGGACTGGATGAAGGTACGAAAAAATTATATCAGCAAAGTTCCATTATTCATATTTTAAGTATTTCCGGGCTGCATATTTCCATGATTGGGATGGGCCTTTACCGCTGGCTGAGAAAGCGGGGCATGGGCCTTAAGCCTGCGGCATTGGCTTCGGCTGCCATGATATACAGCTATGGGCTGATGACAGGGATGAGCATATCGGCGGCGAGGGCAATCCTGATGTTTACGCTGCATCTTCTTGCGGATATGGCAGGGCGCACGTACGATATGATGACAGCGCTATCGCTGGCAGCGGCTTTGCTGCTGGCCGGGCAGCCTGCATATGTGGAGCACAGCGGCTTTTTATTTTCTTTTGGAGCGGTAGCTTCCATAGGGGTGCTGCTGCCGGTTTTGCGGGGAGATAGTAAGATACAGCGGATATTTGCTGCCGGGCTGGCGGTTGCGCTGGGAACTTTGCCCGTACATTTGATAACCTATTATCAATTCCCGCTATATTCCATAGTGCTGAACCTGGCTGTGATTCCGCTGATGACGGCGGTAATGGGGGCAGGGCTGTGCTGTATGCTGACAGGGGCGGCATTGCCGGGAATAGCCCGGGGAATAGGCATGGTTGACAGGGGGATTCTATGGTTTTACGAGCAGTGCTGCCTGCTTGGCGGGAAGGTGCCTAGCGGGGTGCTGGTGAGCGGAAGACCGGGAAATTGGCAGATTATTTCCTATCTGCTGCTGTTGGCCATGCTGGCGGCTTATGAATATTTTATAAAAAGAAGAATGCCCCCTTTCTGGAAAGCCCAGTGGATATTAGCGGCCCTTTGCATCCTTTTCCTCAGGGCGGAAAACGGGTTCCAGGTGGCCATGCTGGATGTGGGGCAGGGGGACTGCATCCATATTAGAAGCGGGGAGGGGAAAAATTACCTCATCGACGGCGGCAGCTCCACGAAAAAGGATGTGATGGAATACCAGATACTGCCCTATTTAAAATATAAGGGAGTAGATTGCCTGGAAGCGGTTTTTATCACCCATTCGGACGATGACCATTGCGGAGGAATCATGGATTTGCTGGAAGAATACCCCTCCCTGGGGATGAAAGTAAAGCATATTATCCTGCCGGATATCGGAAGAAAGAGCGCGGATGATAAGTATAGGGAGATAGAGGAACTGGCGGAGCAGCGGGGAATCCAGGTGCTGTACATGAGCCGGGGGCAGCGGATAGAGGATGGGGAAATGGAAATATCCTGCCTGCATCCTTACGCAGGGTACGAAACCCAGGAGGCAAACGAATATTCCCTTGTGTTGCTTTTATCCTATCAGGGCTTTACAGGACTGTTTACCGGGGATGTGGAAGGGGCAGGGGAAGATATGATGTGGGAGTATGCCCAGGAATATATGGGGAAATATGGGGAAACAGGAAGGCTGACGCTGTTAAAAGTGGCCCATCATGGTTCTAATTATTCTACCGGGGAGGAGATGCTGGATAAACTGCTTCCCCGCATAGCCCTGATTTCCTGCGGGGAAAATAACAGGTATGGGCATCCCCATGAAGAACTGCTGGAACGGCTGGAAAGGACAGGAAGCAGGATTTACGACACGCCCGGGTATGGGGCGGTAACGGTGGAAAAGAAAGGGCGAAGGGTGGAAATGGAAACCTTCCGTTACAATGCAAGGCCGTCTGGGCCGTGAATTGTAACAATCTTCCAGAAAAATAACTTTACGCCATATGAAAAAATAGATATAATAATATCATAGAATTGATAGAAGGGAGAAGGCGACATGATTATAAAAGCATCTGCAGCACTTAGAAATGACTACGCATCAATTTCGGCGTTGGCGAAAGAAACGAAAGAACCTATATATATTACAAAAAACGGAGAGGGAGACTTGGTGCTCATGAGTATCGATGCCTTTGAAAAGAGGGAACAGATGCTCAAACTTCGTGCCAATGTACTGCAGGCGGAACAGGAACGCTTAAGCGGTATGCCTACACTTAGTATTTCGGAGGCAAGAAAGAAACTGAGGGAGAGGAAGGATGAAATATAAGGTTGAAATTTTGCCTTCGGCTTGGGAGGATTTGAAAGAAATAGAGGATTATTACTTGATAGAATTTGATGCGGAGACGGCATGGAAAGTGGGCGACAGCATTCTCAATGCCATTGAAAGGCTGGAGGACTTCCCTGATTCCGGTTCAAGGACGCCGGATGCCTGGCTGAACGAACAGGGATACCGTATGGTGGTTTGTAAAAAACATGTCGCCATTTACAAAGTCATTGACAGGAGCGTTTTTATCTACCACATTGCAGATACGCAAACGGAATATACAAAATTATTCTGGCATTGAATGCAGCCGGGCGGATGAAACTTTTTCATGTGCTGAATCGTATATTTATTATAAGGCTTGTGGAAAGGGAAAAAGTAATCCGCCCGGAAGCCATTCCGGACGATTTACAGGTTTATCGGGAAGGGGGCATGACAGTGGAATCTGCAGCGGAGATTTACCGCAATCAGATAGCGGAATATAACAGCAAAGCGTTGGAAAGGAAATATGGCTGGGAGAAAGTTGGCAATATGGAAAAAGCCGCCGGGAAAAATGCGGTGTCCTTTCAGGAATATATGAAAAATGCGGCGGCCGGGGAGACGGAAGAAAAAGGAACAGGGGCAAAGGATATGACAGTGTTTCCAGAGGGAAAGGATGTAGTAATGGCCCATCCCCCGATTGCAAGGACGAACTACAGCGTGGACATGAATAAGCCCAGGGAAGAGATGACGTTGGATGAGTATAAGCAATACATATGCAACCGTGTTTCCAGCCTGCCGGTCAGCGACAGCATGCGGGTCTGCAGTTCCGGCATGCTTATTTTTAAGGAAGAAGCATTTGAGAGTATGAAAGATAATCCCGCCTATGAAAATCAGGTTATGGATATGCTGCGGGAGGGATTTTCCACCGAACTTCCCAGCTACGGGGCCGATGTGGGTTACCAGGTCATTGGGAAATCGGCGGAAGAATGCTATGGTGCGGCCATTCCGGTAAAGAACTATGGATGGATGCAGGGGCTGCAAGGCGGCCTGTCATCATCGGAACTGTTGGCCTCCGGGCTATTGAACGCCGGGATTTCCGGTTTGGGCCTGACATCTTCGAATTTGCTTTCCTCCGGGCTATGGCCCTATGGAATTTCAGGTTTAGGGCTATCTTCATCAGGACTGTTAACCTCAGGGCTGCTTTCTTCCGGAATTTCCGGCCTGGGGCTGTCGCCATCGGCTTTGCTTTCTTCCGGCCTGTCGGCATCGGCGTTGTCAGCATTAAAAGGACAGGCGGAAAATGGGAATGGAGCCAGGAACTATAGCGCCAATCGGGCAAACATGGTAAATGCTTATAAGAACACGGCGAGAAACCGGCAAGACTATTTGAACGGCAAATCGTCAAATATTAATTGGATATAGCAAGGATTACGGAAACAGCTTGGCCAAAGACTGAACTGCTATAGATTATGGAAAAATAGAGAAAGGCAGGATGGATAATATGGGAATTCAGGGAATCGGTACAAATGCTTACCCCATGGGCTATGGGATTGCGCGGACGGAAAAAAATAAGCAGGAAGAGGAAACGGCAAATAAGTCATGGACGGTAAAATCGGAATCCCAGGGCTTGGTTCTGCACGGGCAGGAGACGGAAGAGGACGGGAAGGTAGTTACGGCATGGGCCTGCGCTACGGAGAATACTTCTATGACCGTTTACCAGCCCAGGGATTTTGACCCTGCAAATCCGGTTTATAAAGTGAAAATATGGGATGCAAATGGAAATGTGACGGAGAGGATGGTGGATATTTCCAAGGTGGATCCCAGCAATTGCGATGCTATTGAAATGTATGCGTATTCCGCATATTTAAGCGACAGCGGCAAATGCCCGGATGCGCTGCAAAGATTTATGATGGCCCATGCCCACCATAAGGATATGAGCGGGAAACATGGGCAGGACAGTTTATCCTGCAAGGAAAACTGGCTGGAAATCATAAAAGAAGTGATGGAAATGCAGTACAAAGCGGGCAACCTGAAAGGATATATGGAGTACAAGAAATTCTTAAATACGCTGGAACAGGAAAAAGAGGAAAAGGAGAAGAAGGTTAAAGACAAACAGGAAGAATCCAAAGTGGAGACCGACATTGAAATAAAGCCCGACGGCTCCAGGGTCCTGGTGATGACCCGTACGATAGGCGGGATGGCTGCCACGATGAGCATAGAACTTTCCAAACCCACTTCCGCGCCCAATGACAGTATGGGGAAAGAGGAACTGGAGGAAATGGAGGAAAAAATAGAAAAGAAGGGATGGACGGTTCCCGATATCAGCCAGTTTTCGGAGCAGCTGTTTGGGGAAGAGCCCGGTTGACTTATCGGGCATTCACTAATATAATTGGTTTCACTACATAAAGGCAAAGTGTTCGAAGTAATTCACGCATGTTTATTGGTAACTCATTGCTAATTTTATAAGTTGCCACTCCCATTGGCACCGTTGCGCTTTTTAATGCATATTCAACTACAGTCCTATTCTTGCTTCGGCATATAATAATTCCAATAGATTCATTCTCATCAGGAAGTTTTTCTTGTTCATTTAACGCTGTCAAATAAAACTGTAATTGCCCCATATCAGACGGTTCGAATTTACCTATTTTCAATTCTATTGCCACTAGGCATCTTAATTTACGATGATATAACAATAAATCTATAAAAAATTCATCGCCGTCAACTACTATTTTATATTGGTTCCCAATAAATGCAAACATACCTCCCATTTCTGATAAAAATTTTTGAATATGTTGTATTAATTCTTGTTCTAATTCATGTTCACTATGTTTCACCGACAATTCCATAAAGTCAAATGTATATTCATCTTTGACTGCTAATTTTGCTTGCTTTCTATATTCTTCCGGTAACTGTTTTTCGAAATTAGTTTGATTTAAAAGAAATTTCTCGTAAGATTTTATTGATATATTATGTACCAACACTTCTTTTGTCCAACCATACTTTCATTCCAAGGTCAATCCCCCTTTCTCCATCCCCCAGCGCAAGCCCCGGCACTTTCTCGCACTGTTCGCTGAACGTATACTTCGCAAGGTCCTTATCCTCCCTGAGTTATTTAGTTAGTGGTAAGCAAGGAGTTAGGCAGATTCATCCGCCCGGATACGGACTATATCGAATGTCCGTCAAGAAACTTTCAGATTCTTAGATTTGCATCTTTGCTTGTAATTATTTTAACATATACTCTTTTGGATGGCAAGTACGGAGAAAGTCAAATACCCCGCTGCAAGCAGCCACTTGGCTCGTTGCTCGCGGGAATAAATATTGCAAAATCCATATAGCAATAACCGGCGGACTTTGGTAAAATATGATGTAACAGAAAATATGATAAAGGCAGTGGGAGAATAGCCATGCAGAGAATCAATGAAGATATAAAAAGTGGTAAATTTAAACAGGTTTACCTTCTTTACGGGGAAGAAGCCTATCTGCGCAAGCAGTACAGGAACAGGCTGAAGCAGGCCATGGCAGCGGAGGGGGATACGATGAATTGCAGCTACTTCGAAGGGAAAGATATTTCCGTTCCGGCTGTGATAGACTTGGCGGAAACCTTGCCTTTCTTTGCTGACAGGAGAGTAATTGTGATGGAAAACAGCGGCCTGTTTAAGCATGGAGGGGAACAGCTGGCGGAATATTTGCAGGAACCAGCGGAAAGCGCATATTTCATTTTCGTGGAAACGGAAGTGGATAAACGGAGCAAGCTTTTCAAAGCAGTTTCTTCCAGAGGGATGGCGGTGGAATTCCCGGTACAGAGCGAGGCGACCTTAAAAAAATGGATTCTCGGCATGATAAAAAAGGAAGGCAAACAGATTACGGAACCGGCACTCCTTTATTTCCTGGAAAAAACGGGCACGGATATGGAGAATATCCACAAGGAACTGGAAAAATTAATGTGTTATTGCATGGAAAAGGACGCGGTTCGGGAACAGGATATCGAAAATATATGCACGAAACGGGTGAGCAGCCATATTTTCGATATGATAAACGCCGTTGCCGATAAGCAGCAGAAAAAGGCATTGGACCTGTATTACGATTTGCTGGCCTTAAAAGAACCGGCCATGCGTATCCTCGTGCTGATTACGCGGCAGTTCAATACGCTTCTTCAGGTAAAAGAGCTGAAAGCCAAAGGCTATGATAATAAGACAATTGGGCAGAAGGTGAGCCTGCCGCCCTTTATAGCGGGGAAATATGCGGCCCAGGCCTCCAAATTCAAAGCTTCCGATTTGCGCCAGGCCTTGGAGGCATGCGTGGAAATGGAGGAATCCGTGAAAACAGGTAAGATAAAAGATATTATGAGCGTGGAACTGTTGATTGTGCGTTACAGCGTGTGATTTTGGGAACGAAGTATTGGGAAAGAGAAAGGGAGAAAAATATGGAGAAAGCAGAAAAAATGAAAACGGCGGTGGTAGGCTGCGGTTCTATCAGCGATATTTACCTGAAAAATATGATGCATAGATTTTCAAATCTGGAGGTTATAAGCTGCTGCGCCAGACATTTGGAAAGCGCAGTGAAAAAGGCGGAAAAATACGGAATACGAGCATGCACTTTTGAGGAAATCCTGGAGGATTCTTCGGTGGAGATGCTTGTAATTTTAACGCCGGCGCCCACCCATTATGAATTAATCCGCCGGGGTCTGATGGCGGGGAAACACGTATATACCGAAAAAACGATGACGGTTTCGGTAAAAGAAGCGGAAGAACTGTTAAAGCTGGCGGAAGAAAAGGGGCTATACTTAGGTTCCGCACCGGATACTTTTCTGGGGGCTGCATTGCAGACGGGGAGGAAAGCGATTGATGATGGGATACTGGGCGAGGTGACTTCTTTTGAAATCAGCGCCAACAGGGAAATCGACTTCTTGGCAAGCATATTTACCTTCCTCCGCATGCAGGGCGGAGGCATTTGCTATGATTATGGGGTATATTATCTGACCGCCCTTGTAAGCCTGCTCGGCCCTGTGGAACGGGTGGCGGCCATTGTGAAAAACAGGAAAGAAGTCCGTAAAAATATTTGCAAAGAGAGTCCGGATTACGGGAAAGAATATTCTTATCCCAACGAGAGCCAGGTAAGTGCTGTGATAGAACTGGAAAATGGCATTTTGGGCACTTTTTCTTTAAACGGCGACAGCATCGCCAGGGATTTGGCGGATTTTAAAATTTACGGAACAAAAGGGGTCCTGACGATTTCCGACCCCAATCAATTCGGCGGGGACATTTCAGTTATCCAAAACGGCGCTGATGGAAAAGTGGAAAGCACCCTCTTGGAGCCGGTATCCCCTTATTCGGAAAATTGCAGGGGCATCGGGCCTTCTGAAATGGCGCAGGCTATCCGGGAAGGCAAGAAGAACAGGGCCAGCAAGGAAATGGCATACCATGTGCTGGATACCATATGCCAGATGATGAAAAGCAGCGATACAGGGGCTTTTGAGAAAGTGGAATCCACGTGCAGCAGGCCGGAAGTGTTCCGCCAGGGCATCAATTAAGCTATGGGCTGGATGCGTTACAGTTCGCGGGCGGTTAGGCCGTGAACTGTAACGCTTTAGAAATGCTTAAGAAAGCTAGATCCATAAAAAGAATGACAAGGCAATATCGGGGCATTATAATAAACATGGCAGCCAGACCGGTTTGCCTGGCAGATATACTATTATCAGATGGCAAGGCCATTATAGCGGACAGGAGGATTATTATGCGGCAGACACCCGTTCCACAGGAAATATACAGACATTTTAAAGGCAATTTATATCAGATTATAACGGTAGCGGAGCATTCGGAAACGGGGGAGGAACTGGTAATTTACCAGGCGCTTTACGGTAGCTTCAAAGTTTACGCCCGCCCGCTAACTTCCTTCATGGAAAGGACGGATAAGGAAAAATATCCGGATGCCGGGCAGGAATACCGGTTTGAACTGGTGAAGGGAAAGGGAACGCCGCAGGAAGGGTATGCGGGTGATGGGGAAAATATAAACAGGGCGGCAAAAGCCTCCGACTCTGACCGAAGGCGGATGGAAAATGAAGAGCCGCGAAGAACTGAAGGGCCGCAAAGAAGCAAAGAATTGCAGAGGAGTGAAGAGCAGGATAGCGGGGAAGTAAACCTGGATCCGCTGGTAATAGAATTCCTGGATGCTTCCAGCTATGAGCAGCGGCTGAACATTCTGTCGGCCCTTCATCATAAAATCACCGATGATATGATAAACATTATGTCCATAGCGCTGGATATCGAGGTTAAGCCGGGGGATGTGGAAGAGCGGTATGCGGAATTCAGGAGCTGCCTGGCATTGATGGAAAAATATGAATGCAACAGGCTGCGTTGAGGCGGTTATATGCAGTTGGGAACAAAGGAAAATAAAGACTCATGAAATACGGCGAGGTTATAGAAGGAAGATTTTTAAGCAGGCCCAACCGGTTCATCGCTTACGTGGATATGGGCGGCAGGACGGAAAAGGTGCATGTGAAAAATACGGGGAGATGCAAGGAGCTTTTAGTAGAAAAAGGAACCGTGTATTTGGAGAAAAGCGGGAATCCGGGGCGCTCCACCGATTATGATTTGATTGCCGCACGTAAAGGGGAACGGCTGATTAATATGGACTCCAACGCCCCTAATAAAGCGGTAGGGGAATGGCTTTGGAAGAAGGAACTGTTCCCTTCGTTGAAAAGCGTGCGGGCCGAGAAAACTTACAAGAATTCGCGGTTTGATTTTTATGTGGAAACAGAAGAGGATAGAATATTTTTGGAAGTGAAGGGGGTAACGCTGGAGAGGGAAAACGGCGCTTATTTCCCGGATGCCCCGTCCCAGCGGGCGGTGAAGCATGTGGAGGAATTGATAGAAGCGGCGGGGGAAGGCTATAAAGCGTATATCCTGTTTATTATACAGATGAAAGGGATTGATTTCTTTGCGCCCAATATGGAAACCCATCCGGCCTTTGCCCAGGCGCTGAAAAAGGCAAAAGAAGCGGGGGTGGAGATTCTGGCCTATGATTGCAGAGTCACGAAGGACTCCATGGAAGTAGCGGACTTGGTGCCGGTAAGGCTGGAAACGACAGAGAGAGGAGCCGGTGGGGGCGGACAGGAGAACCCAGAAGGAAGAGCCGATGGAGCCAGCGAAACCGGGTGGGAAAAGCCGGGGAGCGGCATCGGTGGAGCCGGACAGGAGAATCCGACGCGTGACCTCCTGCAGCAGATAGGGGAGCCGCTTTTAAAATGGTATGATAAAGGCAGGCGCATCCTTCCATGGAGGGAGAATCCCCGGCCATATTACGTTTGGCTGTCAGAAATTATGCTGCAGCAGACAAGAGTGGAGGCTGTGAAACCATACTTTGATAATTTTATTGCAAATGCGCCGGATATCCCCACGTTGGCGGAACTGGAAGAGGATAAGCTGGTGAAGCTTTGGGAAGGGCTTGGCTATTATAACCGGGTGCGAAATTTACAGAAGGCAGCAAAGATAATCATGGACGAGTATGGAGGAACGATGCCTTCGCAATATGAAAACTTGATAAAGCTGCCCGGTATCGGCAGCTATACGGCAGGGGCAATCGCATCTATTGCTTATGGCGAACCGGTTCCGGCGGTGGATGGGAATGTGCTCCGGGTATTGGCAAGGCTGCGGCTGGACGAGGATGATATTTTATCCCAGAAGACCAAGTCCAGGGTGGAAAAGGAATTGGGGGAAGTAATTCCTATGGACAGGCCGGGAGATTTTAACCAGGCGCTGATGGAGTTGGGAGCCACGGTATGCCTGCCTAACGGGGAGCCGAAATGCAGGGAATGCCCATGGAAAGAAATCTGCCAGGCCCACCGGTTTGGCAAAATGGCGGAGTATCCGAAAAAAAAGGCGAAAAAAGCGAGGAAAATAGAAGAAAAAACAGTATTGATTATTCAGGACGGGGAGAAAGCGGCTTTCCGGAGACGGCCTGAGAAAGGGCTGTTGGCCGGGATGTATGAATTCCCCATGCTGGAAGGGCGGCGGACGGAAGAAGAGGTGCTGGGGGAATTGAGGCAAATCGGCCTGAAAGTGCTCCACATCAAGCCGATTGGCGACGCAAAGCATATTTTTTCCCATAAGGAATGGCATATGACAGGATATGCCGTGCGGGTGGATGAACTGGAGAATCCGGAAAGAGCAGGAGCCGGTCAGGACTGGCTCTTTATCGATAAACATGAGGCCAGGGAGAGGTATCCCATACCTTCTGCATATGCCGCTTATGCGGAATACCTGGATATTCAATTAGGGATGGCCAAAGAATGAAAATATACTAACAAAAATGATTTTGGCGTGAAAAGCCATGCAGAAATGGAGAAAAAATGAAATTACTGACAGTGACGATACCATGTTATAATTCAGAAAACTATATGGAAAAATGTATAGATTCCCTGCTGGCCGGAGGGGAAGAGGTGGAACTGCTCATTGTGGATGACGGTTCAAAGGATAGGACGGCGGAAATTGCGGATCGGTATGCGGCGGATTACCCATCCATTGTAAAAGCGATTCACAAGGAAAACGGCGGGCATGGCTCCGCTGTTAATGCGGGGATAGAAAATGCTGCCGGGCTGTTCTTCAAGGTAGTGGACAGCGATGACTGGGTAAAGGAAAGCGAATACCTGAAAATCCTGGAGCTTCTGAAAGAAATGGCAGGTGGGGAAAAGGTTCTGGACATGCTGATTAGCAATTTTGTATATGAAAAGCAGGGAGAGAAGAAGAATAAGGTGATGCGTTACCGCCATGCTTTGCCGAGAGACGAAATCTTCACATGGAACCAGGTCAGGCATTTTCACAAGGGACAGTATATTTTGATGCATTCGGTTATATTCAGAACGAAATTGCTGCAAGAGTGCGGGCTGAAACTGCCGGAAAATACATTTTATGTAGATAACCTTTTCGTGTTCGAGCCTTTGCCTTATGTAAGGAATATGTACTACTTGGACGTGAACTTTTACCGTTATTATATCGGGAGGGAGGGGCAGTCCGTAAATGAGTCCATTATGATATCCCGAATCGACCAGCAGATTAAGGTTAACAAGATGATGGTGGATTATATGGTGGAAAATAAGCAGAAGCTGAAAGGCAGCCGAAAGATGCGCAATTATATGACTAATTACCTGGAAATCATAACTACAGTTTCTTCCATCCTTTTGATTCGAGGCGGAACGGAAGAACATCTGGAGAAAAAAAAGGAACTGTGGCGTTATATCAAACAAAAGGACAGGCTCCTTTATACAAGGCTCCGCTACGGTATCCTTGGAAACTCCATGAATCTGCCAGGAAAAGGAGGCAGGAAGATTTCCATTGAAGGATACCGGATTTGCCAGAGGTTTTTCAAATTTAATTAATCTGGGGCGCCGCCTTTTTGCGCATTGCCCTCAGCCTGTGCATAGTCAGGATATCGTATTTGTAGACAATCCCGTACATGACGGCGGCCATGATAAATGCAGTGACCACATCGAACACCGAGTGCTGTTTGATAAACATGGTGGACAATATGATGGATAAGCACATCAGGAGGGAAGCGGCCCGTATCGGACGTTCCCCGCAAAACTTATTGCTTTTTACAATAGCGAAGTGCGCTCCCAGGGAATTATACACATGTATGCTGGGCCAGAGGTTGGTGGGGGTATCCGTGCTGTAAAGGCGGGATACCAGCCAGGTAAAAACATTATCCCTGGGCATTACCTGGGGGCGGAGATGATGGCCGTTGGGGAACAAAGTGGAAACAATCAGGAAAATAGTCATCCCGGTAAATAAAAAGATACATGCCCTGAAATAATCGTCTTTGTCGTTAAAAAAGAAATAGGCCACCGTTCCGGAAACATAAAGAAACCACAAAAAATATGGAACGACAAATACTTCGCAAAACGGGATATAATCATCCAGGGTTACGTGAATGACCCGATAGTCCTTAGTGATTTTCTGTTCCAGATAAATGAACCAGGATAAATAAATAATGCCATAAATGATTAATGGTATTGCATGCCTGTATTTTCTTAAATCATATTTTTTCATAGAAATCCTCCCGTATTGCACTGTTTCATAATTAATTTTATTTATAAATCCCTATATTTATATTTCCCCATAAATCTAAATCCACTAAATTTCCAAAATAATTTTACATCATCAGCCGGATTTTCTGCTGCAGGCAGGAAACGGTGATGCAATTTGACTTTATGTAAACTTCGCCATCGGTATGCACCCATAACGGAATGGACGTATGGAAGGTTACTTTCTCGGCTTTATAATGCTTAATGGCGGAAAACGCATAATGCTTTCCGAAATATGCGGTAGGGAGCGCGGCCAGTATGACCGGCTTGGGAATACTTCCCACAACGCATAAATCCAATTTGCCGTCACAGGAATCCGCCATAGGACAGAACTGGAAGCCCCCGCCTTCATATTTATGTATCATGAATGCGGTGAATAAAAACCGGTTCACATGGATTGGCTTCTTTTCCGAATCCAGATAAATGTCACAGGAAACGGATTTGGCGGCGATAAGCTGGCGCAAGGCGATGGCAAGATAGGTGAGCTTTCCAAGCCTTAGCTTATTCAGCAGTTTTTTAAAGCGGGAGGAATTGGCTTCCTCGCATACCGCGGCATCGAAGCCGATTCCGCTGCTGACCGCAAAAAATCTTTTGTCGGATATGGTCCTGGCTTTCAGCCTGGAGCGTTCCCCCGACATGTCGATATATGTAAGCAGCCCCAAATCCATAGTGCGCACATGTTTTCCTTCCAGGATGGTTCGGAGAATGATTGCCGGATTCTTTGGGAGACGTAAATCCCTGGCCAAATCGTTGCTGGAGCCGGTAGGGATGTAGCCTAGAAGGATTTTATCGAAATCCCGGATTCCCTGAAGGGCCTCGTTCATCGTACCGTCGCCGCCCAGGATAATCAGTTTGACGGGCGCTTTTTCTTTCCCTTTATCTTCCAAGTCCATCAATTTCGCCACCGCTTTGGTCACATGCCCGGCCCCTTTCGTGAAAAGGACCTTATAGGGAACCTTCTTTTCTTCGAATATTTTTTTCAAACGCTGCCAAATAGTCCGCCCCTGGCCGGACTTGGAAGCCGGGTTGACAATTACGTAATACATAAAAATCCTCATTTCCGCCCTGCTTTTCCCATGAGGGGCTTAGCAGCGGCAAATCTTTCGTATATTGCCGTCTCTTTAACCATCCATCATTTTAGCAGTATTTTAACATGATGTAAAGAATAGTTCCTATATATAAAGGGAAAAAAATTCTTAATTATTTTTAAATATACCTTTAGGAATAGATTTTTCCATAGTTTTCATATAGAGAGAAGTGTGGTATAATGAATTGCGCTGAAATATGTGTGTAGGAGACGGCAGGAAAAAGGAAACGGAGGATATGGAATGTATTCATTAGACGAGGTAAAAAAAGTAGACCCGGAGATTGCACAGGCGATTGTGGACGAGCAGGACAGGCAGAACAGCCATATTGAGCTGATTGCATCGGAGAACTGGGTGAGCAAGGCGGTTATGGCGGCGATGGGAAGCCCGCTGACAAACAAGTATGCGGAAGGTTATCCGGGAAAAAGGTATTATGGCGGCTGCGAGTGTGTGGATGTGGTGGAAAATCTGGCGATTGACAGGGCGAAGGAACTGTTTGGCTGCGACTATGCCAACGTACAGCCTCATTCGGGCGCACAGGCCAACTTGGCAGTGCAGTTTGCAGTATGCACCCCTGGGGATACGATTATGGGGATGAACCTGGATCATGGCGGGCATTTGACTCACGGAAGCCCGGTGAATATTTCCGGAAAATATTTTAAGATAGTACCTTATGGGGTGAATGACGAGGGTTTTATCGATTATGAAAAACTGCGGGAAATCGCAGTAGAAGCGAAACCAAAGATGATTATTGCAGGGGCTTCTGCCTATGCGAGGACGATAGATTTTAAGAAATTCAGGGAAGTGGCCGATGAAGTTGGGGCTGTGTTGATGGTGGATATGGCCCATATTGCCGGCCTTGTGGCAGCAGGCCTGCATCCCAGCCCGATTCCTTATGCGGATGTGGTTACCACAACTACCCATAAAACATTGAGGGGCCCCCGCGGCGGCTTGATTTTATGCAATCAGGAAGCGGCGGATAAGTATAATTTCAACAAGGCTATTTTCCCCGGCATACAAGGGGGGCCTCTGATGCACGTGATTGCGGCGAAAGCGGTTTGCTTTAAGGAGGCTTTAAGCGATGAATTCAAGGCGTACCAGAAGGGGATTGTGGACAATGCGCAGGCGCTTTGCAAGGGCCTGTTGGAACGGGATATCAAAATCGTATCCGGCGGCACGGACAATCATCTGATGCTGGTGGATTTGACCAATTATGGGCTTACAGGAAAAGCGGTGGAGAAGCTTTTGGATGAAGCGCATATTACGGCCAATAAAAATACGATTCCCAATGACCCCAAATCGCCTTTTGTTACAAGCGGAATCCGACTAGGAACTCCTGCAGTGACCTCGCGCGGTATGGGTGTGGAGGATATGGACAGGATTGCGGAAGCAATCGCTCTTGTCATTAAAGGCGGGGAGGAAAAGATACCCGAAGCCAGGGCAATCGTACAGGAACTGACGGATAAATACCCGTTGATTTGAGTTTTAACCGAATGAAGCTATAATGATTCGGGTGTCAAAAGCTCCGGTCCATGGAGGGCTTTTGGCACCCGAATCGTTATAGGAAATTACGCCGCAGCGTTGAACACCGCAAACCTTCTTGCTTTAGTATCCTAAATCCTCCGCGATAAAATATACTTTAATCCTTCCTTTAATGCCGCTTCTTCTGGTGATGACGATTTGGTTGCACATGCAGTCGGGGGAAAGGCAGTCGCCGCAGCGTCCGGTTGCATAGCAGGGGGTCTGGCGTGTTAAACGTTTGGCGTTAGGAGGGGCTGCAAAATTGCGGGCCCTGTCAATGCCGGCGTTGACATCGGAGACGATTTTGTTCATCCCTACTACCATAATGACGTTCTCCGGCCCATGAATCAGGCAGGCAACCCGGTTCCCGCGGCCGTCAATATTAATCAGCTCTCCATCGAAAGTTACCGCGTTGGAACTCATAAGATAATAGTCGGCCAACACTGCCCTGGCATATAATTTTTTCCGTTCGCCGGGGTCGGAAGTGCTGAAAAAGTCGATGAGCTCATAATTCCCCTCTTTGATTTTTTCCATCAGCCCGGATTCCTTGACGGATGCGCTTCCGCCCCAGGATATGCTGCTGCCTTCCGGGATGGAGGCGAGAATAGCATCGGTACAGGATGCGGAATCCTCAAAAAAATAGCCCTCCATTCCTCTTTTTTCCAGGTTTTCAATAATGGTTTTTGCTGCCGATGCAAAGGCAGCCTGTCTGTGTGTCATAATGAATCCTCCTGTTCAAGTTTCTATTTGGCTTACAGGGCAATGGGCCGGGAAGCCTACGCCGAATGCAGTGCCTAGAGAAATGCACACGGAATTGGCATAGTCGGCATATCCGGCAGCCATGGCGGTTCCGTCATGGAGCATGGTAAAAGAATAGTTCCTGCCAAGATTTCCCATTAACTGCTGGGAAAGGTATTCCGCATAATTGGGTGCGATGAGACGTAATTTCCCATAGCCGCCCCGGTTGGCAATGACCCCGTTTTTTACATAGTTGGCAATGCTTAAAATGATGTGGGGATGTATTATCAGCCCGCGATTTTCTACTTCGTATACAGTACGGGTGATGGTTTCCAGAAAGTAGCGGTTTAACGCCAGCGCTTCTTCTTTTTCCAAATCGGCATCCTGAATATCCCATTCCACGTGTTTGGATAAGGTTTTTCCTAAAATAACGATATCCCTGACCCTTTTCCCGTCCATAATCGCATAACTTCTTTTAATAAAACTTTGTCCGTAATCGAAGATAAGGTTTACTTGATAGGGCGGTATCTCTTCCAGATATGTGGTGCATCCCCGCAGGCCTGCATAAGTGGAATCCCTGCCCAGGATAATGGTGTAGGGATGTTTGCCCGAGGAAAGGAATACCCGCTCCACGTAATATTTCAGCTGTTCGCCCAGGGGAGGGCTGGCCAGCCCTCCTACCAGTATGACATGCTGCAGGGAATGCCAGTAATCCCATTCCTCATCAGTCCAATCGCTCCGGGCCTTGCGATTTTCTGGCGAACCCTCTTTCAGGCAAAGGAGGATGACGGCGAGCCGTTCCCCGAAAAGCTTCATGATACTGTGAGCAGCCGCCCGGACATTGGAATCTTCGCTCTCCAGACAGCTTTCCAGATAGAGTGGGAGCGACTTTTCTTCCAGGGAGGAAATATCTATCTGCAGCTGATTTGCGGAATTTTTTATTTCCTGAATCAATAAATCTGTGGAAAAAATCTCCTGGGCGCTTTTTCCGGTTAGGGTCTGGGTAACGGAGCATTCCGGCATTTTCGCTATGATTAATTTATTGATGGAAGCATTCGTACCAAGGACGCCTTCTTTTAAAAAAGGATTAGAAATCATAGGATTGACTCTCCTTTAAATTTTGGGTTTGGCTATGTTTGACCGACAGAATTAGCCGCTGGGCCAACTCTTTCTTTATTATACAACATTTATAGGGTAGAGTGAAATTTTTTTTGATTATTTTACCAATAGGCTCTTGGAAATAAGTTCATTGATATCGAAGGGTTTACGGAAAGAGAATAAATTGAATGAAGAATATAAAAAATATATATAATAAACTGAAAATTTATGGCTGAAACCGAATTGAAAATGTAATATTTTGTCTAAAAAGGAAAATAATGCTTGTAATTTGTAGAAATATAAAATAAATTGAAAAAAAATAGTTTTTTTTGAAAAAAAGTGTTGACAAATTAAAAATGGCATATTATAATAAGTTCATACAAAAGAAATTCACATAGATAAAAATACAAAAGAAAGCGAGGTACGGACCACCGAAAACGTAAATTAATTTATTCATTTGAGATACGAAAGAATGGATAAACAAAAGAAAAGAATTCGTAGTCGAGTACATAAGAAGAAGTAGCGAGGAACAGAAGATAATACGAAGGATTGCAAAAGAATCCGGAAATGAATTATCAGCCGTTACAGTACAGGCAGTACAAGGGAGAAATGGAAAGGGTACGAAAGAGAAAAATGAATAACAACTGCATAAAGAAAAACTAGAAGACGGAGGTATAGGCCATTGGATAGTATAGTATAAAAGAGGATATTAATCGAAATGATTAGTATCCTCTTTGCGTGGTGCCGAAATTGGGGCAGCGAATTTGCGGTTTTGAGAGTTTATGTTTGCTTTTGTAGAAATAGATGTGGAAATTTTTATGGAAATGGGTTATGATAAGCTATATATTGTTTGTACGGGGTAGGATATGAAAGAGAACAGAGAAAGAGGATTTGATGAAAGACGGTTATATAGGCGGAGAAGAAGAATAAGGAACCAGATCATAGCTTACATAACAGTGATAATTTTTTTTGCGGCGGTCGTAGTAGGGGCCATATTCGGCATCCGGAAGCTGATGGGCATTCTTGCAGAGCGCAGGCAGGCGAAGGAAGTGGAACGCCAGCTGGAGGAAGCGGCAGCCCAGGCGGAACAGGAAAATGTGGTGGTGGAGCCGCCTGCGCCGATAGAGGAAGCTCCGGCGGAAGATGTGGATTGGCTGGAAGAGATTGTGGAAACGGCAATAGCGCCGATGCCTTTGGAAGACAGGGTAGCGGGGCTGTTTATTGTGACGCCTGAAGATATTACGGGGGTAGGAACGGCGATAACGGCGGGAGAAGGAACTCAGGAGGCCCTAAATAAGTACGCAGTGGGCGGCTTGGTCTATTTTAGCCAGAATATAAAGGATAAGGAACAGCTTACAGAAATGCTTTCCAAAACAGCGATGATGAGCAAATATCCCATATTCCTTGCGGTGGACGAAGAAGGGGGCGAGGTAAGGCGTGTGGGCTCTAGCAGCATAGAAGTGACGGAAGTGGGAGATATGGCGGATATTGGAGCGTCTGGGGACACAATGGCCGCTTATAATGCAGGCGCCGAAATAGCGTCTTATTTGTATGAACTGGGGTTCAACCTGGATTTTGCGCCGGTAGCGGATGTGGTGGCAGATGCTTCCGCTTCGTCTATAGGAAAGCGTTCCTTCGGCGGGGAACCCGGGGCGGTGGGTGATATGGTGGCTGCTGCGGTAGGCGGTTTTCAGGACACGGGAATTAGTTCCTGCTTAAAGCATTTCCCCGGAATTGGGGCGGCGGCAGAGGATACCCACGAAGGCATGGCTGCATTGGAGAAGTCTTTGGACGATTTAAGGGCTTCGGAATTCATTCCATTCCGTTCGGGAATCGATGCGGGGGCGCATATGATAATGGTAGGCCATGTTTCCATCCCCGGTGTGATAGGGGATAATACGCCTTGCTCTTTGTCGGAAGAGGTAGTGACGAACTGGCTGAGGGGCGAACTGGGCTATAATGGAATCATTATCACCGATGCCATGAATATGTCGGCAATCACGGAATATTACAGTGCGGATGAGGCGGCGGTGATGGCTCTTAAAGCGGGGGCGGATATGATATTGATGCCTGAAAATTTTGAGATGGCATATGAAGGCGTTCTGACGGCGGTGAAGGACGGTGTCATTTCGGAAGAGCGCATCAATGAATCGCTGAAAAGGATTTACAGGATAAAGTATAGGAACAGAGTGGATCAGGACGGCAATGTGGTAGATAATATATCTGGAGAACAGCAGGGAACGGAGGGCGGAGAAGAAATACCGGACAATCCCGAGGGAGCGTCCGATGGCCAGACAGAAGGGGAAGAGGCGCCGGATAGCCCTGAAGAAGGGCAGACGGAATAAAAAAGGGCATAAAATAATGGAAGCAATGGGGCTCGAACCCATGACCTCTCGCGTGTGAGGCGAACGCTCATCCCGGCTGAGCTATGCTTCCATAAGATTAATTATAGTATTATTTATTAAAAGAGCGCGAGACGGGACTCGAACCCGCGGCCTCGACCTTGGCAAGGTCGCGCTCCACCAACTGAGCCACTCGCGCATTTTTTATAGATGCCGACGTATCTCCGCGTCAACATCATTTATTTTACATAAAACTTATATATTTGTCAACCATAAATTTGAATTTTACATTTTTTTAATGAAGGCAACAGTTTGGCCCGGAGCGGTATGGCAGGCCATAACATGCTCCGGTCAAATCTATTCCCCCAGATTTTCGTGCAAATCTTAAATGTTTTGCAGCAAAACAGGAGCCAGGCCGTCATGGTTATTGTCCGTTTGGGTAATAATCTCGGCGGCCTGTTTCACATTTTCCTTGGCATTTTTCATGGCGATGCCTATGCCGGCGGCCTGAATCATGGAAATATCGTTGGCTTCATCTCCGGAAGCCAATGAATTGGCCAAAGGAATGTCCAGCATGCCGCACAATTTGTGGACGGCGGCGCCTTTCCCGGAGGAAGCCGGGAAGATTTCCAGATATTTGTCATTGGAGTAGAGCAGATTCAATTCGCCTTCCACAAGGGGAAGGAGGGTCTGGCGAAAATGCTCCAGTTTATTTTTATCGTGCAGTTCTATTGCGATACATTTGCAAGGTTCTTTGTCCAGGGCGCTTAATACGTCTTCGCAGATAATGACCGGCGTATGGATGGCGCGGCGGTAATAAAGGAGCTCTTCGTCATCCGCCGGGCTTATGATGTGGGTGTCCGTATAAGTATGGCAATGGACGCCCTCCTTCTTTGCCGTTTCCATAGCGAGGGAAACCTGCTGGAACGTAAGCGGTGTGCGGGATATCATCTGTTCGCTTCCGCAATCGAATATTTCGCCTCCATTGCAGCCAATCAGGTACATGCCGGGAAAGTCGAGGCCCAGGGAAATCCGCACATTGTTCACGCTGTCAATGGCTCTTCCGGAGCTTAGGACAAGCTTATTGCCTGCTTCGGTCCATTCCTTTAAGGCCGCTTTGGTGGCGGGCGTGATTTCCTTGGCGTCAGTTAAAAGGGTGCCGTCTAAATCCGTAAAAAATATTTTCGTTTTTGCCGTGTTGCTCATCATCCGTTTCTCCCGTTTCTTATATCGATTGTTATTTTTTTTGCAGCCGTGTTTTCAGCTGCAGGAGCACATCTTCCGGAACGTACAGCTTGCCGTATCCGGTAGCCATTTCCAGATTCGGTTTGGTGGCCCCATGAAAATCGGAGCCGCCGCTGATGCACAGTCCGTATTTCTTTGCAAGGGAACGCATTTGGCGTTCGTCTTCCGGGCTGTAGGTGCTGTAAATCGCTTCAATGCCTTCCAGCCCGTCCTTCGTTAACTGGCCCGCCAAAGTGTCCAATGCGTCATCGCTCATATGATAAAGGGGCGGATGGGCGAGGATAGGGAGCCCTCCCGCTTTCAGGATGAGTCCAATCGCCTGGGAAGGCGTTACTTTTTCCCTTGGCACATAGTATTCCGCATGGTCTCCGATATATTTTTCAAATGCTTCCGGCATGCTTTTTACATATCCATGCTCCAGCATATAGCGGGCATAATGCCCTCTGGTAATTACCGAGCCCGGATAGGCCTCCAATAATTTTTCATAAGAAATATCAATGCCTGCTCCCTGGAGATTCGCGCACATTTTCCGGTTGCGGAGAATGCGCGAATCCACAAAGGCCTGGATTTGGGCTTTAAAAAAAGAAGCTTCGTAATCGATATAAAGCCCAAGGATATGAATATCTTTCCCTTGATATTCGGTGGAAAACTCAATGCCGGGAATCACCTCCAACGGGCGGACGGGTAATCCCCCCGGTTTCCTGTTTGGAAGGGGCGGCAGTTTTCCTTCCGCCAGGGCATTATTATACTTCCTGGCGGTTTCCATAGCTTCCGGGATGCCTTCCGTTGTATCATGGTCCGTCAGGGCAAATGCGGAAAGCCCCTTGTCCACAGCCAGTTCCACCAGCTGTGAGGGGCTCATGCTCCCGTCCGATTTATTAGAATGCACATGCAAATCTACGATGCTCATAATTCCTAATTATCGTCCTCCACATTCTTATTCGTATACACCGTCCGTTTCCTGGCCATTTCGTCGCTGGCCAGATATTCGTCATAAGTGGTAATCTTATCCACAAGCTGCCCGTTAGGAAGGATTTCCATAATCCGGTTGGCCGTAGTCTGCACGAACTGGTGGTCATGGCAGGCGAAAAGCTCAATGCCGGGGAACTTTATCATTCCGTTATTAAGGGCAGTAATGGATTCCATATCCAAATGGTTGGTGGGTTCATCCAGAATCAGGCAGTTGGCGCCGCTGATCATCATTTTGGAAAGGAGGCACCTCACTTTTTCCCCACCGGAAAGGATATTCACTTTCTTCACCCCGTCTTCCCCGGCAAAAAGCATGCGCCCCAGGAAGCCGCGGACATAGGTGACGTCTTTGACGGGGGAGTAGCCGGTGAGCCAGTCTACGATGGTATAATCGTTATCGAATTCCTTCGTGCTGTCTTTGGGGAAATAAGCCTGGGAAGTAGTTACCCCCCATTTATAGGAGCCTTCATCGGGTTCCATTTCATCCATCAAAATCTGGAAAAGCGTAGTTTTCGCCAATTCATTGCCGCCTACGAAGGCGATTTTATCATTATGCCCCACCGTAAAAGTAATGTTGTCCAAAACCTTTACTCCGTCTATGGTTTTGGAGAGCCCTTCTACGCTTAAGACTTCGTTGCCGATTTCGCGGTCGGGGCGGAAGTCGATATAAGGGTACTTCCTGCTGGAAGGCTTGATTTCTTCCAGTTCGATTTTTTCCAGGGCGCGCTTCCTGCTGGTGGCCTGTTTGGACTTGGAAGCATTGGCGGAGAAGCGTGAAATAAATTCCTGCAGTTCCTTGATTTTTTCTTCCTTTTTCTTATTGGCTTCCTTCATCTGCTTGATAAGGAGCTGGCTGGATTCATACCAGAAATCATAGTTGCCGGCATAAAGCTGGATTTTGCCGTAATCGATATCCGCAATGTGGGTGCATACTTTATTCAGGAAATAACGGTCATGGGATACGACGATAACGGTATTGTTAAAGTCTATAAGGAAATCCTCCAGCCATGCGATGGCATCCAAATCCAGATGGTTGGTAGGCTCATCCAGCAGGAGGATGTCCGGGTTGCCAAAGAGTGCTTTGGCCAGGAGAATCTTCACCTTTTCGTTGCCGTTTAACGTATTCATGACAGAATAGTGGAGTTCCGTGCCTATGCCTAAGCCGTTGAGCAGCATAGCGGCATCCGATTCCGCTTCCCAGCCGTTCATTTCGGTGAATTCACCTTCCAGTTCGCTGGCGCGTATACCGTCTTCGTCGGTGAAGTCTTCCTTGGCATAAATGGCATCCTTTTCCTTCATAATCTGGTAAAGCCTTTCGTTGCCCATGATGACTACATCCATAACGGTATACTCGTCATATTTGAAGTGGTCCTGTTCCAACACGGACATGCGCTGGCCGGGGGTGATAAAAACATCCCCCTGCGTTGTTTCCAGCTTGCCGGACAATATTTTAAGGAATGTGGATTTGCCGGCCCCGTTAGCGCCGATGAGCCCATAGCAGTTCCCTTCGGTAAATTTGATGTTCACATCCTCAAATAATGCTTTTTTCCCTAATCTTAAAGTAACGTTGTTTGCACTTATCATATTAAACCTCATTTCTGCGCAGCGCTTTGCGCACATTGAAATTTGCCTTTTTATATTCTTCTGACGGAGTCACTCATATTATTATACATAAAATGGCGGTTTTTTCAAGGAAAATAACTGTTGCGGCGAAAAATTGGCAACAGTTTGGCTCAGGACTTTGCACTTGCTGCAAAGTCCGTGCGAATGTGCAGAGGAGGCGCTGCAAGTTGGATGTCATATTGCCTGTAGCGGAGCCTTTGAGTGGCAGGAAGGAATGGATTGAAACAAAAGTAAGGAAATGTTATGATAACATTTAGGAAGAATAACTATTATGTATGAAATAAATTGCTATGCTAGTTCACAAAACCGTGTGAAAAGAGGGAAAAATATGGTAAAAAAAGGAAGCAGTCTGCTGGAAACGAGAAGATGGAACAGGGTTTTGATAAAAAATATGATATTCCGTACGGAGAACGCTACCAGGACGGGGATTGCAGAAGCGTTGGGGCTGACGCTTCCAACCATAACAACCAGCGTCAATGAAATGCTTTCGGAAGGAATTTTGGAGGAGATTCCCTTTTCGGAAAATAATCTGGTAAACGCTATGGGGAGAAGGCCGACTTCCATTGCATTCCGGGCCGATACGGCATGCGCAATCGGAGTGGAGCTGGGGCCATATGCCACCAACGCGGTACTTTTAAATATGAGAGGCAATGTGGTAGCTTCTTCGGAGGAGGAACCGGCGGCGGAAAACTATCATCAGATGCTGCAAAGCATTACCGGGCAAATAAGGAATCTGATGCGGTTTGCAGAAGAAGGGCATTTGTTGGGCGTAGGAATAGGGCTTCCAGGCTTCATTGACTGCGAGAGCGGAGTGATACGCAGCAACTTAAGGCAGGATTGGGTAGGACAGCATTTGGCTGAGGATTTGCAGGCCATGCTTAACGTTCCTGTAATTATTGATAATAACGCCAGGATAAGGGCTATCGGATATGAAATGAGTTCCCACAGGGGCAAGGCGGATACTTTTGCCTATCTGTTTGTATCCAAAGGGATTGCTTGCCCGCTGATGATAAAGAACGATATTGTGTCGGGCTGTACATCAGGGGCAGGGGAATTGGGGCGCAATATTATAGGCTGTTACGAAGAGGGAAAAACTCTGCGGAAAACGGTGGATGATTTGGGAAGCGAGAGGGCTATTTTTGAAAAATGTCAGGAAAAGCTGCTGCGGGGGGCAGCTCTGAAACTAAAGGCTGTGCTGGAAGAAAAAGGGCGGTTGACCATACAGGATATTTTGGATGCACAGCGCAGGGGCGATAGGGATGTGAATGAAGTGATAGAGGAGGTAATCGAATATCTTGGGATTGCCCTGGCGAATGTGGTGAACCTGATTAATCCGGGTTTTGTTGTGGTAGATGGTTATATTATGAAGGAAAAGCCTAACAGGGAAAAGCTTTTGGAGGCGGCAAAGGCTAATTTTTATGGCCTGAATGAGGAAGAGGTGCAAGTGTTTTTCCAGCCCTATGACTCCAGTTGGGGGGCGAAAGGGGCTGCGTATTTCGTAATCAGCAGACTGTTCTTGGAATGCTGAATTTTGGTAAATATGCATAGTTTTTTTCATTCCTTTTTAGTACTTATTTGTATTGATTAAAAAATATAAGTTGACTATAATTTATTTATTAAAAGTTTTAAGAAATAGAAAGGAGGTTTAACCCAACAGAGATTTTCGTTGGGCGCGCGGAATAAAAACTGCGATGCCGGAAGTTTTTGTATACGAAGGTGCGTGAAGTGCACTTTTGTTTTTGGAGATATTATTAAAAGTTTTAATTAATTCAAATTATTGAGGAGGCTATGAAATGAGTATACAGAAAAAAAGAAAAGAGGCGACGGAAGCCCAATATTGGCTTTACAGTGTGGGGAATTTCCCCAATAATATTATTTTTCTGATGGTGGGAACGTATATTACTTATTTTTATACGAATATTTTGCAGATTCCTGCGGTGATGGCCGGTACTATTTTTATGGTAGCGCGTCTGGTGGATGCGGTGACTGACCCGTTGATGGGAATGATTGTTGACAGGACGAATACGAAACTTGGGAAATACAGGCCTTTTATTATAGCCGGCGCACCCTTCCTGGGCATTATGTTCGTGCTGTTGTTCGCAGCGCCGGATTTTTCCACAATGGGTAAAATCGTGTATGCATTCGTGACTTATATTATTTATTCTCTGGCATGGACGATTGTACAGATTCCCCAGTTGGCCCTTCCCGCCATGCTGACCAATGATTTGGCGAAGAGGACGAGGATTCAGGCGATTTTCCAAGCGTTCGGCTCCATTGCAGCGCTGGTGGTTTCGGCATGGGCACTTCCCATATTGAACGCCTTGGGCGGGCAGGAGGATGCAGGGGCATGGCTTAAGTTTACCATTATCTTCGGAACGTTATCGGCCATCCTTTTTATTTTGTCGGCCATGTCGGTAAAAGATGTGGATGTGTATAATCCGGAAGCAGAGCTAAAGAAGAGAGAGAAGCAGCCCCTGTCGGAAATTTTATCCGTTATTACCAAAAACAAAGCCCTGCTTTGCGTGTTGATTGCATATGGAACGGATATGTTTGCCTATCAGATATCCAATTCCCTCCGCATTTATTTTTTCCAGTATAATATGAACGGCAGGACGGATTTGATTACATATATCGGGTATGCATCTACATTTATCGGATTTGCCCTTGTTATCTTTATCCAGCCTTTTGTAAAAAGGACGGGCAAAAAGATAGGAATTATTGCAGTGGAGGCGCTGGCCATCGTATTTACGCTCCCCATGCTGGTGACCGGACTGTCCGGGGGATATGCCATTGCGGCAGTTATGTTTACTTATATTTCAGTTACCTTTACATGGACGATTAACAATATGCTGAGCCGTGCAGCTGTGCTGGATGCGGCCAATTATGCCCAGATTACCACAGGCGTGAACGGCACGGCGCTGGTAAACTCCACTTTCACCTTTGTAAATAAATGCTGCCAGGCGTTTTCCATGTTTTTCGGCGGGGCAATTCTGTCGGCGACAGGCTATAGCGCGGAGGTGGAGCAGCAGTCTCCGGGATGTCTGAAAGCAATTTTATTGCTTTGTACGGTAGGGCCTATTTTAGGGTATATTGCTTCCGTTATTGCGATGTATTTTTATCCTTTATCCCGCAAAGGGGAAGTGGAAATGCAGGAAAAACTAGATAAGGCGGCCGGCCTCGTAACGGACAGCGAACTGAATATTTAGCATGCAAAGTAAACGGCAAATTATTCCCGCAAGCCCGCCCGCTGTAAAAAGGGTGCGGAGGGTATGCGGCAGTTGCGGCAACGCGCAGAAATGGGGTTAAAAATGATAGATTTGATTGTTCATAACGATAAGGAAGAATGGGAAAAGGAATACTCGAAACTGTGTGCCCAAAACAGGAGCGTATTGGATACGGCCAAAAAAGGGGAAAAGGAATACTCGGACAGCCTTGGATGGCTGGATACGGAAGAATGGGCAAATGAAACGGCATTAAAACGGGTGGAAAGGCTGGCATTGGAAATCAAGAGGAATGCAAATGTATTCGTTTTAATAGGGGTAGGAGGCTCCAACAATGCGGCCAGAGGAGCGATAAAGGCGCTTCAGCAGGCCGGTACGCCGGAAATCATATATGCAGGAAATACTTTGTCGCCCCATGCCTTGAACAATATGCTGAAGAAATTGGAGGGAAAATCCATCTATGTGAATTGCATAGCAAAAAACTTCGAAACGCTGGAACCGGGGGCATCCTTCAGAATCTTGCGGAAATACTTAAAGGAAAGGTACGGGAAAAAGGCCGCGGAGCGTATTATCGCAACAGGTACGGCAGGAAGCAGCCTGGAAAAGCTTTGTTCTGATAACGGTTATACATTTCTGGAATTTCCCGAGAATATCGGGGGCAGATATACGGCGCTTTCCAATGTGGGGCTTCTGCCCATGGCCGTGGCGGGAATCGATATCAGGATGTTGGTACAGGGCGCTAAGGATATGCGGAAAGAATTGTATGAGAAGCCGGCAGAGGAAAACATCGCTTTCCAGTATGCCTGCCTGCGCAATTTCTGCTATAACCGTGGATACAGGATTGAAATGCTGGCCAGCTTTGAACCAAGGTTTAGATATTTCTATAAATGGTGGATTCAGTTGTTTGCCGAGAGCGAAGGGAAAGACAATAAGGGAATTTTCCCGGTGGCAGGGGAATATTCGGAGGAACTGCATTCGGTAGGCCAGTTCCTTCAGGATGGTTCTCCGATTATATTTGAAACATTTCTGGATGTAAAGGAGCGTCAGGACTCCCTAAGAGTGGAATCGGATGGGCTGGCCGATTACTTTGACTATCTGGACGGGAAGGATTTCTGGTGTATCAATAAGAAAGCCTATGAAGCCACGGTGGCGGCGCATAAGGAAAAAATGCCGTGTTTTACGCTGGAAATAGATGGACTGGATGCTTATCACTTCGGGCAGCTGTTTTACTTTTTCCAGTTTTCCTGCTATCTTTCCTGCAAAATGATGGGGGTCAATGCGTTTGACCAGCCGGGGGTGGAAGCATATAAAAAATGGATGTTTGAGGCTTTGGGAAAATAATGAAAGGAGTAAGGCTATGGAGATTTATAAGAATGCTGATTACACGGTGGATGAGAGGGTAGAGGATTTGCTTTCGCGTATGACCCTGGAAGAAAAGGCGGCACAGCTATGCGGGGATTTGCCTTTTGAGCTGGCTAAGCTGGGGGAAGGGATGGAAGAGGCCCTAAAGGAAAAATACCCGGATGGGCATGGGCGCTTTACCCAATATTCTATTGTGGGGCTGGCGGACCCGGTAAAAATTGCGGAGTTTACCAACCGGGTACAGAAATACTTTGTGGAGGAAACCAGGCTGGGGATTCCGGTAGCGTTACAGACAGAAAACCTGTGCGGTTACCCGTCGATGGGGGGCACCCTGTTCCCCGCCCAGGTGAATGTGGGATGTACATGGGAACCGGAGCTTGTGAAGGAAATGACAAAGATTATTTCCCAGGAATCAAGGGCGGTAGGGATTAATTCTGCCATGAGCCCGGTTATTGACGTGGCGAGGGACCCTCGGTGGGGGCGCACATACGAGACCTATGGCGAAGACCCCTATCTGATTAGCCAGATGGGAATTCATTATATTCAGGGCATGCAGGGCGAGAAAAAAAATGGGGTGGCCTGTGTGGCCAAGCATTTCCTGGGATATTCGGAGACGCAGGGGGGATTGAATACCGCGGCTACCCGCTTAAACAACCGCGAATTGTATGAGGTTTTTGCTACTCCTTTTGAAGCGGCTATGAGGGAAGCCGATGTGAGTTCCGTAATGGCAAATTATGCGGAAATCGATGGCATGTGTGTGGTGGCAAACAGGGCAATCGCCCATGACCTCCTGCGCGATACGATGAAATTTGAAGGGATTCTCACTTCAGACGGAGCGGGAATACTGAAGACGCTGACAGATTTTCATATTGCGGATACTTATGAGGAAGCGGGATATCTGGCCAAAAAAGCAGGCACGGATACGGAAATTCCTGTGGGGGGTTCCTTTAAGCAGCTTCCCAAGTATGTGCGCAGCGGGCAATTGGAGGAAGCCGTATTGGATGAATCGGTGCGCCGGGTATTGAAAGTAAAATTTGAATACGGGCTGTTTGAAAACCCTTATGTGGATGTGGAGAAGGTAAAGGCAGCTATGACGAATGGAGCAAAGGCCGGACTGTCGGAAAAAATTGCTGCCAAATCCTTGGTTTTGCTTAAAAATAACGGGGTGCTCCCGCTGCGGGAGGGAACAAAAGTAGCGGTAATCGGGCCCCATGGGGATAGCCTGCGCTATCCGGTAAGCGGCTATACGTTCCCGGCTTATGTGGAAATGCTGACGGCCGGCGCAGCGGGAAACGAGTCCGTGTCTTTCAACGGAATCGCGGATGAAGCGGCAAAGGCGAAGGAAAGCCAGGCGGAAAATCCATTTGCGGCATTTTTCAGCGCATTGACGGAAGAGGATAAGGAAAGAATCGGCGATATGAATTCTGTGCTGCGCTCTATGGGGGCAGCTTCCTTAAAGGATGTATTGTCGCAACGGTTTGAGGTACATTATGCGAAAGGGTGCGATATTACCGGTTTGGATGAATCGGGAATCCCGGAAGCAGTAGAAGCGGCAAAGGAAAGCGATGTGGTAGTTTTTGCCTGCGGCGGCAACTCCGGCTGGGTGAATGTAACGGGCGGGGAAGGCAAGGATCGGTGCAGGCTGGGGCTTCCCGGAGTACAGCAGAAGCTGTTGGAAACTTTATGGGAAACGGGCAAAAAGATAGTAATGGTGCTTTATGGGCCGGGGATTTTCGCTGTTCCTTGGGCATGCGAACATGTGGACGGTATGATAGAAGCATTTATGCCAGGCCCCGCAGCCGGAAAAGTAATAGCGAATGTGCTTGACGGCACGGCGAATCCGGGAGGGAAGATGACGATGACGGTGCCTCGCAGCGTAGGGCAGGTGCCGGTGACCTATAACCATAGAACCGGCAGCGGATATTCCGGAACGGGCGGGAGTACGGCATCTGTGATTTTCAGCGGCGGCTATGTGGATGAAGACAACAGCCCGCTGTTTTGCTTCGGGCATGGGCTAAGCTATACATCTTTTATGCTGCGGGATTTCCATATAGAAGAGACAACGGTGCCGGCAGATGGAAAAATCGTGGTGTCATGTAAGGTTAAGAATACGGGGGAGAGGGAAGGGGATGAAGTGGTTCAGCTTTATTACCACACGAAAAAAGCCCATGTCATCCGTCCGGTGAAACAGCTGGCCGGATTTAAACGGCTCTCTTTAAATGCCGGAGAGGAAAAGAAAATTACCTTCACTCTGGATACGGCGCAGTTAGGTTACTATAACGAAGATATGGAATTTGTAGTAGAGCCTACTGTTATGGATGTAATGGTAGGAACCAGCGCCCATGATATCTTTTTTACCGGGGAAGTGGTGCTGACCGGTGAAAAGAGGAACCTCATGGGCAGCCGCTCCTATACATGCGGGGTTGATGTGGAACAGCTATAGAAAACGTAATAATTCAGCTTTCGCGGGCTGGGGCAGTATATTCCGCGATATATTCCTCAATCAGCTCCACGGCCCGGTCGATGCATTGCCCCAGGGAGGCATTCCCCGGTACGGCGATTCTGGTGTTGCACCGGGGCATGGGAATTAACACCTTTATAGCGTCGCTCCCGCCTATGGCTTCTGCCATCCTGGGGGTTACTTCCCCCAGGATGGAATGGGGCATAACAATGGGCATTACTCCGGCAATAATTTGGGATTTTCCCGCATTGAAGACAATGGCGTTTTCACCGGTGGCGCCGTCATTTGCCCCGGCCTTCAGCATAGCGTTAGTGGCAAGGGCATTGGTGCCAAGGGCGCGCAGAATAATATTTTGTTTTCCCGACAGCCGGGGGGAAAGCTTTTCAATCAGCTGTTTGCCGATTCCTCCCCCTTGACCGTCTATAATGGAGATAAGGATTGTTTCGTTCATAATGTTTTTCCTTTACTGTATGGCTTGGCCAAAAGGCTATTGAAGCAGGCGGATAGTCAGCCGGTAATCTTTGCTCTCGCCGGGCTTTAATATCTGGATATCCCGTTTGTGGATGAATTCGTTATCCTCATCCGCGAAAATGGCCGCGCCGTTCCAGGGCTCTACGCAGAGGAAAGGAGCCTGAACCTTAGGAGGGGTCCAGAATGCGACGGTGGCGAAATCAGGATAATCCACCTGGACACCTTTGCCGGTTTCCCCATGGATAAGCTGTACGCTTTTCGAATGCAGATGAGGGCATACGATGGCATCAATATCAAAAAAGGAATAATCCAGCCGGATGGTATCGCTGTTGTCCAGATAACGTTTGGCATGGCTGGTATCAAACTGCATGTTTTCCAGGTCATAAACCGGGCTGTCGCAGGTTTCCTTGAAGGGGAATTTCAGAATATAATCCGTAAAAGATTCGCCTTCCTCCAGCGGGCACATGAAGCCCGGATGGGCGCCGAGATGGTAATACATGTCCGTATCGCCCTGATTGGTAACACGGTAGACGGTATGGAGTTCGGGCCCGTTCAATTCATAGGTTTGCTGGAAATGGAAGCGGAAGGGATAGCATTTTAACGTTTCTTCATTATATTGGCAGGAAAAAGTGATTTTGTCCTCCCCTTCTTTTTCATATGCCATATCCATATCACGGGCAAAACCATGCTTGGGGATGGCGTATTCTTTGCCGTTTATTATGGTTTTTCCATTCCGCAGATTGCCGATGGAAGGAAAAAGGAGCGGGGAGGAACGGGACCAGAAATGCGGGTCGGAATTCCAGATGAATTCTTTTCCGGCTCCATTTTTATAGGATTTCAATTCTGCGCCTAAGGTTTCTAAAGTTACGGTGTAGCCTTGGTTGTTTAAAGTGAGCTGCATAATATTTTTCCTTTCTTTTTATAAATTTTGATTTGGATGGAGCGTTGGCACATCCTTGGGCAGGACGTTCGGCATCCGAATCAAGTATTTCTATGTGTAGTTTGGCGTCGAGGAAGGAGCCGCACAGCTGTCGCGCCGGATGAGGCGGAAAGGCAGCTCTACCTTCATAGGGATACGTTTGCCGGTTTCTATCCGGTCAATCAATATTTTGGCTGTCATAGTTCCCAGGTCTTCCGTGGGGATATGAATGGTAGTGAGCATAGGTTCGGTGTATTGACAGGTTTCGATATCGTCGATGCCTATGACGGACAAGTTTCCGGGAATTTGGCGGCCGGTTTCCTTGGCGGCTTTCATGGCACCGATGGCGGTTAAATCGTTGGCGCAGAATAAGGCGGTGACATTGTTATCGGAAGATAAAAGCCGGATGGCAGCCCGGTAACCTCCTTCTGTAGAAAGGGGGGTATCGATGATATAGTTCCGATTCAGGGGCAAGGCCAGTTGGGAAATGGCGTCCAGGTAGCCACGGTAGCGGATTTCGTTTTTCCGCTCCCCAAGATAGGCAATCCGGGTATGGCCCAGCTTAGCCAGATAGCTTACGGCAGTTTTAGAGGCCAGATAGGCGTTGCAGGTAATCTGGTCAAATTCCGAGTCAATATTATTCAGGCCGGCATAAATAATTTTCTTATAGTTCGCTTTTAAAAAGGAACGCATTTTGGAATCCGGGCGGCCCAGGAGGGCTACACCTTCTACTTTGGTCTGCCGGATAGACTGCTGGATATCCGGCTTCTGGATGTCCTGGTATGAAAAAATATATTTTACCGTATAACCGTTGCGCAAAGCTTCCCGTTCCAGCCCCCGGGCGATTTTTGAAAAAAAGGGGTCCGAGGTATGAGTCCGGGCGAGAAGGCAGCCGATGGATTTTGGGGCGTTCAGGTTTTGCCCGGAAGCTTGATGCAGCTTTAAACTGCGAGCCGAGGCATCCGGAATATAGCCTGTTTCCCGGACAATCTGCCATATTTTATCTTCCACTTCCCGGCTTGCGGCTTTGGCTCCCGGGTGATTGATAACCCGCGAAACAGTGGAAGGGGATACGCCGGCTAAGGAAGCGATGTCCTTCAGTGTCATAAATCTTCCTCCTATGGAGAGAGCCAGTATATTATATAAAAATTATTATAACATGGACAGGAAGTTTACGCAAACGTTTGGGTAAAAACATGAACGGCAGGAAGGGGGAGTGTGATACTATGAATGTGATGAGAAAGGAGGATTTTGACTGAATGGAAGGAAATTTACTGGTAGTGCACGGCGGCGGCCCCACGGCGGTATTGAATGCTTCTTTATATGGGGTAATCAGGGAGGCGCAGGAGAACCCTGGGATAAATAAAATATATGGTGCCATTGGAGGTTCGGAAGCGGTATTGGCGGAGAACTTCCTGGACATGGGAGCGCTGGAGGATGAGAAAATAGAGCTGCTGCTCCAGACGCCGGGAACGGCAATCGGTTCATCCCGTTTTCCGTTGGAACAGGAGCAATATGAGGCAATGGTATCCGTTTTAAAGAAAAACAACATTAAATATGTGCTGTTTAACGGCGGAAACGGCTCTATGGATACTTGCGGCAAAGTAAGCCGGGTTTGCGAAGGGGAAGGGATTTATGTGGCAGGTATCCCTAAAACAATGGACAATGACCTCTCTATGATAGACCATGCGCCGGGGTTTCCAAGCGCAGCCAAGTATATTGCTACAGTAACGAAGGAAGTCGGGGCGGACGTAAAATCGCTTCCCATCCATGTCTGTGTGATAGAGGCAATGGGGCGGAATGCCGGATGGATTACGGCGGCATCGGCGCTGGCCAGGAAGAAGCCGGGAGATGCCCCTCACTTAATTTACCTTCCGGAAAGGAATTTTAGTGAGAATGAATTCCTGGAAGATGTAAAAAGGCTGTATGACGAACTGGGGGGCGTAGTAGTGGTAGTCAGCGAGGGGTTGCGGAATGAAAAAGGAGAATCCATTGTGCCGCCTATTTTCAAGACGGAAAGGGCTATTTATTATGGGGATGTGAGCGCATATCTGGCGGAACTGGTCATTAAAAAGCTGGGAATCAAGGCCAGAAGCGAGAAGCCCGGACTCTGCGGAAGGGCATCCATGCTGCTGCAATCCAGGGTGGACCGGGAGGAAGCAATCAGAGTAGGCCGGGAAGCTGTCAAAGCGGCGGTTGCCGGACATACGGGCGTTATGGTAGGTATCCGGAGAAAACCGGGGGAAGCTTATGGAATAGAGACGCCGTTAATTCCGATTGAAGAAGTGATGATGAATGAACGGGTAATGCCGGAAACATATATCAATGCCAGGGGGAATGATATTACAGAAGACTTTGTGGAATGGTGCAGGCCGCTCATCGATGGGAATTTGCCGGAAATGGTAAGCTTTAAGGACGAAATGGAGCATGTGCCGCGGAGCAGGATATAGGCGGTTTGGCTGGAACATTAAGCACAAATGGAGTAAATCGAAATAGGTTTTGGCGCAAAACCGCGCAGAAATGGAGTTGGAAATGAAACATATTTATTTAAACCTGAAGAGGTTCGATATCCCGAAGGGATTAGGGGGCGTGAACAGCATCGCGCCGGTGGCGGACTGGGGGGCATATATCGTGGAGAATACGAAAGAAGCTTTGTCCATATATGGAGAGGATGAAGTGGAATTCGTGATGTATCTTCCCGAAGCCCATCTCCTTTCGGCAATAGCTGCCATGGGGAACAGCAGGAATCTGGCCATAGGGCCGCAGGGGGTCTTTCGGGAGGATGTGGAGGAAGGAGGGAATTTTGGCGCCTTTACCGCCAACCGTACAGGAAAGGCAATGAAAGCCCTGGGCTGTGCCAGCGCATTAATCGGGCACTGCGAAGAGCGCAGGGATAAGCTGGGAATTATGGCGGAAGCAGGGGTGAGGGATACGGATGCGGTGAACCGGATTATGAACAAAGAAATAAAAGCGGCGGTGGAGGCCAGGCTTTCCGTTTTATATTGTATAGGGGAAAGCGCGGAGGAACAGGACAAATGGCAGGAAGTCCTAGGCAGCCAGCTGGAAATAGGGCTGAAGGATGTGGATACATCGAAGGTGGCCATTGCCTATGAGCCGATTTGGTCCATCGGACCGGGGAAAACGCCGGCGGGGAAAGACTATATTCAAATGATTGCCCGTTTTATAAAAGCACATACCGGCGGCCTGCCAGTGGTTTACGGAGGCGGCCTGAAAGCGGACAATGCCGCTATGCTGGCATCCATTCCGGAAATCGACGGAGGGCTGATTGCGCTGACCAGATTCCAGGGTGAAATCGGATTTTACCCGGAGGAATACCTGGAAATTATTCGGACGTATATGGGTAAATAAGGATTAATCAATGTTTTTGGGAATTGCGGAACTGGAATAAAAAACAGCAAGCACCCGGACAATGCCCCCGAAGAATTTCAGGGCGCAAAGCGGCCGGAAATTACTTCGCGATAAAGGGCATTGGTAGGATGCTTGCGGAACTGGAATAAAAAACAGCAAGTATCCGGACAATGCCCCCGAAGAATTTCAGGGCGCAAAGCGGCCGGAAATTACTTCGCGATAAAGGGCATTGGTAGGATGCTTGCGGAACTGGAATAAAAAGGATGCTTGCGGAACTGGAATAGGAGGAATAATATGAGACTGGAATTTGAGTACGGACATGGAACGATGGCGGCAGAGCTGCCGGATAGTACGGATGTGTTCATCCCGGGGGAGACGGTGGCGGACCCGCCCTGTATCCCGGAAGAGGAATTGGAAGCAAGGACTTTGGAGTCATTGAGAAACCCTATGGGAATGGAGCCTCTCTCCAAGCTGGCTAAGAAAGGTTCAAAAGTAACAATTGTATTTCCGGACAGGGTGAAAGGGGGCGAGCAGCCCACTTCCCACAGAAAAATTTCGATTAAGCTGATTTTGAAGGAATTGTATGCGGCAGGGGTGGAGAAAAAGGATATTCTTCTGATTTGCTCCAACGGGCTGCACAGGAAAAACACGGAGCAGGAAATCCGGGGCGTGCTTGGGAAGGAGCTGTTCGAGGAGTTCTGGAACTGCGGGCAGATTATTAATCATGACAGCGAAGATTATGAGCATCTGGTGGATTTGGGAACTACGGACAGGGGAGACCCGGTGCTGATGAACAAATATGTATTTGACAGCGATGTGGCGATTTTAATCGGGCATACACAGGGGAACCCTTATGGGGGATATTCCGGCGGTTATAAGCATTGCGCCACAGGGATTACCCATTGGAGGTCCATCGCTTCCCATCATGTGCCCAAGGTAATGCACCAGAAGGACTTTGTGCCGGTGAGCGGACATTCCCTGATGAGGACGAAATTCGATGAAATCGGCCAGCACATGGAGAAATGCATGGGGAAGAAATTCTTCTGCTGCGATGCGGTTTTGGACACATCCTCCAGGCAGATTGCCATTTTTTCAGGATATGCTAAGGAAATGCAGCCGGCTTCATGGAAAGTGGCGGATAAGAGGACTTATGTGCCTTTTGCAGAAAAAAAGTATGACGTGATGATTTTCGGCATGCCCCAGTTTTTCCACTATGGAGAAGGTATGGGAACGAACCCAATTATGATGATGCAGGCTCTTTCTGCCCAGGTAATACGCCATAAGAGGGTGATGAGCGACAGATGCGTGATTATTTGCTCTTCGATTTGCAACGGATACTTCCATGACGAACTGTGGCCATATTTGAGGGAAATGTATGATATGTTCCAGAAAGACCAGATGAATACGCTTCCGGATATGAACCGGCTGGGAGAATATTTTGCCACCAATGAGGAATACATCAGAAAATACAGGTTTGCCAACGCTTTCCATCCGTTCCATGGGTTTTCCATGATTTCCTGCGGACATATTGCGGAAATGAACACATCCGCAATCTATATCTGCGGTGCCCAGGAGCCTGGATATGCAAGGGGAATGGGATTAAAGACAAGGGCCACAATAGAAGAGGCGCTGGAGGACGCGAAACGGAAATATGTAGGGGAGAACCCGAATATTCTTGCTTTGCCGTTGACCTTTAAGAAGAGTGCGGTGCACCTGATGATGAAGGATGAGGTTTATAACGGTTAACAACAAAGTAATAGATACGTTTGTGATGGGAAAATAAATAAGCGGATAGAAGGAGGAAATTATGGCATTAATACCTTTGAGGCCGTTGCTGGAAGCGACGGATAAATATCATTTTGCCCAGGGGGCTTTTAATGTGAATGCGGTGGCTCAGGCGAAAGCGGTGATTGAAGTGCACGAGATGTTCCGTTCCGCAGCAATATTGCAGGGGGCGGATTTGGCAAATGGTTTTATGGGCGGAAGGAAGGACTTTTTAAACGCAACTTTGGAGGATAAAAAGGCAGGGGCAAAAAATATTGCAGCGGCGGTTAAGAAATATGCGGAAAATTCCCCTGTACCGGTGGTGCTGCATTTGGACCACGGCAAAGATTTTGATTCTGTAAAAGCGGCAATTGAAGGCGGGTATACTTCCGTAATGATTGACGGCTCTTCTCTGCCCTTTAAGGAAAATATTGAACTGACCAGGGAAGTGGTAAAATATGCCCATGAACGTGGGATAACGGTAGAGGGGGAGCTGGGCGTCCTGGCCGGGGTGGAGGACCATGTATTTTCCGCATCTTCCACTTATACGAACCCATTGCATGCGGTGGAATTTTTCCGGAAGACAGGGGTGGACTGTCTGGCTATTTCCTACGGCACCATGCACGGGCCTTCCAAGGGAAAGGATGTAAAGCTGCGGAAGGAAATCGCTATCGCCATTAAGGAATGCATGAATCATGAAAATATATTCGGAGTGCTCGTATCCCATGGTTCTTCCACGGTTCCGAAATATATCGTGGACGAAATCAATGCCCTTGGAGGGGATGTAAAGAATGCTTACGGCATTTCCGTGGAGGAACTGAAGCAGGCAATTCCTTGCGGAATTGGAAAGATTAATGTGGATACCGATATCCGTCTTGCGGTTACACGTAACATGAAAGAGTATTTTGCCAGGTATCCCGAGAAACGAAGCAGCCCTTCTATTGGAGAGATTTATGAACTGCTGGAAAGGAATAAATCACAGGTTGACCCTAGGGTATTCCTGACGCCGATTATGGAGACGCTGATGAAAGGTGTGGTTCCCGACGAAGATGTGGCGGCCATTACGGGATGTATCGAAGCGGGGGTAAAGGAAGTGGTAGGAACGCTTATTGTCCAGTTTGGTTCCGTAGGGAAAGCGCCCTTAGTAGAGTGCGCGGGCCTGGATGAAATGGCTGAAAGATATAAAAAGCCATAAAATGAGTTTGGGAGTTAGGAGGAGATGGGGGCAAATATCGGCAAAAGAGGAAATCAAGATTGCTTTAATGTAATGATTGTGTGGAAAGTCAGCGTATCATCATTATAATACATCTGTATATCCCCATGATATTTGCCGACGGTTTTACGGATGCTTTTAATCCCAAAGCCGTGCCCCCCACTTGTCGGGCTTATGGGAGGCCAGGACGCTCTGCGAATCCGCAAATGGATTTATCCGGCTGGAATTTATGACGGATATTACGATAAACGGCGTACTGGCTTTCCTGTTTGTATTGATTTCAATGAAGGCTTTGGGAATGCCGCAGGCGGCCTCAAGAGCATTGTCCAATAGATTGCAGGTGTTTCTTAATATCATGGATTAGGATGCTCTGGTTTTCGTTTTGCGAAAGCAGCATCGCGTAATATTCTGCCGAATTGGCTTCTTTTTGCAGCAGCAGTTGCATTTCTGTGAATTCCATATTCTTTTTTTGATTATATTGATTGATTCCAAATACGAGCAGATTGGTGAGCAGTAAAAAGACAGCGCCCAGAGTAACCATGAAAATCAAAGCGGGCGAAAGTGCATATGCCTCGCTCACGGCTATGAAGGCCAGCATAACATAAACAGAGGTCAGGGGGATGAATACCAGGAGCAATGTATACTTGTCCCGTTTCTGGCTGTATTCCTGGCGGCCTTTCAAAAAATGTATCAGTGTATAGATGATAGCGAAGAATATCATTTTGCTGAAAATGGCAAAAAAGATAATATTGCGGAAAAAGCGGTGGACGTCCAGGGGTTTGGACAGATAGCGGAATACATGGAAACGCATAGCGTCATCCAAATATTCGGAATAAGAGGTCACAACAAAAATAATGATATTTTCATTTTGCCTTTTCAATTCATTTCCCACGTAAATCCCATTGATTCCCGGCATTTCGATATCAAGGAAAAGAATGTCTTTCTCCCCTTTGTCCGAAAGCAGGGATTCCCCGTCAGAAAAGCAGACGATTTCAGGACATTTCACGCAGGCTTTCTCAAAATAGGCTCTTATATGTTTTTGAAGCTGTTCCAGCATCAGGGCATCGTCATCGCAGACTGCTATGCGCATTTTACTCACTCCCGTTTACAAATTTAAAAATTATCACAGTAAGATTATACAGGAATTAAGTTAAAAAACATAGTAATTCTGCATGAAAAGACGTTTTTTGGCCGCTTTTGGGAGAGCACGTTCCAAATAATGATGGAAAATGTCGCTTCGCGCAAAACGGGTTGAAATATCGTCGAAAACAGGGATAATAGGGATTGCCATCAATTTTACATGCGGGAAAAAGAGAAATACAGGCCGGAAAAGAGATTACAGGCCGCCTGTGTTGGAAAGAGGGGAGCTATAAAATGGGAATGAAAAGAATGGAAATGAGAGGGATGCTTTGCGCTGCATTGGCCCTGGCCTTTTTTTCGATGTCCATGTGCGGATGCGGAAAGACAGGGCAGGAAAAACATGAGGATATGGATGGCAATATTGACAAGCCGTAATATAAAGCGCAGTGGTCGAGCGCGGATGACTGCTACTATTTCTATATTAACCAGACTTATAAAGGGGTGTCGCTTTACTATGCGCACAAGGAAGATTTTGCGGACACGGAGGATATCAATGCCCAGATACAGGCAGTGGTATCGGGGGAAGGGATAGAGTGGCTGAACATAGAAAAGGTATTTACAGTTTCGGAAGAGCAGGGCGGCGTTTTACTGGCGGATATGGATGCGGTTGTCAAAACCGCGGCAGATAAGTGTAATCAGATACTTGGGGAAGCTGCATATGAAATGACAAAGGCAGAATTGTATTATTATGTGGATTTGGCTTCCGGCAAAGGAACATATGACGTAAAGCCTGTATGGATTCTGACTGGAAGTGAAAAGGATGGAAAGGGCATTCAAATCATCATAAGTGCGCAAACAGCAGAGGAAATCGTTCCATGAAAAAATGCTGCCCACGGAAATCAATGGGAACACAAACGGAAAATAAAGGCTTTCCGCAATCAACGTGTCTATGTAGTGTACACCCTGCTGATAGATGTGTTTCATATTATGGCGGTATTGTTTCCAGAGAAATGGGATACAGAAAGAATAAGAGAAACCTTATCATGTAAGAGCAGATAAGGCAGATAATAAAACAGAAAATTTATGCGATTTGGTATGGGAAAGCATTTGCGCTGACATCATGGATAATTAACTTAACAGGCAGCTTGGAACACTTAGTTTGCCTATGCCACTGCAAACTGGATATGACCGGTATGGTAGATGGAAGGTATACTGTACAGACCGTGTTGAAGCAGTTCGGAAGTGGATTTAAGCGTATCAACAGTTTGTGTGAAGATGCGGGGATAAAGTATTCGTATGAATTTGCGGACAATGGATTTACATTTATTTTTTATAGAAAGACAAAAAATATTCTTGTACGGAAGACTGAGAATAAGACAGATGGCACTGTAAATGACATTGAAAGTGGCACTGTAAATATTTCCCTGAATAAGAATGAGCAGGCAGTATATGGACTGCTTGGAAAGAATCCTTACTACACAAGACAAGAACTGGCGGATGCTACATCAAAGTCACTGAGGACGATTCAGCGGACATTGGATTCTTTACGAAAGAAGGATTTAATAGAAAGAATCGGAAGCGACAAATCAGGATATTGGGAGGTTAAGAATCTTAAGAATGAAATAAGCAATCCATGTTGATAAATAGAACAAATGTTTGCATAATAACAGACAGAGTGGCGGGATAGTCAAGGCATATTGCCGCCGCCCTGTTTTAAGTCTTGAATTAACCAGATAAATACAAAATTATTTACTGAATCTAATAACAAGAGTTTCTTGCAATGGATACTGAAAAATTTCGTTTCCCCACGGCATTTCTACACTCAACATTCCATCTGCTATATCAGTAAATAAAAATGTACCAACATCTGTTTTTTCTTCTTTCCAATCCTCAGAGGGATAAACGAGAATTGTGTGCCTATCCAGATTCAAGGTTTCAAGATTAAGCAGATTTAATTCTCCAAATGTGTAATACATATCCCCGCTTTCATCAGTTTTCGCATCTTCTATATACCATGAACCTATACGAAAAGTCTGAATCAAAATTTTTTCGTTATCTGCAAAACTGTAGTTGGCATTTTCTCCATACAAATAATCAGAATCATACAAAAATTTGAACTGATGATTCACAATTTCAAGTAATACAAACCCTTCTTCACTCTCACCCGAAAAGTAAGAAAAAATCACATATCTTTCAGACGGTGATAGCAATAATAAACCACCACCATAACCACCAGAATGATATGGGAATTGAAATATATCTTTTGTTCCATCATTTGAGATTAAAGACAATGAAATGTCATCCTCATCCTGTAGAATAATTTTGCTTCCGTCTGCTAAAGTCACAAGATTTACTAAATCCTCCATAAAGGATATACCTCCAATCCCGATTTGTTATTAGTATGACAACCGAAGCATAGCACATCTCTCCACTGAAAACAATCCCCGTTCTACGTCCGTTCCGACTATCCAGACGGTCAAGGGACGAGTAGTATTTTCGCAAAGAGCGCGATAAATCTCCGCTCTTAAACCCTTGACTATCGGGATTTTCGCCGTTGCCATTTCGCCGCCGAAAACGGGGAACAGGATGTTCTGCAGGCCGTGTTCATAAATTAATTAATGAACAGGCAGACAGAGAGGTCTGAAAAAATGAAATGAAGACGGTATAAAAGTAGGATTATAGAGAAAAACGGAAAAGTGCCAACGAACACTTGGCACAAACCCAAACCGTCAGGGGCTGGATTTGCGGTTTCAATTGTGATAAAATAAAACCATAAGGCGGCAATAGGAAGCTCATGCCGCGAAGAAGGATAGAGGAATGCAATTGGAGCAAAGAGAGGAACGGGCTAGTGAAGTTAAATTATAAGCGTACATTTTTTATCGGTCTGGCATTTTTATCGATTTCGGGGTTCTGGCAGATGTATGACAGTATTATTCCGCTTATGCTCCAAAATACCTTTCACCTGGGGGAAACGGTAACGGGGGCGTTGATGGCGATGGATAATGTGCTGGCGATTTTTCTTCTGCCCTTATTCGGCTCGCTGTCGGATAAAACGGATACGAAAATAGGGAAAAGAATGCCCTTCATCCTGGGGGGAACCGTGCTCGCCGCGGCATTTCTGCTGCTGCTTTCCGCGGCGGACAGGAAGCAGAATCTGACCATGTTCCTTTTTGTTCTATTTTTGCTGCTGCTCTCCATGGGGCTGTACCGTTCCCCGGCTGTGGCATTGATGCCGGATTTGACGCCTAACCGTTTAAGGAGCAAGGCGAACGCGGTCATCACTCTGATGGGGGCGGTAGGGGGCGTGTATGCCCTGCTGATGATTAAGCTGCTGGTAGGCGGCGGGGAGAGGCCGGATTATCTGCCGCTGTTTATAAGCATTGGCGGGCTGATGCTGCTTGCGGTGGCGGTCCTGTTCCTTACGGTAAAAGAGAAAAAAGTTGCGGAGCTGATAAGGGAGGAAGAAAGGGCATTTAAAATACAAAGGGAACCCGATGGACAGGCAGAGGGAAAGGCGTCGGAGGCGGTTCGGGAAACGGATGCCAGGCGGAAGGAAGAGGGTCATGGAGAGGATGCCGGGCATCGGGAAGGGGTTTGCGGAGCGGATGCCGGGCAGCAGGAGGCGGCGATGCCCCGGGAGGTGAGGCGCAGCATGATATTCCTCCTGCTGTCTATCTTCTTCTGGTTTACGGCATATAATGCGGTGACAACGGCATTTTCCAGGTATACAAGGGTGGTCTGGCATATGGAAGGCGGCAGTTTCGCCGACTGCTTGATGGTGGCAACGGTGGCGGCGATTTGCAGCTATATCCCCATCGGAAATATCGCCAGCCGCATCGGGAGAAAAAAGACGATTTTGGCCGGCATTGTATTGATGAGTCTTTGTTATTTTGCCGCTGTCTTTGCAGGAGCGTACCACCCGATAATCAATATTGCTTTCGCGGCGATAGGCGTGGGATGGGCGGCAATCAACGTGAATTCCTACCCGATGATTGTGGAGATGAGCAAAGGGTGTGACATTGGTAAATTTACGGGAACTTATTATACGTTTTCCATGGCTGCCCAGATATTTACGCCGGTTTTGTCGGGCTTCCTGTTGGAAAATGTTTCTTACAGGTCGCTGTTCCCCTATGCGTTCATATTTTCCTCTTTGGCCTTTATAACTATGCTGCAGGTGCATCATGGGGATTCCAGGCCGGAGAAAAAGAAGGATATATTGGAGAACTTTGATGTGGACGATTGATTCCCGCTGCTTGCAGCGGGGGTGTTGTTTTTATGTAGTACCAATGCGAAAAAACGCATGTACGTGGAGATAAAGATGATAGTAATTTTAGTGATTTTGGCAGTAGTAATTGTATTGTATCTTTTGGCGATTATGCCGCGGATGATTCATAAGCCGGACAAAACGCCTTTTCAGGGTGTCCTGTATGCGCACAGGGGGCTGCACGATAATAATGGCGATGCCCCGGAAAATTCCATGAAGGCCTTTATGAGGGCGGTGGAGAACAACTATGGCATTGAACTGGATGTACAGCTTTCCAAAGATAAGGTGCCTGTGGTTTTCCACGATTTTACTTTGGAGAGGGTATGCGGGCAGAAAGGGAAAGTGGGGGATTATTCCTATGAAGAATTGAGGGGGTTTTCCCTATATGGAACGGAGGAAAGGATTCCCAGGCTGGAAGATTTCCTGAAAGAAGTAAATGGCAGGGTGCCTTTGATTGTGGAACTGAAGGTGGAGTGGACGGACGTGTCCGTATGCCCTTTGGCGGACCGGCTGCTGCAGGATTATCAAGGGGCATATTGCATAGAATCATTTAACCCGTTGGCGCTGATTTGGTATAGAAAGAACAGGAATGGGGTAATGCGCGGCCAGCTTTCGGATGCGTTTCTTCAGGAAGAAGGGCTGAAAGGGCTCCTTTATTTTGTATTGGAGCATATGCTTTTGAATTTCATAACCAAGCCGGATTTTATTGCATATAATCACAAATATTATTGGACGCTGTCGCGCCAGATTTGTAAAAAACTATACGGCAATCTGGCCGTGGCATGGACGATTAAGAGCCAGAAGGAACTGGATGCCAGAAGGAAAGATTTCGATTTGTTCATATTTGACAGCTTTATTCCAAATTTGCCTGGCAAATGAAATCTGCCCGAATTGTCAGAAAAAATGGATAAGGATATTTATAAAGATAAAGGAGATGCCGATATAGTAGGTAAGAAACCGGAAACGGGGCATGGATGAACGGCCCGGCATAAAAAGGCGCATAGACAGAAATGGGACAAATGGATTTGTCCGGCTAAGTGGCTTCAAGGAGGAGATGCAATGGCAGCAATTACGGTAAATTTAGCGGGGCTTAACGGCAATGTGGGCTTTGGAACGAATGCGGCGGGGGGAATGGACAGGGAAAATGGCAGCCAGGTGAAAAATGGCTCTGTTTTCTTAGGCAACAGGAACAATAATGTGGACGGCCTGATAGAGCAGAAACGGGCGCAGGCCAGAAAGCAGGCGGCAAAAGTGCTGCGGGATCAGTTTGCCAGGGACAGTAAGGTGACGGACGGCATGGATGAACTGCGGGCCAGAAATATGGAAATAGAAGAGGAATTGAAGGCTCTGTATGATCAGCGGAAAGGCTTTATGGAGGAACGGGATGCGCTGAAGGAAAAATATGGCATCGCGCCAGACAGCCAGGAAGAGAAGGACTTGGATTTAATCCGCAAAGGCAGCAGCCTATTGAAAGAGGGCAATCTTTCCGCGCTGGATAAAGATGAGCTGGAAAGGCTGGCCGGCCTTGGGGGGCGGACGGAATATCAGCAGCGCAGCCTGGAATACGATAAGGTAATCGAGCATATCTCATCCCTGGAAAAGGAACTGCAGAAGGAAAGGATGGCCAATACCAGCACGATTACGGGCACCAAGCAGGCCATATTGGAAAGCGGCGGAAAGGGAATCCGGGCGGCCAGGAAAGCGGCGGATTCCATTTTACAGGCGGCCAGCGATGCCATTATCGGCATGATTTGGGATGCGGCAAAAGACCATGTGGACGAAGAAATGGAGAAGCTGGTAGAAGCCGCAAAGGAACAGGCGGAGAAGAAGGAAGAGGAAGAAGAAAAGCTGGAGAACATAAAGGAAGAGAAGGAAGAGCAGAAGGAACTGACGGAGGACATCCAGGAGAGTTCATCGGAACAGACGAAGCTGCAGGATGAAATTAAAAAGATTTTGAAGGAAGCCGAACTCTTAGAGGAAGACATGAAGGGGCTTGCAGTGGATAAATTGATGTAAAGCGGCGGGAAACGGTGGGAACATCTTAAAAAGCGGGTATTATAGCGATAGATGACAACGGAATATGGCGGAAGAGCTATGGAGAGCGCAGATAAAGGACGGAGTCCGCAATTATCTGCGTTTTTCTGTGCACGCGGGAATCCAAAGGAAATATGTCAGCAGAGCTGACAGGCGCCCGGCGCCGGATATAGAAGGAGGGGTAGAGATGTATATCAATGATTATGGAAAAAACAGGATGGATATGGAAGCGGCATGGGAATACATGAAAGGCCAAAACAATAGCGGCATGCCAGGCAGCCCGTTTTCCGGCTATGTGTATGGCAAAGAAGGGGAAGCGGCTTCCGGGGAAGGGCGTACCGGGAATGGCGGCAAAACGGCGGACGAAGCGCTGGCAGAGGAAGAGGAGTGGAGGGAAAAACTCCGGAAATGGGATGAGGAGATGGAGCGTATCCGGGAACAGAACCGTAGGGAACGGGAGCTTTTGCAGGAAGCCCGAATCCGGAAAAAAAGAATCAAAAAGAAATTGGAGGAAAAACTGGCGCTGAAGAAGTATCTGGCAAGGCAGGATGAAATCATGCAGATGAATGAGAAGATATCTTTGGAGCGGGCGGTGGGAGAGGATGTTTATATTGAAAAGGCACCTCTTAGCAAATCATTGAGTATAGCGGAGATTATGGCGATTTGCTCGGAGTTTTAATTCTTATGAATCGGTGAAGACACTTTTTTAGAAAGGGGTATGGTGAGAGATGAACACTACGTTGAAAAAGGAAAACGCTGCTTCCGATGCGATGCTGGGGCAGCAGCTTATGGCTTATGCCCGCAGCCTGCAGGAAGAAGGGCAGCGGGGGGAATCGAAGGAGGCCTATGCGGCCAGGGTGTATGCGAAAGCCCGTTCCGGACAGAAGCTGACCCCGGAGGAAATGAGTTTTTTGGCCAGAACGAACCCGGAGCTGTACCGAAAGGTATTAAGGGCACAGATGCTGCGCAGGGAACTGGAAAGCAGGCTGAGGCACTGTAAGTCCAAGCAGGAGGCACAGGAAGTGTTTTCTGCTGCGATAGGAAGCATCAGCGAAAAAGACCCTGACAGGGATATGATTATCCAGGCCTTAAATCAGGCATTTAAAGAATTCAAGGAGAGCGGCGTTTATGAAAGCCTGCCGGATACGAGGGAAGAGGCGGAGAACGGGAAAAAGCGCCAGGGAACGATGGAGTATGTGCAGAACGGGAAAGGATATCAGGAGGTTTACCTGACGGAGGGTGGCGGGATTCCCTTTGTGGCAGGCGCATAAAAAATTTCTTATGAGGCGGTTTTCCCTCACGGAAATCAATTTTCATGGGCGGCGCAGCGTGAGGCTCCTTCTGCAGCACAGGATTTGGTTTGTCGGCCAGGCAAAAAAGCAGATTTCACTAATGAAATGGGCGAAATACTACGAAAGCGGACGGGTCAGAAGCCATGGGCATCCGTGCCCATGCTTCTTGAAACCGCCATCCATGGCGGTTTCCCCCTGGGTTCGAACCATTTCATAAGTGAAATTACTACTTTTTTGCGATAGCCGAAAAACCAAACGCTGTGCCGCAGAAGGGGCCTTACGCTGCGCCGCCCATGAAAATTGATTTCCGTGATTTTCCCCGAAAATTCATAGACAAACTGTGTAAAAAAAGGTATACTGGAACAAAGAAAAACGGAAAACTTTAAGTCAGGAGAGGGATGTGCTATGAGGTATAACGAGGTATCTTTTGAAAAGCGGCTCAAAGAGAATATTAAAAATTATGCGATAAAGAATTTGTATGCAATGGATATGCTGACGGAGTATCTGCAGGTTTTGGCGGACGCTTATGGGATGGAGCTGCTGTTGACGGACAGACATGGGGAAAAAGCGCTTGTAATTGGGGATTTCGACGGGTTTGAGCCGGATGTAGTCAATAAACCTGGGGAGAAAATACGCGTGGCGGACCGAACGGTAGGCCATATGTATGTAAAGTACGATAAAGTGCAGGAGGAGAAAAAGGAAGCGGCAAAGAAAATGCTGGAAGAATCCGTGAAGCTGCTGACAGCCCTGGCGAAGGAAGTGTATATGCACAGGGAATCGGCCTCTTATATCGACGAGTTGGAGGCGAAGCTGGAAAAAGGCAATGCCCAGAAGAAATGCGGCGAGACGGAGGATATCCTTACCGGCGTTTTCAATAAGAATTACATAAAAACAAGGATGCAGGCGCTGGAGGATTCCGAGACGGTTCCGGTAGCGGTCATTAACGTGAACATCAATGACTGGAAGTTCGTATATGATAATTTCGGGGTGGAGAAAAGCGACAGCCTGATTCAGCTGGTCGCCTCTATTGTGAAAAAAGAGGCCGGGGATGAGTATATTATCGGCAGGATTGACGGGGATGTATTCCTTGTCCTGATTCCCTTGGCGGAAGATGGGGAAGCGGAAGATTACTGCCGCCGGGTACAGGCCGCCTGCCAGGCTTATGAGGAAGACGAGGTATTGGCGCCTTCCGTGGCAACAGGCATTGTTTACCGTACGAATGTGGAGGAAAGGCTGGAAGACAAGATGTCCGACGCGGAGTATGAAATGTTTAATAACAAGCTGGAAATCAAGAATTCGCCAGGATATCAGGAAAGGCTCAGGAGAGGGCTGGGTAAGAAATAGACGCTGGGGGAAGCGGCTGGCGAAGGCCTTGGCATCCGGATGGAAAAGGGATACGAAAGCAGGAAATTCTATCAGGCAGAGTTTCCTGCTTTTGCTGTCATATTTATAAAATAATTATAAAATAGCGAGATATATAAAAAAGTGAGTAAATAAGAGAAAAATAAAGATAAGTAAAGAAAATGAAAGATGAATTGATATTTTCTCGCGTGGTTGCATTTGCAAACCGTTGCATATGAATTTAATATATGGATTAGTAATTAGCACTCAACCAAAAAGAGTGCTAATAAGACGAAAAGAATTGAAATTGACATAAGGAGGCATTTAAAATGAAATTAGTACCATTAGGCGACAGAGTTGTATTGAAACAGTTAGTAGCAGAAGAAACGACCAAATCGGGCATTGTACTGCCGGGACAGAACAAGGAAAAACCCCAGCAGGCTGAAGTGGTAGCCGTAGGACCGGGCGGAACTGTTGATGGCAAAGAAGTAAAAATGGAAGTAAAAGTAGGGGATAATGTAATCTATTCCAAATATGCGGGAACCGATGTGAAGATTGATGAGGAAGAATTCATTATTGTAAAGCAAAGCGATATCCTGGCAGTAATCCAGTAATCGGAGTAATCGGAAAGCACAATGAAAACGAACTTGGAAAATAAAATGAAATGAAAGCAGGAGGTTATGTCATTATGGCAAAAGAATTGAAATACGGGGCAGAGGCCCGTGCAGCATTAGAAGCAGGCGTTAATAAACTGGCAGATACAGTAAGGGTTACATTGGGGCCTAAAGGGAGAAACGTTGTTCTGGATAAATCTTTCGGCGCACCGCTTATTACCAACGACGGCGTAACGATTGCAAAGGAAATCGAACTGGAAGACGCTTTCGAGAATATGGGCGCACAGCTTGTAAAAGAAGTGGCAACCAAAACCAACGATGTAGCGGGCGATGGCACGACGACGGCCACCGTGCTGGCACAGGCAATGGTAAATGAAGGAATGAAGAACCTGGCGGCAGGCGCTAACCCGATTATTTTAAGAAAGGGCATGAAGAAGGCGACGGACTGCGCAGTGGACGCGATTGCGAAAATGAGCGCTAAGGTGAGCGGGAAAGAGCAGTTTGCCAGAGTGGCAGCGGTTTCTTCCGGGGATGAAGAAGTAGGGAATATGGTTGCAGATGCAATGGAAAAGGTTTCCGGCGACGGCGTAATCACCATCGAAGAGTCCAAGACAATGCTGACAGAGTTGGATTTGGTAGAAGGTATGCAGTTTGACAGGGGATATATTTCCGCTTATATGGCAACCGATATGGATAAGATGGAAGCGGTACTGGAAGATCCGTATATCCTGATTACGGATAAGAAGATTTCCAATATCCAGGAAATCCTGCCTCTGTTGGAACAGGTGGTACAGTCCGGCGCTAAGCTTCTTATCATCGCAGAGGATGTGGAAGGCGAAGCCCTTACTACATTAATCGTTAATAAACTGCGCGGTACCTTTAATGTAGTCGCTGTAAAGGCTCCCGGATATGGCGACAGAAGAAAGGCTATGCTGGAGGACATTGCTATCCTTACAGGCGGCCAGGTAATCAGCGAGGAATTGGGCCTTGATTTGAAAGAGACGACTATGGATCAGCTGGGAAGGGCAAAATCCGTAAAAGTCCAGAAGGAAAATACGGTTATCGTTGACGGCGAAGGCAACAAGGAAGCTATCCAGGCAAGGATTGCACAGATTAAGAAGCAGATTGAAGAAACGACTTCTGATTTCGATAAAGAAAAATTGCAGGAGCGCCTTGCAAAACTGGCAGGCGGCGTTGCAGTAATCCGCGTAGGGGCTGCTACGGAAACCGAAATGAAGGAAGCAAAACTCCGTATGGAAGATGCCCTGAATGCCACAAGGGCAGCGGCGGAAGAAGGGATTATCGCAGGGGGCGGCTCCGCATACATCCATGCTTCCAAAGAGGTGGAGAAATTGGCGGAGACTCTGGAAGGGGACGAAAAGACCGGTGCGAATATCGTTTTGAAAGCATTGGAATCCCCGCTTTACCATATTGTTGCCAACGCAGGGCTGGAAGGCGCTGTAATTATCAACAAGGTGAAAGAATCCGAGGTAGGCACAGGCTTCGATGCCCTTCGGGAGAAATATGTGGATATGGTGGCGGAAGGCATTCTTGATCCGGCTAAGGTAACGAGAAGCGCACTTCAGAACGCAACCAGCGTGGCTTCCACACTCCTTACTACAGAATCTGTCGTGGCTAATATTAAAGAAGACGCTCCTGCTATGCCTGCAGGCGGCGGAATGGGCGGCATGATGTAAAGGCATCTTTTATGAAATAAAATAGAACGATAAGAGCAGGCACTGGCGGAACGAAAGGATGTTCCTCCGGTGTCTGTTTTCCCTTATGCATGCCATACGGAAATCAATTTTCATGGGCGGCGCCAATAACTGTATTGAGTAATTATGGCGAAACGAGTATAATGAAGAAATAATAAAGACAGCCTTTGGGAATGGAGGACGGGCGGATGAGGGCAATAGTGCTGACGGATAATATCGCCGACGGGGAACTGCAGGGCGAATGGGGCCTTTGCATCTATATAGAATATAACGGGGAAAAATTCCTGCTGGATACAGGGGCATCGGATAAATTTGTATGGAATGCGGAAAAGCTTCATGTAAATATTGAGGATGTGGATTATGGTATCCTATCCCATGCGCATTATGACCATGCGAACGGAATGCCCTGTTTTTTTGAAAGGAATAAAAAGGCATATTTTTTCCTAAGAGAGGGAAGCGGGGAGAACTGTTATAAGAGAAAGCTGTTCAGGACCCGCTATATTGGCATAAGGGAAGGAACGCTGGAAACATTTAAGGACAGGATTATATATGTAGAAGGAAAGCGGGAAATATCCCCGGGGGTTTTTCTTATACCCCATCATACGAAAGGGCTGGCCGCTGTTGGCAGGAAGAACCATATGTATATAAAGAAACGCATGTGGCATGCGGATGATTTTGCCCATGAACAAAGCCTTGTATTTGATACCGGGAAGGGCCTGGTAATTTTCAACAGCTGCTGCCATGCGGGTGTGGATGCCATTATACGCGAGGCCGAAGAGGCCTTTCCGGGGAAAAAAGCCTATGCGGTGGCCGGAGGGTTTCACCTTCACGAACGCACGGAAGAGGAAGTGCATATCTTGGCAGAGAGGATACGGAAGTCTGGGGTGGAAAAGCTGTATACAGGGCATTGCACAGGGGAGAAGGCATATCGTATCCTGGAGAAGGAGCTGGGGGGAAGAATAAGCCAGTTATATACGGGGATGGAAATAGAAGTCTGACAGAAGAGGGGAAGGCGCTTATTATGGATGAAAAAACGTTGGCAGAGGTAAGGGAAAGATTTGGAAAGGATAGATTCGCTACAGAAAACGGCGCTGTCATAGAAGAAATAGGGGATTTATATGCCAGATGCAGCTTGCTTTTGACACAGAGCCACAGGAATGCCCTTGGCGCCGTAATGGGAGGGGCATCCTTTACGCTGGCGGATTTTGCGTTTGCAGTGGCCGCTAACTGGCAGAATCCGGGGGTAGTGTCGTTAAGCTCCAACATAACTTTCCTTGGAACGGCAAAGGGCCAGAGCTTAATAGCCCGGGCCAGGTGCGTAAAAGACGGCCGAAGGACCAGTTATTATCGTATAGACGTAGAGGATGAACTGGGGAATCCCGTAGCGGCAGTTACGACAACCGGATATCGAAAATAATATGCTTTCGTTTCCCGCAGCGGCCTGGCTGTTGACAAGAAAATGATATATTGATATCATTTCTATTGAAACCAAAAGGTGAGGCAAGTATTTACGCAAAAGACGGTATGCCGGATGGCTCGGGATGGAGGTCAAGATGAAAAGGTTAGAAGATTATGTAAGAAGTATTCCGGATTTCCCGGAAGAGGGAATTATTTTCAGGGATGTAACCAGCGTGCTGCAGGATGCGGACGGACTGCAGCTGGCTATCAGGACTATGCAGGAAAAAATAGCCGATTTAGATTTTGATGTAATAGCCGGACCGGAATCCCGGGGTTTTATTTTCGGCACGCCTATTGCATATAATTTGAAGAAACCGTTTGTATTAATCCGTAAAAAGGGAAAACTACCCTGCGAGACGGTTTCGATGGATTATGAACTGGAATATGGTACGGCGACGATTGAAATGCATAAGGATTCTATAAAACCGGGCCAAAAGGTGCTGATTGTGGATGACCTCATTGCTACCGGGGGCACAACGGAAGCGATGGTACGCCTGATAGAATCCTTGGGCGGGCAAGTGACGGGAATTGTAGTGCTGATGGAACTGGCTGGCCTGAAAGGGCGGGAGAGGTTGAATGGCTACAGGCTGGAATCTGCGATTCGATATGAAGGCAAGTAAGGGCTCGGCTGATATGGTTTTCTAAATTGCTCGCAGGAATAGAAGTAATGTAATAATGTAAATTATGGCTGGTGATGGATATGACAGAAGAAAAGAATATAACGGCGGAGGAAAGCACAGGGATGATTTTCGATGATGGGAGAATTGAGGACATCCAGGAATTTCAAAGCCCGGAACAGTTATATCAGGATTTGATAGCCCATGTGCAGAAATACCATCCATCGGATGATATTTCGTTGATTGAAAAAGCGTATGGGATTGCTTACAATGCCCATAAAGACCAGGTCAGGAAATCCGGGGAACCTTATATTATTCATCCTTTATGCGTGGGAATCATACTGGCCGACTTGGAAATGGATAAGGAAACTATTGCTGCAGGGCTTTTGCACGATGTCGTTGAAGATACGATTATGACTGATGAAGAAATCGAAAGGGAATTCGGTTCCGATGTGGCGCTCCTGGTGGATGGGGTGACCAAGCTGCAGCAGCTGCAGTTTGGAGGAAACCAGGAAGATAAGACGCCGGATAAACTGGAGATGCAGGCGGAGAATCTGCGCAAGATGTTTCTGGCCATGGCGAAGGACATCAGGGTGATTTTAATCAAGCTGGCCGACAGGCTGCATAATATGAGGACATTGAAGCATATGCCGGCGGAAAAGCAGCAGAGGATTGCCAGGGAAACGCTGGACATCTATGCCCCGATTGCCCAGAGGCTTGGCATTTCAAAAATAAAAGTGGAGTTGGATGATTTGTCCTTAAAATATTTGGAGCCGGAAGTGTATTATGATTTGGTGGATAAAATAGCCATCCGCAAGAGCGAACGGGAAAAATATATACAGGACATTGTCAATGAAGTGAGCAAGCATATCGAAAATGCCGGCATTAAGGCGGAGATTGACGGCCGGGTAAAGCATTTTTTCAGTATTTATAAAAAAATGAAGAACCAGGGCAAGACAATAGACCAGATTTACGATTTGTTTGCCGTGCGTATCGTAGTGGATACGATAAAGGACTGCTATGGGGCTTTGGGGGTAATCCATGAGATGTATAAGCCGATTCCGGGACGCTTCAAAGATTACATTGCCATGCCCAAGCCTAACCGTTACCAATCGCTGCATACGACGCTGATTGGCTCCAGCGGACAGCCTTTTGAAATACAAATCCGAACCCATGAGATGCATAAAGCTGCGGAATACGGGATTGCGGCCCATTGGAAATACAAAGAAGCTTCCGATGGGAAAAAAGTGGAGACCCAGGAAGAAGAAAAATTGACGTGGCTGCGGCAGATTTTGGAGTGGCAGCAGGATATGTCCGATAATAAAGAGTTTATGAATCTTTTAAAAAATGACTTGGATTTATTTTCGGACAGCGTATATTGTTTTACCCCCAGGGGCGAGGTGAAAAACCTTCCGGCCGGCTCCACGCCCATTGATTTTGCCTATAATATCCACAGTGCGGTGGGGAATAAAATGATAGGCGCCAGGGTGAACGGGAAGCTGGTGACCATCGATTATGTGATTAAAAACGGCGACCTGATTGAGATACTCACATCCCAGAATTCCAAAGGCCCCAGCAGGGATTGGCTGAATGTGGTGAAAAGCACCCAGGCGAAGAACAAAATCAACCAATGGTTCCGGAACGAACGCAAGGAAGACAATATCGTAAAAGGGAAAGAAATGCTGGCCTCCTACTGCAAGGCAAAGGCCATCAATATGCAGGAAATCATGAAGCCGGAATATATGAACGGCATTATGAAGAAATATGGCTTCAAGGACTGGGAATCCGTATGCGCGGCCGTAGGGCACGGAGGGCTGAAGGAAGGCCAGATTATCAATAAGATGCAGGAGCTGTATGATAAAGACCATAAGAAGGTGCTGACCGATGAGGAAGTCCTGTCTGCGGTAGGCGAGAACCAGGGAAAGCATATGCGTGCCAAATCCCAGGGGGGCATTGTGGTAAAAGGGATTCATGATGTGGCGGTGCGTTTCTCCAAGTGCTGCAACCCGGTTCCGGGGGATGAAATTATCGGATTTGTCACCAGAGGACGGGGCGTGACCATTCACAGGACGGATTGCGTGAACGTTATTAATATGCCTGCTATGGAGCGGGTACGCCTTATTGATGCGGAGTGGCAGCAGTCGCCGGAAGAAGTGACAGGGGAAAAATATTTGGTGGAAATTAAAATTTTTGCCAATAACAGAAGCGGCCTTCTCGCGGATATTTCCCGGACGCTGACGGAGAAAAACATCGATATCCTGTCTATGAATACGAGGACGAACAAGCAGGGACTGGCCACATTGGCTACATCCTTTGAAGTGAGCAGCAGGGAGGAGCTGAACCGGATTATCGATAAGATAAGCGCAATTGATAGCGTGGTGGATATCGAGCGCACAACGGGGTAAAGCGTACCGAAATCATTAGTTTTATAAGGTATGGCATGAATTTCATAATAAAAAGGAAATGGGGATAACTATGGGAGAACTGAAAATAGGCAGGATGGTATTGGGCGTCTGCCAGACAAACTGTTATTTTGTATACCAGGAGGGAAGCAAAGAGGCGATTTGCTTCGACCCGGCGGACAGAGGCGATTATATTTATGAAACGTTGAAAAGCAAGGGCTTCGAGGTGGCGGGGATTCTTTTGACCCACGGGCATTTCGACCATATATGGGGAAGCCGGAAGCTGAGGGAGCTTAGCGGTGCGAAGATATATGCCTATGAAGGGGAAAAGGACGTATGCGAGAATGCGGTGAACAATGTGTCGGAGCAGGCCGGGAGGGCTTATACGGTAAAACCGAATGGGTATTTAAAGGACGGGGAAGAGATAACGATCGCAGGCATGACTTGCAGGCTGATTGCCACGCCGGGCCATACCCAGGGGAGCTGTTGTTATTATTTTGAATCCGACGGCATTTTAATCAGCGGGGATACGCTATTCCAGGAGTCGGTGGGAAGGACGGATTTCCCTACGGGGAGCATGAGCACATTGGTGCGTTCTGTGAAAGAAAAATTATTTGTTCTCCCCGACGAGACGAAAGTATATCCGGGGCATGGGGATTCTACGAAAATCGGAATGGAGAAAAAATATAATCCATTCTTGGTATAAATGGATAGGAACAGTTGTGAAATTCTACGTTGTGAGAATATTCTGGCAATATAGTTTGTTCAAAGCCTACTGTGCCAGGCATTCCATCAAGCCCAGTAAGGCAGAAGACAGTCGGGGAGCGGCCCTCCTGTCTTCTATGGTCTTGACTCCATGGCACAAAAGGACTTTTCACAAACTATATTGCCAGAATATTCAGCAAGTGTATTGGTTTCGCAATTGTTTAATAAATTAATATGAGCAAAGGAGAGAATGGGTATTATGGAAAGAGTGAAGAGAACATTTATGTTGCTGGTGGCCGCCTTATTTGTGGCGGTATTTGCAGGCTGTGGAGAGAGCGAAGTGGATAAGCCGATGAAGGAATTCGCATCTACGGACGGAACGGTCAGCATTATGCTGGCGGAGGACTGGGTGACGGAAGATGCAGGGGTAGACGGATGGATTGCGGCTACCAGCAAGAACGGCAATGACGGAGTTATGGTTATGCAGCTGGTGAAAGGGGTAGATGCGGCGAATATCAGCGATTTAAAGAACACCATGGAGGATACCTACGCGATATCGGAAAAGACGGAAATGGACAGCACGGGCGCACTGCCGGGACTGGAGAATCTGGAAACCTACAGCAGCGAGATAAGCGTTGACGGTACAAAGGGAGAAGGCTATTTTGTTTACGGGGAAACGGACTACGCTTATTATGCATTTATTTACGTGGCGAACCGCCTGGATGACAAGACGATGGAATATGTGCGCAAGGTGAGCGATTCCTTTAAGGAAAACGCGCCGGAGGTTGTAAATAATTCCACGGTGGAGACAACGGATACCATATTGTGGATTAACGGAACTTATGCTGTCCTGACAGCGGTGAACAGCCAGGACTATACCGTGTTCGGAACAATGCCGGCCAATGAAGAGACGATGGCTTCCCAGCAGTCCATGCTGTCCGAGTGGTGGGATATTACGGACAGGGCCTCCGCGGACGAGACGCTGGACTGGCTGATGAACGAAGGCCACAGGGCGGACTTTGTGGAAGAGATGGAATTGCTGACACAAGTCGGACTGGCTGATTTGCCCGCAGAGGAGAGGGTTGATTTCCTGTTGGATAACTATGACTTCACGGAAGAAGAAGCGCAGCAGTATGTCCAGCTGTATAACGGCTATGAAGAAAAAGGCGAGGACGTTATGTCGGGATGGGATTACAGCCGTATGGCCTCCGTATTATCCAGCTGTTATATTGCGGGATACTACACCGAAACGGAAGCATTGGATAAGGCTTTGGAAGCGGCAAAGATAATCCAGCAGAAGTTCGATTCCTGGGATTCCTTCATCGACAGCTATATGCTGGGATATGAATACTGGGCAGGGGAAAGCAGCGAGGAAAGAAGGGGCATCTATGAAGACCTGAAGGCTGCGCCGGACAGCCCGTATAATCTGGACTGGAATATGACATTGGAAAAGAGCTGGTAATAAGGGGATGGCTTCCCATACGATGGCCCTGTTTGAAAAAACAGGGCCATTAATATTAACATAAGGATGGCTGGCGAAGCCTGGCATCCGTTGTTTTATATATATCCGCGATTTCCGGCATCCACTTCTCGGTTTCTTCATTATCTGCTATTTCGGTGGTTAATCCAGATTTATTCTTGACAACCTAGGGCCCGTTATGATAATATGTCAGCGTGCTACCGAATTAGCAGATTAGCGAACTAAAGCAAATAAAAACGGGGCGGAAATGAGGAGAATTATGAAAAAACTATTAGCATTATTGTGTGTGTTGTCAATGACGGCAGGAGCGCTTACCGCTTGCGGAAGCGGTGTGGATACGGCGTCTGCGGATGCAAATGGGGCAAAGGAAGCCCAGGAAGAAGAGGCGGCGGAGAAAGAGGAAGAAGCCGCTGCGGCGGATACGGAAGAAACCTCCGATACGGAGGCGCAAGAAGCAGCGTCGGCAGAAGACGCGGCGGAAGCGGGGGCAAAGGGCGAAGGGGATACGTTTACCGTAGGGTTCGATGCAGAATTCCCTCCTTATGGCTACATGGATGAGAACGGAGAATATGTGGGATTTGATTTGGACCTGGCAAAGGAAGTATGTGCGCGCAACGGCTGGGAATTCGTAGCGCAGCCTATTGACTGGGATTCCAAGGATATGGAGCTGGATTCCGGCGCTATTGACTGCATCTGGAACGGGTTTACCATGCAGGGCAGGGAAGACAGCTATACTTGGAGCGTACCTTATGTGGACAACAGCCAGATGTTCGTAGTTCCGGCGGATGCGGGGATTGCTTCCCAGGCTGACCTTGCGGGCAAGGTAGTAGGCGTGCAGAAGGATTCATCGGCTTTGGCGGCGCTGGAAGGGGATGCGGCGGATTTGACGGCAACCTTTGCGGATTTGCAGCAGTATGGCGATTACAACGTAGCATTTATGGATTTGGAGCAGGGGGCTATCGATGCCCTGGCCATTGATGTGGGTGTTGCCAATTATCAGATTAGTTCCAGAGGGGATGCATTTGTGATGCTGGATGAAGCTTTGGCCAGCGAGCAATACGGGATTGGTTTTAAATTGGGGAATGAAGGCTTGAAAAATCAGGTGGAGAAAACGCTGATGGAGATGGTGGATGACGGTACTTTTATGGAGATTGCGGAAAAGTATGCGGATTTCGGATTGACGGACAGCGTGTGCCTTGGAAAATAGCCAGTGGGCTGGCGCTGGGTGCGGGAGTGGCATTTTTCCGTGCAGAACTGGAAAACCGTTGCGGGATAATATTGGGCAGCGGTTTTCTGCCATTTTCCTGCATGGGATTCGGGTGTGAAAAGCCCTGGTTGCGGAAGGCGCACAACTTTTTTGTGCAAAATGCCAGGCGCATTCCGCAGCCAGGGTTTTTGTTTAGGAGGAGCATTATGGGTATAACAACAATTTTTCTGCAGCTGGCAAAAGGGATGGGGACAACCGTGGGGATATTCGTCCTGACATTGCTGTTTTCCCTGCCCCTGGGGCTGGTTCTTTCCTTTGGGAGGATGTCCAAAAGGGGATTGGTAAAAGGCTTGAGCAAGTTTTACATTTCGGTGATGCGGGGAACGCCATTGATGCTGCAGCTGATTGTAGTATATTTTTCCCCCTATTATGTTTTCGGAATCCGCATTTCATCGGGCTACCGCTTTACAGCGGTAATATTGGCATTTGTGTTGAATTATGCTGCCTATTTTGCGGAAATATACCGTTCCGGCATCGAATCTATGCCAGCGGGGCAGTATGAAGCGGCGAAAGTGCTCGGGTACAGCAAGGGGCAGACTTTTTTCAAAATAATTTTGCCCCAGGTCATAAAGCGGATACTGCCCCCGGTGACCAACGAGACGATTACGCTGGTGAAGGATACTTCCCTGGCATTTGTGCTGGCGGAGGCGGAAATGTTTACGATTGCAAAGCAGATTGCGGCAAAGGAAACGAGCGTTATGCCGCTGATGGCTGCGGGTGTTTTTTATTATCTGTTTAATCTGGCGGTGGCCTTTGGCATGGAATACATAGAAAAGAGGATGAATTATTATAGGTAGGAGTTTGACAGGTTTGTGACTGCGCGGCATTTACAAACCAGGTATGCGTAAAGCATCAGTAAAACTGATTAATTCTGACAAAGCAAATTTGCGAAAGCCGCGCGGAAATGGGGTAAGGGATGAATTTACTGGAAATCAGGCATATGAGGAAGAATTTTGATGGCATAGAGGTTTTAAAGGATATTTCCCTATCGGTGAGGAAGGGGGAAGTGATATCCATTATCGGTCCTTCCGGCTCAGGGAAGTCCACACTGCTTAGATGCGCCACCATGTTGGAGAAAATGGATGGGGGCGAACTGAAATATTTGGGCGAAGCGGCGGCCTGGGAGGAAGAGGGCCGGTGTGTCTATGCGGGAAAGCAGAAGAAAAAGGAGATACGCAAGCATTTCGGCCTGGTATTTCAGAACTTTAACCTTTTTCCTCATTACAGCGTGCTGAAAAATATTACCGATGCGCCGGTCTGCGTGGATAAAGTGCCGAAAAAAGAAGCGGAGGAGCGCGCCATGAAGCTGCTTCGCCAGCTGGGGCTGGAGGACAAGAAGGATGCATATCCCTATCAGCTTTCCGGCGGACAGCAGCAAAGGGTATCCATTGCCAGGGCGTTGGCCCTGCAGCCGAAAATCTTGTTTTTTGACGAGCCCACTTCCGCATTGGACCCGGAATTGACCGGGGAGGTGCTGAAAGTCATCCGGGAATTGGCCAGGGAACATATGACTATGATTATTGTAACCCATGAAATGCAGTTCGCCAGGGAACTTTCCGACCGGATAATTTTCATGGAGCAGGGAGTTATCCGCCAGGAGGGCACGCCGGACGAAATCTTTTCCAATCCGAATGAGAGAGTTAGGGAATTTATCGGAAAATTTACAGCATAATTTCTTTTTTTTGGTGGAATGGTCATTTGACTAAAAAAAGGAACTGTTATATACTTCATATGAACAGAGATGAAAAACCGGCCAAGGGCTATGGACATATAGATTGGCCGGTTAAAGTTTTTTTGGATTGGGGCGGAAAATGGATAAACAACATGAGGAATGCGGCGTTTTCGGTATGTATGACTTCGATGGCCATGATGTAGCGGCATCTATATATTACGGCCTTTTGGCACTGCAGCACAGGGGACAGGAGAGCTGCGGGATTGCGGTCAGCGATACGTCAGGGCCAAAGGGCAAGGTCATAAGCAGGAAGGAAATGGGCCTGGTGAATGAAGTTTTTACGCCGGAGATATTGGAAAACTTAAAGGGGGATATCGGCGTGGGACATGTGCGCTATTCCACAGCGGGGAGCAGCACAAGGGAAAATGCCCAGCCGTTGGTCCTTAATTATGTAAAGGGCACCTTGGGGCTTGCCCATAACGGAAATTTAATCAATGCGCCTCAGCTGCGCCATGAGCTGGAATATACGGGGGCTATTTTCCAGACAACCATTGATTCGGAAGTAATCGCCTACCATATTGCCAGGGAGCGGCTAAAGACGGCCAGCGTGGAAGAAGCGGTAGGCCGGGCCATGAAGAAGATTAAGGGGGCGTATTCCCTGATTGTGATGTCGCCCAGGAAGCTGATAGGGGCCAGGGACCCGTTCGGTTTCCGCCCGCTTTGCATCGGGAAACGGGATAATGCTTATTTTCTAGCTTCGGAAACCTGCGCATTGGATACGGTGGGGGCGGAATTTGTCCGGGATGTGCTCCCTGGGGAAATTGTCACTATTTCCCCGGAAAAGGGGATAGAATCGGATATCAGCATGTGTCTGCCGAAGGAGAGGCAGGCCAGATGCGTTTTTGAGTACATTTATTTTTCCAGGCCGGACAGCTTTTTTGATGGCGTAAGCGTGTATAATGCCCGGATTCTGGCGGGAAAATACTTGGCTATGGATTCTCCGGTGGAGGCGGACCTGGTAGTAGGGGTGCCGGAGTCGGGCAATTGTGCGGCTTTGGGATACTCTCTTCAATCGGGGATTCCTTATGGGCAGGCATTTGTAAAAAATACTTATGTGGGCCGTACTTTTATCCAGCCCAAGCAGAAAAGCAGGGAAAGCAGCGTACAGGTGAAGCTGAACGCCTTAAAGGAGGCGGTATCGGGCAAGCGGATTATCATGATTGACGATTCCATTGTACGGGGAACCACTTCGGATAGAATCGTCCGCATGCTGCGGGAAGCCGGGGCTAAAGAGGTGCATATGCGGGTCAGCTCGCCGCCGTTTTTGTGGCCCTGCTATTTCGGAACGGACGTGCCGGCTAAGGAGCAGCTGATTGCCCATAATCGTTCCGTGGAGGAAATCTGCCGGATTATCGGAGCGGATTCTTTAGCTTATTTAGAGGAAGGGCGTTTGGAGGCGATGGCAGGCGGCCTTGGCATCTGCAAGGGCTGTTTCAACGGGAAATACCCTATGGAGCCCCCGAAGGAGGATATCCGGGGAAGCTACGAAGCATAGGGGTGCGATGGAAAACCATTAAACCCAATATTTTATATATAAGGAGAATTTATATGAGCACAGACAGATATCAGAGCCCGCTTTCCGAGAGGTATGCCAGTAAGGAGATGCAGTATATTTTTTCGCCGGACATGAAGTTCAGGACATGGCGGAAGCTATGGATTGCCCTGGCGGAAACGGAAAAGGAACTGGGGCTGAACATTACCCAGGAACAGATTGATGAATTGAAGGAGCATGCGGAGGATATTAATTATGATGTGGCGAAGGCCAGGGAAAAGGAAGTGCGCCATGATGTAATGAGCCATGTGTATGCCTATGGCGTGCAATGCCCGAAGGCGAAGGGGATTATCCATTTAGGGGCTACCTCCTGCTATGTAGGGGATAATACGGATATTATCGTTATGACCCGGGCATTGGAACTGGTGAAAAAGAAGCTGGTGAACGTGATAAAAGAACTGGCCGATTTTGCGGACAAGTATAAGGCACAGCCCACGCTGGCGTTTACCCATTTCCAGCCCGCGCAGCCGACTTCGGTAGGGAAGAGGGCCACTTTGTGGATGCAGGAATTCTGTCTGGATTTGGAGGATTTGGACCATGTGCTTTCCCATATGAAGCTGCTTGGTTCTAAAGGAACTACGGGAACTCAGGCTTCTTTTCTGGAGCTGTTCGACGGGAACCAGGAAATTATCGATAAGATTGACCCGATGATTGCGGAGAAGATGGGATTCAAGGAATGCTATCCGGTATCGGGGCAGACCTATTCCAGGAAAGTGGACACGAGAGTGGCGAATGTTTTGGCGGGGATTGCAGCCAGCGCCCATAAGATGTCCAACGATATCCGGTTGCTGCAGCATTTGAAAGAGGTAGAGGAGCCTTTTGAAAAGGGGCAGATAGGCTCTTCCGCTATGGCCTATAAACGAAATCCCATGAGGAGCGAAAGGATTGCATCGCTGTCGCGGTATGTGATGATTGATGCCCTGAACCCGGCAATCACTTCGGCTACCCAATGGTTTGAAAGGACTCTGGACGATTCGGCCAATAAGCGCCTTTCCATCCCGGAAGGGTTTCTGGCGGTGGACGGAATCCTTGATTTGTGCCTGAACGTGGTGGACGGGCTTGTGGTATATCCGAAGGTCATTGAAAAGAGGCTGATGAGCGAACTGCCCTTTATGGCAACGGAAAATATTATGATGGATGCGGTAAAAGCCGGCGGCGACAGGCAGGAACTGCATGAAAAAATCCGTACCCTCTCCATGGAAGCGGGCAGGAATGTGAAAGTGGAAGGCAGGGAAAACAATCTGCTGGAATTAATTGCTGCGGACCCTGCTTTTAATATGACTTTGGAGGAACTTCGCAAGACTATGGAGCCGTCCAAATATATCGGGCGTTCCAAAGAGCAGGTGGAGGCCTTCCTGGCAGGGGTGATTGCCCCTATTCTGGAGGAAAACAAGGATTTGTTAGGTGTGAAAGCGGAAATTAACGTATGATTCCTGTGGTCAGGACTTAGATGTGAAAGCGGAAGTTAGTATGGTTCATGTATGGATAAATAAAAGCCAATTTGAATATGACATCCATTCTTTAGTGAAAGCCTTTTATCCCGGAGAAGATGTGAAAGTTGGGCTTTCTGGGGGAGAAGGAAAGGCGGAGGAAGGAAGAGTGGAGGGAGTCCGGTCTGAAGCTGCCATGGGAGAAGACATGCAGGGAGAGGCTTGGTCTAAGCTTGCCGGAGATGAGGAAGATGCTTGGACAAAGCCTGCCGGGAGCGAGGAAGATGCCGGGGCGAATGGCCGTTCTGCGGATGCATCGGACATGGTGAAATCGACCGACATTTATATAGATTTCCATGAAAACGGGATAACGGTGCGGATAGGGGAAAAGAAAGAAGGGAAAGCTTTTTACAGGGAGTATGCGCCCGGCGCCGGCCGCCCGGAGATAAAGAATGTATTGAAGCAGCAGCTGTACCAGACATTGTCAGGGCATTTGGGAAAAACATTGCCCTGGGGCACTTTGACCGGGATTCGCCCTACGAAAATCCCTATGGGGATGCTGGAAGAGGGATGGGCGGAAGAAGAAATATTGGCGGATATGGAGCGGAAATACTATATCAGCCGGGAAAAGGGAAAGCTGAGCATTGATATTGCGAAGCGGGAAAGGGAGCTGTTGTCCACCCTTCATTATAAAGACGGGTACAGCCTTTATATAGGGATTCCTTTTTGCCCAACTACATGCCTGTATTGTTCGTTTACTTCTTACCCCATAGGATTGTGGAAAAAAAGGGTTGGGGAATATCTGGAAGCGCTGGAAAAGGAAATGGCCTATGTGGCAGAGGTTTACCGGGATAAGATATTGGATACGGTCTATATAGGGGGCGGTACGCCCACAACCCTGGAGCCGGAGGAACTGGATAGGCTGCTTACTTCGGCGGGCAGATATTTTGATTTGAGCCGCGTGCAGGAGTTTACGGTGGAAGCCGGAAGGGCGGACAGCATTACAAGGGAAAAGCTGCAGGTGCTGAAAAGGCATAAAATCACCCGTATTTCCGTAAATCCCCAGACAATGAAAGAAGAAACGCTGCGGATTATCGGAAGGCGGCATTCCGTAGAGCAGGTGAGGACGGCCTTTTGGCTGGCCAGGGAAGAAGGTTTTGACAATATCAACATGGATATTATTTTAGGGCTTCCCGGCGAAACAAAAGAGGATGTGAAATACACTGCGGAGGAAATCCGACAGCTGCGCCCGGACAGCCTGACCGTCCATTCCCTGGCGGTAAAAAGGGCATCGGGGCTTAACCGGTGGATAGAGGAAAACGGCATATCAGCATTGAATAATACGGATGCAACCATGGATATCGCGGCCAAAGCGGCAAAGGATATGGGGATGGAGCCTTATTATCTGTACCGGCAGAAAAATATGTCGGGGAACTTTGAGAACGTGGGTTACGCCCTGCCGGGAAGGTATGGGATTTATAACATTTTAATTAACGAGGAAGTACAGACCATCGCGGCATTGGGCGCAGGCAGCATCTCGAAGAGGGTTTACCCTGACGGGCGGATTGAGCGGACGGACAATGTGAAGGATGTGGCCTTGTATATTGAGCGGATTGAGGAAATGATTGAGCGCAAGAAGCGCCTTTTGGGCGATTGCCCTTAATAATCACTTCCATAAAATTTCCAGGACAGGAGAAATCTATATGAATGAAGTAAAAACCCCAAAAAAACCGTTACTTTATTATTACAGCATTGTTATCTTGGTGATGCTGCTGTTCAACTTTCTGGCCATGCCCTGGCTGGCTCAAAGGCAGATTCAGCAGGTGGATTACGGCACCTTTATGGAAATGACTGAAAACAAAGAGATTGGCCGGGTGGAAGTACAGGAAAACCAAATTATTTTCACAGATAAAGAAGAAACCCGGATATACAAAACAGGCCCGATGAATGACCCGGAGCTGATTTACCGGCTTCGGGAATCCGGCGCGAAATTTTCCGGGGAGATTATTGAACAGATGTCTCCATTTCTTAGCTTTCTGTTAAGCTGGGTTCTGCCCATTGTTGTTTTCATAGGGCTGGGGCAGCTGATGTCCAGAAAGATGATGGAGAAGGCGGGCGGCTCCAACTCCATGATGTTCGGCATGGGAAAATCGAATGCAAAGGTGTATGTGAAATCTTCCGAGGGAATTAAATTTTCCGATGTGGCCGGGGAAGACGAAGCCAAGGAGAATCTGACCGAAATCGTGGATTATCTCCATAACCCGGGCAAATACAGGGAGATTGGCGCTTCCATGCCCAAGGGAATTCTGCTGGTAGGCCCTCCTGGCACTGGAAAGACCATGCTGGCCAAGGCTGTGGCAGGCGAAGCCAATGTGCCCTTTTTCTCCATGTCCGGATCGGAGTTTGTTGAAATGTTCGTAGGCATGGGAGCCTCTAAAGTACGGGACCTCTTTAGGCAGGCCAAGGAAAAGTCTCCCTGTATCGTATTCATTGACGAGATTGACGCCATTGGCCAGAAACGGAATTCAGGAAATATGGGGGGAAACGATGAGCGGGAGCAGACGCTGAATCAGCTTTTGACGGAGATGGATGGATTCGAAGGCAACACGGGCGTCATTATTCTTGCGGCGACAAACCGTCCGGAATCTCTGGATCCTGCCTTGACCCGCCCAGGGCGGTTTGACCGCCGGGTGCCGGTAGAATTGCCGGATTTGAAAGGACGGGAAGAAATACTAAAGGTCCACGCCAGGAAAATCAAGGTTGCTGAGGACGCGGATTTTCAGCAGATTGCGCGGATGGCTTCCGGAGCTTCCGGAGCGGAGCTGGCAAATATTGTCAACGAGGCGGCGCTGCGGGCAGTGCGCAGCGGGCGGAAGTATGCCACTCAATCGGATTTGGAGGAAAGCATAGAGGTAGTCATCGCCGGGTATCAGAAGAAAAATGCCATCCTCACCGATAAAGAGAAATGGACAGTAGCCTACCATGAAATCGGCCATGCCCTGGTAGCGGCTAAGCAGACACAATCGGCTCCGGTGCAGAAAATTACCATTATTCCACGCACTTCCGGAGCGCTGGGCTATACGATGCAGGTAGAGGAGGGCAACCATTATCTTATGACCAAGGAGGAAATTGAAAACAAGATTTCCACCTACACCGGCGGGCGTGCTGCCGAGGAAATTGTTTTTAACACCATTTCCACGGGAGCGTCCAATGATATCGAGCAGGCCACGAAACTGGCGCGCGCCATGGTTACCCGCTACGGTATGAGCAGAGATTTCGATATGGTCGCTTTAGAGACAGTGAACAATCAATATCTGGGCGGCGATGCATCCTTGTCCTGCTCTGCCGAAACGCAGACAGAGATTGACCGCCAGGTGGTGGAACTGGTGAAAAAGCAGCATGAGAAAGCGGCGGCAATTCTGTTGGAGAATCGGGAAAAACTGGATGAACTGGCCAGATTTCTGTACGAAAAGGAGACGATTACCGGCGAGGAATTTATGAAAATCCTGAACGGAGAGGGCTCCGGGGAATAAGATGTAGAAAAGGCATTAACAATCAATTGAACGGTAATCTTTTGGGGAGCATGGAAATGCTCCCCAAATTATAGGTGATTTTTTTATAAAGACTCATCGGAACCGGTATCCTGGTCTTTGATATTATGAGTGAGCAAACCAATA
>JAETTM010000085.1 GCA_021769135.1 Lachnospiraceae bacterium | reverse complement strand
GAACACACTTTTTGCCTTGGTCACTTTCCTGTACTGGCGGTTAAGGCCCTCTATGATATTTGTGGTATACATGATGCGCCGGATATCATCAGAGAACTGGAAGAAGGAGCTGACATCCTCCCAGTTGTTTTCCCAGTTACTGACTGCATAGGGATATTTCTTTCCCCATTTCTCTTTGATCTTTTCCAGCTCTGCCAGTGCGGATGCTTCATTCGGGGCATTATATACTGCCTTAAAATCAGAAGAAAATTTCTTCAAATCACTGTAATTGACATATTTGAATGAATTGCGGAGCATGTGGATGACGCACCTTTGGATCTGTGCATCTGGATAGACTGCACTTATTGCTTCTTTAAACCCTGCAAGCCCATCCACACAGAAGAACAGCACATCCTGTACGCCGCGGTTTTTCAGGTCATTTAACATCCCCAGCCAGAACTTGCTGGTCTCATTGGCACCTACGGTGATACTCAGGATATCTTTATAGCCGTCCGCGGTGATCCCGAGCACAATGTAGGCGGCACGGCTCAGTATGCGTCCGTCTTCCCTGACTTTATAATGGATACAATCCATGAAAACAAAGGGATAGACAGGATTTAATGGCCGTGACTGCCACTCTTTGACCTCTGGGAGTATCCTGTCCGTGATTTTACTGACCATCTCAGCAGACAGTTCCATCCCATAAAGCTCCTGTATCTGGTCATGGATATCCCTTGTACTCATGCCCCTTGCATAAAGGGAGATTACTTTTTCTTCAATGCCGGAGATATCCCTTTGGTATTTGGGGATGAGCTTTGGCTCAAATTCACCCTCACGGTCTCTGGGGACGTCAATCTGGAATTCCCCATACTGGCTTTTAAGGGTTTTGGGAGAATGTCCGTTACGCTTGTTGGATGTTGGGGCATCGCCCTTCTGGTTCTTTTCATAGCCAAGGGAGGCATCCAGTTCCGCCTCCATAAGCTCCTGAAGGATATCTTTGAAGCTGTCCCTCAGCAGACTGTAGACATCTGCCACGCTGTTTAGGTTGTTATCTGCAATAATCTGTCGTATTTGCTGTTTTGTTGCTGGCATAAAAATCCTCCTTTTCGATAAGAATTGTCATATCTTGATTCTTACCAAAAAAGAGGTATTTTTTTCCAAAGACACAAATTATTTTACACTACCAAAAATCCTTTTCCTTATTTCTGTAGTTCAAATAATTCTGCCTTTTAAATCGGTTACCTGCTCTTATCCACAAGTTCCTGCATCTGCTCGCAATAGCTGTCTAAATTAAGTTCATCCAGCATATATTTTTGGAACAGCTCGCCTACCGTTTTCAGATAATCCATGGAATTAGACGGAATCGGCCTCACCTGTACGTCCACGGATTGTAAAAACTGCTGTAATTCCTTGTATCCTGTAACATTCAAATCTTCCTTCAGCAAATCGCTTCTGGCAGGAATGCGGTCCACCATCTCTGCATAAAGCTTGTTTCCTTCTTTACTGACAGCATAACTTATAAAGCGCTTTGCCGCCTCTTTATTTTTAGATGCCTTATTAAGTGCATATTGCCAGGTTCCAATATAGGTGACTTGGTTGCCTCCTAAATTGGGCAGCGGCGTCATATGAATCTTATCCTCTCCATACATCCCTGCATTGACATAAGTTTTTACACCGCCGCTATACATGCAGACCATACCATATTTTCCATCTATAAACTTCTGGTTCATCTGGTCATACTGGTCTATCATCTGGTCTTTTGACGTATAGCCTTTATCAATACATTCTTTGAAAAATTTAACTGCCTCCCTGGTCTTTTCATTCTCCCAGTCAAAGTAATTTCCGCCAAAAAGATTAATAAACTCTCCCAATTCATTGTATAAATAGGTTTTCTCCCAGGCGCCTCCATAAGCGTAACGCCCCGCTCCCCAATCATGGGTAATAAACCGGTAAAAATCTTCTTTGGTCTCTATCCCTGTAAGTCCGGCCTCCTGCAGCCATTCCTCATTAATCCAAAGGGCGAGCACATCCAGCATGTATGGGGCCGAATAAATCTGTTCCCCGACCATAACAGTTTTTTCTAAATATTCAGGCTCAAAAACCTGAGCTGTTTCAGCATCCATGACATCGTTCTGCAAAGGTTCCAGGTATCCTTTATGCTTAAAAGCATTAATCATTTCGTCATTTACTGCAAAAATATCTACCGAAGCATCTCCGGCTGCTAAGAGGGAAGATACCTTACCATGGCGTGAATCAGCATTCACAGGATAAGACAACACATTTATTTTCATTTTAAGCTCTTTTTCAACCGCATCAATATAAGCCAAAAAATTCTGATCCTCTGCGTCTACGTGCATGATTGTGATTTCATCTTCCCACTTATCTTCCTCGGGGATTTCCACTTCTTGCAATTCACCTCCGCTTTTGCCACAGCCGCCCAGGCCTGCCAGCACTACTGCAGCACACACCCCTAATATACAACGCATCTTTCTATAAATATCAGCATCCTTTTTCATAATTTACCCCCAATACTGATGATGCGAATTGTTAAACCGCCATTTTCAAATATACTCTATCGGGGCCATCTGTCTTCCTTCTTCATAAGCGGCGCAAAGGAATTGTGAGGCTCCGCCTGATACCAGTATGCCACAGACGCGACATCATCCTGGCGCTCAAAATTTCCTTTATGGCAGGTGCCAATCTGCTGGATGGTCACCCTTAAATCCTCCTCAAAAAGTATCGGATCCATAATATGCCAGCGGTAAAATCCTCTCTGAGGAAGGGTATCGTCATTGTGGTAAAAATTATGCACGCTTGTGTCATGGTGGGAATAATAAGGGTATCCCATAAAAGGTGTGCAATAGGTATTTTCCATTGTCCTGCCGTCGCGCTGGTTTGCAAAGCTCCATGCTCCTCCGAAGTAATCCTCCGTTCCCGTTCCGCATATGGTAGGGTATTTATCATCTCCATCCAGATAAAATTTGATTTCCCCCTCTCCCCACCAGTAACGCTCCAGAGCGGTTAGTGCCATATAGGTTCCTACATAATGGCCTTTCCCTTTTACCTGGTCCAAAATCGTGTAGTCCTTTTGCTTCTGCGTAAGGAGCTCCCGTTTCCACTGTGCATGAAAATAGCCAATATCCTCCGGCAGCTCGTCGGTTAAAAGGTAATCCACCTGATAGAAAAATGCAGGCACCTCCGCTTCATGCTGATTTTCCAGCGTGATTTTTGCTTTCTTTTGAAAAGGCATAGGGAAATAACAGTTCATCCCACGGGTGGGATTTACCACGATTGGCATAGAATTTATCATACAGCCTCTCCCGAAGCCACAGCAGAAAAAATCGCCTAACGGAGTTTCCACTGAGGGTGTTGCCTCATCATCCCAGTACATGCGAAGCACCAAATCCCGCAGCACATAATAATCCCTCTCCGTACGATCTGTTACCGTCATCCAAATATGCTGGATAATGCCAGAACCTTCTATCTCCGCCAGAGTTGTCACACTTCCCGGTGCCAGCCCCCGAATACAAGGGGCCCCTTTCCTAGAAGGGCCAAGCTTGCTTTCCGCCATGCCGCCCTTTCCTTTTTCCCCATACGGATTTTCGCAATTAATTGATCTGCTTTTCCCATGCCTTGCCAGGGGGAGCGCCCCCAGGCCGCCTATAAAACTCTGATACATAAAAGCCCTCCATTCTTTCTAATGGTTTATGAAAGCCGCATCACTTTTGCGGCGGTTTTTTATGCTTTCACACCGCCAGCCATAATACCATCCATAATCTGTTTTTCAAACACTGCTACAAATACAATAATAGGCAGTAAAATAATCCAACCCATAGCGCTTACTAAATCCCACGGAACGCCATACATATTATCGCGCAGAGGAAGCTGCACAATCGCAACGCTCAGCACCTGAATTCCGTTAGAATAATATAAAGGTGTAAAAAAGTTGTTTAAGCAGTTGATAAAATTGATAATACATACTGTTGCAATTGCCGGTTTCATAAGCGGCAGCACTACCAAAAATAATCTCTGCACAAAGTTTGCGCCATCAATGGAAGCTGCTTCCTCCAAAGAAACCGGAATCTCCCCTACAAAATTCCTTAGAATAAGTACTGTAAAAGGAATAATAGAGCTGATATAAAGAATGATTAATCCAGGATATGTGTCAAACAGCTTCACTTTCTGCATAAATTCATATAAAGGCCTTGCTGTAACCACTTCAGGAATCAGCATTGTTGCAACAATAAATCCAAATGCCAGACTGACCGCATTAGACTTAAATCTTGCAAATGCATAAGCCCCCATCACGCAAATAGTTGTCCCTACAAATAATGTAACACCTATAATCAAAACTGTGTTGCCAATTTTAGATAAAAGTCCTACGTTTTCAATCAAAAATGTATAGCTGTCCAGTGTCGGATGATCTGGGATATAATCAATCGGCGTTTTAAAGAGTTCACCGGGCGGTGTAATGGATGAAATAAAAATCCAGTAAACCGGAAATAGAATGACAAACGCAACCAGCGCAAACAAAACCCATCTGCCAATTCCAACCATCCATCTGTACATCTTATATTTTACATCACTATTTTTCTTCATTTCTATACCTCCATGCTTCCAATAACCAACCTTTATGCCGTTCACTATTTTGCTTCTCCACGCGCCCTTCAGGCAGCACGTGGAAAATGCATTAATCTCCAAACCTGCTCATAAACCGCATATTAAACCAGGAAAATACGGCCATGACAAGGAAAAGAAGTACTGCCAGCGCAGCCGCATAGCCTACATTCAGGTTTGTGAACGCCTCCATTGTAATTCGGTATGCAATCAGGGAGGTATCTTCTCCGGGTCCTCCGGATGTCATAGAATAAACCAAATCAAAGCCTGTCAGACGCCAAAGAGTAAACGGAATACATAATGTGAGTACATTTCTCATAATCAGCGGCAGTGTTATATGCATAAAGGATTTCAGGCCATTTGCCCCGTCCACCTTGGCCGCTTCATATATATCGCTGGAAATAAACTGAAGGCCTGATAAAACTAAAATGGCAAAGAAAGGGAGGTCCTTCCATAAATCCAGCGCAATAACTGCTGCTCTTGCCGATCCTGTATTAATCAGCCAGTTAAGCTGAAAATCCGGAACAAACCGGCGCACAAAATCATTAATGAGCCCATAATCGTTATTAAATGCCCATTTTCCAGCCATACCGATTACAACAGCAGGCATTGCCCATGGAATCAATACTATGGTGCGCAAAAAACGGCGCCCTATAAATTTCATATTTAAAATTAGTGCCAGACCAACTCCCAGAATTACGTGAAAGAACATGGAAACCACCACGAAAATTCCGGTAAATTTTAGTGTAGTAATTACCTTCTGATCCTTAAATACATTAACATAGTTAGATAAGCCGGCGAATTCATTTATTCCACTTAAAATCCTTATATCATAAAAACTGTTAAACACTGTTTTTAAAATAGGATAGATTGTGGTAAATCCTCTTAGGAGCAGCACCGGCAATATCAATACCCATGCAATCCACTGGAGCGACTTTTTGCTGATCATGCAATCCTCCTCCTTTATTTATATATAACTTCTCGGAATCTCTTTGTGTGCTTTAAAATCATTTTAAATCAGACAAATGCGGGAACAAACGTATATACCCTGCCCCCCGCATTGTCTGTTTCCTTCACCCAGCCTTTTCCTGTTATGGCTTTCGGCTCCCTATTTGTTATATGTTTCCACATATTCCTGTGCTTTAGCGCAGAAATCATCAACTGTTATTTCGTCCTTCATGTATGACTGGAAGATTGTACCCATAGCAGAAATAAATTCCATGGTCTGAGGTAACATCGGACGTCCTTTTACCACACACTCATTTGCATATCTGGAATACATTTCTTTTGTAGGATCCGTATCGGGAACAACCTTTTCTGCCACGTCTTTTCTTGCCGGATATCTGTCAAAAGCTTCATAGTTTGCTTTCATTCCTTCTTCGCTTGCCATATACTGCAGGAATTTAATTGCTGCATCTTTGTTTTCGGAAGCTGCATTCAATACATAGCTCCATGAGTCTGTAAAGATATATCTCTGGTCAGAGAACTGAGGAACCATTGCCATATGTATTTTATCGGCTCCAAGCATACCTGCCTTGTCATAATCTGTTCCTAATCCCCACATAAACAGGCTGCCATATTTTCCATCATTGAATTTAGGGTTCATCTGCTCATACTTATCAGCAATCTGATCAATTGGTGTGTAGCCTTTTTCTACCATTTCATGGAAAAATTCCATTGCTTCTTTGTTAGCGGGGTTTGTCCAATCAAGGTAATCGCCGCCGAACATATTTACAAACTGGGCAATTTCATTAAATACGTAAGTCTTTTCCCATGAACCGCCGTAGCCGTATCTGCCATCTCCTGAAGCTGCTTCCAAATATTTCACGAAGTCTTCTTTGGTATCAATGGAAGTGATTCCCACCTCATCCATGATTTCCTGGTTTACCCAAAATGCCAGATATCCTGAATATCCAGGAACACCGACAATCTGTCCGTTTCTGTCCGTAATCATATCTGCCATATAGCCCTGAGGAAATTCGCCGCGGATATCCTCTGTCATAACTGTATCGTTAAGTCCTTCCAGCCATCCGGAATTTTTAAAGGATGCGCTCATTTCATCATTGATTTCCAGAATATCTACACTGGAATCGCCTGTAGAAAGAATGGTTGTGATTTTCTGCTGCCTTGTGTCAGAATCGGTAGGCGCTGCAATCACGTTGATTTTTAACCCTGTTGCGCCCTCCACATTGGCCAGCCAGTCATTAAAATCTTCATCTGTGGAGTTGATGGTATATAAGGTTAAATCATATTTTCCATCCCCGCTTCCGGTATCTGCCGAAGCGCTTTCGACCTCTGCTTCAGCTGGCGCTGCATCGTCTGCCGTGGCCGTATCGCTGCCCGCTTCCTTAGCGCTGCCAGTATCTGCCGCAGCTGTGCTGCTTCCTGAATTGCTGTTTGAATTTCCACAACCTGCCAGTACGCTGCACATAAGAGCCGCTGTCAATAAAACACTTACAAGTTTCTTTTTCATTGTTTTTCCTCCTGTTCCTTCTTATTGGGCGGCAAGCCGCCTGTTTGTTTACAAATCAAGGGTAACAAAAAGGAAGGGCAATAAAAATACAATTTCTTTTGATTCATTTATATTATTTTTTTATCGGTTGAATTTGATCTGGCCCCTTTTTATAATATATAGGGATACAGTAATTTTAAAAAACGAATTTCATTTTATATAAGAGGGAGTAATAATGAAAAAAATAATTCGCCAATTCCACAGACTGTTTTCGCGTTTCCAGATAAAGCTGCTGGCAGCATTTTTATTATGCACTCTAATCCCCTTTGGTGTAATCAGCTATGTTTCATACTCGGTTACCCGCTCCATCGCCTGGAACAAGACGATGGATGCCTCTATCCTTGCAGGGGACCAGCTTTACGTACAGCTCTCTGCAAGAATCAGACAGGCGGAAAATGTAGCGGATGCCCTGCAATATAATATGTATACATTAGTAAGCGCCAATGAGCAGGAGCTTTCTGCTTATCTGGATACGATTACGCTGCTTCGAAACGATATCTCTCTGTATTTATCCACTTTTGATTTCTACCAAATCTGTGTATTTTTAAAAGATGGGCAGTTCGGGAGCAATGAGGGGCTATATTTTTATCCTTTAAGCCAATTGGAGCCTTTACTATCCGTATTTCCTAAGGATTTGCAGACCCTTGGCGCATCCTCCCTGTGGCTATATAGGCCTCAAATTAAAACCCCCTTTTTACTTTCAGCAGACAAAAAAACCGACTCTGTCATCTGCTGCCGCGCACTGTTTAACCAGGGCAGCGGCCGGCTGGATTATGCCTACTTTATTCTGATGGACACGGCGGAATTTTCCAGCATGCTTGTAAACTCCTTTTCAAATACGGATACCTTTGGATATCTTGCCATGCCGGACGGAACCATTATCGCCGCATCTGACCCGGAATTGTACCACAAACAGCTTTCCGCCGATTTTATGCAGAAGCTGGCAACATGCCAATCCCCTTATTTTTTTTATGAGGATTCCTACATCCATGTATCCGTGCTGGACAATGGCTGGTATCAAATTACCGATATTCCCAAAAGCTATATTACAAGCAGTACGGAGGTTCTGCTTCGTGCTATTATGATTACGCTCATCATTGCCCTGTCTGCAACAGTTTTGGTCATCCTGCTGATTTCCCGAAATCTTTCCGGCCGCATCCATACCCTGGCAGGCGCTATGGAAACCTTTCGGTTAAATCCAAACCTTCCCTTTTATAAGCCTTTAATTGTTCCCAAGCCTGATGACCCGTCCCTGTATGATGAAATTGACATGCTTGGACTTACCTTTGAACAGATGCAGGCCGCTATCCAGAATAATTTAAAATCTATTCTGGAACTCTCCCTTAAGGAGGAGCGGTTAAAATATCAGCTTCTTCAATCCCAGATTAACCCACATTTTCTGTATAATATTCTGGGCTCCATCAAAACCTGCCAATCCTTGGGAAGGCTGGATGTGGCAGATCAGATGATTACGGACTTAACCCGTTTTTACCGCCTGACATTACATAAGTCTAATGAATTAATTCTTCTTAGGGATGAACTTGAAATTGCCGCTCTTTATCTGAATATGGAAAAACTTTGTCACAATAACAATTTAGATTGGGAAATTGATTTAGAAAGCGGGATAGAAAACTTTCTGATTTGCAGATTTACCTTGCAGCCTTTTTTGGAAAATTGTATTCTTCACGGCATTTCCGCTCATACACCGAATATCAAGATTCAAATTTCTGCTGTTTATGGGGATGACACCGTCATTATAAAAATCAGGGATAATGGCACCGGTATTTCTCCGGAAAAGTTGGCAGAGCTGCGGCAAAGCCTTAAGAGCCAGTCTGTGAATTATGAAAAGCATTTTGGTGTCTGCAATGTAAATGCCCGTATTTCCAGCGAGTATTACGGCAGTGGACATATCGAAATTGAAAGCATCCCCTGTGAAGGTACCTGTATCACCATAGAATTTTCTCAAATGGAAGGAGAGGAAGATTGATATGAAAAAAATTATGTTGGTGGATGACAATGCATTATCTGTGGAGGGAATCAACAAAAATATTGACTGGATATCCCTTGATGCGCAGGTTGCTCATATAAAATATAACGGTCTTTCCGCTCTTAAAGCTTTGCAGGAAGATTCCGTGGATATTATAATCTCCGATATCGAGATGCCTGACTTAGATGGAATTTCTATGAGTAAGCTTGCGATTTCACGCAACCCTTTTGTGAAAATCCTGTTGATATCCGCTTATGATAAATTTGAATATGCCCAAAATGCTATTCGCATAGGCGTATATGACTATATTGAAAAACCAATCGATTACTCCTATTTAACCGAGAAAATAAAAGGAGCCTGTGAGCTGATTGACCGGGAACAGAAAAACATGAAGCTGTTGGAGCTCAGCCGTCCTGCCATGATTGAAAAATTCTTTCTCGACCTTTTAAACTATTCTGGTAAGGAAGCGGCTTATCATTTAACCTCACATATGCAATATCTGAATTTGGATTTGCAGTACCGCTTTTTTAATGTAACCGTTTTTAATATCGAAAATGCCTCCGAACTGAAAAATCAGTTGGGGGTAGCTCAATACGAAATGCTCTTATATCAAGTTCATGATACGATTCGAGATTTTTGTAAGATATTTGACAGCTTTTATCTCATTAAGCGGTTTGATTTTCTGGAACTGATTCTTGGACAGAACAGCTCAAACGAGAACCATTTTTTGCAGACAGTTCATAAGATTGCTTCAGATCTTATTGCAAAGTACCAGGACTCTGACATTTCCTTAAATATTGGAATTGGCAACATTGTCTCTGACCTATGGAATGTGCATTTATCCTATGAAAGCGCAAAGCATGCCCTAGAATACCGCTTTTTCTTTCCACAGAAAAATATATTTGATACCAGGGAGGCCTTCGGTAAAAACCTTTCCCTTGAACCCTTTTCTGATTCACGGGAAGAAGAACTGATCCGCTTGATTTGTCAGAAGGATTATCAGGCTATGGAACTTTGGATTAAGGATTTTTCTGCAGATTTTTTAGACAAATATCAGGCGAAGGATTTTGTTTTTGTCCGTACTTACAACTTGCTGGGAAGGCTTTACAAATTTTTATATGAACTGGATATCGAAACAAAGGATTTGGAGGAAAAAATTGCCCAGACTTATTCCCGGCTATATTCCTTTAATACCAATGAAGAATTTTTCTCCTGGCTGTCAGAAATCTGTACTCTTGCCTGTCAGAAGCTGGATATTTCCTTGAAAACCTACCACAATCAGCTGTGTGAGCAGGTGCTCGGTTATATCCGGGAAAATTATCAGAACAATGAGCTTTGCCTCCATGATATCGCACGGTTTGCCAACGTGAGTCCGGCGTATTTGAGCGCGCTTTTTAAAAAAAATATGGAAGTCAGCATCAGCGATACAATCACCTCCATGCGGATTGAGGCGGCTTGCCAGTATTTGGAAAATTCTACTCTTTCCCTTCGGGAAATCAGTGAAAAATGCGGGTATGCAAATCAGTATTATTTTTCTACCAGTTTTAAGAAAAGTAAGGGGATTTCTCCTTCGGCTTATCGGGAGAAGATAGGGAGCGATGTTTCATAGCGTCCGCTTAGACAGGTCTGATGGCTGTTGCACAAAACATGTATTCAACAAATACAATTTCTTGACAGGGATTGATGGCATATGCTATACTTCTAGGAAAGCATATGATTTCTTTAGGTGAAAACTTATCGTGTACAGCGTATCTGTATCTGTCAGGACATTCTGTTCTCATATTCTTGAAATCCTGCTTTTGAAAAACCCATAGACAAAAATTGATAAGGCAGGAAAAGAAGGAGAACGGCTGTGCACCATGGCAGCATTTGGTACTGCATCGGCACTTGGAACTACACCAGCGTTTTGTATCTGTACTTTCCTGCAAGAAGGAGGAAATGTATGGACAAAAACGCAGCAACGAAATTGAAGGACCTGAACCTGATAAACCGGTTACTGTTTGACGAGGTGATGGAGGACAGGGAATCTTACCAGGCGGCGGTGAGCATCCTACTGGGGGAGGACATTCTGCTGTTGGACGAGCCGGAGGCGGAAAAATCGGGAAGCCATAGAATCAAACGGATTCACGAGCAAGTAAAGCGAATTAAGATGTCGGAAAAAATGGGGTGAAATATATGCAGCTATGGGAGGAAAAGGCATATATACGTGAAGCGGGGTATGAGGAAGGCATAGCAGAAGGGGATGAGAAACGGCTCATCAAAATAGTGTCAAAAAACTTGCTAAAGGGAAATCATTGGAACAAATAGCTGACGAAGCGGAAGAAAGCTTAAAATTGGTAGAAAAAATCTGTCTCGCAGCCCAAAAGGAAGCCCCGAATTATGACCCCCGATAAAATTTATGAGATATTGCATAGGGCTGATGTTTGAAAAATGATATAATATCGTACGGGAAGGGTGGAAGCTGGCATGAAGATACAAATGTTGGTATCTGCGGTCAATCAGGATGTGCGGACGCTGGCGGAGCGGATGAATATAAGGACGGATGCGGTGGTTATAAACCAATGCGGGGAAAATAGCTATGAGGAATATAATCATTGTTCCCATACCGTTCGCTGCTACAGCTTTAAGGAGCGGGGGGTAGGGCTTTCCCGCAACAGCGCCTTGATGCGCGCCCAGGCTGAAATTTCCGTTTTCGCGGATGAAGATATTGTATATGAGGACGGCTACGAAAAAAAGATAGAATTGGCTTTTGATAATAATAAAGAAGCGGATATGATACTTTTCAACGTTAAGGTGGCCCCTTCGAGAAGGACTTATTGGAATGAAGGGGAAAAGAGGATACGCTGGTATAATTATGGCAGATATCCGGCTTACAGCATTGCTGCCAGGACGGATTCCCTGCATCGGGCGAACGTGGGCTTCTCTTTGCTTTTCGGCGGAGGCGCTAAGTACAGTAATGGGGAAGACAGCCTGTTTTTGAGGGATTGCCTGAAAAAGGGGTTGAAGATTTTCGCATCCACAGAGGTGATTGGGGAGGAAAAAGAGAGGGAATCCACTTGGTTCCACGGTTATAACGATAAATTTTTCAGGGATAGGGGCGTGTTGTACCATTTCCTGTACGGCAAGATGGCAGTGCCCTTTTCGCTCCGGTTCCTGTTGGCGCACCGGGAAGAGATGTGCCGGGAGATAGGATGGAAGAAAGCGTATGGGCTGATGAAGGAAGGCATTGAAGAAGGCAAGGGGAAATGAGGAATTATATATGTTTTTATATTTGATGATAGCGGCGGGAACGGCAGCATTGGCAATGCTGGTGAAAACGGCGCCGATGCAGACGGGAAAGGAGTACAAAAGGGCGGAGATAAGCAGGCAGCAGGCTTGTAACGGGCTGTGCCTGCTTTCTATTTTTATCATTCTTTTCGGGGTGTCCGCATGCCGTTTGAATGTGGGGAATGATTATGCGAAATATGTGGAATTCATGCATCTGATTGCCTGCGACGCCTATGAATATGTTCCTACGGAAGCGGGATTTAATTTGCTGGTTACGGTATTGTATGAACTGGCGGGGGCGGAGGACTTTCTGCTTGTTTTTGCCGTATTCGCATTCTTTACAATTTGGCTTTTTTTGAAATCCATGTACGAGCAAAGCGATAGTTTCGGGTGGAGCTTCTTTCTTTTTATGGCCTTTGGGTTTTATTTTTCTACTTTCAATACTGTGAGATACTATTTGGCGCTGGCTATGGCGCTGTATTCCGTAAAATATGTGCTGAAGAGGGAATGGGTGAAATTTATCCTATTGGTTTTGCTGGGCTCCGCCTTCCATAAATCCATGCTGGTGGCGATTCCGCTGTATTTCCTCGCCGCGCTGCCCTGGAAAAAATGGCAGATGGCGCTTATGGCATTGTTTTGTACCACCTTTTTCTTTTTTCAGGATTTTTATTTGAAAGCGGTGGTATTTCTATACCCCTCCTATGAGGATACGGAATATTTGGAGGGAGGAATCAGCTGGTTCAATATTTTAAGGTGTATGGGAGTCCTCGTATTCGCTTTGCTTTATTATAGGCAGGCAGTGGAAGGCAGCCGGAGGAATAGGTTTTATTTTTACTGCAATTTAGGGGCATTGGTGCTGTATACCTGCTGCTCCTTTCTGCCCATTATTACACGGATTGGATATTACCTGAATGTAACGCAGATTATGTTTATTCCGGCGATACTGGGGAAAATAGAGGACAAACGGCAGAAACGTATCTGGAGCATTATAATCGGGCTGGCGGCGGCCGGATATTTCGCGCTTTATCTGCTGCGGGCGGACAATGACGGGATACGGGTGCTGCCCTATCAGACATTTATGTTCCACGATATGGTGCCTATTTTGTCGGATGTGAATTGATGGTTGGATGTATGCGCCGGGATGCGCAAAAACAGCGCAGAAATGGAGTAAAAAATGATAAGGTTCAGCATTATAGTGGTCTGCCTGAATGCGGGGGATAGATTAAAGAGGACGGTGGAAAGTATTTTGATGCAGTCCTGCGGGGATTATGAGATTATTGTGAAGGACGGGATATCCACGGATGGCTGCCTGAATGGGCTGCCGGAGGATGGGAGGATACGGGTTTTCAGGGAGAAGGACAGGGGCATTTATGACGGGATGAACCAGGCCTTGTGCCATGTCAGGGGAGAGTATGTTTATTTTCTCAACTGCGGGGATTTTTTTTATGATAAAGAGGTATTAAAACGGGTGAAGGAACGGATAGAAGATGAGGAAAAAGAGGGAACCGGGGAAGGGAAAAAAAACGGGGGAAAAAGATACATTTTTTATGGGGATATCAGAGAGCGCCTGACGGGGGAACGGGTGGCTTCCAA